>JABDNT010000010.1 GCA_013043685.1 Flavobacteriaceae bacterium | reverse complement strand
GAAAGATCATTTTTCTATCTTCATGGCAAATATCCGCCAATGACACAAAGCAAACAAATAGTAATTACGGCATTTGCCTTGTTCTCACTTTTTTTTGGAGCAGGAAATTTGGTCCTGCCTCCTTTTTTGGGATATAACGCGGGTGTCAGTTGGTTTTGGGTAGCCATAGGATTTGCTATTTCTGCAGTTGTCATTCCAATTCTTGCGATATACGGCCATGCAAGGTTGCAGGGAACGATGCTGGATTTTGGAAAAAAGGTTTCACCCTGGTTTGCAATTACCTATTCTGTATTCGTTTATGCGATATCGGTCTCGCTTCCATCACCCAGAACAGCATCGGTAGCCTATGAAATGGCAATACAGCCATACTTTGAAATGTCTGCTATCTGGTTAAGTATTATTTATTTTGCATTGGTCCTGGTATTCGTTCTCAATCGAAACCGTATAATAAGCATAATTGGAAAATATTTAACTCCGTTAATTATAATCATTCTATTACTTGTTATTCTGCTTGGTCTATTTGCAGAAACCGAATCCCTGAGGACGTCAGTATTCGATAATTCTTTCACTTCAGGGATACTTGAAGGATATCAAACCTTCGATGCCATTGGAGGTGTGGTTGTTGGAGGTGTCATTGTAATATCTTTTGCGCTCCAGGGGAAATACGATTACGATGAAAAGCGCAGGATGATAGCGAAATCAGGATTACTCGCCGGCCTTGGCCTGTTTATTATTTATGCAGGGTTGATCGCCCTGGGTGCATGGCAAAGTAATACCGAGGAGGTCACAAACAGAACAGAACTTTTGTCGCTCTTAAGCACAAAAACATTGGGGAATACTGGAACTGCTTTTCTCGCGGTCCTAGTTGCATTGGCCTGTTTTACTACAGCGGTGGGAATCATCGCCGGAACAGCTGATTTTGTAAAAGGGCTGTTAAAGAATTCACAGATGGCTTACATAGTAACTGCTATAGCCGGTTGTGTTATAGGAGTTCTGGTGGGCCAGAATACTGTGGGCTATATTATTGATATTGCCATTCCCGCGCTCATGTTTATTTATCCTATCACAATAGTATTAATTCTGCTTAGCGTACTACCCGGAAAATTCAGTACGAGGATTATCTACAGGATCACGGTATTGACTACCGTATTATTTAGTATTCCGGATTTTCTAAGTACCCTGGACGTCGAGTTTATTTCAGGTGAATCTCTTAGATCGATAAAAGGTTTTATTCCCTTATCCGGAGATCATATGGGTTGGATATTACCTGCCTTGACAGCATTTATACTTGCAAGTATAGTTTCGGTCTTTGGGAGCCAAAAGAGATAAAAAAAATAACTCAGATATCAAAATTGACGTTTTCCGGAGTTTTTAATCAAATATCGTGGAAAGCGAAAACGATGTAGTACTTTTTTAATAGATTTTAAGCATCAAATTCTTCGGTTATTTATTGCGAATTTCATTTTTTTAAGGCCTCTTTTTTTACAACTTCACAATAGAAGACATCACTTTATAAAAAATTCGTAAATGTCTGATATTTCTGAAGTTAAGGGTTTGTAAATACTATTTTGTATCATAGATTTATCGCGAACTTAAAAGCTTAAAATCATGGCAATAACAAAACAATATTTAAAGAGCAAACCAATCTGTAAAGTAACCTTTACAGTACCTGCTTCAGAAGCTAGTGAAGTAAAAGTAGCGGGATCATTTAACGAATGGAAAGCGGACTCAACTCCGTTGAAGAAACTAAAAAATGGATCTTTTAAAGGAACTGTTAATCTTGACAAAGACCAGTCTTACGAATTCAGATACGTAGTAGACGGTAACTGGACGAACGATGAGCAGGCCGACAGCTACCACTGGAATGAATTTGCAGCGGCCGAGAACGGTGTTTTGCATGTTTAAGATCTATTAATCTTAACGAAAAAAGGGCTATCTGTACGGATAGCCCTTTTTTACATTCACAAATTATTGAACTAAGCGTTCATCAGATCTTCTATTTCCTCGACTTGTATAGGAATATTGCGCATTAGGTTAAATGGTTCTCCCTGCTCCTGTACCACCACATCGTCCTCCAAACGAACACCAAATCCTTCTTCAGGAATATATATACCCGGTTCTACGGTAAATACCATTCCTGCTTTAATAGGTTCCCATAAAATACCATAATCGTGCGTGTCCAGCCCCATATGATGACTTGTACCGTGCATGAAGTATTTTTTATACGCAGGCCAGTCCGGGTCTTCATTTTGAACATCAGCCTTATCTATCAATCCCAGGTCAAGTAGTTCGGAGGTCATTAGTTTACCCACTTCTACGTGATATTCCTTCCAATAAGCTCCGGGCACCAATAGCTTGGTTGCCTCATCTTTTACCCTGAGAACCGCATTATAAACTGCCCTTTGCCGGTCTGTGAATTTACCACTCACGGGAATGGTTCGCGTCATGTCACTGCTGTAATTGGCGTAAGCGGCCCCCACATCCATTAGGATCAGGTCACCACTTTTACATTGCTGGTTATTCTGTATATAGTGCAGCACATTCGCATTGTTTCCACTTGCTATAATTGGAGTGTAGGCGAATCCATCGGAGCGGTTTCTGAGAAATTCGTGCATGAATTCCGCTTCAATTTCGAATTCCCAAACTCCGGGTTTAACAAAATTGAGCACTCTTCTGAACCCCTTTTCCGTAATATCACAGGCGGTTTGTAATACTTCGATCTCGAGTGGATCTTTTACCGAACGTAATCGTTGCAATATGGGATTACTCTTAGCATACCCATGTGCGGGAAACTTAGCCTTTGCAGTTTTAATGAATCTTCCTTCCCTGGTTTCAGTTTCTTCAGATTGCCGATAGTGTTCATTGGTATTGAAATAAATAATCTCAGACTGCGTCATCAGTTCGAAGAAAATTTTATCGAAGTCAGATAACCAGTAAACAGTTTTAACACCACTCACCTCAGTAGCGCGTTCTTTGGTAAGTTTTTCACCTTCCCAGATTGCAATATGCTCATTAGTCTCTCGAAGGAATAATACCTCACGATGTTTCTCTTCCACAGCATCCGGAAACAGAAGCAGGATGCTCTCTTCCTGATCCACACCACTGAGGTAGAGAATATCCCTGTGTTGTTGAAACGGCATAGTGCTGTCTGCACTGATAGGATAAATATCGTTGCTGTTAAACACCGCAAGACTTTTGGGCTTCATTTCCGCCATGAAATTCTTGCGGTTGTTGATGTAAAGTGAGTTGTTTATGGGTTGGTATTTCATGGAACTTTCTTATGAATTTATTCAAAAATACGTGAAAAAGTTCAGGTGACCATCACTGTTAAACTTGAAAAAAAAATTTTGCCATCGGAGCAGACTTCAGTACTTTCAGAAACTGAAAAAACCACCAAAAATGAAAAAACTGATCATTATTACCATCTCCTTAGTTTCTTTAAGTATTTATGGACAGCCTGCGGCAACCTCTGCTTCGGAAGTAGAAAACGGTTTACAACAGAAGCAGCAATTAGCAGAGAAATCAATAGTAAAAAACCTCCCACTAGAAAGTATCGGACCTACAATTATGAGCGGACGTGTGGTAGATTTTGCCGTGAACCCCGAGAATCCTGTAGAATTTTATGTAGGATATGCCAGTGGTGGTGTATGGTACACTAAGAATAATGGTACATCTTTCGAACCCGTGTTGGATTCAAGTCCTACACAAAACGTAGGGAGCCTATCCGTGGACTGGAAAAATAAGGTCATTTGGGTAGGCACAGGCGAGGTGAACTCTTCAAGGTCCTCATATGCCGGAATTGGATTACTCAGGTCTGAAGATGGTGGGAAGTCATGGCAAAATATGGGTCTACGGGATTCCCACCACATTAGTAAGATCATGATAAACCCGAACAATACGGATGAGATGATAGTGAGTGCCGTGGGGCATCTATACTCTAAAAACTCCGAACGTGGGGTTTATAAAACAATGGACGGCGGTAAAACATGGAACAGGACCCTTTTTGTGAATGATGAGACTGGAATTATTGAAATGGATGTAGACAGGAATAATTTCAACCTGATGTATGCAGCCGCCTGGGATAAAGACAGGAAAGCATGGAATTTCAGAGGTAATGGTACTGGCAGTGCCATTTATAAAAGTACAGATGCCGGTAACACCTGGGCGAAAATAACCGTGGATGGCAGTGGATTTCCAACAGGGGAAGGTGTTGGGCGTATTGGTGTCGCTGTTGTGGATGCAAATACGGTATATGCCATACACGATAACCAGTTTCGCAGAGAAGAATCCGGGGAGAAGGAGTCAGATGACGGAATACTTTCTAAGGATGATTTCAAGACGATGACGGTTTCCCAGTTTTTAGAATTAGATAATAACAGGTTGAAAGATTTTTTAAGGCAAAATGGTTTCCAGGAAAAGTATAGACCTGAAAATGTAAAGAATATGGTTAGAAGCGGCTCTGTTAAACCGGTAGACCTTGCACGTTACCTGGAAGATGCCAACACTATGTTATTTGATACACCGGTGATCGGGGCCGAGGTATATAAAAGTACAGATGGTGGCAAAACCTGGAACAAAACCCATGATGGTTACCTGGACGGAATTTATTTTTCTTATGGTTATTACTTCGGAAAGATACACGTGGACCCGAATAACAGGGATAAGATATATATCTATGGTGTCCCTATTTTAAAATCTGCCGATGGTGGAAAGTCATTCGAATCGATTGGAGCCGAAAATGTGCATGGAGATCATCACGCCTTGTGGATAAATCCTGAAATGCCCGGACATCTTATTGACGGTAATGATGGGGGTGTGAACATTTCGTATGACGACGGTGAAACATGGATAAAGAATAATGCTCCTGCTGTTGGACAATTCTATACAGTGAACGTAGATAATGAAAAGCCATATAATGTGTATGGCGGATTGCAGGACAATGGGGTTTGGAAAGGTGCCCATAATGCGACGATGAATTATCGTTGGCAGCAGAGCGGGCAGAATCCCTATAAATCCATAATGGGCGGTGACGGAATGCAGGTACAAATAGATAGTCGAAATACTAATATAGTCTACACTGGATTTCAGTTTGGCAACTACTTCCGACTGAATCTTGAAAATGAGGAGCAAACCTATATTCAGCCCAAACATGAATTGGGTGAAAACCCGTATCGTTTTAATTGGCAAACACCCATACTATTAAGTTCTCACAACCAGGACATTCTGTATCTGGGAGGGAATAAATTAATGCGAAGTATGAACCAAGGTAATGATTGGGATGCGATTTCCGGCGACCTTACAAAGGGAGGTAAACCGGGCAATGTCGCTTATGGGACTTTAACTTCTATAAGTGAATCTCCGTTCCAGTTTGGTTTACTCTACGCAGGAAGTGATGATGGTCTGCTGCATCTTACACAAAACGGAGGAGGGAATTGGATCAATATCTCAACCACATTCCCAAAGGATTTATGGGTGAGTCGAGTGATCGCCTCGGAGCATAAAAAGGAAAGAGTGTACGTAACTTTGAACGGTTACCGTTGGGACGACTTTAAAGCCTACGTGTACGTGAGTGAAAATTATGGACAGAGCTGGACGGACATTTCGTCCAATTTACCGGCATCACCGGTGAATGTTATCAAAGAAGATCCTGCAAATGAGGACCTATTGTATTTAGGCGCCGATAACGGGGCGTGGGTTAGCTTCAACCGGGGAAAAAGTTGGGAAGTATTTTCCGGTGGCCTTCCGAATGTTGCCGTTCATGATTTGGTTGTTCAGAAAAGAGATAAGGACCTGGTCCTGGGGACGCATGGCCGGTCCTTCTATAGGGCGGATATCGAAGTTTTACAGCAAATGACTTCCACAGGGATGAATGAAATCCTCCTGGCCGAAATACCCTCCATTCGATATTCCAGGCGATGGGGCAGTAGTTTCAGCCCATGGTCTGAAACTTTCGAACCCTTAAGAAACATCCACTTTTATAGTCCTTTAGTAGGAAATATAAAGATCAGGGTTGCGGATGAATCTGGTAATTCATTGAATGAACTAACGATCGATGCTGATAAAGGAATCAATATTGCAGAATACAATTTATCTGTTTCTGAAAAAGGAGTCAAGGCGCTAAAAAAGAATGGAATAGAACTAAAAAAAGCCGATAACGGTATGTATTACTTGCCAAAAGGAAGTTTTCAAATTACGGTGTTGAATGATGACGGCGCAGCGACAACTTCAATGGAAGTAAAGTAAGCGAAATCGATAATAATTTTTTCAACATTATAGTACTTTTGAATACAATTAAGTCATATCAATACTGATATGGCTTTTTTGCTATTATAAACCCTACTAATTGTTTGGGTTTAATTCTTTTGAACCTTATTTTTGTGCATCTGAAATCTTCGAAAAGAAAACCATAATGGGATTAATAAAATCTTCCATAGCCCGAAAAGTTGCCATGGCGCTTTCCGGTCTTTTTCTTGTCTTTTTCCTTGGACAACATTTTGTAATAAATATTTCATCGGTAATTGATCCGGATACTTTCAATTCTTGGTCCCATTTCATGGGAACAAACGGGCTGGTACAGTTTGTGCTTCAACCTGTATTGATCTTTGGGGTGGTCTTCCATTTTGTGATGGGTTTTATTCTGGAGCTTCAAAACCGAAAGGCCCGCGCCATCAATTACAAATCTTTTAAAGGGAATCTGAGTGCCAGTTGGGCTTCTCGAAATATGCTGATTTCAGGAGTAGTTGTACTTGCCTTCCTTGGGCTGCATTTCTACGATTTCTGGGTGCCGGAGATCGTTCATAAGTATATAGAGACGCATCCTGAGGATCCAACACGTTATTTTCCGGAATTGGTTCATAAATTCGAAAGCCCTGTACGTGTTGGTCTGTATGCGCTTTCCTTCGTATTGCTGATCTTTCACTTGTGGCACGGATTTGCTTCGGCCTTTCAAAGCGTTGGTTTCAACAATAAGTACTCTGTAGGGCTTACAAAATTTGCCAAATTTTATGCGGTACTTATCCCAATAGGATTTGTCTTTATCGCACTTTATCATCATTTCAATCAAATACCCCACTAAAAAGCAAAAGATATGTCGATTTTGAATTCAAAAGTACCAAGCGGGCCCTTAAGCGAAAAGTGGACAAAACATAAAAATGACATTAACCTGGTAAACCCGGCTAACAAGCGTAACATAGATGTTATTGTGGTGGGAACAGGTCTGGCAGGCGGAAGCGCCGCAGCCACCCTGGCGGAACTGGGATACAATGTAAAGACGTTCTGTTATCAGGATTCTCCCCGCCGCGCGCACTCGATTGCTGCACAGGGAGGTATCAACGCAGCCAAGAATTACCAGGGTGACGGGGATTCTACCTATCGCCTGTTTTACGACACCATCAAAGGTGGTGATTATCGTTCTCGCGAAGAGAATGTATACAGGCTGGCCGAAGTATCGGCCAATATAATAGACCAATGTGTGGCCCAGGGAGTTCCTTTTGCCCGTGAATATGGTGGATTATTAGATAACAGATCCTTTGGAGGTGTGTTGGTTTCACGAACATTTTACGCAAAAGGACAGACGGGACAGCAACTCCTGTTAGGAGCTTATTCTGCCATGAACAGACAAATAAACCGTGGGAAGATAAAGTCTTATACCCGGCATGAAATGCTGGACCTGGTTATCGTAGATGGCAAGGCCAGAGGGATCATTGCACGGGATATGGTGACCGGTGAGTTGGAAAGACATTCGGCTCATGCTGTGGTAATCGCTACAGGAGGTTATGGTAATGTATTTTACCTTTCAACGAATGCCATGGGAAGTAATGTAACGGCATCATGGAAAATTCATAAACGCGGGGCATTTTTTGCAAATCCGTGCTATACTCAAATTCACCCAACCTGTATTCCGGTTTCTGGAGATCATCAGTCCAAGTTAACCTTGATGTCTGAATCCCTTCGTAATGATGGTAGGATCTGGGTTCCAAAAAAACAGGAGGATGCAGAGGCAATTCAACAGGGGAAGTTAAAACCTGTGGATCTGGCGGAAGAAGATCGCGATTATTATCTGGAGCGTCGTTATCCGTCTTTCGGTAACCTTGTACCTCGGGACGTGGCGTCCAGGGCTGCGAAGGAAAGATGTGATGCCGGGTTCGGAGTGAACAAGACAGGTGAGGCTGTTTTCCTCGATTTTGCTGCAGCTATAATGAGATACGGGAAAGAAGTGGCAGCGGTGGAACATATCGAAAATCCTTCCGAAGAAAAAATAAGAGAATTGGGTGAAAAAGTGATCGAAACGAAATACGGAAACCTGTTCCAGATGTATGAGAAGATCGTAGATGAAAACCCGTATAAAACACCAATGATGATCTATCCTGCCGTACATTATACTATGGGAGGTGTATGGGTGGACTATAATTTGGAAACTACTATACCGGGCTGTTATTGTGCTGGTGAAGCCAATTACAGTGATCATGGCGCGAACAGGCTTGGGGCTTCGGCTCTTATGCAGGGATTGGCAGATGGATATTTTGTACTGCCTTACACTATTGGGGATTACCTTGCAGATGACATACGAACCGGACCCATCTCTACCGATCTGCCCGAATTTGCGGAAGCCGAAAAGAACATTCAGGAACAGCTTGATAAACTCATAAATAATGAGGGGTCCAAATCTGTAGATCACTTCCATAAACGACTTGGAAAGATCATGTGGAATAAAGTTGGAATGTCTCGAAATGAAAAAGGACTTAAAGAGGCGATCTCCGAAATTCGAGAACTACGAGAGGCATTCTGGAAGGATGTTAGGGTTCCCGGAGATTACAATGAGGTGAATCCTGAGCTTGAAAAAGCGATGCGGGTCGCCGATTTTCTTGAACTAGGGGAACTTTTCGCAATAGATGCTTTACACAGAAATGAGTCCTGTGGAGGGCATTTCAGGGAAGAGTATCAAACTGAAGAGGGAGAAGCATTGCGTGATGATGAGAATTTTATGTATACGGCTGCCTGGGAGTTCAAAGGAGATCCGGGGAAAGCAGTGCTTCATAAGGAAGAATTGAATTACGAGAATATAGAGGTTAAGACAAGAAGTTATAAATAAAAAAAGCTGCTATGAAGCTTACACTAAAAATATGGCGTCAGAAGAACGCCCAGACGAAGGGAAACATGCAAACCTATCCTATCGATGGGATAGAAGGAGATATGTCTTTTCTTGAAATGTTAGATGTATTGAATACACAACTTATCGATAAAGGTGAGGAACCGGTAGTATTCGATCACGATTGTCGGGAAGGAATCTGCGGTACATGCTCACTTCAAATCAATGGAGAGCCGCACGGGCCGGATCGGTTGATTACTACCTGTCAGTTGCACATGCGCAAATTCAACGACGGGGACACTATTGTGATAGAACCTTTCAGGGCAAAGGCATTCCCGGTTATCAAGGATCTTATGGTAGACCGAAGTTCTTTCGAAAGAATACAGCAGGCCGGAGGGTATATTTCGGTGAACACTTCGGGGAACACCATAGACGCGAACGCGATTCCGATAGAAAAGGAACATGCCGACGAATCATTTAATGCAGCTGCTTGTATTGGTTGCGGAGCTTGCGTTGCGGCATGTAAGAATGCGAGTGCCATGCTTTTCACAGCCGCTAAGGTTAGCCAGTTTGCCTTATTACCTCAAGGACAGGTAGAAGCTAGCAGGCGTGTTCTAAATATGGTTGAGCAGATGGATAAGGAAGGATTTGGAAACTGCACAAATACGGGAGCATGTGAAATTGAATGCCCTAAAGGAATCTCCCTGGAAAACATCGCAAGAATGAACCGGGAATACTTAAGTGCTAGTTTGAAAGGGTAGTAATTCTTTAATTACATGGCCTGAAGCTTGGAAATATCACTTCGGGAATCCCTACCGTGCAGATGTTTGAGTATGGTTTGGGTGAATTTGGTGATGTCGTAAGGCTTAACAATTATGTCGTCCATACCGGAATCGTAAATGCTGAAACGCATCTCTTCTATTTCTACTGCAGTAAGCGCTAAGATTGGAATGGCTTTATTATTCTTGCGAATTCCCCGTGTTGCATCGAGACCATTCATTACCGGCATATTAATGTCCATCAATATTAGGTCAAATTCTTTTTCACGCTCTACTGCCACAGCGATTTCTCCATTCTCGGCTATAGTACAAACCACACCTTCACGTTCAAGGATCTTCCGGGTTACGGTTTGGTTGATACGATTATCTTCAACGATAAGAATTCGCTTATCCTTGAGGCCCTGAGTATCGAGGGCATGCACAGGCTCTTTTTTGTAAGCCTTGTTTAGAATATCATAGGCAAGATCAAAACTAAAAGTGGATCCTTCACCAAGCTTACTCTCAAGATGTATTTCAGAATTAGAAAGGGATAACAGTTTTCTAACAATTGGTAGTCCCAATCCACTTCCCTGGTAATTATAGTTCAGGTTGTTTCCCTGAGAGAATTCATCGAAAATAATGTTTTGTTTTCCTTCGGCGATACCAATTCCCGTATCACGGATCGCAAATGAGATCGTAGCCTTATTCGAAGTAATTTCTTTGAGACCGGCCGACACATATATATCACCTTGTTCGGTAAACTTACAGGCATTTCCAATCAGATTCATAAGAATCTGGGACAATCGAACTGAGTTACCTCTTATTAATTTTGGTATGTCCTTATCAATATCTATATGAAAAGTGTTCGAATTTTGAACTCTCATATATTCAAAGGAAGACACTATAGTCTTGACCTGTTCGCGAATATTAAAGTAGGCTTTATCATTTTCCACGGTCTTCGAGTCTATTTTATTAAGATGAAGTACGTCATTGATCAACGCCAGTAAATAATCTGCTGAGAATTTCAATGATTTAAGGTCCTTTTCATGAGATTTGAGGCCTTTGTCTTCTAATAGCAAAGTGCTTAGTCCGATCACCCCATAAAGTGGCGTACGGAGTTCATGGCTTACTGTAGAGAAAAAGTTGGTCTTAGCTTTCGAAAGGCGTTCTGTTTCCTCTTTTGCCATGAGATATTCGGTGTTCTTAACCCTTAGCTCGGCTACTAATTCTTTCCGTTTTCTGTAAGCGAGATACAATACCATAAGTAAGAACAGGATACAGAAGGATACTATTAAAAGTACGTTATTAAGCATACTCTTATTCTCAACGATCTGAGCCTGCAGACTATTCTGTAATTCAGCGGCCTGGACTTCTTTGCGATATTCTTCGATAGCAAATCGAGCCGAAGTTTCATCATTTTCAGCATATAAAGCATTCTCCATATTCTGAATAGAGTGTTCTTCATACTTATCCTTTATAAGGAAAGCTTCCTGGTATTCTTCCAGGTTATACAGGCACTCACTAAGGTAGAAATAAGCGTTTTCCAGCTCCAGACTGAACTTTTCTCGTTCGGCCACTTCAGCAGCTTTTCTCAAATATTTTTGGGCGAGTTCATAATTCTCCTTGCTGTAATAATACTCACCCATAAGATTATCCAGGGCGACCCCAAAGGAAGGATGAGGTTCGAATTTTTCCATCTTTCTGGCTCTCAACAAATGAGCGTACCCCTCTTTGTACTTGCCATTTTCAAACGCGGTTAGGACGGTATTGAAATGTGCTTTGGCAAGGTTCACCGAGTCATTGATCTTCCGCAATTGATCTACAGATTTGTTATGGTAATCCATTGCCTTCTTGTAACTGGGCTCAATAGTAGAATATATATTCGCCATATCCATGTACATATAGGCTTTGGCGGTATCATTCTCAGATTCATTGGCGAAACGAATGGATTTTGTAAAATTTTCACGAGCCATAAGTGTATCGCTCATCGCGAGGTAATCGTATGCCAATAGGCGGTATCCCTGCTGCTTATAAAAAGCATCATCAATTTTGAGTGCGATCTTTAAAAGTTCGATATTAGTTTCCAGGGATTTCCTGTAGTTACCTCCATTGTAGAATTGATCTGAAGTAACCTTCAAAGTTTTAAACTGCTCTTTTTGCTCGGAAATAGTGGGTGGATTCGTAGCATCCTGGGATATAGCAGGGGCTACGAATAAAAAAACAAGCAGGTGAAAAATTGCTTTTCTCATTCGGATCAATCAAGATTTGGGGCTAGCAATATACACATTTTCAATAAAATGCAAGGATTCTTCCCAAAACTGGCATTTTATTGGGATTGGAAGTACCTTTAACCTATGATTTCTAAACTACCCAAAGTTACTACTACCATCTTTGCCGTTATGAGTAAAATGGCACAGGAATACGACGCGATCAATATTTCACAGGGGTATCCCAATTTCAACAGTGATCCGAAGCTTATTGACCTGGTTTCTGAAGCCATGAGATCCGGCTTTAATCAATATGCCCCTATGCCCGGCGACGGTCTCTTGCGCGAAAGGATTGCCGAAAAGATTAACAATACCTACGGAAGTTCGTATTCCCCGGATGCGGATATCACGATAACTGCCGGGGCAACGCAGGCTATCTTCACCGCCATAGCCGCAACCGTGCATAAAGGAGATGAAGTGATTGTCTTCGCACCTGCTTACGATTGTTATGAGCCGGCTATTGAATTATTTGGTGGTATACCAGTCGCCATTCAAATGAAACCTCCCTCGTTCGAACCCGACTGGAAAGAGGTAGCCGATCGAATTAGTGCGAAAACACGAATGATCATCATCAATTCACCTCATAATCCGAGTGGCATGTTATTCTCCAAGGCGGATATGCTGGAATTGCAGCGTCTCGTTTTGGAACACGATCTTTATGTTATAAGTGATGAGGTCTATGAACATATTATTTTTAACGGGAATGACCATCAAAGTGCTGCGCGTTTCCCGGATCTGGCGGAACGAACTTTTATTACGGCCTCCTTTGGCAAAACCTTCCATAATACAGGCTGGAAAATGGGCTATTGTGTAGCCTCTTCACATTTAATGCAGGAATTCAGAAAAGTCCATCAGTACAATGTCTTCAGTGTAAACCATCCAATACAGAGGGCGTTAGCTACCTACCTCGAAGATCCTGAAACTTATTTGGGTTTATCAGGCTTTTACCAGGCCAAGAGGGACCATTTTCTGAAGCTGATTTCCGGTTCCAGGTTTAAGTTCGTGCCCTCCAAAGGCACTTACTTTCAGTTACTCGACTATTCAGGGATATCAACAAAAGGAGACATAGAATTCAGCGAATGGCTCACAAAAGAAAAGGGACTGGCCACTATACCAACATCGGTATTCAACCGAGGTGGTGAAGATTTCCGGCAACTGCGGGTTTGTTTTGCAAAAACCGATGAAACTCTTGAGGCTGCAGCACGAATTATAAATTCACTCTAATCGTTTGAACATATCAAATTCCACCAGAGATCCTAGGAATTTCTGTCTAATGCTAAATTTTTGTTCAAATCAAGACGGAATGGTACATTTACTTGTTGGCTTACTAATATATACTTAATATGAGTGACGCAATTTTCAATACTATTCGTAATGGAGACAACAAGGCCCTGGATTCCCTGTTGAAGAAGGACCCGTCATTGGTGAATGTTAAAGATGAGCGTGGTTCATCGCCTTTATTGTTGGCTACCTATTACGGTTTTGAGGATATTACAGAAACCCTGTTGAGCTACCCGCAAGATGTAAACGCGCAGGACGGATCTGGCAATACTGCTTTAATGGGGGTTTGTTTTAAGGGTTATGTTGGTATCGCTACTAAATTAATCGAGCGAGGGGCCGATGTTAACCTGAGAAACTACAATGGAGGTTCTGCGATTATTTTTGCCGCTACTTTTGGAAGAACAGAACTGGTAAAACTGCTCCTGGAAAAGGGTGCGGATGCGGGAAATAAGGATGATGGGGGTAAGACGGCCTTAGACCATGCGAGGATGCAGGGATTGACCGAAGTGATTTCATTATTGGAGCAGTATACTTAATTATAGAATGAACGAATTATCTGTTGGAATTATTCAGTCAAATTTGCATTGGGAAAACCCCGAGGCAAATAGAGATATGTTGGAAGCTAAGATCAGTTCCTTTGAACCTGATACGAACCTGGTTGTCCTGCCCGAAATGTTCACAACGGGATTTTCTATGAACGCGTTGGAACTGGCAGAAAAGAAGGAAGGAACTACCCTGGAATGGATGCGTTCTATAGCTAGCAATCAGGATATTGCTGTCACAGGTAGCTTAATAGTCCGGGAAAAACGAAAGTTTTACAACAGGCTCTATTTTGTATTTCCGGATGGCAGCTATCATTGGTATGATAAAAAGCACACATTCACCCTGGCAGGAGAACACAGAACCTATGCTGCAGGTAAAGAGAAACTTATAATTGACTTCCATGGATGGAAAATATGTCCGTTAATATGCTATGACCTTCGATTTCCCGTTTGGTCAAGAAACACCGAAGATTATGATTTGCTGATCTATGTGGCGAACTGGCCTAAAAAGCGTATTTCAGCCTGGGATGCATTGCTCAGGGCCCGGGCCATAGAGAATATGAGTTATTGTATAGGTGTGAATCGAATTGGCGTCGATGGGAATAATCACGAGTATATAGGACACAGTGCAGTGTATAATGTGCTGGGAGATCTCATTTCAAATTCTGATAATGAGATTGAGTTTACAGAAAAGGTAGTTCTTTCAAAAGATCATATTCTCAATACCCGGAAACAGCTTCAATTCCTTAACGACAGGGATGCCTTTAGTCTAATATGAAGTTGGTGTTGAGTGTCCAGTTGGCCCGCACTTCAATTTTATTGGGGTAATACACTATCTCCTCAGGTTGCAGTCGTTCCAGAAAACTGCCTGTATCCCATCGCCCGTTGCTATTACTGTCGAAAATGATTCTGATATAATAGTTTCCTGGAATTATATAGTCGAAACTCATCGGTGCAGATTCGGTCATCATTACAGAATCCATTACAATATTCTTCTCGCTAACTAATTCGACGATAATTGGGTACGCTTTTACATTATCAATTGTGAGTGGGATAGTGCCATAATCCGAATTCGATTTGCTTTCAACCGAATAGGATAGGGAATCGCTCACATTTGTATAGAAATCGGTTAGTGCTCCCGGCAAAAGATCTACTTTATACCGCTGCTCTTCGGTTCGATCGAATAGGATCTGAGCAAGATTGTTTTCAGGATGTACACGAGTAGTAAAAGGGATATTTAACGAATCTTTATCCATTATACCAATCATCTCATTGTCTATGCTCACCAGAGGGGTAGTAGTTTTAAGGCTCATGGTATCCCGGGGAATAATTGTACCTAATTTATAACCCTGCACTATAAGGGAATCGGCAAACAAATTTTTCATCCTCACTTCAACGGTATCCAATTGTTCTTCATTGCGTACCTGAAAAAGAAGTGAATCGGCCGTAATCTCAGGTCGGAACCAGTAGTGTAAGCTGTCTCTTTCCATATCCCGCAGAGTGGTTGAAACAAAATCATTTGGCAACTCAGATAGAGGCGTGATCTCTAGATTCTTCGGATCTCCCTCATATCCGAACACAATGTGATACTTACTCAAATGTGAAGGTCTGGTTACCTTATATTCCGGAATTTCTTTGAAGATTGTTACGTTATATGTGCTATCGGTTGGAAGGGTGATTTGCTCATTTAGAAATCCGATCTTGTCTGTTTTGGGCTGAAATGTGTAGTCGTTAGACTTTTCCTTTAAAGCGATCAAAATATACTTTCCTTCTTTCACATTGGTTATTTCGAAGGTATTACTGCTATCCCTGGTAGCTGTGATATACATTGGCTTTTCTGAATAGATGGTTGAATCTTTGAAGGATTCGTTTACTTCGTATAACATCACAGTTACAGGAAATTCCGCTGTTCGTAACTTGGCATCACGAACTGCACCTGTTACTTTCAGACTGTCGATATAGTTCCCGGTAGAAAAAACATACTTAAAAAACTCAAACTCATTCTCCTCGTTATTGTCGACGATACTTTTTCCGAAGTTGATAGAGTAGGTTGTATTCTCTGCCAGGGTATCCAAAATTCGGATTCGGAGCATTTTAGATGTGTTCAGGGGGGTAATTATCGGGGCGTATTTCATAGGGGGAGAAATAATAAGATTCTCACCAAGGTCCTTCAGTTTTATATATTCATCGAAGAAAATACGTATTTCCGTTTCGCCAAAATTGGTAGTGAAATTCTCTGGAACGCTTCGCACTATAATGGGTGGGATAGTATCTCTGGGTCCTCCGCTTGGCCTCCCTTTCTTCGCACAATTCGCCATCAACAGAATACCAATAAATATAAATGGAATAAAATAGAGGCGTCGCTTCATAGGTACAAAAATAGCTAAAGTTTTTATGCGATTGCCATTGTAGCTACACTAAGTCGCGCATTTGTTTTATCAAGTAATTGCCGTGCACAATTCTCCAAAGTTGCTCCTGTTGTAACTATATCGTCTACCAGCAAAACATGCTTGTCTCTAAGAAGATTTCTTTCCTGGAGGCGGAAGATCTGTTCATCCTGGAACCGTGTTAGTCTTTTCTTTAAGACCTGTGAGCTTGTTTTGGACACTTTTAATAATATATCTTCTCGAAATTCTGCTCCCAGTGCACTGGCAATTTGTTTACCAAAACCTGTAACCTGGTTATATCCCCGTTTTCTCCGTTTTCGATTATGAATAGGAACCGGGATCACAAGATCGATGCTAACGTATTTCGGGTTTTCTGCGAGCTCAGCACCGAGCCAATCACCCAAGAATGCACCTATTTCCTCCTGGCCTCGGTACTTCAAATTATGAAGTAATTGTTGCGTTATTCCTTTCTTCTGAAAATGCAGCAGTGCGGTAGCGTTTTCAACAGGTATTAGGCCGTAAAAAACACGCTTCATGCCTTCACTTCCATGTAAATGAAACCTAGTGAGGGGGAGATCATGTCGACATTGCGTACAAAGCACATTTTCAGTACTTTGCAAGATATCCTCACAGCCGTGACATATCTTCGGAAATAAAAGATTTAACATATTTTAATTAAATTTACCATTTTATAAACGGAAGTGTAGTAATCGCAGTATTACATTTGTCCCACAAACCTAAACTAAACCCAAACCTATGACTGCTGAAAACAACAGTACCAAATTCAAAGTACTAATCGGTATCCTTTCTGCCTTGTTAATAGCCCTGGCTGTTTACACCGTAACCCTTTACAACGATAGTAAAAATACGGTAAGTGGCTTAGAACAACAAAAATCGGATATTGAAGGAGAACTTGAAGATCTTATAGCTAATTATGATGAGGTTATTCAGGACAACGAACTTAAAGACAAAGACCTGCTTGCAGCCCGCGAGCGCATTGAACTGTTACTCGATTCTGTGAAAGATGCAGAGGCAAACGTAGCATTGATCAAACGATATAAAGTGGAGATCGGTAGATTGAAGCAAGAGCGAAAAATTCTTTTCAGAAAAGCCGACAGCCTGATTGCTGCTAACAAACAACTGGCTATGGAACGAGACAGCACCAACGTGGTACTGAATGAAACCATACGTGTTGTAGATTCGGTAAGCGAACAAAACATTGCAATGGCCGAAACCATTAAAAAAGGATCGGTTGTAAATGCGGTTGATCTTAGAGGGGAAGCAGTGATTGTACGAAGCAGCGGAAAGATTGTAGACACCAGAAGGTCCAGTAGAGCCGATAAAGTTCGTGCATGCTTTACCTTAACTCCGAACGATATCGCCGAATCAGGAGATCGCTTGTTGTATGTTCAGGTAATCAATCCCAAGAACAACTTGCTTGGAAAGAAATCTACCATGGAATTTGAAGATGGGATCCTTAACTACAGTGAAGTCACCAAGGTATTCTATGAAAACGAAGAGCTTGATGTTTGCATCCTGGTCGATGCCATTGAAGAAGATCTTATTGAAGGTCGCTACACTATCAATGTATTTGACGGTGCACGGCAAATTGCAACGACTGCTATGGAGCTGAAATAAAAAGATCTCTAAAAAATGTAAACCGCTATGATGTTATCGTAGCGGTTTTTTTATTTTTGCGCTATGGCAAATAATGAAGATCAATTCAAGAAGGTAATTTCCCATGCAAAGGAGTATGGATATATATTCGGATCGAGTGAAATTTATGATGGTTTAAGTGCTGTTTACGATTACGGGCAGCAGGGAGTGGAGCTAAAAAATAACATTCGTGAATACTGGTGGCGGAGTATGGTATATATGCATCAGAACATTGTTGGCATAGATGCCGCCATTCTCATGCACCCAACTACCTGGAAAGCCTCCGGGCATGTGGATGCTTTTAATGATCCGCTCATTGATAATAAAGATTCTAAAAAACGCTATCGTGCCGATGTCCTGGTTGAAGATCATGCCGAAAAATTGGAGAATAAAGCCAAAAAAGAGATTGCAAAAGCCAAAAAACGTTTTGGAGATGCTTTCGACGAGGAACAATTTGTTACTACAAATCCAAGGGTGTTAAAATACCGAGCTGAAAAACAGGAAATACTGGATCGAATGGCGCGGCTGTTGGAAGAAGAGGATCTGGCAGGCGTAAAAGCGCTGATCGAGGAATTAGGCATTGCCGATCCAGTATCAGGAAGTAGGAATTGGACCGAGGTTCGCCAGTTTAATTTGATGTTTGGAACTAAGTTGGGAGCATCTGCAGAGAGTGCTACAGATTTGTATTTACGGCCGGAAACGGCACAAGGGATATTTGTAAATTTTCTGAATGTTCAGAAAACAGGAAGAATGAAAATTCCGTTTGGTATTGCACAAACAGGAAAGGCTTTCAGAAATGAGATAGTAGCCCGGCAATTTATATTCAGGATGCGGGAATTTGAGCAAATGGAAATGCAGTTCTTTGTTCGTCCCGGAGAAGAAATGAAATGGTATGAATACTGGAAGGAAACACGCCTTAACTGGCATCTCTCCTTAGGGCTTGGAGAAGAAAATTATCGTTTCCACGATCATGAGAAAGTGGCGCACTATGCCAATGCGGCCACAGATATAGAATTCAATTTCCCATTTGGGTTTAAGGAATTGGAAGGAATACATTCCCGTACCGATTTCGACTTAAAAGCGCATGAGGAGTATTCAGGGAAGAAATTACAGTTCTTTGATCCCGAGATGAACGAAAGTTATGTCCCGTATGTGGTGGAAACCTCAATTGGGCTCGACAGGATGTTCCTTGCCATATTAAGCACTTCTCTTCAGGATGAAACCCTGGAAGACGGAAGTGTGCGTACTGTCTTGCGTTTGCCCGCTATTTTAGCACCGGTGAAGGCTGCTGTTCTTCCTCTTGTGAAGAAAGATGGGCTTCCGGAAATTGCCCACGATATTATTGATGATCTGAAGTGGGACTTTAATGTGATCTACGACGAAAAAGATGCAGTGGGAAGAAGATACCGCAGACAAGATGCGGCCGGCACGCCATTTTGTATAACAGTGGATCATCAAACCAAAGAAGACCAGACAGTTACGTTGCGGAATAGGGATACCATGGAACAACAACGAATCCCTATGTCTGAAGTGGCAAAACATATACAAAACAGTATTTCATACAAAGAGTGGTTAACTTGAGATAGCTAACCACTCTATATCTTCTTACTTAAACTGAGTTGAGCCAGGTTATTACATTCTTTCCTGAATCTCAAGTATATTTACCGGGTTTGCCTTGACGCAGCGATTCATCATTCGAAGGCCTCCATATTTGAACCAGATCCTCATTCCGTCTTTTTTATAACTTTCATCGAGGTTTATAGGATCGAACATATAATCGTTATCCTCACCATCCACCTGGATGGTATAAGGGCAATCACCTTCCTCATCGGAGTACACAATAGTACCGCTCGTATATCCCGCCTCTTTCATTTTCATTGCTTCCACCTTCATCTCGGATGTATTATCATTTGCATTTTCTTCGGTAGTCTTTGCACTGGAATTGCAAGATACAATAGTTGCGATGAGCAATGCCAAAAATGTTCTTATTAAAATCATGGTATTAGGTTTAGATGTTTTTCTTGGTTGGGAAAAGTACAAATAATGTGCCTATAATTTTCTTATTAGACATTTTTGAAATCATAATAATTATATTAGCCTATTAAATTAGTAGGAATTAATATTAGGAAACCACTGACAATCAGACTGATAAAAAATATTAATTCTTTCCAATCTTCATTGATATTTCAAATAATGATGCTAATTTTAAACACTTTAATACGAATTTAACTAAAAAACTACCGGAATGAAGTTCAAAAACTATTTCGCATTGATGATCTGCTTAGTATTATCAATGTCTTTATCGGCACAAGTAAATGAAATTGTGCCAAACGAGCCCCAAGGTCCTGCAACAGTTGGGACATTTGACTCCATGATCATTGTACCTTCCTTGGCTTCAAGGCAAGGGATGCTTGCTGCACCTGACAACTCAATTAGAGAAGCACAAGATAGAAGGTCACTGAGACCTGAAGGTTTAATAGGTCCTGATCCACAGACCACTAATGATTTCCTGGCGAGTAATCCGCACCCTTCATCACAAACCATAGACAGCGCACCTCCGTTTCTAATATTCGATGCGTTTACCTCAAATTCCAGTCCAACCGATCCTACCATGGCTGTTGGCCCTAATCATGTAATGGTTACCTGGAACACGGCATTTGCCATCTACGACAAAAGTGGAAATTTATTACAAGGTCCTTTGTCCCCTGCTGCCATTTTCGCGTCATCTGGATGTTGTGATCTAACTGTTACATACGACACTAATGCAGATCGTTGGGTATTAACATACTTAGGTGCAAGTAACTCGATCGCAGTTTCGGATGGACCGGATCCTATCAACGATGATTGGTTTGTTTATTCCCAGTCTTTCAATGACTATCAGAAACTTTCTGTATGGAGTGACGGGTATTACATGACCCAGAATACACAAGGATCTAATAAAGTATTTGCACTGGAAAGAGACGAGATGTTGGCGGGTAATCCTTCTGCACAGATCATATCATTTAATCTTCCGGGAATTCTTGGAACAAATCCTTTTTTCAGCCCACAATTCTTAAATGTGAGTGATGGAAATATGCCGGCTCCTGGAGGAGCTACAGTTCTGTTCCTTCAAGATGACGCTTTCAGTGGCATCTCTTCCGATCATATTAAGTACTGGACAATAGATATGAACTGGGGTGCTAGTACAGGTACAATTTCGGCAGCAACGCAAATTCCAGCTACTCCGTTTATAAGTGTGTTTGATAATGGTAATTTTAACAATTTATCACAACCAGGAGGTGGAGCGGCTATCGATGCTTTACAGAATACAATCATGAATATGGCTCAGTTTAGAAAATTTAGTGGTCATAATTCGGCGATTTTCAATTTCGTGATTGATACAGATGCCAGCGGTGGAGAGTTAGCAGGTATTCGATGGTATGAATTCCGTCAAACAGCCGATAATCAACCCTGGACATTGTACCAGGAAGGAACGTATACATCTCCCAATGGAAAACATGCATGGATGGGCAGTATGATCATGGATCAAAATGGAAATATAGGGTTAGGTTATTCCTCTATGGCGGGCCCAACAACTGTAGATCCTTTAGACTTTAGAGTAGGTTCGTATTATACCGGGAGATTTGATGGAGATGCGCTTGGTACTATGACAGTTATTGAAGAACCAATCGAGGTCTCCACGAATAATGTACCGAATCTGAGATATTGTGATTACAATAAAATGACGATCGATCCTTCCAACGATACCGAATTTTGGTTTATCAATGAGATTATGAATGGCCCTAGAAAAGGAATTATAGCAGCATTTCAGTTAGAGCCACCGCAACCAAACGATATTGGAATGCTGACTATCGATCAACCGGTAGACGGCCCTTTAACAGCTGCGGAAGAAATCGTGGTTACAATTCGTAACTACGGAAGTAACGACATTACAGATCCTGAAGTTCAGTACACTATTGATGGAGGGGCAGCCGTCGTTGAGGATTACAGTGGAACGATAGTGGCAGGAACCACTGAATCTTATACTTTTTCACAAACAGCCGACTTATCTATACCAGAGACTTCATATGTGATAGAAGCTAAAACGAACCTTGCGGCAGATAGCAATACATCAAATGATACGGCAACGAAAACTGTAACAAATACCACATTAGGTATTGTGGATAATCTGATCAATAATTCAGATTTATATGTAGTTACTGAACCTAACAATAGGTTCGAAATTGTTTTAGTGACAGGTTTTGATGAAGTTGCTTCCCTGAACGTTTTCAATCAGCTTGGACAGCAATTAAGCAGCAATGAACTTGAAAAACAAGGAGATCGTTATGTATATCGGTTGAATATGTCTTCTTATTCCGCAGGAGTATACTTAATACAAATTGGTGACGCAAATACGAATACATATAGAACAGCGAAGATCGTTGTTCGATAGTTAGGATTAAACATTGTACAAAGAGCCCCATTTTCGGGGCTCTTTGTTTTTATTATATGATTAGGGAACTCATCCGAATTTCCTATTCCGCACACCCCCCATTACATAGTTATTCTGAGGTATTTTGCAGAAAAATCAAAACAATTGGAAAAAATTAAATATTTCACAATATTTTTATGTCCTAAAAATTTAACCTAAAATCAGTATCAATGAAACTTATTTACACATTTCTGGCGTGTTTATTCCTTGCAAGCCTTGGAGCAAATGCCCAGGAAACAGACCTAACTAAACCCTTTTACAAGGGAACCATAGGTAATGTTACCTATGTGCCTCCAATCAATTCGAGGTTAGCAGACATTCCTGCGTATGTCGACTCAAATGAAGAAGCGCAGGATGGAAGATCCTCACGTGTGAAGGTGATCCCCGGTAAAGACCCTCAGACTCAGGATGACTTTTTCTTTCGTAATCAAGACCCATTAACTCAAAAACTGGCGGGTCGAGCTCCTTCTATTGTTTTTGATGCGTACGCATCAGGCTCGCAACCTACAGATCCTTCCTTGGCTGTGGGACCAGATCATGTATTGGTAGTTTTCAATACCGGATTCATAGTTTATGACAAAGCGGGAGTTGCCCAGTCGGGACAAATGCCCCCCAATCCAACGATCTTTCCGTCCGGAGGGTGTTGTGATCTCACTGTTTCTTTCGATACGGCAGCTCAACGCTGGATCGTTACTTTCCTGGGAGGGGGTGCCCAGATTGCGATTTCAGATGGAACCAGCACAGATCCCCTGGCGACAGGATGGTTCGTGTATAATATCAATCAGATTAATGACTACCAGAAATTATCTGTTTGGAGTGATGGGTATTATTTAACAGACAATACCGGTTCGGCCAATAAAGTTTGGGCCATGGAAAGAGATGAGATGATACTTGGAAATCCGGCAGCGCAGATTCTTGGATTTAACTTACCGGGAATTGTAACCAGTGGTTTCTACAGTCCTCAGGTTTTAAATGTTACCGATGATAATATGCCCTCTGCAGGCGGAGCAACCGTTGTGTACCTGCAAGATGACGCCTGGAGTGGTGTGAGTAACGACCATGTTAAGTTATGGACCATCGATGTGGACTGGGGAGCCGGTAACGGTACTGTAAGTAATCCGCCATTGGAATTAACAGCTACACCTTTTATCTCGGTGTTTGACGGGGGAAGCTTTTCAAATTTAGCCCAGCCGGGTGGAGGTGCCGATATTGATGCGCTTCAAGCTACGATTATGAATCAAGCACAGTTCCGCAAATTTGGCGGGCACAATTCGGCTGTTTTCAACTTTGTGATCGATACCGATGCTTCGGGAGGGGAACTGGCCGGGGTACGCTGGTACGAATTACGACAGCCAGGGGATGGACAACCCTGGAGTATTTTCCAGGAAGGCACCTATATGGCTCCTGATGGAAGACATGCCTGGCATGCAAGTTTGATGATGGACGCTCAGGGAAATATTGGAATGGGTTACTCCTCTATGGCAGGCCCTACTACACCAAACCCGCTTAATTTTAGGGTGAGTTCTTATTATACAGGGCGTTTTTCTGCAGATCCGATCAATACCATGACTATTGCCGAAGAATTGATCGCCTCTGGTAATCAGAATATTCCGGGACTTCGTTATGGGGATTACAGTAAGATCGATATTGATCCGGCTGACGATAAAACCTTCTGGTTCATTAATGAGTATATGAACAGTGGACGAAAAGGAGTGGTAGGAGTATTTAAGATTGCTCCCGACTTTAACAATGACGTTGGTGCTGTAGATATAGTAAGTCCTGTAGATGGAATATTGACCAACGCTGAATCCGTTGAAGTTACCATCTTTAATTTCGGATTGGATCCACAATCCAACTTCCCGCTTGAATTGAGAGTGGACGGAAACCTGGTTGCGACCGAGACCTTTACCGGTACTGTGGCACCAACCATGTCAGCATCTTTCACTTTTGCACAAACTGTAGATCTTTCAATTCCTGGTCAAACATACACACTCGAAGTACGAACCGACCTTAGTGGTGATGAAGATGCCAATAATGATTCGGTTACCAAAGATGTGACGAATGTATTTGCGAATGATATTGGGGTGATCGAGATCCTTGAGCCTACGAGTGGTGAAGGATTAGGAAATGAAACGGTAACCGTCCGGATAGAGAACTTCGGAGCCGCACCACAATCTAATTTCGATGTTTCATATTCTATTGATGGCGGAGCAGATGTTACAGAGACCGTGGTTGGCCCTATCGGTCCGGGAGCTACACTAGATTATAGCTTCTCTACCTTGGCAGACCTTTCCGTAGAAGGAACTTACGAGTTTTTAGCTTCTACTGAACTTGCTGCCGATAGTGATACATCTAATGATAGCACAACCAAGACGGTAATTAACCTGTCTTGTTCCAGTGAGACCAACGATACCAATTTCTCTATCGGACCCAATGCAGGAACGGTAACAAATTCCGTAATAACGTATACAAATGATATCATGGTGAACGATGTGAACGTAAACTTGAACATCAATCACACATGGGTAGGTGACCTAACGATCTCACTGATCGCGCCCGATAATACGACCGTGGTTCTGGCCGATGGTGTTTGTGGAAACTGTGATAATATGGTGGATGTGACCTTCGATGACGAAGCCGCTGATCCTATCACCGGTGCGACCGATCCAATTACAGGCCCTTATCAGCCGGAAGGAAACTTATCCGATTTTGACGGTATCTCAACAATTGGAGACTGGACCCTTCGTATTGTTGATAATGCTAATCAGGATGGTGGAAACCTGTTAGACTGGACACTACAACTTTGCGGTGATATCATTCTTGGCACTGAAGAGTTTGCCAATACTACCGATCTTCTTGTACTGGACCAGGGAAATAACCAATTCAAATTGTTATTACCCACTACCGAGGTGACAGATCAATTAACATTCTCTGTGATCAATATGTTAGGACAGACTCTGTCTTCATATAGATTGGAAAACGAAAACGGAACCGGGTATGAATACGACCTGGATATGTCTTATGTTTCGGCCGGAGTGTATATTGTGCGCATTGGTAATAGTGAATTTGGAGGAACTAAACGAATCATCGTTAAATAACGTTCAAAATATAATGATAAAAAGAGCAGGCGAGTCCTGCTCTTTTTTGTTTTCTTCGGAATTAAACCATGCATAGCGGCTTCTTAGAAATAAGCCCGCAATTGAATACTTCCCGTATGAATAGTGCTGGAGTTTTCACTATTCCTTCCGAAGTAAGACAGATTTGCGTCCAGGTATTTCGTGATCTTTTTCTGAAACAATAAACTCCAGGTAAAATTCGATCCCGGTTGCAATCCCTCCAGCATCTGATAGGCCACAGGAGAGAACGCACTCCCCGTGAAGTCGTTGTTTATGTAATTGAACTCGGCCGTTATCGAGATCTTCTGAGCATTGGTATAGGCAAATGAAACACCTGTCTTCTGACTGTCTAACTGTTCCATTCCACCCAGGGTGTTTTCATCGTTGGCGAATTGATAGAAAACGTCAAATCTCGTCTGTTTATTGAATAGATATGAGAGTTTCGGATTGAAAGTATAACTATCCAGATCGAAATTCCTGCTGGGAAAGTTTTCGGAAGAACTACTATTGTTTCCGAAGGAACCTTTCAAGGTGACCAGCCAATTGTTCCAAATCTTATGATTAAAGTTGAATTGGTGACTCTGCAGGTCATTTTGCTGAAGTCCTACAGAAAGTAAATTATTCGCACTTGTGGCTATAAATGTGTAACTGGTGGTAAGATTTTGCTTGCCCCGATTAAAGAACAGGACATTCCTGAAATTCAGGCTAAGACCCAGTTCATCATCTCCGCCATCTTTAAAAGGATTGATCTCAAAGTCGTCATTATTTCGCCGTGTTTTACGACTGATGAGGTAAGATGTCTGGTTGTGAAACTTCGAAAGCAATTTTTTAAATCCCTCTTCAGACGTCCACGCTTGTGGGTTAAGCGTAAGTAACTGGCTGAATTTATTCTCCCGAATTTTCACGAAGATCTGGTTAGGAAGCAAGACCCTTACATATTCCGCTTCGTCCTGAAACTGGGCAATTTCAAATTCGTCCAGTTCCTGTATTCCATTATTATTATAGTCCTTCCAGGTATAGATACCCTGTCCCGGTTCTACCTGGATATAGGTAAACTCCTGTTGCGGGATAACTCCACTATTGGACTCAAGTACGGTGTTCCAGCGAATCCCGCCTTTAAACAAGCGCTGGTTATAAATAAGCCTGGAAGTTAACGATCTTTCATCATCATCGCTATCATTCATTTCGTCTTTCAGATCCCGGTAATTAGCATAAATGGAGAGCTGTGATTCAGGAGTGTTGATCACCCTCGATTTTATATAATATGTATTTGATGTATTCACCTTGGTCAACATATTATTCTGAACACTGTCGTTCACACGGTATTGATACCCTGCTTCGGTAAAGACTTTAGTGCTGTCACCGACACCCACATACGTTTCATACGAAATAAAACGCTGGCTCACCCCGGTGAGGCTATCGTTCCGCACCGTAGAGACCTGGTTGTCTTCCAGGTTTACTTTGGCTCCCACCCAGGCTTTGTTTAGCTGGTATACAGCATTTGTAAACGATCTGATAAATTTAGAGTCCAGTGAATCGCTCTCACTATTCAGGTAACTACTGGAACTGTTTATTCTGAATTTTCCCGGCCGAAGTCCGGCATTCAACACATGCCTGTTACCTTTAAAATTTTCCGAGAAATTCAAATTCTGGTATTCGTAACCTGCGATTCCTAATCGGGGTTTCGACAATTCCATCCCTGCAATGATAAACCGCTGGTCCCCCATAGGATCGATCAGGTTCCAGTCGCGGGTGAATTCAATATTGTAGAGTCTTTCAATGGTGCGGAAGTCCCTATTCACAAAGTCCAATGATCCATGGCCGGTTAGGGATAGCGTATCTGCCGTTTTTAATAATGTCTGTTTTGCTGCCAGCCTGGCTGCGAATCCATCATTATCTCCATCATCGAGATCTGAAAATAAATTAAGGTCATTTTGGCTGCCGGCTACTTCAAAATCGATCTTTGTACTTTCCGATGGATGATAACTTCCATTCACACCGGCGATCTGTAGCTTTACAGGGGCATTTAGCCGTATCACTGGTTCATACTCTCCCTGAGGGACACCGTTCAAAGGGGGAACATATTCGAAGATCCTGTTTATCGCACTCAAGTCGCTTAGAATATAATTTCCCTGATTAGGACCCACAAGACTGAAACGTACGTTAAATAATTCGTCCTCCGGGTTATTTGAAAAGACGAATATCTCGACCCCATTTAGTATTTCTTTTCTATATAGGATTTTGTTTTCTGAAAAGGTGTCCGGTACTGCCGAAGGCGCCGTCATCGCATCCATATCGTCACCAGCATCCTGAAGTATAGAGACCTGCTCTTCCGAAAGATTTTGTTGAAGTGGCTGATTTTTAGCATCGTTCTCAGAATACACATAAACGCCCAGGTCGAACTTGTCGGTGCTGTAGTTTCCACCACCATAACCAATAAACCTGGAATAATTCCTGTCGGTAAATTGATATTCAACCACGATTCTCATATTGGCAGTTATAGGAAATGTTGGATTGAATTTTATTTCCCCTGCGTTGTAATCGATTATATAATCGGCATTTTCACCGCGTTTCAGTAGCAATCCATTCACATATACTCGTTCACTACCGGATACTATAAGAATGAAGAGCTCCCCGTTAGGCCCAACTAATTTATAAGGCCCCTGGTTGCCTTCCTGTCCGGTGAACTGGCTTCGCTGGAAAACACCTCTAACCAATGCTCCTGAGGCAAAGGCGCTGGAGCTGGCACCGGTATCATGATTGAGTTTACCGGCCAGCGAAATTCCCTGTACTTTTTTTGTAAACCTGCTGAAATAACTATTGGTGTTCTGAAGGTCCACATCTCCTGCTCGAATATTCCAGTTGTCCGAAAATAATTCGATGAATATCTGGTCGAATTCATCCAGGCTCTGGGAATAGCCACCTTCCTGGGTAGGGATATTCGCATCCTGAATTGATGCCCGAATAGAAACCTTATCACTCAGGCGGCCGGTTATCTGCAGATCGAGCTCACTGTTCACTACCGCATTCTGATTATTCCCCACTGTTACACCTCTCGAAATACTACCTACGGTATTTAATCCCTCAAAAGGGGTATAGTTACGCTTCGTACCAGATTCTTGTAAGGAGTATAGTTTTTCAATAGAACCGGTACTTTCAATTATACTTTTTGGATCGAATACATAATAGTCACGGGTGAGATAATCCGGATATCGCAGGTAGTTTATTGTAATTGTATCGGCTCGCTCCCTCAATATTTCAGAAGGGACTAAAAGGCCGGTATTGAAGTCGATGGTATAGTCGTTCGAATCTACTTTGTTGCCGTCTTTTAGCAAAATCTCAAAGCGTGAGGGATTCAAAGCGATGCTGTCTACAAGAATTGTGTCGCTAACAGCAATTCGTTTTGTTTTATAATTCGACGGGATTTCCTGTGCATTTCCCAGGAAAGGCGTGATCAACAGCAAAATAATCAGGAAATGCTTCATCATGTATACAACTTAGGCGGCAGCTTTTTATTTTGTTGATTCTTTTTTGAAAACCTTTCGTGCAGTTGTTGTGGTAAAAATACGATGTTATTTACTTTAGTGCTTCTGAATTGATAATCAAACACCCCTAATGAAAATTATATCTTATAATGTTAATGGAATTCGAGCTGCCATGCGTAAAGGCCTGATGGAGTGGCTGAGGGCTGCAGATCCCGATGTTTTTTGTATTCAGGAAACCAAAGCCACACAAGATCAGGTAGAAGTGAATGAAATTGAAGCGGCGGGATATCCTTATCATTATTGGTACAGTGCCCAGAAAAAAGGCTACAGTGGGGTGGCTATATTCTGTAAGAAAGAGCCAGATCATGTCGCATATGGTACAGGAATAGACTATATGGATTTTGAAGGAAGAAATCTGAGGGTAGATTATGATGGTCTTTCTGTAATGAGCTTATATCTGCCAAGTGGAACCAATATAGAGCGATTGGACCGCAAACTTACCTATATGGCCGATTTTCAGACCTATGTAGATGATCTAAAAAAGGAGTTACCTAATCTTGTGATTAGTGGTGATTATAATATTTGTCATGAGGCAATCGATATTCACGATCCTGTTCGGAATAAGAATGTGTCGGGATTCCTGCCGGTAGAGCGGGAGTGGATAGGAAAGTTCATTGACAGTGGCTTTATAGATTCCTTCCGGTATTTTAATAAAGAACCGCATAATTATACCTGGTGGAGTTACAGGGCGAACGCAAGAGCCAATAATAAAGGCTGGCGTATCGACTACAATATGATAGCTCAACCTTTGCAAGAAAAAATGAAACGCGCCGTTATATTACCCGAGGCACATCATAGTGATCACTGTCCTCTCATGGTGGAACTGTCGTTGTAAATGCCCTAAACCAAATATGCTATGTTTAAAAAGATTTTCTTCGGAATTATACTAATTTCTATTTCTACCTCTTGTGTATCTTCTAAGATCTATGAAGACCTGCAGGACCGTTATGATGCCCTGAAAGCTGAAAATGAATCCCTGATGGCCCAATTGGATGCGAATGGAGGAAATGGGGAGGAGTACTCCATCACAAAATTACGTACTGAAGTAGATAAGTTAAACGCTGAAAATACACGGCTTAAAATGGAGATGTCTGCCCTTCAAAACAATTTAGATCGGCTACAATCGTCTTATGACGCCCTGGAAGCTAATAGTTCTTCCGCTTTAACGGAAAACCTTGAGCGTAATCGAAAACTTCTCGAAGACCTGGAAGCCAAGGAGAACCGATTAGCGGAAGAAGAGGCGCGATTAAAAACACTTCAGAAGGAATTGGCTTCAAGGTCGGCAAAGGTTGATGAACTTGAAGGGATCATTGCTGCAAAGGATGCTAAAATGAAGGCCTTAAAAGATGCGATCTCCGCTGCACTCGTGAATTTTGAAGGCAATGGGCTTACCGTGGAACAACGCGATGGTAAAGTGTATGTTTCTATGGAGAATAAACTGTTATTCGATAGTGGAAGTTGGGCTGTCAACAGTAGAGGAAGCGAAGCAGTAGTCCAGTTAGGGAAAGTTCTTGCCCAGAATAAAGAAATTGCCGTTTTAATTGAAGGCCATACCGATAATGTTCCTTACCGTGGAAGTGGAAATATAACAGATAACTGGGATCTGTCTACTAAAAGAGCAACGGCAATCGTAAACATACTCACTCAAAATTCGGGTATTCCGAAAGATAATCTCACGGCAGCGGGAAGAGGAGAGTACGCGCCCTTGGCACCAAACTCAACTGCTGATGGACGATCTAAAAATCGCAGAATAGAAGTGATCCTAACTCCAAAACTGGATGAGATAGCAAAATTGTTAAATGAAATCTAACATTTGTCATTCCAACTAACACCTGGAAACCCAATTAATGAAATACACCAACCTCCCGAATACCGATTTAAAAGTTAGTAAGATCTGTCTGGGCACTATGACCTTCGGCAGACAAAATACCGAGGCAGAAGCCCATCAACAAATGGATTACGCATTAGACAATGGGGTGAACTTTGTGGATACAGCTGAAATGTA
>JABDNT010000006.1 GCA_013043685.1 Flavobacteriaceae bacterium | reverse complement strand
ATGAAGGAGCCAGTGTGATTGGATCAACCGCAACTACCTCATTTAGTGTAACGGGATTAAGCCCTGCTACATTATACACTTTCACGGTAGTGGCGAAGGATGCCGCCGGGAATGAATCGGTACCTAGTAGTCCACTTGATGTCACTACGATGAGTGATACCATTCCACCAACTGCACCCACCAATTTAACAGCGTCCAATACCACTCAAACGACAACCGATTTGAGCTGGGTTGCTTCTACGGATAATATTGGAGTTACCAGTTATGATATCCTGGAAGGTGTTACAGTAATTGGAACCACATCGGGCACAACATTTAACGTTACCGGCCTTTCTCCTTCTACTTCTTATTCCTTTACCGTTGTTGCGTTTGACGCAGCGGGGAACGAATCTGCACCAAGTAATGCCGTCAATGTTACAACAGAAGCTCAGGCTATAGGATGTTCAGGTGGAATATCAAGCTATCCCTATGGGGAGAGTTTCGAGAGTTCGTTTGGCGGATGGATACAGGCAACGAATGATGATTTGGATTGGACAAGAAATAGTGGTGGAACACCATCAAATAATACTGGCCCTTCCTCCGCAATAGACGGGAATACCTATATTTATGTCGAGGCTTCCGGAAACAATACAGGCTACCCAAATAAGAGAGCGATTATTACCTCTCCATGTTTTGATCTTTCAAATGAGTCCATTGCATTTTTCAATTTTAATTACCACATGTTTGGATCGACGGATATGGGTACGATTTTGTTGGAAGCGAGTGGCGATGATGGCGTTACATGGGAAACACTATGGAGTGAATCTGGAAACCAGGGTAATACTTGGCAAGAGAACTTTGTTGATCTTTCTGCTTATCTGGGCGGTGGGGTTCAATTACGATTTAATCGATTAACGGGTGGAACCTGGCAGGCAGATTTAGCGATTGACAATATTGTATTATTGAATGAGCTAAATGCCGGCTGTTCTGGAGGAATATCCGTTCCTTATAATGAAAGCTTCGAAAGTTCCATCGGAGATTGGAGCCAGTCAATTAATGACGACCTGGACTGGACTAGAATTTCTAATGGGACACCTTCAAATAATACTGGACCCTTAAGCGCGTCAGACGGTGATTTTTACATGTACGTTGAGGCCTCAGGGAATGGCACTGGTTATCCGGATAAGAGAGCCATTCTTATTTCACCTTGCTTTGATCTTAGTAACTTAATTACTGCAAGTTTCGATTTCGATTACCACATGTTTGGCACAACAGACATGGGAAGTATTTCCCTTGAAATAAGTACAGATAACGGCACTATATGGACTAGTATATGGAGTCAAACATTAAATCAAGGAGATCAATGGAATAGTCAATCAGTCGATATTTCAAATTATATTGGAGGAGGTGTACAACTAAGGTTCAATAGAATTACTGGTGGTACGTGGAGAGCAGATGTTGCCATCGATAACATTGCTGTGTCTGGCACAATGAGCTCGGCACCACCTTTTTCATCAAACGGTACATTGGACATATTACAGAATGGAGATAATTTCATTCCAACATTTACATTATATCCAAATCCAGTGAGACAAGGCGTGTTATATTTTAGCATGAATACTGCTATGACCGCTTATTCTGTTTATAATGTTAGTGGTCAACGCCTGTTAAGCGGAGGTATTGGAACAGATTTTATAGATGTTTCAAAACTAAACACCGGAGTTTATTTTATTGAATTCACAACTGATTATGGTAATGTAATCGGACAATTCATCGTTGAATAAAACTTCGTTTAAAAAAAAGCTCTCATATTTCATGAGAGCTTTTTTTTTGACTAATAACTACAAAATCAATAGGCTATTATATATAATCTTGAGCCTTTGATCTCAAGTTATTACAACGGATCACCCACTTTTACATCACACCGATGTCCCGGTTGTCCATGTGGCGGATTCACCTTTCCTGTCGCATTATTGGAACTACTGTTATTTACAGGGGATCCTGAATTAGTATTGGTAGCAGGAGAATTTAGCGGTGCTCCCACAGGAATATCACAGCGATGTCCAGGCTGTCCATGCGCAGGATTCTTTGCTATTGCTTCATTTGTAGCCGGGGTTTTCGCCTTGGTTTCAACTGGTGTTTTGGTTGAAGTGGTTTCAGTTTGCGTTTCTTCTTTTTTGGCGTCTTCCCTACAGGAGGAAACCAATGTAAAACTAAATATCAGTGCGATAACTGAAATTATAGTAATCAAATTTTTAAATGTCTTCATTATAATCTTTTTATGGTCCAAGGTAAATCTACGAAAAACATGTGTTCTAAACAGACAGAATTTCATCTTCTTCTAAAATTGACTCATTTCGAAGTTTTAAAAATATCTGTGCCACGGTAATCGTGTCCTTCTCGCAGTATTGAATAATTCGGTCTATGTCCTTCTCATCATAATACACATTTCGTACCTGGCTGCCGTCTATATCATCTTTTGGGGAAGGAATTCCAAGAATGTGTGCCATTAATTTTAGAGAGGTAAATGTTTTATAGTCACCAAACTTCCATAATTCCATAGTGTCCAAATGAGGTACTTCCCAGGGTTTTTTGCCGAAAAGATTCAATTTCGAAGGAAGGGGTATACCGTTAATGATCATTCTTCTGGCGATATATGGAAAATCGAATTCCTTGCCATTATGAGCGCAAAGCAAATGATGGGGTCGGTTAAAGTGAGTTTCAAGTAGATTTTTAAACTCTTTCAGGATATCGATCTCTTCACCGTGGTAACTGGTGACCCGAAAGGTTCTTTTATCCCCCTTCAAATTAAAAAATCCAACAGAAATACAAATAACCTTACCAAATTCGGCCCAGATGCCGGCACGGTCATAGAATTCTTCAGGAGTAAAATCATCTTTCCGCTGATATTCGGTCTTTTGCTCCCAAAGTTGTTGAATGGTCTCTTGAAGTTGATCGTAGGTTGCGTGTTGGGGTACGGTTTCTATATCCAGGAATAGAATATGTTCCGGATTTATTCTGTGCAACATAATAGTATGTGAATTATCGGGGAGTCACCTAAAATTACAAAATTCTCAGGAACCTGCCCCCAACATTTTGTATCCTTCTTCAATGTAGATGTCAATATCACGGGTAAACACACCCACACCGGCATCAGCACTTTTACTATGTCCAAGGCGTATGATCATCACATTGTCTTCTGGATTCACGATCACATATTGTCCCAGGTGGCCCCGCATCATGAAAAAGGACTTGCCATCCGGGCTGTCATAGAGCCACCACCCATAACCATATTGCGGACTTCCCTCAAACCTGGGCCGCACGGACATGGCGACAAAAGAAGAATCTAATAATTGTTTCCCTCTCCAATTTCCATGATCCTTGTACAACTTGCCAAAACGTGCAAAATCACGGGCATTCCCCGCTACGCAGCAATAGGCCTTAACCATTCCATTTTCCTCGCTATCTACTTGCCACGGCGCATCGGCATTAGCTCCCAGAGGTTTCCAGAAAGATTCACTAAAGTATTCACTTAGCGGTTTACCGGTTGCTTTTTCAATTACCATGGCCAGTAACTGGGTATCACCACTTGCATATTTAAACTTCTGCCCGGGCTCTTCAACAACCTTCAAACCTAGAATTACTTTATCCAGGTCATCATCAAAATAGGCCCGTGTGGTAATTGAAAACGGAGAATAATATGCTTCATCCCAATTGGTTCCTGAAGCCATAGAGGAGAGGTCACCTACTGTCATTTTAGCTGCCAGCCCTTCACTGAATTCAGGAAAGAAATCACCCACCGGTTGGTTGAGTCCCTTGATGTACCCATCTGAAATTGCCATGCCCATCATCCCGGAGACCATGCTTTTTACCATAGAAAAGGAATTACTTTTAGAGTCTTTCCCATAGCCGTCGTAATAATTTTCAAACCAGATACTGTCATTTTTGATGATTAAATATGCAACGGTACCCAGTTCGGCATTTATTTTGGTAAGCTCTTCGGTTTCTGACACTGAATTATAATCCTTATGGTCTGGCCATGCAAGAGGTTCCCCGGCTTCAATAACGCTATTATCAAAATAATTGTAGTCGTCCAGGAAGGCAGTGGTATGCCCGTTAAGGTAAATGGTCCGTACTGCCTTCAGCAGATAATCTGTATCGGTAGCGTACAAGGTTCCAACTAACAACAGAGTAAGAACCAGAAGGCCTGTAATTATTTTCTTTAGATATTTCATAGTAATAATTAAAATAAGGTAGCCTGAACAACGGGGCTTTCGTGTTCCAACAGCCATTTTTTTCGATGTAATCCACCTGCATAGCCTGTTAACGAACCATCACTGCCAATAATCCGGTGGCAGGGGATGATAATGGCAATAGGATTCTTCCCATTGGCTGAGGCAGCTGCACGAATTACTTTTGGGTCCCCGAGTTTATTCGCAATTTGTTGATAGGTTTGCGTTTTGCCGAATTCCACATTCAAAAGGGCATCCCATACTTTTTTCTGAAATTCCGTCCCTTCGGGATTTAATTTCAAGCTAAATTTCTTTCTTTTCTTGCCAAAATACTCATTGAGTTGAGTAACTGCCTCCGAAAGTTCATCCGGTATTTTACCTGATGTTTCAGCAAGATCATCGGTAAACATTACCTCCGAAATTCCGTTACGATCCCCACTTATATTGAGGATTCCAACAGGCGATTTTATGCAAGCAGACATCATCCGTACGAAATTACGTAATTCGGAAGTTCTTTAAAAAATAAAATCTAATCGGTAAACAATTTTAACCGGAAGCGTCTTCATCTTCGGGTTTCTTATCGGTTAGATCGATACCCATTCGCTTCGCGCGTCGTTCCCAGTTCTTCCTGGCCGCCATTTGCATGTCCTCTATCGCGTCGCTTTCATCCATGATCTCCAGGCCTAATAAGGTTTCGATAATGTCTTCCATCGTTACAATCCCTATGGTATTTCCAAAGTCGTCAACCACCAATGCTATATGCCCGCGCTGCTTGATAAATTTCTCGAACAGTTCGGGAATTGGTTGTTCAGCTTCCACTACAAAGATATCCCTGCGAATATCCCCCATTACCTTGCTTCCGTGTTCCTGAACAATCTCCTCGAGGACGTCATCTTTAAGGACAAATCCTGTAATGTTATGTGTCTTTTCCCTGTAAACAGGAATACGCGAAAATCGTAAATTATTATGAGCTTCATAGAAGTCTTCCAGTGAAGTTTCTTCATCCTCCATTACCACGACAGGGAATGGAGTCATTACATCTCTGGCCTCAACCGACTTAAAAATGAGCAGGTTTTTAATCACCGCGCTTTCACTTTCCTCGAAAACACCTTCCTGTTCCGCTGCATCGGTAATCGCAATAAATTCTTCACGGCTCATAGTGCTTACATGAGCCGACTTTCCTATAAGTTTTGTAGTAAGCAAAAGCATCCACAGAATACCGGTATATTTTAACGGAGCTATAATGATCTTCAGGCTAATTGCCGTAAACCGACCTAATCTTTTCCAGTATGTGGCGCCGATAGTCTTCGGAATGATTTCAGAAACAATAAGTATAAGCAACGTCATGAGTGCTGAAACGATCCCAACGATGTTAACCCCCAGTATTTCTACCTTATACGGAAGTTTCTCTGCCTGAACCCCAACCAGGATCGCCCCTACCGTATGGGCGATGGTGTTAATTGTGAGAATTGCTATTAAGGGTTGGTCGATATCCTTTTTAAGCTCGGTGAGCGTTCTGGCATACCCTCGCCCTTCCAGATCTTTCATTCGAAGAAAAGTGGGAGTAAAGCTCAACAAGGCCGCTTCCAGTATAGAACACAGGAAGGAAAAGATAATCGAAAGTATCGCGTAAACGATAAGCAGCGTCATACGGCTGAAATTTGTTACAAGTTAAAATATTACTGAAAATCTATAATTAAAAATCATCAATATTTACCAACCGATATAACGCGGAGGTTTAATTTCTTTCAAATTCAAATACACAACCAGTTGTCCGCGATGGTGTGTGACATGGTCCTGTAACAGATTAAGAATTTGAAGCCGGCTCTTAGGCCCCGAGAAAAACTCAACAGTTTCTTCAAGGCTTTCTTCCGAAGCAGAAGCTATTATATCTCGTGTTGAATCGAAGGCTGCACCTATAAGTTTTAATATTTCCGCTTTCGTATCCGGAATTTGGATATTCTCTCTGGTTGCCATACCTGCATTAAAATACTGGTTCGATAACCAATCCATATTTCCCTTAATATGAATTAATTGTTCCTCAAAGCTCATCTGCCTTTCTGTGGGCATGAAATCGTAATAATCCTCAGGCATCGCCTCTGCTATAGCGAGCAAATAGTTTTTAGAGTTATCCCACTTTTCAAGAAAAGCTTCTTTCGGGTTAGCTTGTTGAGCCCAGGCTGATATCAAAGGAAATAGAAGTATAAATAGTAACCGAATATTCTTCATAGTTTGCAGTTTATGATATTAATTTAACGACATCTTTAGCAAAATAACTGGCGATTATGTGTGCGCCCGCCCTTTTAATCGCAGTAATTTGTTCCAGCATTACACTATCGTGGTCCAGCCAGCCCTTTTCAACCGCTGCCTTTAGCATAGCGTATTCTCCACTCACCTGGTATACGGCTACGGGAACATCTACACTATCTCGAACATCTCGAACGATATCCAGGTAGCACAACCCCGGTTTTACCATTACAATATCGGCGCCTTCTTCAATATCCATAAGGGTTTCCTTAATAGCCTCATCCCTATTGGCGGGATCCATCTGATATGTTTTCTTATCTCCGAATCCAGGGGCCGAATCCAGGGCATCCCTGAACGGGCCATAAAAAGCAGAAGCATATTTGGCACTGTAACTCATAATCCCCGTATCGTGAAATCCTTCGTCTTCGAGCAGCGTTCTAATCTCAAATATCCGTCCGTCCATCATATCGCTGGGAGCGACGAAATCAGCACCCGCTTTTGCATGTGAGAGTGCCATTTCAGCCAGGACCGCATTGGTGTGGTCGTTGATTATCTTTCCTTCAGACACAATGCCATCATGACCAAAACTCGAAAAAGGATCAAGAGCAACATCTGTCATTACCAACATATCCGGGACGGCATTCTTAATAGTTTTGATCGCTCGCTGCATAAGTCCGTCAGGATTCAATGCTTCTTTGCCAGTATTATCCTTTAAAGAATCATCAACCTTTACAAAAAGTAATACCGCCTTTAACCCAAGTGACCATAGTTTTTTTACTTCGGCGGGCAAAAGATCCTGGCTGTACCTGTAATATCCGGGCATAGAAGGTATTTCTTCTTTCACTCCTTTCCCTTCTACAATAAATAATGGAACTAAGAAATCATCGGGTGTAATTACCGTTTCTCGCACCAGGCTTCGTATTGCTTCAGAAGTTCTCAATCTTCTATTTCTTCTTAATGGATACATTTTAAATATTTTAGACCCAATCAGCCGGGTTTTTTAATACTGTTATTAATTTTTCTTCTTCACTTCCTTCAGCAGGATGATGGTCATAACGCCATTGCACATAAGGCGGAAGGCTCATCAGTATGCTTTCTATCCGCCCGTTTGTTTTTAATCCGAACAAGGTCCCTTTGTCATGGACCAGGTTAAATTCCACGTATCGCCCTCTTCTAATTTCCTGCCAATCCCGGTTTTCAGTGTTATATTGAATATTCTTTCTTTTTTCAACTATAGGAACATAGGCTTCCAGAAAACTATCCCCCACATCGGTAACAAAATCGTACCATTGTTTCATGGTCATTTTATCGGTTTCCTTTAAATAGTCGAAGAACAAACCACCTATTCCCCTTGCTTCACCTCTGTGGCTGTTGAAGAAATATTCATCACAACGCTCTTTGAATTTTGGATAGAAATTAGGATTATGGCCATCACAGGCCTGCTTACATACCTTATGAAAATGCATTGCATCTTCTTCAAAAAGATAATAGGGAGTTAGGTCCTGTCCGCCGCCAAACCATTGTGTTGCTATTTCACCTTTTTCATCATAAAGCTCGAAATAACGCCAATTGGCATGAACTGTAGGGACAAAAGGGTTCTCCGGATGCAAGACCAGGCTAAGCCCGCACGCAAAGAAATCGGCGTCGTTCACTCCAAAGTACTGTTGCATGCTTTCAGGCAGCTTCCCATGTACTTCACTTATGTTAACGCCTCCTTTCTCAAAGACATTTCCATTCTCAATAACCCGGGTACGTCCGCCTCCACCTTCAGGCCGCTGCCATTTATCCTGTACAAAGGTCGCTTTGCCATCCAATTCCTCAAGCCGGGAAGTGATCGTATTCTGAAGTTCACGTATATAGCTTACAAATTGTTCTTTCATTATTTTTCTGAAGGGTAAAGTACTTTAACTGTTTCCGTGGTGGCTGCGGTTACGGAAAGCGGCAGCACAAATATGATTCCCAGTACCGGGATAAAAAGCATTAATATGAAAACTATCCCGTTTCCTATGGCCAAGCCGCGATGGTCACTCACGAATCGGATACTCTTACTGTATCCAAAATGACGTTCCAGGGTATAGTCCATGTTACCAAAACCGGCATAATAAGATTGTACCAGGAATAACAAGACGGTAGAAATAACTCCAATAATGGGTATGAATCCTATGATAAAAATTAGAATTGAAAGAAAAAGCTCCATAAGGAGATTTCTTCCATTCACCTTAATTCCCCTCCAAAGCTGCGCCATGAAAGACGTTTTCCGATGATCGCGCTGCATTCCTGTTAAATGCGCTTCAATTTTTTCCGAGACGGGGCTCATAAAGGGTGCGCTTAAGGCCATCACGATATGCTTATAGAGAATAAGTCCAAGGGTCACTATCATAATGCCACCGAGTATGTCGCTTATGGTTCGGAAAGTTTCCGATCCCCAATCCCATATCCAGGCTCTCGAGATCAGGCCCCCTATGTTATCTGAAAAACCATAGGCGGCAAAACCAATTCCAATTGCTGTCAGCACACTGATTAGTATCGGAACACCAAAATACTTCCACAGACCCAACTGGCTGATTAGTTTAAAAGTTCCACCGTAGGCTCTTAAGCCTTTTATGATATTCTTTAACATTAATCCGAAATATATACTAATTGATCCTTTAGACTTTGAAGTTCTTCCATTTTGGTGATTTTTACAGCTTTTTGCATCATTTTAAGTAAAATATCGACTTTTTTAGCCATTTTTAACCCAGAAATCGTTAAAAACAGCATTCTTCCCACTGAATTATTATGCAGGTCCATGGCGTCTTCCAAACTTTCATTTTTTGTTACATTTTCATATAAATTTGTTACTTTTTCGGCCCATTTTGACGATTTCTGACTAATTTTTAGTGTTTTTTGGCATTTTTCGCAAATTTTAAGATTCCAGAGCGCATGTCTGAAAGCATTCTCTTTTCCGTTGCGGTGATGTAGTTTTCCAAAGTGCGAATCACAAATTCTCATAGTCTCTTTTGAAGCTTTCAATGTAGGTGAAATAAGCAATGGGTTTTTCAGAAATAATATTCCGAATCGGAACAGCTCCTTTAAACTCATTTGACGTATTCGCGCCCAGATCTTCATTTGTATCAGGCTTTGTATTCTTTAACAGCTTCAATAAATGCGGCTGCGTTTTTCACCGGAACAGTAGGAAGAATTCCGTGTCCTAAATTTACAATATACCTGTCCTTTCCAAATTCATCGATCATCTGTTTTACCATTTTCTTGATCTCATCCGGAGGGCTAAATAAACGAGACGGATCAAAATTACCCTGCAATGTAATATTTCCTCCGGTGAGGTATCTCGCATTTCGCGGACTGCACGTCCAGTCCACGCCAAGGGCTGAAGCACCACTTTTAGCCATCGTATCTAAAGCGAACCAACATCCTTTTCCAAATGCGATCACATGAGTTTCGTCTTTTAAGGCATCGATGATCTGCTGAATATACTTCCAGCTGAACTCCTGATAATCGGTTGGGGACAGCATTCCTCCCCAGCTATCGAAAACCTGAACCGCGTTTACCCCTGCTTTCACCTTTTCCTTCAGGTAGGCAATTGTGGTATCCGTTATCTTCTGAAGCAATTGGTGAGCCGCATCAGCCTGTGTGAAACAAAATTCCTTGGCTAAAGCGAAATTCTTGGATCCCTGCCCTTCTACACAATAGCATAAAATTGTCCAGGGACTTCCTGCGAAGCCGATCAGTGGGATTTCATCATTAAGCTTTTCCTTGGTCATAGCAATAGCTTCCATGACATAACCTAAAGTTTCCTCAATATTGGGAACTATTACCCGGTCCAGATCACGAACATCCCGAATTGGCTCGGGAAGCCAGGGCCCAACACCCGTCTTCATTTCCACATCAATATTCATAGCCTGGGGTATAACGAGGATATCACTAAAAAGGATTGCAGCATCCATATTATAGCGTCGGATCGGCTGTACCGTGATCTCGCTCGCCAGTTCAGGGGTCTGACAACGAGTAAAGAAATCATATTTTGCCTTGATCTGCATAAATTCTGGCAGATATCGACCCGCCTGCCGCATCATCCATACCGGAGGACGTTCTACAACTTTTCCTTGCAGGGCTTTTAGAAATAAATCGTTCTTAATCATTTTTTTTCAAAATTTTTACCGTTTTGGCTATTACGCTTTCGATAGACGTATTATTTGAAACGTATACATTTTTAGTATGTTTTTTTGCTTCAGCAGCGGTGGTCTCACCTATACAAAATGCGTTCGATTCTGATAATTTGTTTACCAGTGTAAAACTAGCAACCGCACTTGGGCTAAAAAACATGATTCCGTCGAATATTTGCCCAAATATCTTTCTTTTTAACTCAGTTTTGTACGTTTTTACCTCAAAAAGCCTGTTTTTTGAACTTTTTAGATATTCAATAATCTCGTCCCTTCTAAGGCTTCCGCAAAAGAAGTAAAAATCTTCATTTTCGAAGGAATTTAGTATAAAATGGCTCAATTTTGATGCATTATCAGCAGTTTTTACCACATTTTGCCCTAAATCTGTCAATTTTCGACTTGTCTTAGCGCCTACACAATAGACCTTATCAATTTTAGGAGAATTCTTCCTGGAATTGAATACAATCTCCACGGCATTGTTACTTGTGAAAATCGCATGCCTTATTGATTCCGGCAGCTCAAAATCAAGCGGCGAAATTGATATCGCGTCGTATTCAATTAATGAAATTCCGGAGTTCAGCAACAGTTCCTTTTGCACGAGAGTAAGTTTCTTTGTAGATAATACTTTTCTCACTGCGATTCCTTAATCAGTTTCATGAGTTCTTTACCACCGTTATCTAGAATTTCCAAAGCCATCGTCCTGCCAGCACTTTCCAAATGATCTGGTATAATGATCTTTTCAATTTCTAATTTGGTTTGACCATCCAGGGAGAGTAAAACGCCTTTAAAAAGGATATCCTTGTTAATAATTTCAGCGTGAGCACCAATTGGAGCAGTACAACCTCCTTCAAGGACTTGAAGAAATTCTCTTTCGAGCCTGGTACAGATAGCCGAAATATAATGATTTAGCTGTTTTGTGGCCTCGATCATAAAATCATCGTCCCGGAGGGCCACAACCACCATTGCTCCCTGAGCCGGGGCGGGAATCATCCAATCGAGCGGTATAAAATCTGGTGGCAGGATATCGATCCGTTCAAGCCCAGCCCTGGCAAAAATGGCTCCCTGCCAGTCGCTATCCGCTAACTTTTTTAATCTCGAGTTTACGTTTCCACGTAAACCCACCACGTTGTGGTGGGGATAACGACTCAGCCACTGTGCTTTTCGGCGTAAGCTCCCCGTTGCTATCGTACAGTTTTTACTTTCATCCAATTCCCCTCGTGTTACAAGAATATCCTGAGCTGAGGCTCTTTCTAACACTGCTGTTTGCACGATTCCCTCAGGCAACAGCGTGGGAACGTCTTTCATGCTGTGAACCGCAATATCAATAGTTCCATTCAACATGGCGATATCCAGTGTTTTGGTGAATATTCCGGTAATCCCTAATTCGTAGAGAGGTTTTGTAAGATCGAGGTCGCCGGTAGATTTTACGGCGATCAGTTCTGTGTTGTATCCCAGGTTATCCAGCTTTGATTTTACCAAATTGGCCTGCCAGAGGGCTAGTTTACTGTCCCGCGTACCAATTCTTATGACCTTGCTCACGCTTCGTTTGTTGGGAGTTGGAACACTTGTTTTATCAATTCGATGCTTTCGGAAGTCGCCGTTTCATTATTTTTAAGATGATTGGCAAAATGAGTGGTAATTTTATGAATGATCCTGTCACTTACGATGGCAGCTTGTTCCTCGTTAAAATCATTTAATTTTCGCTTGTGAAAATTAATCTCGCCTTCTTTTATTTCAGATAATTTCAACTTCAGAGCTTTCAGGGTAGGAGCAAATATTCTGTTTTCAGCCCATGCGTTGAATTCATTTTCAACTTCAGCTATAATTTTTTCAGCCGCCGGAATCTGCGATTCACGGTGAGCCAGGGTACTATCGGTTACCTTCGCAAGTTCATCTAAATGCACAAGGTTAACATGTTCGTTTTCCAACACATCTGCAGATACATTTTTTGGAATAGAAAGATCGAGGATCAAAAGTGGTTTTTTCAGATGAAGCAGAGCCTTATTAATGGTAGGCTTCTGAGCTCCGGTCGCTACGATTAATACATCGGTTTGCGCGATTTCGCACTCAATAGCAGCATAATCTTTTACAATGAGATCGAATTTACCCGCAATTTTTTCAGCTTTAAGCTTAGTACGGTTCACGAGCGTGATATGATTATTTCGGGTATGTTTAATTAGATTTTCACAGGTGTTCCTTCCTATTTTACCGATACCGAAGAGCAAAATATTCTTTTCAGAGATATAAGGAACACGGGCCATGATGTACTGTACTGCTGCAAAACTAACAGAAGTAGCACCTGAAGACAGCTCCGTTTCGTTTTTAATACGTTTACTTGCCTGGATTACTGCATTGGCCAGTCGTTCCATAAAGGCATTTAGGATACCTATGTCTTTAGAACGTTTCATGCCATTTCGCAACTGACTGATAATCTCGAAATCACCTAAAATCTGACTATCAAGACCGGTGGCAACCTTAAACAAATGAGAAACAGCTTGTTTATTTTTATAAACATAGGCCACTTGCTCAAACTCCTCAATTGTGCCATTGGTGTGAGCGCACAAAAGTTTGATAAGTTGAAATGGATTAGAAGCGATGCCGTAAAGTTCCGTTCGATTGCAAGTGGAAATAACACTTAAGGATGTTATTCCTTCATTTTTGGCTTGCTCGAGAATGGCTTTTTGAGCCGCATCAGTAACACTGAAATGTCCTCTTATTTCGGCATCTGCCTTTTTATAACTAAGCCCTAAAGCGTAAAAATTTTGTTCAGACGCTGAAGCACTATTCATCGCACCGTTTGTTTTCATACCTGAGGTGCAAAAATAAGTCGCTCGAAAATTAAAAAATAACGCCAGAGGAATCAAATATGTCGAAACGTGTTAATTTGTATTAAAATATGATATTTTTCAGGGAATACCCCTAATTTAGCAGGCGAATTAGTGGTTTCAGCATCATTATGCAGAATGATATAAGAAAAATTTAAATTATTTTTTGTAACTCATGGAGAAAAGTATCGCTCAAAGTATTTACGATGAAACGTTGGTAGATTCCGATATCTTCGTTCTGAAATTCACGAATGAAACAGCTGATAATAAGTTATTTAAGAGGGAGGTGAGCTCCAGTTATATACAGTTTCATTTCTGCGTGAAAGGGGCTGCTTCATTCAGTTTTAATAATGGTAATTACCGATTACCAATTTCAGATGAAACCTCGCTATTGCTTTATAATCCTCAACGGGATATGCCAATCGAGGTAGCCGTGAGCCCGCGGTCCTGGGTGTTATCACTTTTGTTACCCATAGATAATTTACACGCACTATTCTCCCGGGATGCCGGATACATATCATTTTTAAGTGATGAGAATAAGGGTCGGAAATACTATAAGGACGCTCCCATTTCTCCGTCGATGGCCATCGTGATAAATCAATTATTGAATTATAACCTACATTCCTCGGTCAAGCAACTGTACTTCAAGGCCAAGTCTTATGAGTTGCTGAGTCTATATTTCAACAGGCCCGCGGATGTGAATATCGAACAATGCCCCTTCCTTGTTGATGAGGACAACGTTGCCAAGATTAAACGGGCAAAAGAGATTATCCTCAGGCGCATGGCCGAACCTCCATCATTACAACAGCTTGCAGATGAAGTACAGCTTCCTATAAACCGACTCAAAGAAGGATTTAAACAGGTATACGGGGATACGGTTTTTAGTTTTCTTTTCGATCACAAAATGGAATATGCCCGCCAGTTGCTGGCCACGGGATCTCACAATGTGAATGAAGTTGGATTGAAAATTGGGTACAGCACGGCAAGTCATTTTATCGCCGCATTTAAAAAGAAATACGGCACAACACCTAAAAGATTTGTCATGGCACTGTCTAATTAATTGAAAATTAAATTCCAGTACAGCAGTACGAACTTGAACTTTCAAGGATAGACTAAAGGCTAAAGGACAAATTCCATCAAACTGAAAGAAGCGTTACTTCCGAGAGGTTAGTTTTAATTATACTTTCATAACGTTAATCTACTCCTAAAGGTCATTGCTTTTCTGGATTATGGGGTATTTTTGTGTCAAAATTATATGCTCATATGAAAGGAGTTCTCCTTGTAAATTTAGGTTCCCCGGATAGCACCGATCCGAAAGATGTAAAGAAATATCTGGATGAATTCCTTATGGATCCCAGGGTGATAGATGTCCCGAAATGGGCCCGAACATTGCTCGTGCGCGGAATCATCCTCAATACACGTCCGAAAAAATCTGCGGAAGCGTATAGCAAGATATGGTGGGAAGAAGGATCTCCCCTTATTGTTATTTCCGAAAGACTTCAGAAAAAAATTCAGGATCGAATTAATATTCCTGTGTCACTCGCTATGCGATATGGCAGTATGACTTTAAAAAATGGCCTTCAGGAATTGGTAGACCAGGGTGTGAAAGAGGTATTGGTAATTCCTTTATATCCTCAGTTCGCCATGGCAACTACCGAAACCATCAATGTGAAGGTAGAAGAACTTCAGAAGGAGTTCTTCCCGCAGTTGGAGATCACCTCTATGCCTTCATTCTATAACAAGCCGGAATATGTTGAAGTGCTTTCTAAAAGCATTTCGGAGAAGCTAGATGGTCTTGATTATGAGCATTTGCTGTTTAGTTATCACGGTGTTCCTGAGCGCCATATCAGAAAAAGTGATATCACAAAATCACATTGTAAAATTGATGGGGAGTGTTGTAAAACCTCTTCGCCAGCTCACCAATATTGCTACAGGCATCAGTGTTATGAAACTACGCGGCTGGTAGCTGAAAAACTCGATCTAAAAGAGGGAACATACTCCACAACCTTTCAGTCCAGGCTCGGATTTGATCCCTGGCTACAACCTTATACAGATCGCACTATTGAACGAATGGGCAAGGCCGGAGTTAAGAAACTGGCCATTGTAACCCCTGCCTTCGTAAGCGACTGCCTCGAAACCCTGGAAGAGATCGCCATGGAAGGGGAAGAGATTTTCCACGAAGTAGGAGGAGAAGATTTCACTACCATTCCGTGTTTAAACGACCGGGATGATTTTGCAGCTTTGATGGCAGATTGGATTGAAAAATGGCGTATCGTAGATATAAAAACAGCCATCGCATAAATGGCGCGCAACCGTTCAGCCGAACTAGGCACTAAACCAATAAGTTCGCTGCTAATTCAGCAGGCAGTTCCTGCTTCCATTGGAATCTTGGTGATGTCCCTAAATATGATCGTGGATACGATCTTTGTTGGGCGATGGATAGGGCCACTCGCAATTTCTGCGATTACAGTTGTAATTCCTGTCACCTTTTTTATCGGGGCTATAGGCCTGGCGGTAGGAATTGGTGGTAGTTCGGTATTATCGAGGGCCCTTGGGGCAGGAGATCGTGACAAGGCTTTGCGTGTTTTCGGAAACCAGACCACAATTACATTTTTTACCTCAGCAATACTTGCGGTACTCGGATTGGTTTTTCAATATCAGCTTATAAATTTCTTTGGAGCCGATGATTCTTTCCGTGACATTGCTCTTACCTATTATCGTATTGTATTGTATGGTATAGTGATGCTGGCTATGTGTATGATGGGTAACAACGTGATCAGGGCGGAAGGGAAACCAAAGTTTGCTATGTACGCCATGATGTTGCCAGCTATTGGAAACATCTTTATGGATTGGATCCTGATCAGGGTATTCGATATGGGAATGGAAGGTGCAGCATGGGCAACTTTTATCAGCTATGCGATATGTTTTGCCTTTATTCTGTGGTTTTTCATTGTTAAAAGTGAGTTGCGGCTGAAATTGGAATGTTTCTTTCTTAAGCGTAAGATCGTAAACGAAATTAATGCCTTGAGCTTTGTAACTCTGGCGAGACAAGGAACGATAGCGGTGTTAACCATACTTTTGAATAATGTATTGATACGGTACGGCGATTCCCTTGATATTGCGGCTTATGGTATTATAAGTCGGATGCTAATGTTCGCCTTGTTCCCCGTGATTGGGGTCAACCAGGGATTTCTGCCAATTGCCGGGTATAATTATGGTGCTAAAAAATTTGGGCGAGTAAAAGAATCCATAAACACATCAATTAAGGCATCCGGAGCATTCGCGATATTTATTTTCGCTTTAATAATGATCTTCCCGGAACAGATAGTCACAATTTTTATCAGTAATTCGGAATCATTGGATGCTGCTACACTGGCCGATAACCAGGAAATTCTTAGACGAACCCCTTCTGCTTTGCGTTGGGTTTTTGCAGCGACCCCTGTTATTGTGATCCAGTTAATAGGAGCTTCATATTTTCAGGCGATTGGGAAAGCGATCCCGGCCTTATTACTCAGCCTTACAAAACAAGGTTTTTTTCTAATTCCATTGCTGTTGATACTTCCCCCTTTTCTTGGAGTTTTCGGAGTCTGGATAGCCTTTCCTATTGCCGACATCTTATCCACGATTCTAACCGGATATTTTCTGAATCGTGCGGTGAAAAGGGACCTTAATTCTCCGGTGAAAGCAAAAGATGAAATTGTTTCCAATCTGGCCCAAAATGACTAATGTCATATTTTGAACTATATTTAGTATTGACATTTGTCTTTTAACACATATGCCTATGCTCGAACTGAAGGATTTTAAAGATGTTTCAGACAGAAAATCTTTAATCAATATTTTAAAAGAAAAGTTACCCGAAGAATTCTTAATGGATATTATGAGTTCTGTAACTTATGAAGAAGATTTGCTGAAACTCCAGGCCGAGCTTGTTGATTTTCAACAATGGGTAGCTAAGGAAGGCAAGCGTGTTTGTATCATTTTTGAGGGCCGTGATGCGGCTGGAAAAGGTGGGGCTATACGCAGGTTTACCGAACACCTTAACCCGCGTTCTATGCGAGTTGTCGCCTTGACCAAACCCACAAATGTAGAAAAAGGGCAGTGGTATTTCAGACGCTATATTAAAGTACTTCCGGATCCTGGTGAGATCGTGTTCTTCGACAGAAGCTGGTACAACCGGGCGGTAGTAGAACCGGTAATGGGTTTCTGCAACCAGGAAGAGTACGACAAATTCATGGTTCAGGTACCGGAATTCGAACACATGCTTTATGAGGATGGGGTCGACATAATTAAATTCTGGTTCTCCATATCCAAGGATGAACAATTGAGGCGTTTCGAAGCACGGCTTAAAAATCCGTTAAAGCAATGGAAATTTAGTCCGGTAGACCGGGTTGGCCAGCGCAAATGGGATGATTACACATTTTACAAGGAACAGATGTTCAGTAGAACCCATACGTCCTTTTGTCCATGGATGATCATTAAAACCAATAACAAGAAAGAAGCGAGATTGGAAAGCATAAGGTATGTATTATCCCAATTCCGCTATGAAGGAAAAGGTGATTCAGGCACGAATCTTTTTCCTGATCCCAACGTGGCTCAGCGATATCACAGAATGATTAAACAAATTGACATCTAATGGCTTATCAACTTTCATCGAAAGAATTAAAGATACTTAACTCAAAAAAAGGTATCAAACAACTTATCATTACCGAAGGGCATTCTGTCACTAAAGCGGTCCGGTACATTAAGTACGAAGCACGAGTGAAATCTCTTCAGGAAGAACTTATTAAGCTCCAGCAATGGGTGTCTGATAATAATAAGAAAGTAGTAATTCTGTTTGAAGGACGTGACGCTGCCGGGAAAGGGGGTGCCATCAGAAGGATCACTCAACACCTGAATCCCAGGGAATTCAGTATCGTAGCCCTTCCTAAACCCACAGAGGAAGAACAAAGTCAGTGGTACTTCCAGCGTTATATTAATAAGTTGCCTCAAAATGGTAAGATTGTATTCTTTGACCGCAGTTGGTATAATCGGGCAGTTGTGGAACCTGTAAATGGATTCTGTACCGAAAATGAATACAACATCTTCATGAACCAGGTGAACGAATTTGAGCGAATGATCATAGAATCTGGCATTCACCTTATAAAGATCTATTTTTCTATCACTAAGGAAGAGCAGGCCAGGCGATTTGAAGATATTAAGAAAAGCCCTGTAAAAAAATGGAAGTTCAGTGCCGTAGACAGGGATGCGTTGCGCCTCTGGGATCGCTACACTGATTTTAAGAGTACTATGTTCGATCAAACAAACACTGAACGGGCCCCATGGTATATAATTAAGGCGAATAAAAAGACAAAAGCTCGTATTGAATCTATGGAAAAGATACTCGAATTGATTCCCTATATTCCAAAAGATGCTGATTTGATCACCCATATATCTTCGGATCAAACCGCATCCGATACTAAGGAATAATTAAACCCGAATCATATTTATCGCATAGTTAACAGGATATAAACCGGTATTGGTTTTGCTGAAAATACCTATCTTTAAGCGAACTAATTGAAACCCGGAATATGTTGCTATACCATCCAAAAACCTCCCTGTTATTTATTTGCTTTTTTTTAGGAATTTTCACTGAATCTGCCACTTCACAAACCTATGATTCAGAACTTTACGATGCACTAGAATACCGTCTGGTTGGTCCGTTCAGAGGTGGAAGAAGTGCCGCGGTGACCGGAGTACCCGGAAAAGCGAATCTGTTCTATTTTGGCGCTGCAGGAGGAGGTATTTGGAAAACTACGAATGGTGGCCGTGAATGGGAGAATATATCCGACGGCTATTTTGGAGGATCCATTGGATCCATCGAAGTAGCGGAAAGTGATGCAAATGTAATTTATGTGGGAGGTGGTGAGAAGACCGTTAGAGGAAATGTTTCCTCGGGTTATGGTATATGGAAAACCGAGGATGCGGGAAAAACATGGAAAAAAGCCGGACTTGAGAAAAGCAGGCATGTGCCTCGAATCGCTATTCATCCGAAAGACCATAATACAGTTTATGCTGCTGTCCTTGGGAATATCTATAAGCCAACCCAGGAAAGAGGAGTGTATAAGAGTACAGATGGGGGAAGCACCTGGAAGAGAACTTTATTTGCCAATGAGAATGCCGGGGCCGTTGATCTGATAATGGACCCTAACAACCCCAGGATTCTTTATGCTTCCACCTGGAATGTTCGACGAACTCCATATAGTCTTAGTAGCGGGGGAGACGGTTCTGCCCTTTGGAAAAGTACAGATAGCGGAGAGTCCTGGAAAGAGATCTCTAAGAACGAAGGTTTCCCGAAAGACACACTTGGAATTATAGGTGTGACGGTGTCTCCTGCGAATAGTGACAGGGTTTGGGCGATAGTAGAGCATAAAGAAGAAGGGGGAGTGTATAGAAGTGAAGATGGTGGAAAAACCTGGAAGCAGGTGAATAAAGAACGAAAATTACGCCAACGGGCATGGTATTATACAAGGATCTACGCCGATCCCAAGGATGAGGATGTAATGTATATTCTAAACGTACGATATCATAAAAGCACCGATGGAGGGAAAACTTATGAAACCTACAATGCACCCCATGGTGATCACCACGATCTCTGGATCGCACCAGAGAATCCAATGAGAATGATCATTGGGGATGATGGTGGGGCCCAGGTGACCTATGATGGGGGAGAAACCTGGAGTACCTATTATAATCAACCAACCTCCCAGTTTTACAGGGTCACTACAGACAATTCGTTTCCTTACAGGATTTACGCTGCACAACAGGATAACTCTACAATAAGGATCGCACACAGAAATGAAGGCCGCAGTATAGATGAGGATGACTGGGAACGAACTGCGGGTGGAGAAAGTGCGCATATTGCAGTTGATCCTGAGAACAATGATATTGTTTACGGGGGTAGTTATGACGGTTTCTTAACGCGCTACAATCACAAGAACGGAACAGTACGAAGTGTGAGCGTATGGCCGGATAACCCCATGGGCCACGGAGCTGAAGATATGAAGTACCGGTTTCAATGGAATTTTCCAATCTTTTTCTCTCCACACGACCCGAACAAACTCTATACAGCTTCCAATCATCTTCATGTTACAACTAATGAAGGAGAGAGCTGGAAAGTAATAAGCCCGGATCTAACCAGAAATGATCCGTCAAAACTAGGTTCATCCGGAGGCCCGATAACCCAGGATAATACCTCTGTGGAATACTATTGCACTATTTTCGCAGCCGCTGAATCTCCGGTCACAGCAGGCGTTTTATGGACGGGAAGTGATGACGGACTCGTCCATCTTTCGAGAGATGGCGGCAACACCTGGGATAATGTTACCCCTAAAGGAATGCCGGAATGGATGATGATAAACAGTATCGAACCCTCTCTACATGATGCAGGTACTTGCTACATTGCGGGAACAAAATATAAAACTGGTGATTTCGCACCGTATTTGTACAAGACCAGTGATTATGGAAAGACCTGGAAAAAGATTACAAATGGAATTCCTTCTGAACATTTCACCAGAGTACTGAGAGAAGATCCAAAAAGAAAAGGATTGCTCTATGCCGGTACTGAGACCGGGATGTATATTTCATTCGATGATGGTGCGAACTGGATGTCTTTCCAACTTAATTTACCCATTGTACCGATCACGGATCTTGCCTTGAAAGACAATAACCTAATCGTGGCAACACAAGGCAGAAGTCTTTGGATCATAGATGACCTTACGGTAATTCATCAGTTGGCTGGAGCCGGCAATAATGAAAATTATCTATTTAAACCAAAGGACAGCTACCGCATGGGTGGAGGATCAAGAAGCGGTTCTTTGACTTCGGGGACTAACCATCCGGGTGGAGTAATGACATATTTCTATGTGAAGGATCCTGCAGAAAAAGAAATCAAACTGAGTTATCTGAATAGCCGCGGCGATACCATAAAGACCTTCAGCAGTAAAGGAATAAAGGATAAACTCAAAGTTAAGAAAGGTTCAAATTATCATACCTGGGATATGCGGGGAAAAGGCGCTGAACGTCTTGAAGGGATGATCCTGTGGTGGGCAAGCACCAATGCACCAAAAGCAATTCCCGGGCAATACAAGGTGGTTCTCCAGGTTGGAGATGAGGTCCAAAATCAACCGTTTACGGTGCTGGCCGATAAAAATTCTGAAACTGATCAAGCAGGAATGCAAAGGCAATTCGACTTTATAACCGACATCAATAATACAGTGGATAATGCCCACAAATCCATTAAAAAGATCCGGAAAATCAACAAGCAACTGGGAGCATTTCAGAAGCAATACAAGGAAAATGAAGAAGTTAAGGATCTGGTTGAAAAAGCTAAGAAACTAAGTGAAGATTTTTCTGAAATAGAAAAAGCCTTATACCAGACAAAGAACAGAAGTGGCCAGGATCCGCTTAATTTTCCTATCAAGCTCACCAATAAACTGGCTCACTTGAACAGCCTGGTGAGTATGGATGATTTCCCTCCTACCGAACAAGATGTGGCTGTTAAGAACGAATTAACTCAGCAAATTAATGCTGAGTTGGTGAAATTCGACAAACTCGTATCACAGGAGATTGCAGAGTTTAACAGGCAATTCAATACCATGAGCCTGGATTATTTATTTATTGAAGACGAAAAAGAATAGTGGAATACAACTATATAAAATCCCTTCACCTCATCTTTGTTATTACCTGGTTTGCAGGTCTGTTTTACATTGTCCGGCTCTTTGTTTACCAAATAGAAGCCTATCACAAAACCTCACCTGAAAAAGAGATTATAGGGGATCAGTTAAAGATCATGGTGAGACGGTTATGGTATATTATTACCTGGCCTTCTATGATACTGGCAACCGGATTTGCTATTTGGTTAGTGGTGCTTAGGTCTTTTTATCTTACAGATGCCTGGATGCAGGTAAAACTGGGTTTTGTAGTACTCTTGATCATATATCATATAAAATGCCATATGATCTATATAGATCTTCAGCGGGATAAGGTGAAATATTCCTCCAATTTTATGAGGATCTTTAATGAAGGCGCGACACTTATTCTTTTCGCCGTAGTTTTTCTTGTTATTTTGAAGAACGCCATAAACTGGATCTATGGAACCCTGGGTATTATCCTGTTTGCCATACTCATCATGCTTGGTTTCAAACTTTATAAAAGAATCAGGGAAAAGTAAAGAATCAAATCTCGTGGAGGGACAATTCAGATCATTTTGGTTTGATTATTGCTATCTTCACTGAAAAAATTTAAGCTTGGCATTCTATAAACGCTCACTTAGGAACAGGATATTTTTCTCAATGATCGTGCTAATTGTATTGGCATCAGTCCTGATCGCCGTGGTAACAATTTTTCAGTACAGAGAAGAGGCAGAAGATTATCATAGGGAGCGACTTCAGCGAAAGGAAGCGAATATCCGTGAGAATATAGACTATGTGCTTCAAAACACAACTTATCCGGTGGAGACGGACCAGATACCTCTTATCTTCAAAGAGAAGATCTATGAGATCAAGGATATTCACAAACTCGAATTGTACCTCTATGACCTGGATGGAAATTTACTGAAGTCTTCCAAGGCGTCTTTCTTCAGGGATACCACACATACTACAATTCCGTCTTACGCTCTGGAAGCTTTAGAGTCCAGTTCGGATAAACATTACGTAGAGCAGTTCACCGAAGATGGACAGGACTACCAATCTTCTTATAGTCTAATTACAGACCTGTACTTTAAACCGCTAGCCATTCTCAACTTGCCTTATATCGAAGACGATGGATTCATGAACAAGGAGCTTAAGGAAAGCCTGTCGCGTTTGGGGCTGGCGTATCTTGTCATGCTATTGATCGCTATAGCTCTGGCGTATTTCTTGTCTAAATATATTACGCGTTCTCTCAATGATGTAAGTGAGAAAATTCTAGAAACCCGGCTTAATAGGCGAAATAAAAAGATCACTGTGGACGATAGAACTACAGAAGAGATCTCAACGCTGGTTAAGGCCTATAACGGGATGATAGATGAATTAGAAAGTAGTGCCGCCCAACTGGCTGCCAATGAAAGAGAAGCGGCATGGCGTGAAATGGCAAAACAGGTAGCACACGAGATAAAGAATCCGTTAACTCCAATGCGCCTTACCGTACAAAGTTTTCAGCGCAAGTTCGATCCGTCCGACCCTAATGTGGAGAAGAAACTGGAAGAATATAGTAACACACTTATTCAGCAGATTGATACGATGAGTTCTATCGCTTCTGCTTTTTCTACCTATGCTAAAATGCCTGCCCAGCAGGATGAAACGCTGAATGTGGTACAGATCACTAAGTTGGCGTTGGATATATTCAATGAAGGGTATATTTACTATTTCCCTGAAGAAAAGGAGCTTATTGCGAGATTTGACCGTACTCAGCTTATTCGGGTGGTAACGAATCTTATTAAAAATAGTATCCAGGCCATTGAACAGGGAGGAGTTGAAGAACCCAGGATCGAAGTGAAGGTCTTTTCCGAAGGCGATCATGCCGTAATTACTGTTATGGACAATGGAATAGGTGTTTCACAAGAGAATTTGGAAAAAATATTCGAACCTAAATTCACGACTAAAACCAGCGGCATGGGATTAGGGCTTGCCATGGTTAAGAAAATTGTAGAGACGTACAATGGAAATATTACTTTCGAATCTGATGAAAATGAAACCACAACCTTTAAGGTTTCATTTCCAAAATCATAAAGGGTTTCGTACTTTTATACTTCATTAATTCCCCACAAACTAACACAATCCATGAAAAATTACGAAAATGTTCTTGTCGATTCCAATAACGGAATTACAATAATTACTATTAACAGGCCTACTAAATTAAATGCGCTAAACAAGGAAACCATTAAGCAACTTCACGATGCTTTTAAAGAAGCGGATGAAGATAATGAGACCCAGGTAATCATTATTACAGGAAGTGGTGAGAAGGCTTTTGTTGCCGGAGCGGATATAAGCGAGTTTGCCGATTATTCTGTATCCCAGGGGGCTGAGCTTGCATCTCAGGGCCAAGCGCTGCTCTTCGATTATGTGGCGCATTTATCCACTCCCGTGATCGCTGCAGTAAATGGCTTTGCTTTAGGTGGAGGGCTGGAACTTGCCATGTCTGCTCATTTCCGAATAGCTAGCGACAATGCCCGGATGGGGCTGCCAGAAGTATCCCTGGGAGTGATCCCGGGTTATGGAGGAACTCAACG
>JABDNT010000003.1 GCA_013043685.1 Flavobacteriaceae bacterium | reverse complement strand
CGTTGCTATGATCGGAAGGCAGAATGAATATGGCAAAATGGAGATTCTTGGTATCGGGAAATCCAAAAGCCTTGGGGTTCATAGGGGGGTAGTGAACAATATCACTCAAACCATTCAATCTATCCAGCAGGCCGTACAGGACGCCGAAGCATCCTCGGGTATGAAAATAAGTGAAGTGGTGGTTGGAATCGCTGGTCAGCATATCCGCAGTCTGCAGCACAGTGATTACATTACTAGAAGTAACAGCGATGAGGTAATAGACGAAGATGATATTGACCGACTTTGTAACCAGGTTCATAAGTTGGTAATGTTGCCCGGGGAAGAGATCATCCATGTGTTGCCACAGGATTTTAAAGTTGATGGTCAGGCAGAAATTAAGGAGCCTATAGGAATGTATGGTGGCCGACTTGAAGCCAATTTCCATGTTGTGGTTGGCCAGGTGTCCTCTATCAGGAATATTGGGCGTTGTGTGAAAAGTGCTGGTCTGGAGCTTTCGGGAATTACCCTGGAACCTTTGGCTTCAGCCAATGCGGTACTCAGCCAGGAAGAGAAGGAAGCCGGTGTTGCACTAATCGATATTGGAGGTGGTACCACCGACCTCGCGATATTCAAGGATGGTATTATTCGCCATACGGCGGTAATTCCATTTGGTGGAAATGTGATCACAGAAGATATAAAAGAAGGCTGCAGTATAATTGAGAAACAAGCAGAACTTCTGAAGATAAAATTTGGTTCGGCCTGGCCGGGAGAGAATAAGGATAACGAAATAGTATCCATCCCTGGATTAAGAGGCAGAGAGCCTAAAGAAATTACATTGAAAAACCTTTCAAAGATAATCCATGCGAGAGTGGTGGAGATCATTGAGCAGGTTTACCTGGAAATAAAGAACTATGGGCATGAAGAACAGAAGAAGAAACTCATTGCGGGGATCGTACTAACGGGCGGTGGAGCACAGTTGAAACATTTGAAACAGCTGGTGGAGTACATATCGGGTATGGACACCCGCGTAGGCTACCCAAACGAACACCTAGCCGGGGATAGTGATTCAGAAACGACAAGTCCTATGTTCGCGACAGCCGTAGGTTTAGTACTGGACAGTTTGAACAGCCGAGATCACGAGGCACAAATGAAAGTCGCAGTTGAATCGGAAGCGAATGCATCCGGGGATAGTATGGTTCAGGATGGTGATGAGGAAGAGATCGTGGACAACACACCAAAGGAGCGCAAGCGTTTTTTCGATAAATGGGCGGAAAAATTCAAGGAGTTTTTGGACAACGCAGAATAATTTGCCATTTGACAAGATAATATAAGACTATATAACCTCACAAAACAAAAAATATGAGCAGCAACACAGAATTTGATAATATTTCTTTCGATCTGCCAAAAAATCAATCTAACGTCATCAAGGTTATTGGAGTTGGCGGTGGCGGAAGTAATGCCATAAATCATATGTTTAGCCAGGGAATAAAAGGAGTGGACTTTGTGATCTGTAACACCGATTCTCAGGCACTGGAGAACAGCCCGGTCCCAATTAAGATCCAACTTGGAGTTTCACTCACTGAAGGTTTAGGTGCTGGTGCGAATCCTAAGATCGGTGAGCAATCCGCGGTTGAAAGCATGGAGGAGATCAAGAACATGCTTACCACCAATACTAAAATGATCTTTATTACCGCTGGAATGGGCGGAGGAACCGGAACCGGGGCCGCACCTATTATTGCTAAGATGGCAAAAGAACTGGATATCCTTACAGTAGGAATCGTTACTATACCGTTTCAGTTTGAAGGGAAGATACGTAATGAACAGGCACAGATCGGAGTGGAAAACTTGCGGCAGAATGTTGATTCCCTTATTGTGATCAACAATAATAAACTTCGCGAGGTATATGGTAATCTCGGGTTTAAGGCGGGATTCTCTAAAGCAGATGAAGTTCTGGCCACAGCAGCCAGGGGTATAGCGGAAGTAATCACGCATCACTATACACAGAATATTGACTTGCGGGATGCGAAGACTGTCCTGGCTAACAGTGGTACAGCGATCATGGGTAGTGCCAGCGCAACGGGAGCAAACCGGGCAGGTGAAGCCATTACGAAGGCGCTTGATTCTCCGCTGTTAAATGATAATAAGATCAAAGGAGCAAAAAATGTCCTATTGCTGATCGTTTCAGGAGGTGAAGAGATCACGATCGATGAGATAGGTGAAATAAGTGATCATATTCAGGATGAAGCCGGTCATAGCGCAAATATCATTATGGGTGTTGGAGAAGATGATGCGTTAGATGGCGCCATTGCCATTACCGTGATCGCAACAGGTTTCAATGCAGAACAGCAGGATGAAATAGTAAATACGGAGACAAAGAAAATAATTCATACGCTGGAGGATGAGCAAAAGGCAGAGCAGGTTTTGACACCTGAGCCTACGGCTACGCCAGTGGAAATCCCGGTATCAGGTAGCGAACAAAAAAATAAAGTTGAGGAAGCCCCTGTCATAAGACATACGCTTTTCGAAGAGGAAGAAGAAGAAGTGATAGTGAAGCGCCCGGAAGCTAAGAAAATAGTATCGGACGAGATACCCTTTGAAGGGTATATAGAAACATCAGAATTAATTAAGAATATCGATGTAACCTATAAAGAGATCGATATTCATCATTTAATGGAGTTCGAACAGGTGATCATCAATGAAATTGATGTGAACGACTTCGTGATCGTCGAACAAAAAGAGGAGACAATAGTTTCTTCCGAAGAAAAGCCGGTTGAAGTGTCGTTGGATGAACAGGAGGAGCAGATATTAATGTTCGATCTGCCTGCGTTTGCGGGAGAAGAGGCTTCCGAGGCTCCCGAAAAGAAAGAACCAGAAATCGAGGTGGCTACTACCAGTGTTGAAGAGATTGAAGTGAAAGACGCTATCGAAGTAGTGCCCGTGACTGAAATTTCAGAAGAGGGTGTTAAGAGATATAGTCTGGATGATTACCAGGAAATGGAGACTATGTTGAACGAGGCAAAGCCTGGCGAGGATGAAGAAGTTGATGAAGAAGTTGCTTTTTCAACAAAAACCGTGGAGAGTCCAGAAACCGATAAGACCGATGAAAATGAGCCTGCCGATCCTTTAAACACGCCAATTTCGAAGCTTTTAAAGGATAGAACGGAAGAACGCAAGAAAATGATGAAAGAGTTCAATTATAAGTTCAGAAACAGTGCTTCCAAGATCGATGATATTGAGAAACAGCCGGCTTATAAGCGCGCTGGAATTGATCTGGATGAAACAGAGAATTCGGACGATACAAACATCTCCAGGACTTCGGTGAACACGGATGATGATGATATTGAACTGCGTTCGAATAACTCGTTCCTTCATGATAATGTAGATTAATTGTTTAAATTAAATCGTTGCAGAACGGCCTGTATGAATTTCTTGTGCATACAGGTCTTTTCTTTTAAGGATGTTAATTATTATGTATCTTCGCGGTCTGAAATAATCGATTATCATGAGTTTACAACAGAAGATTATGGAAGCGATGAAAATCGCTATGAAGGAGAAGAATTCATTAGCGTTACAGTCTTTAAGAGCTGTGAAGTCGGCAATTCTGTTAGCCCAAACCCAGGAAGGAGCGAAAGAAGAGCTTAGCGAGGCTGAAGAGATAAAATTATTGCAGAAATTGGTGAAGCAACGAAAGGACAGCGCGGCTATCTTCAGTGAGCAGGGGAGAGAGGACCTTGCGGCCCCGGAACTAGCCGAAGCTAAAGTCATAGAGCAGTTTCTTCCGGAGCAGATGAGCGAAGAAGAAGTTGCAAAGATCGTTGATGATATAATCGCGAAAACCGGTGCCAGTTCCATGAAAGATATGGGTAAGGTAATGGGAATGGCGAATCAGGCGTTGGCTGGCCAGGCCGACGGTAAAACCATATCTGGTATCGTCAAAGCGAGATTGTCAAACTAAAAATATTGGCCCCGTAGTTCAACTGGATAGAATATCAGATTTCGGCTCTGAGGGTTGGGGGTTCGAATCCTCCCGGGGTCACGAATAAGCCGAAAAAAAGGTGAAAACGAGCGAGTTTCCAAAAAAGGAAGCTCGCTTTCTTTTTTGGAATGAAGTGAGGCTTTCTTTTTTCGGCTTTCAAAGCGGAGCTTTGTGAGGATCACGAAGTGAATCCATGACGGAGCCGACGAGGAAGCCCGATGGGAATCCTGGAGGTGTAGTTTTGCGTTGTGGCTTTCAAAGCGGAGCTTTGTGAGGATCACGAAGTGAATTCATGACGGAGCCGACGAGGAAGCCCAAAGGGAATCCTAGAGGTGTAGTTTTGCGTTGTGGTTTTCAAAGCGGAGCTTTGTGAGGATCACGAAGTGAATTCATGACGGAGCCGACGAGGAAGCCGGAAGGGAATCCTGGAGGTGTAGTTTTGCGTTGTTGTTTTCAAAGCGGAGCTTTGTGAGGATCACGAAGTGAATCCATGACTGAGCCAACGAGGAAGCCCGAAGGGAACCCTGGAGGTGTAGTTATTCGGTTATCAAATCCGAGTTTCCAGGGACTTTTCGTATATCTTGTATCTGATTAATATCATAGTTATTCGCGTCAACTAAAAATATCTTTGATATGGTTGATAGAAAGAAATACTATGAAAGGTCCGGCATTAATACCGTCCAGGGCTGAATCCTTTTTTAACGAAATTGGTGATATTTCCTATTTCGCCCTGCGTTTTTTCAGGGAAGTATTTACAAGACCATTCGAATTCAGGGAATTATTACGCCAATGTTATAACATGGGTAACCGCTCATTGTTGCTGGTTGGTGTAACCGGTTTTATCCTGGGATTGGTCTTTACATTACAGTCTCGTCCTACTCTTATGGAGTTTGGGGCAGAGTCCTGGATGCCTTCAATGGTGAGTATATCAATTGTTAGGGAAATCGGTCCGGTGATCATTGCATTGATTTGCGCAGGCCGGATAGGTTCTGGTATTGGTGCAGAATTAGGATCTATGCGGGTTACAGAACAAATAGATGCCATGGAGGTGTCCGGAACCAATCCGTTCAAGTATCTGGTGGTCACCCGTATCGTTGCGACTACCTTAATGCTTCCCCTTTTGATCGTATTTGGCGATACGGTCGCACTCTTCGGTTCCGCACTGGTTGAAAATTTAAAAGGAGAGGTCTCCTTTACATTATATTTTAATGAGGTCTTTGATGCTTTAAAGTATTCGGATATAATACCTGCTACCATAAAGTCCTTCTTTTTCGGTTTTGCCATTGGCCTTGTAGGCTGTTACAAGGGATATTTTTGTAGTAAAGGTACTGTGGGTGTTGGCGAAGCTTCCAACGCGGCGGTAGTATATACTTCAATGCTGTTATTTATTATTGATTTCATCGCTGTTTTTGTCACTGATATATTCTTTGAAGTACAATGACGGACGCTATAGACATAAAACCTATCCTGGAATTGAGAGCCTTAATAAAGAGCTTTGGAGACAACCATGTGCTTAAAGGATTTAATCTCCAGTTATTTGAAGGAGAGAACCTGGTTGTAATGGGAAAATCCGGATCCGGGAAATCGGTTATGATAAAATGCCTGGTGGGACTAATGGAAGCGGATGAAGGCGTTATTAGAATAAAAGGACAGGACATCACCATCTTAGGGCAGGTAGAATTAGATATACTGCGTACCGAGATTGGATTTCTGTTTCAGGGAAGTGCTTTATACGATTCCATGACGGTTCGAGAGAACCTGGAATTTCCATTAAGACGCCATAAAACAAAATTGAAAATAACCGAAAGTAACGAAGAACTGGTATTGGAAGCGTTGGAGAATGTAGGTTTAGCCGATGCGATCGATCTAATGCCGGCAGAGCTTTCCGGCGGCATGAAACGAAGGGTGGCATTGGCACGGGCATTGATTCTAAAACCGGCCATCATTTTGTACGATGAACCTACCACCGGACTGGATCCAATTACTTCGAAAGAAATAATAAATCTTATGAGAACGATTCAGAAAAAATATAAAACCTCCTCTCTTATCATCACACACGACGTTGATTGTGCGAGGGTTATAGCAGACAGGATCATTCTTCTCGTGGACGGAATAAATTATATAGAAGGTACCTATCAGAAATTAATACAGTCTGAAGACCCTAAAGTAAAAGCCTTCTTTAAAACGTAAATATTATGCAAAAGACAGTCACACAAAAAATAAGATTAGGTGTCTTTGTAATATTGGGAACAACATTGCTGGTTTCGGCACTTTATTTTATTGGGAATAGACAGAATCTGTTTGGAAGTAATATAGAATTACATGCAGAATTCACTAATGTGAACGGATTACAATTAGGTAACAACGTGAGATACTCGGGAATTAATTCCGGAACGGTCAAAGGCATTGAAATGATAGGCCCGTCACGGATTATGATTTCCATGGTCATCGAGGAAAAAATTGCAAAGCGCATCAACAAAAATGCGGTGGCCACTATTGGTTCGGATGGCCTGGTGGGCAGCATGCTGATCAATATTCTACCTCAAGAAGGGGAATCCAGACCTATTAAATCGGGAGATACCATTAAATCATATACTAAGATCGGCGCGAACGATATTTTGACCACATTGAGCGTAACCAACGAAAATGCGGCTATTCTCACATCCGATCTTTTAAAGATCACCACTAAGATCATCGACGGAAAAGGAACAATAGGGATGCTGATAAATGATACCCTAATGGCCGATAATCTCAAGGAAAGTGTGAATCAACTGAAAAAGGCAAGTATGGGTGCTAATAATGCAATAAATCAGTTGAATACAATCATTTCTTCCGTAGATTTTGATAAAAGTGCTGCGGGAGTCTTACTCACTGATTCTGTTTCCGGTATTAAGGTGAAGAGTATCATTGATGATCTCGATGCCTCTACGACAAATATTAAACAAGTGAGTGAGAATTTGGACACATATCTCAACGAGATCAAGGAGAGTGAAGGAGCTTTCAATCAATTGATTAAGGACGAAAAATTTGCAAAAAACCTGGATTCTACGCTCCTGAACATCAAGGAAGCTACATTTAGGCTCAATGAGAACATGGAAGCCCTGAAACACAATTTTCTTTTTAGGGGATATTTCAGGAAACAAGAAAGACTCAAAACGAAAGCAACGCGGGACTCCATAAAAAATTTAGAAAATGAAAATTGAACATTTAGAAGAACGAATTACCGACTATAAGGCATCTATAGAGACGGTTGTGGAAAAGAAAACACTTTGGAAATCTGTGCTTAAGGGATTGATAAAAGATACTTTTGATACCATTGTGGCTCGTTATGACATTGGATGGAAGGTCCAGGAATTAAGCTGGATTTATACGAATGAGGCTGTGAACATCTCGTTCGATTCCTTCCCGCCAGAACTGATCGATTGTACGAACCGGGTTCCCGCTTACCAGTTTATTCGCGGGGGTTCGCTGGTTTTTTCGCAGACCTATAACGGTGACATATTTGTTTTTATACTGTTTCCCTATATTGAATCAAAACCTGGGGAAGGCGACATGCAGGAATTAGGAACTTTTAATCCAGGGGAGATAACCGAAAAGTTTATTGTCGAAAAAGTAGATGAATTTCTTAAAGCGATGATTCGGTGGGAACTTCCGAACAAAAAGAATAAGGTTGGTTTTAGTTGATAATACCACAATAAGTGCTATCCATCAGATCTCTTTGACAGGAGACTTCAGTCCTTATGAAGGTAATATTTAATTACGTCGGCAGTAGAGATTATTCCAGCTATTTTTTCGCTTTCCACAATTGGAATAGCCCTGTACCTTCCTTTTACCAATACTTCTGCGATCTCATCAATAGATGTTTCCGGAGCTACGGCATATGGATTGGGGGACATAATATCTTTTACCGTTAATTCGTGATAGATCTTATTGCTATCGTCCAGGCCGGCCCCTTTTATTCGATACATAAAGTCTATCAGGCTAACCATTCCCACCAGCTTGTCATTTTCAGTGACAGGTATATGATGATGGAACTTTATTTTCTCGTAGATGTGCTTTACGTCGATTAGTTTTTGATCTGGCGTAACGCAAACTACATTCTTAGTCATGATTGAGGATACGGGAGTAGATGCCATAGGTTCATTCTTTTAGCAATTACAGGTTAAATTAACGGTGAAATGGTTTAAACACAACTGATTAAAGTCATAGTTGCAACTTATGTTAAACTATAACTTTGTTAGTAATACAATTGAATTTGCCGTGATATGAAAACAAAAACTGTAATTGAACTTTTAACACTTTCGGCAAGTCTTTATCACATCGCTAAGGACACTCATGTACTGGAAAAGTTACATGAATATTCCGAAAAAGGAAAAGATAACATCAACAGGGTAGCTTCTGAACCATTACTAGATGAAGATGGTAACGAACTAGAGCTTATGGATAAGATCATTTATAAGGCTGGTGAAATGAAAGAGGAGCTCGAATTAAAGATCGAAGAACTTGTCGCAGCTTTTTATAAAAAGATCAATGTGGCTCACCTGGATGAGATAAAAGCATTGAATGAGAAACTTGAGAAAGCTGATAGGACCGTTGCTTTACTTGAAGCGCGATTGAACAAGCTCGAAATGAAAACGTAACATGGGAGTACTGTCTGGTATAGGACGTAAGTTTAAATCGGTTTCCCGATATAATCAGATCTTAAAAGTCCTGCTAAAATATGGCTTTGAAGACCTGGTTCAGCATCTTGAGGAACGGGATCAATATGCTTTTCTGCGAAAAATGGTCCCTAAATCCTCCAGAAAGCATGCTCTTATGTATAATAAATGGGAGAAAATGCGGCTGGTCTGCGAGGAATTGGGCCCTACTTTCGTGAAATTCGGCCAGATATTGAGCAATCGTCCCGACCTGATACCACTGGATTTAACTTTCGAGCTGGAAAAACTGCAGGACAATGTGCCTCCAATGACGGAAGAGATGGCAAAAAAAGTAGTTGAAGAAGAGCTGGGAGAAACAGTTGGTAATTTATTTGCCTGGTTCGAACCAAAATCTTTTGCATCGGCCTCTATGGCACAGGTTCATAAAGTAACGCTGCATACGGGAAAGCGGGTTGCTTTAAAGGTTCAGCGCCCCGGCATAAAGGAAGTGATCGAAGAAGATATTAAGGTCATGTATAGGGTGGCCGGAATTCTCGAGAAGCGTGTTCCGTCCATCAAGAATTTTGATCCTGTTGGACTTGTACGAAACTTTGAAGCATCGATTCTAAAGGAGCTGGATTTCATCAATGAATCCATAAATGTTCAAAGATTCTATAACAATTGGTACCAGGACCGTAGCAAAGATCAATACGCCTGTTCTCCTAAGGTATACCAGGAATTCACAACCAGTAAGGTTTTGGCCATGGAATTTATGTCGGGTACCAAGATCGACAGACTGGCCAGGCTGAAAGAAAAAGGGCATGATAAAAAGGTAATAGCCCGTAGATTAACCAAAAGTTTCTTTAAGCAAATATTCGAATATGGATTTTTCCATGCCGATCCACATCCCGGAAATTTACTGGTAATGCCCAATAGTAAAATAGGTTATCTGGACTTCGGTATGATGGGAAGTATCCTTCCGCGCGATATTCAGGTTTTTGGCAAGTTATTCCTGGCCATAAAACGGAAAGAAGTAAACAAGATAATAAAGGCGTTACAGATGCTGTCCAGCGATATGGTTGTTGATGATATGCGCAGCCTGGAATATGATATCACAGAGTTTGTTGAAAAATACTACACCAGAGATACTCATAAAAATGAAATGAGTACAGTCCTATTGGATCTAAAGGATATCATTATTAAGAATGGACTGGTTGTACCGTCTCACTTCTTCCTTTTCGCAAGATCATTGGTTACTCTTGAAGGAGTAGTTCAGAAGCTGGATCCCAAACTCGATCAGTTTGACATGGTAAAACCGTATTTGTCGAGTGCGGTAAGTAAAGGATTTGATCCATTGAAATTAGGGGAAAAGGTGTTTAACTCCATATATGAGTTAAGCAGTTATATGGAAGAATTCCCCAGGGATCTTAAAAATGCGATACGCAGGATAAATAGTGGACAGGTAAAGGTAGATCTTACGCATAAAGGGATAGATCCAATGGTGCATACCATAAATCGGGTTACCAAGCAATTAGTGAGCGCTTTTGTAATGGTAGCATTGATCATAGGGGCTTCCCTGTTGGTCACATTTAATATTGGACCGTTATGGGGTGATTATTCCTTGTTTGGTATTATTTGTGCAATTGCAGCTGTGATAATTGCCATAGGAATGCTGAGAGATATTAGCAAAGGTGATTACGACCGTCGATAGGTTATATTACCGAACATCCTTTAAGAAACAGCGGACTAAATTAGCTCATCATGCCTTTTTAAAAGCTTGCTTGAAATGATCGAAAGCTTCAGAGATCTCTCCCTGAAAATGTTCCCATTGGGTTTCTTCCTCTTTTGCTTTTTTAGATTTTAGATTTTCAATGAACTCATTAAATTCTTTCTTCCCTTTTTCGAAAGCAGCTTTTGCACCTTCCGTGCCTTCTTCGAATTTTTCTTCCAGGATTTCCAGTTGAACTTTGAAGATCTCAATTTCGATCAATAAAATAGCATAAAGCTTACGAAGCTTTTCATGTGTTTTAATCTTCACTTCGATCTGATGCAATAGTGATAACAGTTTTCGTTTCTGTTCAATAAATGCATCGCGTGATTCTGCTTTTCCAAGGGCCAACTGCACTCTTAATTCGTCCAGTTTGGTATGGAGTTCGTCTAATTTTTCTTTGCCGGTCTTCATCTTAGATTTACTGTCGTGTATAAACCTGTTGAACTTCTTTTTGACCTCTTCATACTTGTCTTGCGCTTCGGCTTTACCCAAAGCCGATTTCACCTGAAATTCCTCTATTTCAACAGCGGCCTTTCTCAGGGCATCAGCGACTTTATCCATTAAGTGGGAATTTTCGTGATCTTTCATTATAATTAGGTTTTAGATTCAATATAAATGTCAACAATTGTTAGGTCAATAACAATGAGGAAAATCACCAATTCTGTCAAATTGGTGTATAGCCAGCTGCACAATAAAGCAGTTTTATCAGACTTCCGTCTTATTTTCGGTTTCTGAAGGACTCATTCTCCCAATGGCACAGCTTACATAGGATTTCGCCCTGGTCATTAAAGGATTATCATCATCCTCAAAAGGATATCCGAGACTGATCAACTTTTTATGAGCTTCATTGAAATTTTCTGTGGTCTCATAATTGAAAGTTACTTCCGATGTATCATTGTCGACGGAAATCTCGGAAATGCCTGAAATACCTTCCAGTCCCTTTCTAACTGTATTCGCACAACCACCGCATTTCAAATTCTGTATGGCTCTGGTGATCTTCATTTCATTTATTTTTGCAATTAAAAATACAACGTTCCCCATAGACGGTTGCTGATATTTGTCATAGTTTTCATTTTTTCAGATTTCAATATTTGCATCAGGTAAATGAGTAAATAATTGGATATGGAGCACTGTTCGCATTGCGGAGAATCGTGCAAAGACGAAACTATCTATCTTGAGGAAATGCCGTTTTGCTGTAATGGTTGTAAAACAGTATATGAACTTTTGCATGAAAATGATCTGAGCTACTACTACGAGCTGGAAAAGACTCCGGGTGTCTCACCAAGAGAATTTGAGCATAAGTTCGATTTTCTCGATAATGAAGCAATTGCGGAAAAGTTGCTTGAATTCAGGGATGGTCACACCAGTGTTGTTTCTTTCCTAATTCCATCAATTCATTGTAGTTCTTGTATCTGGGTATTGGAAAACCTGAATAAACTGCAACCAGCTGTGCTGGCATCGCAGGTTAATTTCCCCGAAAAGACGATTCGGATAACATTCAATTCTGAGAAATATTCGTTGAAAAACCTGGTAAAGCTGCTGGGTAGAATTGGTTACGAACCATATATTTCTTTAGAAGATTCTAAAAAGAAGAAACGATACATAGATAGAAGCCTTATCTATAAACTGGGGGTCGCCGGCTTTGCCTTCGGAAATATAATGTTCCTTTCGTTTCCCGAGTATTTCGAGGTTAGTGAATTCTGGCTTGACCGTTTCAAACCCATGTTCAGATGGCTTATGTTTACCTTTTCCGTTCCGGTGGTATTTTATTCGGCTCAGGACTATTTCATATCTGCTGTTAAAGGCCTCCGTTCGAAAATATTGAATATCGATGTCCCGATCGCCCTCGGGATAATTGTTCTCTTTATCCGCAGTACCATGGAAATTGTGTTCGATTGGGGTACCGGATTCTTCGATAGCCTTACCGGGCTGGTGTTCTTCTTGCTGGTTGGTAAATTCTTTCAGCAAAAAACATATAGTTACTTATCATTCGAAAGGGATTATAAGTCGTACTTCCCGATAGCCGTCACACGTTTGAAGAAGAATTCTTCCGAAGAGATCGAGGAAGAACAAGTAGAGGTCTACGACGTGAAACAGGGGGACCGCATATTAGTAAGAAATAATGAACTATTACCCGTCGATGCTATCCTCATTAAAGGAAATGCACTTATAGATTATAGTTTTGTTACCGGTGAGTCCGAATTGGTAACCCGTAAGAGCGGTGACAAGCTATTTGCGGGCGGCAAGCAACAGGCGGGTGTCCTGGAAGTAGAAGTATTGAAGCCAGTGGAACAAAGTTACTTAACGCAACTCTGGAGCAACGAAGTATTCGATGCGGACAGACAAAGCCCTTTTCAGTCTTTCACCGATAGTATTTCAAAAAGATTCACGATCGCCATTCTTACGATCGCATTCGTGGCAACCCTTTTTTGGTTGTTATATGATCCTTACAAGGCTTTTAATGTGTTTACAGCTGTGCTTATTGTGGCCTGTCCATGCGCCATTGCCCTGTCAGCACCTTTCACCCTTGGGAATTTACTAAGGATCTTTGGTAGGATGAAATTCTACGTTAAGGAGGCTTCGGTAATTGAGAAAATGGCCTCTATCGATACCGTGGTTTTTGACAAAACAGGAACCTTGACTTCTGGAAACGGTAGCAGTATGACTTATGAAGGAATTGCGCTCACGCAAGAGGAAGAAGAAATACTTACTAGTACGTTAAGGGCTTCCAATCATCCTTTAAGCCGATCCCTCTACGAAATGCTGGATGTTCATAATATTAAAACGCTGGATGCTTTTGAGGAACATGCAGGAGAAGGTATGACCGCAAGCGTGGATAATCAGCTCATTAAAATTGGCTCGTATAATTTTGTATCCGAGGGAAGTGGATTGGATGATCGACCCTTCGAATCGATCGATAAGACAGCAGTCCATATTAGCAGCAACAACCTGTATAAAGGATGTTATATTTTTCAGAATGAATACCGGGATGGTATGAATGAAGTAATGGATCAACTCTCTGAAGACAAGGAACTAATAGTGCTTTCCGGTGATAATGATGGAGATCGGGAACGACTTTCACGATTGATCCCGGAAGGAACTAAAATGTATTTCAATCAAAAACCTGAAGATAAATTGAGGTTTATCGACAGTCTTCAGGGGAAAGGAAAAAAAGTAATGATGGTTGGCGATGGATTGAACGATGCGGGTGCACTTCAACAGAGTGAAATAGGAGTCGCGATTGCAGAGAACGTAAACGTATTTACTCCGGCGTGCGACGGGATTCTGGATGCTTCTATGTTTGGCAGCATGGTAGATTTCTTCCGTCTCTCCAAATCCGGGATACGAATTATAAAATGGAGTTTTGTGCTATCGCTTGTTTACAATGTAGTTGGTTTGGGATTTGCAGTAACCGGTCATCTCGCTCCCGTAGTGGCTGCTATATTGATGCCTCTCAGCTCCATTAGTATTGTAGTGTTCACCACAATCGCTACCCGATTTTACGGAGATCGATTTTTAAAAAAATAAATTCAAAATAAACCTGATAAATGTCATTTTTTGAGGCAGGTGCTCAGGTTACTTTTACAGCTTTATCACAAATAGGTATGAGTATAATTTACGTCTTGTTAGGTATTAGTGTTATTGTGGCGCTTGGCTTCTTCGTAGCCTTTATTATTTCTGTGCGCAAAGGACAATACGACGACACCTATACTCCCTCTGTCCGCATGTTATTTGAAGATGAAGTTGTGAAGGATACATCAGTAGATCAACCAATTGAAACTAACGATAAGCACTAATTATGGAATTAGAGAAGTTTTATTACGATAATAAGATCGTAAAAAGTTTTTTATATGCCACCATCTTCTGGGGCATCATAGGAATGAGCGTCGGTTTACTTCTGGCGTTTATGTTTTTATTCCCTAACCTAACCGACGGAATATCCTGGTTAAGTTTTGGTCGTTTACGCCCGTTGCATACCAATGCTGTAATCTTT
>JABDNT010000082.1 GCA_013043685.1 Flavobacteriaceae bacterium | reverse complement strand
GGATATACTATTCCAGACAATCCGTACTATCAGTTATTCCTGGCCGACAATGATATGAATGGTGCTCAGGATGAAGTGATCTTCACCATTCCTTTTGATGGGCTTAATACCCAATCATTCGGAGGTATGACATTCCTTGTTCATGCTCCTGTTGGAGGAACTATGGATCCGGCTGATTTTGGAATTAACGGTGGTTGGTTTGGCGTTCGAACAACATCTGCGTTTGTAGAAAAGTTCGATGAACAACCTGATTTGGATAATATCAATTCAACTCTCGGAACACTTTCGGCCTGGGGTATTATTGGTAGTGCCACTCCCAATGGATGGGGTGATCCGGATGAGGATATGTATGAAACTGGAACTGATCAGTATGCCTTATATCTTGACCTGGTAGCAGGAGAGATGAAGTTTAGATTCGATAATGCCTGGACGATAAATCTTGGTGATAACGGAGCTGATGGCAGCCTTGAACAGGACGGAGCCAATATCGCTATCGCAGAAGATGGAACATACTTCATCACTCTGGATGTTGCTAACCTGACATACAGCGTTGAACAACTTTCTGGCGACGGCCGTAATTTGCTATATACAGATGGACAGTCACTGGAGATTGAGAACATCGCTGCATTTAACAACGGTTATGCAGTTGCGAAATTCAGAAATGTAGATGTTAATGGCAACCCTGGATCAGATACAACGGGCGACTTTTGTGATACCGATTTCCCAATGTGGCGATTGGCTGATGCATATCTGATGTATGCAGAAATCGTCCTAAGAGGTGGAGGAGGAAGTACTGCCCAGGCTGTTTCTTATATCAATGAATTGAGAGAACGCTCCAATAGCGGCAGTCCGATTGCCAACATCTCAGAAAGTGACCTGACCTTGGATTTTATTCTTGATGAGCGTTCCCGTGAATTGCACTGGGAAGCACACAGGCGAACCGATTTGATTCGATTCGGACAGTTTTCCGATCAGGGCGTTTGGCCATGGAAGGGCAATGTTCCGGAAGGAGCCACTACAGAAGCGTTTAGAGATGTGATGCCAATACCTGCATCAGACCTGGGCGTAAATACCAACTTAACTCAAAATGAAGGATACTAAAACTCAATACAATGAAACAGATTAAAATTATAGGACTTATAATGCTAATCGCATTCGGATTTAATGCGTGCCAGCAGGATGACGATGTGGTTTTTATTGCTGGCAGTACTGAACTCAGCTTTACAAACTCGTTCTTGTCAGAATATATTTTAGTTCCGGCAGCTGCCGGAAATATCGGTGAAAGATTTACCTGGAACACCCCTGATGCCGGGGTTCCTACGAATTTCACTTTCGAACTTCACAAGTCTATCACTGGTGATTTCAGCGATTCTGAAACCATTGCATCAACAAGTGGAAATGAGATTGCTGTTACCATTGGTGATCTTTTAGGCTATGCCGGACAAGCCGGATTGGATTCCGATCCTAATACAGAAAATCCAAATACAGGGGAAGTATCGTTCCGTTTGCGTTCTGTAATCGGAGTAGATGGAAATGAAACATTTTCTACTCCTCAAGCCTTGACACTTGTACTTCCCGAAGCATCCGACGAGCCTGTTGCCAATTGCGACAATGACCAATTGTGGATGGTTGGAGCCGGTATTACTTTTACAGGATGGAGCTGGGACAATCCTGGCACTTTACCATGTACAGGTAATGGTGTGTATTCAGGAAATGTACACTTACAGAATTTGGATGGATCTGAAAATAACTTCCGATTCTTCACCGTTGAAACCGACTGGGCATCAGGACAGAACTATCCTTTCTATGAAGACGCCGGCTATACTATAGATGCAAACTTTGAGAATGCAGGAGATGGCGACAGCAATTTCGCATTTGTTGGAACTTCCGGATTGTACTTCCTCGAAATAGACGATATCAATAAAACTATCACCTTAGGACCTCCGCAAGCTACAGGAATGTGCGAATTGGATGTGTTATTTGGTGTTGGCGCAGGACTAACCGACGCAGGATGGGGCTGGGAAACACCAGTTGAATTATACTGTACAGGTGATGGTGTATACTCAGGATGGGTTAACTTCCTCGCAGAGGGTGATGCCAACTTCCGTTGGTTCACCGTTGAAACCGATTGGGCTTCAGGACGAAATTTCCCATGGTATGAAGATGCCGGTTACACCATTGATGAAGACTTTGAAAATGCAGGTGATGGTGACAGTAACTTCAAATATATTGGAGCTACAGGCGCACGTTTCGTCACTATTGATGATGTGAATAAAGTCATTAGCCTGGATTAATAACATTTTAATTTAAAAAGAGGCTATGCGAGACATAGCCTCTTTTTTCAAATCACCATTGTTATGAAGAAAATATTACTTTACCTCTTTCTTTTAGCTATTGCGCCAATATTTGCCCAGGTTCAAACAGCTACTTTCACAATAAGCCCAGCAACCTTCGATGAAGATGAGCAAATCACGATTACGGTTTCGGGAGTGGATCCAAC
>JABDNT010000072.1 GCA_013043685.1 Flavobacteriaceae bacterium | reverse complement strand
GTTTAATATCCCCTACGATTCGGAAAAAATTCACGGTATTTCTACTGAACTCGCGCAACAACAGGGGAAGCCCCTTGATGAAGTAGTTCAAAGATTCCTGGAAACTCTGGAGAAATCAAAATTCGTGGTTGGACAGAACGTCGATTTCGATATTAACATTATGGGTGCTGAATTCTACCGACTAGGAATTGAGAATGCCCTGGCTTCAAAACCAGTATTGGATACCTGTACTGAAACTACCGCGCAGCTTTGTCAGTTACCCGGAGGAAGAGGAGGAAAGTTCAAATTACCTACTCTAACCGAATTACACCAATTTCTTTTCGATCAGCCATTTGCGGAAGCCCATAACGCCACTGCCGACGTGGAAGCTACAACGCGTTGTTTCCTTGAATTGATCCGGAGGCAGATTTTTACGGTTGAAGAATTGGATGTCCAGCCAGATTATTTCGAGGAATTTTCGGAGGTTAATCCGCGAACGATTGAGCTGACAGGCCTTAAACACATCAATCTCAAAAAAGCTTCTGATAAAATCCGACAAGAACTTGAGGACGCAATTCAAACCGAGGAAATCTCATCCGAAGCGATCGATGAGAATATTGCGGTACTTCAAGAAACAAGCTTCGCCCATTTACATAATCATTCACAATTTTCCATTTTACAATCAACATCTTCTACCCATGACCTCGTGAGAGCCGCTGTGAAAGATGAAATGCCTGCTGTAGCGCTTACGGACAGTGGTAATATGATGGGAGCCTTTCACTTTATTAAGGCTGTGAACGACTATAACAAATCCCTGACAGAAGAGGATAAACACAAAGAACTTAAGGCAATATTGGGATGTGAATTCTTTGTTTGTGAGGATCATACCAACAAATCGCACAAGGATAATGGCTACCAGGTGGTCTTTCTGGCAAAAAATAAGAACGGCTATCACAACCTTGCCAAAATGGCCTCAATCGCTTATACCGATGGTTTTTACTATGTCCCGCGGATTGATAGAAATGTTATCGAGAGGTATAAAGAGGACCTGATCGTCCTCACGGGAAGTCTGTATGGGGAAATCCCTTCCAAAATCCTGAACATTGGAGAAAAGCAGGCAGAACAGGCATTGATCTGGTGGAAAGAACAGTTTGGCGAAGACCTGTATATGGAGATCATGCGTCATGGGCAGGAAGACGAAAGACGTGTAAACGGTACGCTTATTTCAATGGCCCAAAAGCATAACCTCAAGCTGGTAGCATGCAACAATACCTATTATATCGATAAGGAAGATGCCAATGCCCATGATATCCTGCTGTGTGTTAAAGATGGTGAAAAACAGGCTACTCCAATTGGTCGGGGCCGTGGTTATCGCTACGGATTGCCTAACCAGGAATACTATTTTAAGACCCAGGAGGAGATGAAGAAATTGTTCGAAGATCTTCCCGAAGCCATCAGTAATATTGCTGAAGTTATAGAAAAGATCGAACCTTTCACACTGATGCGGGACGTACTGCTCCCAAACTTTGACATCCCGAAGGAATTCTACAATATCGAAGATGCAGATGGCGGGAAAAGAGGAGAGAATGAGTTCCTGAAACATCTAGCCTATGTGGGTGCCGAGAAAAGATACGGGGAGCTTACCGATGAAATTAAAGAACGGCTGGATTTCGAACTGGAAGTTATTGCCAATACAGGGTATCCGGGGTATTTCCTGATCGTACAGGATTTTATTGCTGAAGCTCGTAAAATGGGCGTTTCGGTGGGTCCGGGAAGAGGTTCGGCGGCTGGAAGTGCCGTTGCATATTGCCTGGGAATCACAAATATAGATCCTATTAAATACGACCTGCTTTTTGAGCGTTTCCTTAATCCTGACCGGGTGAGTATGCCCGATATTGACATTGACTTCGATGATGAAGGCCGGTCCAGGGTGATGGATTATGTGATTGAAAAGTATGGCGCCAACCAGGTTGCCCAGATCATTACTTACGGTACAATGGCGGCCAAATCCTCGATTCGAGATACTGCGAGAGTACTGGATCTGCCTTTGAATGATGCAGATCGCATTGCGAAGCTTATTCCGAATATGACCAAGCTGAACAAGATCTTCGGATTGAGTGATTCCGAATTGCGATCGAAGTTCCGAAGTGATGAATTGCCAAAGGTCAATGAGCTATTAAATCTTGCAGAAGGTGAAGACCTGGAAGCCGAAACCATTAAACAGGCCAAGGTATTAGAAGGTTCGGTGCGGAATACCGGGATACATGCCTGTGGAGTGATCATTACTCCTGACAACATCACTAATTACGTACCTATCGCGACAGCCAAGGATTCTGATCTCTACGTGACTCAATTCGACAACTCAGTGGTGGAAAGTGCCGGATTATTGAAAATGGATTTCCTGGGACTGAAAACCCTGACCCTTATAAAAGATACGGTTAAGATCGTTAAGCATAAGCACGATGTTGACCTGGACCCGGATAATTTTCCACTGGACGACGAAAAAACCTATGAATTGTTCCAGCGAGGAGAAACCGTAGGGATCTTCCAGTACGAATCGGTAGGGATGCAAAAGCACATGAAGGACCTGAAACCAACGGTTTTTGCAGATCTTATTGCCATGAACGCCCTGTATCGTCCGGGGCCGATGGAATATATTCCAAGTTTTATTCGGAGAAAACACGGGGAGGAAGAGATAAGCTATGACCTGCCGGCCATGGAAGAATACCTGAAAGAAACCTATGGAATTACGGTGTACCAGGAGCAGGTGATGCTGCTATCCCAGAAGCTGGCTGGTTTTACCAAAGGTGAAGCAGACGTCCTTAGGAAGGCCATGGGTAAAAAGCAAAAGGCAGTCCTGGATAAAATGAAGCCGCAATTTATTGAACAAGCTGCAGCCAATGGCCATGACCCTGAAATTTTAGAGAAGATATGGAAGGACTGGGAAGCTTTCGCCAGTTATGCATTCAATAAGTCACACTCCACCTGTTACGCCTGGATCGCCTATCAGACGGCTTACCTGAAGGCGCATTACC
>JABDNT010000069.1 GCA_013043685.1 Flavobacteriaceae bacterium | reverse complement strand
CGCCAATGCCCGGTATTTACTTTTTCTGAATAATGATGCCTTATTGCTGAACAATTGCCTGGAAATTCTTACTGGTTTTATGGACACTAATAAATCCGTAGGCGTTAGTACAGCCCAGAATTACGATGAGCACAACCGCTTGGTTCCCTCCTTCGATCATAATAAAGGTCTAAGAAGATTACTATTTGGAAGGGGGTTTTTACAGAAAGCTAATTTGAAACGATACCCCGATCGAAAATTAAATTATAAGAATCCTATTAAAGTCGATTGGGTGAACGGGGCCTTTCTTTTTTTCCGTAAAGACGCTTTTGAAGAAATAGGTGGATTCGATCCGAATGTATTTCTCTATTGGGAAGAGATGGATCTTTGTCACCGACTTAAACGAAAAGGGTATACCACAATGTTGGTGCCTGGAGCCAAGATCCTCCACTACCAGGGCGTTAGTATTGGGAAGTCTAAAGAGATCAATAAAGAAGCGTACCGTTCTTATTTGTACGTTATCAGGAAGAATTTCGGGTTTCTGAAGGCCTTTCTGATACAATTATATCTCTTCGTTGTACTTTTACTCAAGCCAAAAAAATGGTATCTTCTAGGTACGATACTGGAAGGAAGCAGCATGAAAAATTCTATGCGTCATAATCAAAAAGAAAGATTTTATGAAGGCTGAAATCGAAGCGGCATTATCTGTTCTGAAAAAAGGCGGGCTGATCCTCTATCCTACCGATACCGTTTGGGGTATAGGATGTGATGCCACGAATGCCGATGCCATTGAGAAAGTTTATAAATTAAAAAAGCGGCATGAAAGCAAATCGCTGATCTGCCTGGTATCCGACTTCAAGATGTTAAATCAGTTTGTGGAGAATATTCCTGAAGTCGCCTACGATATCCTTAAAAACGCGGCCAAGCCAACGACCATAGTTTACGATGATCCAATACGCGTGGCCGAAAACCTTGTTCCTGAAGATAACACCCTGGCAATTCGAGTGGTTCAGAATGATTTCTGCAAGCAACTCATCCGAAGATTTCGAAGACCAATCGTTTCAACATCGGCAAATATTAGCGGTGAAGCCACTCCGGCAAGCTATAATGATATCGCGCCTGAGATTAAGCATGGAGTAGATTATATTGTAAATTGGGGCCAAAAGAACCGTTCAGCTAAGGCGTCGGCAATAATAAAATTAAGCAAGGACGGAGCCGTACAAATAATTAGAAAGTAAAATATGTCACATATTCCCGAAGGCCTGGATTATACAAATAAACCCAGGGATTATTACGAAAATGAGCGACCCGAAATGGTAGCTTATCTTCCTAATGAAGTAAAGACCGTACTGGATGTTGGCTGTAGCAATGGCGAATTCGGGGCGGGGATTAAACGACTTACCAAAGCAGAAGTATGGGGTATCGAACCTATGATTGAATTTGCATCCGAAGCGGAACAGAAGCTGGACAAGGTACTGATTTCCTCTGTAGAAGCCGCTATCGATAAACTTCCCGGTAATTACTTCGACGCTATCTACTTCAACGATGTCCTGGAACATTTACTTGACCCCTATACCGTACTCGAAAAAGTGAAATCAAAATTGAAGGATGACGGGAAAATAATAAGTTCCATTCCTAATATTCGTTATTTCCGCACCTTCTTCAAACTTCTATTTAAAGGTGAATGGGAATATCAGGATGAAGGTATCCTGGACCGGACTCACCTGAGGTTCTTTACAAAAAAGAGTATTTGGAACATGTACGAAAACGCCGGTTATATTATTGAAAAGCACGAAGGAATTAATGGCAGTAGTTCATTAAAACCGCTGCTCATTAATATTCCCTTACTCTTTAGGGCCAAAGACATGAAATATACCCAATTTGCTACCGTAGCTCGTAAAAAATAAAAGTTAGGCTTTGGAAGCCGAAACCCTATACCCTACCTTTGCAAAACGTTTAAAAAAGGTATGTCTGAACAATATCCAAATGCACTCCGAAACCCTGTTTTCAGGGTAATTTCCAAGGCTGCTACAACTCTCAATCTGGAAAGTTATGTAATTGGCGGCTATGTTCGGGACTATCTTCTCGAGCGAGGTGACGCAAAAGATATTGACGTGGTAGCTGTAGGCAGTGGAATCGATCTGGCAAATGCAGTATCAAAACTTTTACCCGGTAAGCCCAAGGTTATAATTTTCAAGACGTATGGTACGGCTATGCTCCAGTCTGGCGGGATAGAAATGGAATTTGTCGGGGCACGCAAAGAAAGTTATAGTAAGGATAGCAGAAAACCATCTGTCGAAAACGGAACACTTGAGGACGATCAGAACCGGCGTGATTTCACGATCAATGCACTGGCCTTAAGCTTGAACGATGATGATTTCGGGCGCCTTCTAGATCCCTTCAATGGTCTTGAAGATCTTCAGGACAAAATTATTCGCACTCCCCTGGATCCGGATATCACATACAGTGATGATCCCTTACGAATGTTGAGGGCGATACGCTTTGCTACTCAACTAGATTTTAAGATAGAAGATAAATCGTTGAAATCGATTGAAAGAAATGCCGATAGAATTAAGATCATTTCCAGGGAAAGGATTATAGATGAAATACATAAGATCCTTATGTCTTATAAGCCCTCCAAAGGATTTGCCTTACTCCATAAAACAGGCCTTTTGAAACACATATTTCCGGAATTATTGGCATTACAAGGTATAGAAGAGGTTGAGGGTCAGCGACATAAAGATAATTTCTGGCACACCCTGGAAGTTGTCGATAATATCGCAAAAACAACAGATGATCTATGGCTGCGCTGGGCAGCATTATTGCATGACATCGGAAAAGCTCCCACTAAAAGATTCGACAAAAAGTTAGGCTGGACCTTTCATGGACATGAATTCGTTGGATCGAAGATGGTCTTTAAGTTATTCAAAAGAATGAAGATGCCACTCAATGAACATATGAAGTTCGTTCAGAAGATGGTCCTCATGAGTTCAAGGCCTATCGCCCTTGCGTCGGATGTAACAGATAGTGCAGTAAGAAGACTGGTTTTCGATGCTGGTGACCATGTTGATGATCTCATGACCCTATGTGAGGCAGATATAACCACAAAGAATCCCAAGAAATTTAAAAAATACCGTGATAACTTCCAGAAAGTACGTGATAAGATCGTGGAAGTAGAAGAACGAGATCATATTAGAAACTTCCAACCTCCTGTTAGTGGTGAAGAAATTATGAAAACCTTCGGTTTGGAACCTTCAAGGGAGATAGGAATTATTAAGGATGCTATCAAAGAAGCAATACTTGACGGAGAAATCCCGAACGAATATGAAGCTGCGAGGGTATTTATGCTAAAAAAAGGAAAAGAAATTGGACTAAGTGTAATAGAATGAAAAAGGACAATAAAAGAGTAATAACCTGGCTTTTAATTGGATGTACGTTAATTTTCATAATGGTGATCGTTGGTGGAATAACCAGGCTAACGCATTCAGGACTGTCAATTTCGAATTATAAGTTGATCTCCGGAACTATTCCGCCTCTTAACCAATTGGAATGGCAGGAAGCCTTCGATTTATACAAGAAATACCCCGAGTATCAGAAATTAAACTACAATATGACCCTGGAGGAATTCAAAGGAATATATTTCTGGGAATGGATACACCGTGTGATCGGGCGTTTTATCGGTATTGTTTTTATTATTCCTTTTCTGTACTTCCTTATTAAGAAACAACTTTCAAGATCCACTATAAAGAAAAGTATAATCCTGCTGTTCCTTGGAGGTTTCCAAGGATTTTTGGGATGGTATATGGTGAAAAGTGGTTTGGTAGACCGGCCAGATGTGAGTCATTACCGGCTTGCAATGCATCTAAGCACAGCCTTCCTTACATTCGCTTTCACGTTGTGGGTAGCCCTGGATCTTATCTATTCGGAAACGAAAAAAGTAGAAAATTCAATGCGAAATTTAATCCGCGTGGGATTTGTAATTCTGATGCTTCAGATTATCTGGGGAGCTTTTGTTGCGGGTCTGGATGCTGGTTGGATTCACAATACATGGCCCTTAATGAGTGATGGAAAACTTGTTCATGAGACTGTTACCCTGGAGCAGTCGCCTGTCTGGAGGAATTTCATCGAGGGTAAGAGTGGGGTTCAATTTGTTCATCGATATCTGGCATATATAGTGGTTGTCATAATTGCCGTAATCTGGCACAAGGCAAGAAAACAAACTATTACGGTCCTGCAACAAAATGGGATAAACTGGCTTCTCGGACTTGTATTTATCCAATTTATACTGGGTGTGTTCACCCTGATCCTTCAGGTTCCTGTATGGCTGGGGGTGTTGCATCAGGTGATGGCATTTTTCCTTCTCGCTGCTATGACATTTACCCTGCATAGATTCACCAAATAGTAGGGAAAAAAGTATCTTTGTACATTCAAACCGATGCTAGAATGATCTACCGATTCAGAGTTATTCTCGACACCCATGAAGATGTGTTTCGGGATATAGAGATAGAAGGCTCAAGTACCTTCGAGGATTTCCACAACACTATTACCCAGTCTTTTGGTTTTGGTGGCCAGGAAATGGCTTCATTCTATTTAAGTAACGAACTTTGGGACCAGGGGGAAGAAATCTCTTTGTTCGACATGGGTGAAAAGCCCGGTGAAGTTCTGGTTATGTCTGATACCTCTCTTGAATCCCTTATCGATGAAGATCAGACCCGTCTTATCTACATTTACGATTTTCTCAGCATGTGGACCTTCCTCGTTGAACTTGCTGAAATTGCCGAGGAGGAAGAGGGTCGCTCATATCCGAATCTAATGTTCGCTCATGGCCAGATCCCGGAAGATGCTCCTGAAAAAGAGTTCATCGTTGAAAATTTAGAAGGTGATGATGAAGAGGACGATTTGGGCTATGACCCCGAAGATTTGGATAACCTCGATTTCGATACCAACTGGAATTAGATTTTCCGTTTTCTGAATACAATAATCACGTTTTAAACTTTTTAACTCCAAATGATAAACTTATACAACGCTCACATTGCATCCCTATCCATTCATCGAGTTGGTAATAAAAGCCGAAATGAAGGTATAATCCTTTCCGAGGAAACACATCAGGCTGATGATGAACTTACCCCCCTGTTAAAGGAATTCTTTCTCAAACCATTCAGAGATAAGGAGGAAAATTACTTCCAGTTCAATCACGATCAGGATCTGGAATTCCACGAATTGTACAATATCGTTAACAATATTTTCGATAGCCCGGAAACGGCTCATGAACAGAGCAAGAAAATTACCCGTCACTTGTTCGACCAATCCATACACCCGCACATAAAAAGTGGCGAAGTGTATGTGGCTTACCTGGAGGGACTTCAGATCGACAATGAAAAAGTAGATGGAATCGGCATCTTTAAGTCGGAATTAAAACAGGACTTCCTTCAGTTTTCAGAAAAAGAAAATCAACTGCTGGCGAACCTTCAGCAGGGGATCAACCTGAACAAACTCGATAAAGGCGCCCTGATCTTCAATATTAAGAAAGAAGAAGGGTTCAAGGTCCTTTCCGTAGACAGCAATCGCTACGATGCACGCTACTGGCTGGAAAGTTTCCTGGGTGTGGATGCTTTTGAGGATGAAAATTTCTTTACTAAGAAGTATTTAAAGTTTTGCCAGGATTTTGCAAAAGATGTGGTCTTGCCGGCTGAAGACAAAAAAGAGGAAGTACTTTTTATGAATCGCGCCGTGAATCATTTTGCAAAGAACGACCAGTTTGAAGAATCATTATTCGTCAATGAAGTGATCGATAATCCGGACCTCATCCCGGAGTTCAGGCATTACAAAACTGAGAAAGCTCCGAAATACAGTATTGAAGATCTTACCACCTTCCCTATCGCTAATACAGCGGTAACAGCAGCTCGAAAGAAAATTAAGAATGTGATCAATCTGGATACCAATATTCAGATCAAAATGGATTTCATCAATCCGGAAAGTGCAGAACGTTTTGTTGAAAAAGGTTGGGACAAAGAGAAACAAATGTATTATTACCTGGTCTATTTCAACCAGGAACAGAAATCATAGATTAATCTAAAAGCTATTCTAAGTGTTTTTTCGGGAGTTACTAACTCAGAACCTGTAGCCGATCCTGAAATCGAAGAAATCTGCCACATTTCGATGAGCTTTAAGATTCATTCCAGCAAACAGGTTTTTGGTAAAACTGTAACTTAAACCATATCGCTGATAGACATCATCGGTATTGCGGTACTCCTTGAAGTAATATACTCCCAATACCTGGCTGAACGTCACTCTTCCCAACCAGAACTCGTGACCAGCAAGTATGGCTCCCTGGAGGTAGGAATCATTTAAGCCTGCCAGCCGGATCTGTTCCTTCCTGGAAATATCGACAATCCATTCGGTGCCGAAAGTCAATGCACTCCTCCCTCCTATCCATCTGCTGTAGTTCGCTGCAAATCCAAAGACATAGAACTTGTCTGTATCTCCAACGGTGGCATTACTCCATCCTGAGAAATGAACCAATGAGATTCGTTTTCTTTCATCCGGGGGTTTGCGTTTGCCATTTTTGCCGGGATTAGGAAAGGCAATGGGCTTAAGGCTACTATTTATCCCTATGCTAAGGGAAGGAAAATTCAACCCTTTGTTCGGTGTTCGATTTCCTCCATTCGAAATATGGTTATACTTACCCGCCAATCGCAAATTCAATCTATCATTAATTCTATAATTGATCCCGGCACCTATCATAAGAAAAAAAGCAAAGTTGGTACTATAGGAAAGATTTAATGGATTAGTCTCCTCGTCGTAGGGATTGGAGAGGTAAACCCCTCCCATTCCCGCCCGGAAAAAGAAGTTCGTCCTTTTATGTGTAACCATATACGGTTCGAGATACCCCAGTGCGCTAATACCGCTACCAAGCACATCCGGATTGTCCCAGTTCCAATAGGCAAGACTCACTCCTACCCGTGGGAAGCAATTACAAAAATCCCATGATTTCCTGGTAATTAAATGTTTGCTCCAGTCTAATCCTACAGCCACAGGGTAGGCATCATCAAGTTCGCGAAGAAAATCTGTGTGCTTCAGCAGAAAACCATAATCGAAATTAATTCCTAGTACTGTTGGCCTGCTGTCAACAAATGTGGAATCATTTTGTGCTTCGATGGTAAAGATCAAAGAAGTGAAGAATATGAATAAGAATATTTTCTTCATATAACAAAAATAAGGAGGATCATTCTTATTATCTTAGTTGTTGAGATTAATAGTGCATTCGAAATCCATTTATTCGCCAGTATCACGGAAAATTCATAAGGATTACAGTGAAAATATAGCAATCCGGGAAAATTTGTATCATAGATTAGCGATAAGCATTATATAATGTATTTGTAACAAATTTCGGCACCATTCGTCTTACACATATCAATCAACCAAAATAACTTCTGTGAATACGATACTCACTCTCAATAACCTTACGAAGAAATTTGGACCTTTAACTGCAGTTGACGACTTATCTTTCAGTATTGAAAAAGGAAACGTATATGGCATACTAGGCCCAAATGGTAGTGGTAAATCCACGACTCTCGGAATAGTGCTAAATGTTGTAAACCGAACCAGCGGAAATTTCCATTGGTTCGACGGTTCAGGTAGTACTCACCAAGCACTTAAAAAAGTTGGAGCTATCATTGAAAGGCCTAATTTTTATCCCTATATGACGGCCGTGCAAAACCTGGCCTTGGTTAGCAAGATAAAGGGTGTTTCGGAAGATAAAATTGAAGAGAAGCTGGAAATCGTAGGACTCGCAGATCGTAAGAATAGCAAATTCCGCACCTTCTCATTAGGGATGAAACAACGATTGGCAATTGCTTCTGCCCTGCTGAATGACCCGGAAATATTAATTCTTGATGAGCCGACTAATGGCCTCGATCCCCAGGGAATACACCAGATCAGGGAGATCATCACAAAAATTGCTTCGGAAGGCACCACCATCCTACTCGCTTCTCACCTGTTGGATGAAGTTGAAAAGGTTTGTACGCATGTGGTGATCCTTCGTAAAGGAAAAAGTCTTTATACGGGCAGGGTCGATAATATGATCGCCAGCCACGGTTTCTTTGTGCTTCAGTCTGATAATATGGAAATGCTGGAAGCAGAATTACAGAAAAATACTGCCTTTAGCAGTATTAAAATAGAAGGTGATTCTTTGGTCGCCTATCTCAAGCAACCAATGGACGCGTCAGCTTTTAACGAGGAGATGCATGCAAAGGGAATAAGTTTGTCCCATCTGGTAAAACGAAAAGAAAGTCTGGAAGAACAATTCCTTGAAATCACTCAAAACCTTAACTAAGCATGCTGCGCCTCCTCAATATAGAATTACATAAACTGAAATACAATAAGACGGTGAAGGTTATTTCTATCGTCTATTTTGCTCTTATTTGCTGTGTTGCACTCATTGTTTCCATCGAGTTTAACTTCGGTGGTGTAAAATTCCGAGTAGCAGACCAGGGGATCTTCAATTTTCCATTCATCTGGCATTTTAATGCCTATATCGTAGCCTGGCTGAAGATATTCTTCGCCATCGTTATAGTGTCCATAGTGGCCAACGAGTATAGCTACCGAACACTTAAGCAAAACTTAATTGATGGCCTCAGCAAAAAAGAGTTCTTAGCATCCAAGTTTCTAACCGTGGTATTGTTCAGTTTGGTTTCAACGGTATTCCTCTTTGTCGTTTCTCTTATTTTAGGTTTGATATTTTCAGATTATAATGAGATGTCGATCATCTTCAGTGACCTGGAATACATAGGTGCTTATTTTCTGAAACTGTTGTGCTTCTTCAGTTTCTGCATGTTTCTTGCCATCCTGGTGAAACGATCGGCCTTTGCTCTAGGTTTTCTAGGCTTATGGCAGGTAGTTGAAGGAATAATCGCAATACTATTTCAATGGATTAAGGTTAAAGATGGCCCGGACCTGTTTAAAAGCGTATATAACTTCTTACCGCTCGATTCTATGTCCGACTTGATCGTTGAACCTTTTACAAGATTCGGTGCTGTCCAGTCTGCCGCAAATCAGTTAGGTGAAAATTTCGACAAAAGCTATGATGTTCCCTGGTATACGGTTCTAATCGTTCTGGGATGGACGTGCCTGTTCATTTACTGGTCTTACCTTATCCTGAAAAGACGCGATTTATAAATCACGACTCCTTGTAAGTTTCACCGCTTCCATGCTACTTATAAATCTGTATCTTTAGTGTGGGATGAAACTTTACAAATCAGTATATAGGAAAGTATTGTGGGTGGTATTTTTACTGCCATTTAGCCTGTTTTCTCAAAACGAGATTAGCCTTTTCGAACAATTCAATGGTCGATATGATTACCTGGCATTTGGTAATACCATGAATATTGGAGAGAATACGGGTCAAATTCCTCCTACAGATTGTGTGATCCTTACTGAAAGCAGCGCAGATTATGCACTAGGTGCCGGACAGACTCCCATCGCAGCCCTCCTCTATTGGGCCGGAGTGGGTACAGGAGATCTTAGTGTAGAACTTAACGGGACAACCATTAACGCTGAAAGAGTTTTTAACTATGAGCTGAATGAGGACTTCATTTATTTTGCGGCATATGCCGATGTTACCGACCTTATTCTATCTTCCGGCCCCGGGAATTATACGTTATCCGAACTCGATCTCACCTTACTGATCCCTTTCTATTGTACAAATACTACCAATTTTGCCGGATGGGCTATCAATGTGATCTACGAGGACCCAACTTTGCCGCTAAACCAGGTAAATGTATTCGACGGCCTGGAAGGTGTATCTGCCCTGAATAATGAACTTACTATCCTGATAGACAACCTGCTTGTATTGGACAATGACGGTGCTAAGATCGGATTTACGGCATGGGAAGGAGATGAATCCCTGGCAAATAATGAAACCTTGCAGATCAATGGCAATATAATTAGTAATCCACCTTTAAATCCACCCGACAACCAGTTTAACGGAACGAATAGCTTCACCAATAATTCAGATTTCTACAACATGGACCTGGATTTCTATAATATTGAGAACAATATTCAACCGGGAGATACATCAGCGACGATCACACTTACTTCCAATCAGGACCTGGTGATGATAAATAACGTGATCACCGTTCTCAATACCGAATTACCCGATGCCACCATAGAGATCGATAACGCCTTTGGGGCCGACGAATGCGGGGACAGGGACATTACAGTGGAATATACAGTCTACAACGTGAACAGTACAGATGTACTTCCGGCGAATACACCCATTGCTTTTTATGCGAATACAACCCTGATCGGGCAGTCGGAAACCACTGTGGAACTTCCCATTGGTGGCTCCGAAAGTGGATCTATCGATCTCAATATCCCTCTAAGCATCCCGCCGGATTTTGAGCTTAAGGCCTTTGTTGATGATGATGGCACCGGCCAGGGAATTGTTCAGGAATTAAACGAGGATAATAATGGATTTATAGTGGATTTCCATCTACTTGCATTTCCTGTGATTCAGGGCCTGGAAGACCTGGAACTTTGCGATGTTGTAGGAACAGAGTTATTTGATCTGACTGAAGCCACAGGTCAGATTGATCCGGTGAATACGATTACGTATCATAATTCCGAGGAAGATGCCCTGAATGATGTCAATCCCATCGTAAATCCTACAACCTATCAGAACATTACCAATCCTGAAACTATCTGGATACGGGTTTCCAATCCTGATTGTTTTGTAGTGGATAGTTTTGAAATTGAAGTGGTCGATTGTCCGCTTCCCGATGCGACCATCGATATTCTTGAACCACTCTTCGCATGTCGTGGCCGCGATTTCACGGTAAACTATATAGTCTTCAACCTGGAATCAACAGGGCCGTTACCTGCTGCTACGCCTATCACTTTTTATATTGAAGGAAATGCCGTGGCCCAATCGGAAACACAAAATGTAATCCCAATAGGCGGTAGTGAAGAAGGTTCTGCAACGTTTACCCTGACAACAGAAATACCGAATGAGTTTATATTAGTGGCTGTTGTGGATGACATAGGGGACGGAACAGGGATTATTCAGGAATTAAATGAATTCAATAACGAGACAGAATCCTCGGCTGTGTTTGGCACGATTCCTCCCATCGGAGAGCTGCCGGACCTCACTGCCTGCAACGAGGGCTTCCTCACGGCAACCTTCGATCTCACAGCGCAGGACGATCTCGTTAGCAGCGATCCCAACGACATCATTACATATTACACCAATGAAGAAAATGCTATCGCAGGGGTCGATCCGATACAGGATCCCGAAAACTATATGAATGTGGTCAATCCACAGCGTATCTATGTACGTCTTGATAACATAGTTTGCTTCACGGTGGGTTCCTTTAATATTACCATTGAGAATTGTCCGCCATTTATTCCGCAAGGATTCTCACCAAATGAGGATACTATAAACGATGAATTCGAGATCACGGGACTTCTGAATGTATTTGATAATTTCAGGCTTCAGATATACAGCAGGGAAGGAAATCTTATTTATGAAGGTGGCAACGACGATGGTTTCTGGAATGGTATTCCAAACACAGGATTACTTTACCGGGAACAGATAGTACCCGTAGGAACGTATTATTACGTACTTCAATTGAACGATGAGCAATACCCCGAAGCGTTCTTGGGATTTGTGTATATCAATTATTAGATATCCTTCATTAATTAAGTAAGATTCTCATCTTCTTAATTTCCGATATTATTTATCGCCTGTTGTCAAACTTCTTATCTTTAGGTATTATATAACCTTGTTCACTATGAGATTGATCGCTATATTACTGCTCGCATTTATTTTCACCTCTTGCAATCAAGAAGAGAAAAATACTTCTGCTAGAACGAATGTATCACAAACATTCAACTCCAATTCTTACGAAGACCTGGTCGCGCTATTCGGAGAGTGGCGAACATTCGAAAAACCCCCTGTCCGCGATGGTGCCCCGGATTATACGTTGGCAACGTTCAATTCCCGTTGGTCTGAGTTTGAAGATCTTCGCGAAAAATTAAAGGCTATCGATACTACTGACTGGTCGATTCCCAGGCAGGTGGACTGGATGATCGTTTGGGCCGAAATGAACGGTTACGATTTCAATCAAAATACTCTGAAGCCCTGGGTTCGTGATCCTGCATTCTATAAAACGGTCTGGACCTACAAAAGTGATGTCCCGGCTCATGAAGGCCCTACACATCATGCCACTACAGAATTATGGACCTATGACTTTCCATTAACTTCTGAAGAAAGAAACAGGCTAATCAATGACCTCAAAGTGATTCCACCTCTGAACACCCAGGCTAAACAAAACTTAACCGGAAACGCGAAAGATCTGTGGGTAACCGGAATTCGAGACATAAGAAATCAAAGTGAAGTTCTTGTCAACTTAAAACAACAGAAAACGATCATCGATGATAATGAGCTTGTGGCTGTTATTGAGGATGCGATTAAGTCCACCGATAAGTTAGTTAACTGGCTGGAGGAAGAGGCTAAATCTAAAACCGGACCCTCGGGAATCGGAAAGGAGAATTATACCTGGTATTTACAAAATGTGCATTTGGTTCCCCTAACCTGGGAGGACGAAGTAATGATCCTGAAACGCGAGCTGGCACGAGCCTGGTCATCTTTAAAATTGGAAGAACACAGAAACAGAAATCTTCCAGAAATTAAGGCCGCGGATTCTCCTGAGGCCTATAACAAAATGGCTGAAGAATCTGCACAAAGCCTGATGAGCTTCCTGGATCAACAGGATATCCTTACTGTGAAATCCTATATGGAGCCGGCACTAAGGGAACACCTGGGAAGCTATATTCCTAAGGAGGAACGTAACTTTTTCAGGATCGGTCAGCATTATGATCCAAGACCGTTGTATTCACATTTTTACCATTGGTTTGAGCTGGCCAGAATGGAAAACGAACCACATGACAGTCCCATACGAAGAGGCCCGTTACTCTACAATATCTTCGATTCCCGGAATGAAGGGACTGCTACAGCCGTGGAGGAGATGTTCATGCAGGCGGGGCTTTACGATGACAGCCCAAGGACCAAAGAGATCGTTTTTATAATGATTGCACAGCGTGCTGCTAGAGGATTAGGGTCTTTATACGCTCATAGTAATGAAATGACCATGGAAGAAGCTGGCGGAATCCATTCCGAATATACTCCCCGCGGCTGGATGAAAACAGAAAAGGAATTACTCATCTTCGAACAGCATTTATACCTCCGTCAACCCGGATACGGTACCAGTTATATCACCGGGAAATATTTGTTGGAAGATGCCATGGCAGAGTATGCCAGGAATCAGGAATTGGAGGGAAAACAATTTGTCATTAAGGATTTCTTTGACGAACTGAACAGCATTGGAAATATTCCGATAGCCCTTGGGCAATGGCAGATGACGAACTCCAGGGGTCATATGAGGGGAATCGAGTGAAAAAATGAAATATTGTTGTAAATGACCTCCATCATGAATTTTTCATATTCTTCAACTTAACTTTCGCTTTTAATTGGCTCCGAACTGTAGTTGAATTTCAGTGAACGGTACCATTTGATTTTCTTACCAAATTCATCGAATATGAAAAAGTCAAGAAAAAATTTCGTTGTAGACAGCCTTGCATTTATTTGTTTCGTATTTCTTGTCTCCACAGGAGTTATTCTGCATTATATCTTACCTCCCGGCAGCGGGCATTCCAGGTCAATCTGGGGAATGGGCCGCCATGATTGGGGGGATATTCACTTCTATTTTTCGGTTGGCTTCCTGGCAATCCTGGTATTGCATTTGTTTCTTCACTGGCGATGGATCGTTAACTTAATAAAAGGACGAAAGCGGAAGACTTCCGGTCGCAGGGCCGTGTTAGGCTTAGTTGGGGCGCTGGCAATCCTGGCTATTGCCCTCGCACCTATTCTCACTCCAGTTGAAGGTACAGGTCGAGGTAAAATGCAGAAGAAGGAAAGTACCCATATAGAAGAAAGTGAAATAAAAGTTCAAGGATCCATGACTCTCTATGAAGTTCAGGAAAGCACTGGCGTGCCGGCTTCATTTATACTGGAGCAATTGAAGATAACTACCGAAATACCAGAGGACACGAAGTTGGGAGAACTTAAAAAGTCATATGATTTTAGCATGGATGAAGTTCGGGATATTATAAAGAAATATAAACCTTCACCTTAGAATGATCATATCATACCTCCTGCCTTTTTATATGGCATTTCTGATAATGGTATTTAAAGAATTAAGTCTTACCGATTTCAAAAAGGTAAAGGATAGATATATTTGGATGGTATTAATAGTAGCTTTCGGAGTAATTGGATACTTCTTCTATTTCAGTTTTAAAAGAAAGCTCATAACAGAACGAAAGTTTCATCCCGATTTCACCAAAACCAGGTATTATCAGTCTAAATCCAATTAAACCAATCCCTAATTTATTCTAAAATATTAGGTTATGTTGTTATTTATTTCTAACTTTATGTTAGATTTATTTAACATTAAATTGAAGAAAATGAAAAAGACTAAAACCTCGCTGATTCTCTTACTTGCTCTTACCGTGACCTTTAGTGCAGGTCTCTGGCTTTATTCCACCATGGATGAACTTACTGCCTTTGAATATACAGCTGCCGGTGCGGTCTTTATAACTGTGATCTTTGCCGTGATACTCGGGTTAAAACGCTTAAAAAACGAAAAGAAAGGTTTACCGGCCGATGATGAATTAAGTATGAATATTAAAATTAAAGCTGCCGCAAGTGCCTTCACATTCTCTATTTACTTGTGGACCATGATGTTGATGTTTACTATTGATACCTATATTGAATCGCATATCCTGCTCGGAATGGGTATTTTAGGTATGGGATTACTATTTGTAGGATTCTGGGTGTATTATTCTAAAAAAGGCGTTGATTTTGGAGACAAAAATTAAAGAGTTACGAGCCCGATTCGGTTATACTCAGGAGGAGCTGGCGAAAAAAGTCAATGTGAGGCGTGAGACCATAGTTTTCCTGGAAAAAGGGAAATATAATCCTTCCTTAAAGTTGGCCTATAATATTTCCAGAGTTTTCAATACTTCAATCGAAGAAGTTTTTTTATTTGACTGAATTGTCTCGCCAAAATTTTACATAAAAGGACTTAAACCCTGAATTGCCAAGCCCCCCAATTTTCTGTATTTTTGCAGCTTCACCATTCCTGAGCATGAATTTCGAAATAGTATCAGATTTTAGACCTACCGGAGATCAACCAGAAGCCATAAAGGCCCTGGTGGGAGGTATAAATTCGGGTGAAAAATACCAGACTCTTCTGGGTGTGACGGGAAGTGGTAAGACATTTACCGTGGCTAATGTCGTGGAACAGGTCCAGAAACCTACCTTAGTGCTGGCTCACAATAAGACCCTTGCAGCCCAGTTGTATTCGGAGTTCAAACAATTCTTTCCAAATAATGCGGTAGAATACTTTGTTTCATATTACGATTACTACCAACCGGAAGCCTATATACCGTCCAGTGGAACATATATAGAAAAGGATCTTTCCATAAATGAGGAGATAGAGAAATTGCGCCTTAGCACTACCTCTTCCCTTCTATCCGGGAGACGGGATGTTCTGGTGGTGGCTTCTGTATCATGTCTGTATGGTATTGGCAACCCCGTTGAATTTCAGAAGAATGTCATCCATTTGGAACAAGGGCAGATCATCTCCCGCACCAAGCTATTGCACATGCTGGTGCAATCGTTGTATTCAAGAACGGAAGCGGAATTTCACAATGGAAGGTTCAGAATTAAAGGCGACACGGTAGATGTGTATCCAGGTTATGCTGATGATGCCTTCCGTATTCACTTCTTTGGCGACGAGATCGAAGAAATTGAAGCTTTCAATCCTCAGACCAATGAAGTGATCGAGAAATACGACCGACTGAACATTTATCCTGCCAATATGTTCGTGACCTCCCCTGATGTGCTTCAGAATGCAATTCATGCGATCCAGGAAGATCTTGTGAAGCAGGTTGATTATTTTAAGGAAATTGGAAAACACCTGGAGGCTAAACGCCTCGAAGAGCGTACGAATTTCGACCTGGAAATGATTCGTGAGTTGGGTTATTGCAGTGGAATAGAAAATTATTCACGCTACCTGGACCAGCGACTACCGGGTACAAGGCCCTTTTGCCTTCTGGACTATTTCCCGGATGATTTTCTGATGCTGGTGGATGAAAGTCACGTTTCTATTCCCCAGGTCAGTGCGATGTACGGAGGAGACCGTTCGCGAAAAGAGAATCTGGTGGAATATGGTTTCCGATTGCCGGCTGCAATGGACAACCGTCCGCTGAAATTTGAAGAATTTGAAGCATTGCAGAACCAGGTGATCTATGCAAGTGCAACCCCGGCAGATTATGAACTGGAAAAATGTGATGGTGTTTATGTGGAACAGATTATTCGACCGACAGGACTTTTGGATCCCCCTATTGAGGTGAGGCCCAGTTTGAATCAGATTGATGATCTGCTGGAGGAAATTCAGAAGTGCGTGGAAAAGGATGAACGTGTTCTTGTAACGACCCTCACAAAACGAATGGCCGAAGAACTGACCAAGTACCTCGCACGTATTCAAATTCGATGCCGCTATATTCACAGTGATGTTGATACCCTGGAACGTGTAGAGATCATGCAGGATCTGCGGCTGGGAATTTTTGATGTTCTTGTAGGTGTAAATTTATTACGTGAAGGGTTGGATCTGCCCGAAGTATCCCTGGTCGCTATCCTGGACGCGGATAAGGAAGGTTTTTTAAGAAGTCATCGATCCTTAACGCAAACGGTTGGTCGTGCTGCAAGGCATATCAATGGAAAAGCGATAATGTATGCTGACAAGATCACCAGGAGCATGCAAGCTACTATAGATGGTACCAATTACAGAAGAGAAAAGCAGATCACTTATAATACAAAGAACAATATAACACCAACTGCGATTAAAAAATCCCTGGAAAACGCACTGACCAAGAAGAAAACGGAACAATACACATTTGATATTGCAGAAACTCTGGCAGCCGAAGCGGAAAATCAATATCTTACTAAACCACAGATCGAAAAAAAGATACGTGATACAAGGAAAGAAATGGAAAAAGCTGCTAAGGAACTTGACTTCATAATGGCTGCAAAATTAAGGGATAAGATAAAGAACCTTCAGAAACAACTGGAAGAAGTATGAAAGGAATAACCAGACTTATAGCTGTACTGCTTATCTCCATAGGTAGCTTCGCCCAGGAACTTAGTTGTGCAGATTTTAAAGAAGGAACTTTCTATATTGAAGCTGTTTCATTAGGAATAGAATTCAGATATGACCTGGTACGCTACCCTGATTACCAGGAAGAGTATTATGGTGCCGGGGGACCTGTGAAAGTCGATATAAGGTGGATTGATGAATGCTCGTATGTACTGACCAAAAATCCTGCAGATACTGATTTCTCTGAAATTGACAAGAAAATAAATGGTTGGGGAGGTATCGTTGTCGAACTTATCCGTATTGAAGAGAATTGTTATTATTTCACATCTTTGTTCAGAGTTTCTGAGAACCATTCGGAACGAATGAATGGAAAGATCTGTAAAGACGAAATTTAGTATTCATGCATCATCCAGATTCTGTACGAATAAATAAAGCCATCAGTGAAAGTGGGTATTGTTCCCGCCGTCAGGCTGATTCGCTTATTGAAGAAGGCCATGTAACTATCAACGGCAAAGTTGCCACTCTTGGTGATCGCGTGATGCCTCAGGATGAGGTAAAAGTGAAGGGGAAACTGATCGTTGGGAATGAAAATCTCGTATATATTGCCCTTAATAAGCCTGTTGGCATAACCTGTACTACAGACAGGAGGATTCCGGGAAACGTTGTGGATTTCATAGATCATAAAGAACGTATTTTCCATGTTGGACGATTAGATAAACCCAGTGAGGGATTACTGTTGATGACGAACGACGGGGATATCGTAAATAAAATACTAAGAGCTGGCAATCGACACGAAAAGGAATATATCGTTAAAGTTGACAGGCCTATAACCCCTGATTTTCTAAAACGCATGCGAAATGGAGTTCCTATACTCGACACAGTGACCAAGAAATGTGAGGTTGAGCAACTAAGTAGATATGTCTTTCGAATTATTCTTGTGCAAGGTCTGAACCGACAGATCAGGAGAATGTGTGAATATCTGGGTTACGACGTTCAGGAATTAAAGCGTATTCGAATAATGAATATAAAACTCGGGAATCTGAAAACCGGGGAATGGCGAGATCTGTCCTCGGAAGAATTGAACGGTCTTAAAAATGCCGTTGCCGACTCTCAAAATGTTCCGCAGGCCGATCGTAATAGAAGTACTGGCGGGCGCCGGAGAAGGAAATAAAAAACCGCGTGCCGATTGAGTAACACGCGGTCATTTTCAACTAACTAACCAAATTAAATTTCAATTATGAAATCTCAACCATTTTCTTCAATGCCTTTTGCTCTTCTTTTTTAGGAATAGTTACCATGAGTACCCCATCCTTGTAGGAAGCCACAATATTTTCCACATCTACCGTCTCAGGCAGAGTAAATGATCTTGAGAAGTTGTTATAGCTAAATTCTTTTCTTGTGAATTTTCTATCTGTATCCTCCGTTTCGGTTTTTGAAGTAACCTCAGAAGACACTTTTAAAACATTTTCTTCAACTTCTATAGCAATATTTTCTTTTTCTAAACCGGGCACTGCCAGTTCGATTACAAAATTCGTCAAATTTTCCTGAATATTCACAGCTGGTATGCTAAAGTTTTCATAATTAGGCACATCCAGTCTGTTATCCGTAAAAAATTCATCAAAAATTGACGGGAACCATCCCGTATTTCTTTTAACTACTTTCATTTTGATTTATTTTAATATGTTCGACTTTTTTAATCGTTATATCAAAATAAATTCCAAAGCAGAGTACAAGTCAAAATGACCGATAATGAGTAATCCTGACTGTCTTTTTGTCCAAAAAAAAGACAAAAAGTCCCGATTTAATGTTTAATTATAATACGTCTGAAAGATCTGGATCAATTCTTCCGATGGAATTACGCGATTCTCATATTGCTGGGTTCGAACTAAGATCCTATCGATAGCTGCAGGGCGGATTCCCAATTTCAAACCGAAGTTTCGCAGAACCTCAACCTCTTTATCATGTGCCTCCCAATCTACATTCATTAGCAATATGAGCTTGTGAAAATGAGTAATACGTTCTATTTCGGAGACTAAAGGAAGCGATGGCAATGGATTTTCAATAAGTTGGTCTACTTCTTCTTTAGACACCTTCATGCGATCGGCGATACGCAGGATGAAATCATATTCCGAAGCCACAATCTTATCATCTGCCTTTGCTAAAATGACGAGGTCACTTATGAGTGCATGGTTCTTTGCTTTATCCATACCACTAAAATAAAAAACCCCGGCTGATTAAGCCGGGGTTCTTCAGAAAAAATCTAATTATTTTCTCGATTTAATTTTCAACGGAATAACATATTGTTTTCCTTGTTCCAAATCAGACTTAAGAGTCTTGTGGTTCAGATGTTCTTTAACGTAACTTGCTACCTGCTCTTCATCTGTCGCTACCGAGAGAATAACAATCTCGTTATCTTCGGTAAGTGTAAATAATACCTGAGCTTCCATATCGTGATCGACGATAAATTCCGGAGTCTTAAGCATTTTCTTAAGCTCTTTAGAAGTATTAGTACCTTCTGAAATAGGAGCTGGATTCGCAGCAAATGCTGTCGTACTGGCTACAAGCCCTAAGGCTAGTAAAAACAATTTAAATCGTTTCATAGTTGTTCGTTTTAAGATTAATGAATAATTGATTGACTGAATGATTTATATACTCTATAGACGCATAACAAAAATTTATGTTACGCTAAATGTTCATTTTTAACGCTACGTTAACCTTCCTTAACATAAAGTGTAAGTTCTATGCATAAAAAAAGCCCTTCCTGAAGAAGAGCTCTTGTTATATTATGTTCTAAATAACTTACGACATAACGGCCTGAACTTTATCTGCCGCTTCCTGAAATTCGATTGCACTTTGCACATCTAAGCCGCTGTTGTCGATAATGTCCTTTGCTATATCAGCATTGGTCCCTTGTAAGCGCACTATTATTGGAACATTGATATTGCCCATATTTTTATAAGCATCCACAATTCCCTGGGCCACCCGGTCGCAACGAACAATACCGCCAAAAATATTTACCAGGATCGCCTTTACACTTGGGTCCTTTAATATGATCTTGAAAGCAGCTTCTACCCTTTCAGCATCGGCGGTTCCTCCTACGTCAAGGAAGTTTGCAGGTTCTCCACCAGCTTGTTTTATGAGGTCCATGGTGGCCATGGCTAGTCCTGCTCCATTCACCATACAGCCCACATTACCATCAAGATCCACATAGTTTAGACCCACAGCCCTAGCTTCAACTTCCATTGGGTTTTCCTCGCGTTCATCTCTCAATGCCGCGTAATCTTTATGTCTGAACAACGCGCTATCGTCTAAAGTCACTTTAGCATCTACTGCAATGATCCTGTCGTCGCTCGTCTTAAGCACAGGATTAATTTCGAACAGGGACGAATCGGATTTAATATAGGCGGTAAATAGGGCGGTTACAAAACGGGTCATTTTCTTGAAAGCGGTTCCGCTTAGCCCCAGATTAAAAGCAATTCTTCGTGCCTGAAAAGGCAATAATCCTACTGCTGGGTCAATTTCTTCGGTAAAAATAAGGTGTGGAGTTTCTTCTGCAACCGTTTCAATATCCATTCCACCTTCGGTTGAATACATGATCATGTTCCTGCCCTTGGCACGATCTAACAGCACACTCATGTAATACTCTTCAGGCTCGCTATCTCCCGGATAGTAGACATCTTCGGCGATCAACACCTGATGAACTTTCTTACCTTCAGCGCTTGTTTGAGGAGTAATTAAATTCATTCCAATGATCTGTCCCGCCAATGCTTCAACTTCCTGAAGATTTTTGGCCAGCTTTACGCCACCACCTTTTCCTCGGCCTCCGGCGTGTACCTGAGCTTTAATCACATGCCAGCCCGTACCTGTATCTTCCGTTAATTTCTTGGCAGCGTCAACAGCTTCCGAAGCAGTGGTTGCTACGATTCCACGTTGAATCTCAACGCCAAAACTATGTAAGATCTCTTTTCCCTGATATTCGTGTAAGTTCATCCTTTATTGATTTTTCAGCAGCACAAAAATACTAAATGAACCCCGAATGGACTAATGTTTTTTAAAGATTGCCATCGTTGTTTATTTTCAGAAAAAATTAGTAGAAAGAAATGGGATATCCGTTAATTTTAACCATTGAACTTAAAACCACTACGTAATGACGAACCAGGACCTTTTAAAAGCTATACAAAACTTTGGAAGTCCGCTGTATGTATATGACACAAGCATTATGAAATCCCAGTATAAAAGATTACAGGATGCCTTTAAAAAGGTTACCAATGTAAAGATCCATTATGCGGTTAAGGCGCTTTCCAATATTTCTGTTCTGAAATATCTGCATTCACTCGGTGCGGGTATGGATACGGTTTCCATCCAGGAGGTTCAACTGGCTATAGAAGCAGGAGTTCCGGTTGAAGACATTATCTACACTCCCAACGGTGTTTCAATGACGGAGATAGAAGAAGCTGCTTCCCTGGGTGTTCAGATCAATATCGATAATCTTTCAATTTTGGAACAATTCGGCACCAAACATCCTGCAACTCCTGTGTGCATTCGTATTAACCCTCATGTTATGGCAGGTGGCCATACCAACATTTCAGTGGGGCATATCGACAGTAAGTTCGGAATATCCATACATCAACTTCCTCACATAAAAAGGATTGTTGAAAATACCGGGATGCTCATTAATGGAATCCATATGCATACGGGTAGTGATATCCTCGATGTTGATGTGTTCTTATATGCTTCCGAAATACTTTTTAAAGCGGCAAAACAATTCGACAAACTGGAGTTTATTGACTTTGGAAGTGGCTTTAAAGTGCCTTATAAAGAAGGTGACATAGAAACCAACGTAGAAGAATTTGGTGAAAAGCTGAGTCAGCGATTTAATGAATTTTGCCAGGATTATGGCAGTGAACTTACGCTGGCATTTGAACCGGGAAAGTTCCTTGTGAGTGAAGCGGGCAAGTTCCTGGTTCAGGTGAATGTAGTAAAACAAACAACTTCAACAGTCTTTGCACAGGTAGATAGTGGATTCAATCATTTTATCAGACCTATGCTCTATGGTTCTCAGCATCATATTTCCAATATTAGCAACCCAGAAGGCCGTGAACGATTCTATACGGTTACCGGTTACATATGCGAGACCGATACATTCGCAAATAATCGCAGGATATCTGAGATACGGGAAGGCGATATTTTGTCTTTCCGCAATGCCGGCGCTTACTGTTTTACTATGTCGAGTAATTATAACAGCCGCTTTTGTCCGGCCGAAGTTCTGTATTATGATGGTGATACACATCTGATACGCGAACGTGAAACTTTTGAAGACCTTATCAAGAACCAGAAGGTGTTGTCTTTCTGATTTTATCACGAAAGATTTTCCTATTTTTAGGTGATGAAAAATCTTAACTGAAATTAACCAATTTAGACATATGAACAGCATCATACCTTATATTGCTTTTCCAGGCACTTGTAAAGAGGCTATGGAATTCTATGCGGATACCCTTAACGGAAGGATCACTGTTATGCAGTCCTTCGCAGAGGCCCCTATGGAAGTGCCCGAGCTTATTCAGGACCGAATATTCAATTCGGAATTAAAGGCAGGGAGTATTACAATTAAAGCTTCAGATGACCTTCCTACCCACCCTGTAACACAAGGAAGTAATATGTCCTTATATGTTGTTTTCCCGAGTGCGGAAATGAAGGCAAATGTATTCGATAAACTTTCGGTAGGAGGACAGGTTCTCTTTCCAATCACTGAGAACTTCGGGATGCTTAAAGATAAATTCGGAATACAATGGATGGTGGTGCATCAGGACAACTAAAGGTCTCAAAAAACCAATAGTATATGAAGAATTTCGATTGGACACAGTTCACACGTAAAATCGCAATCAAAGCCCCGTTAAATGTATTATATGATGCCTGGACCATTCCGGCGCAAATAGAAAGATGGTTTCTCAGTGATGCTACTTTCTACAACTCTTCCGGCGAAAAGATCGACAAGAATGAACACATCACGTCAGGTTCTCGATACGAGTGGCAATGGTATCTTTGGGATCCCACGGAAACGGGAGTCGTAAAAGAAGTAAATGGAACCGATCATATACAGTTCACATTTGCCGGCGAATGCATCGTGGACGTTCATCTCGAATCTTTTAAAGATAATACTATCGTATCCATATCTCAAAGGGAAATCCCAACGACCGATGAACATAAAGTAAATATTC
>JABDNT010000066.1 GCA_013043685.1 Flavobacteriaceae bacterium | reverse complement strand
TGAAGTTTTTTAATGGCAAGTCCGATCGCCTGGTCGTAATTTCCCCGGGCTAAAAATTTCTGATTTCGTTTTACACTATTACAACCGCCGAGCAATAGCGTAGCTAAAATTAGGGTAATAGTTGTTCTCATAACGAAAATATATTGGTTATGGGTACTAAATCGCAAGTGTTGTGCCAAAGTTATAACGTATTGGAAGGCAGTACTTTACCGCTACAATCTCCGAAACCGATACGCACTTCATCGTTTTTACAGTAACCGCGTAGTATCACAGTGTCACCATCTTCAATGAACTTACGGGTAGATCCATCCGAGAGTGATACGGGATTCTGTCCGCGCCAGCTCAATTCCAGCATAGATCCATAGCTGTCTTTCGTAGGTCCTGATATAGTACCGCTACCCATCATATCACCACTTCTTACGTTGCAGCCGTTTACCGTATGATGCGTTAATTGCTGAGCCATGGACCAGTACATAAATTTGAAATTGGAATTACAAACCACTGATTCTTCTTTGCCTTCCGGTTGAATAACAGCCTGCAACTTTATATCAAAGTTTTTGTTGCCCCGTTGCTGAAGATAAGGAAGCGGCTTTGGTTGCTGCTCCGGTCCCGATACCCGGAAAGGTTCCAGGGCATCCAGGGTTACAATCCAGGGTGATATGGTAGAGGCAAAATTCTTCCCGAGGAATGGTCCGAGAGGAACGTATTCCCATGCCTGGATATCACGGGCACTCCAATCGTTGAACAATACCAGTCCGAATATATAATCTTCAGCTTCATCAATAGGTATTCGCTTGCCCAACTTATTAGATGCCGTGGTGATAAAAGCCATTTCCAATTCGAAATCCAGCAATTTGCTGGGGCCAAAACCGGGAATCCCATCATCTCCGGGTTTTGTCTGTCCTACCGGTCGGTGTATCGCAGTTCCGGAAGGAATTATAGATGAACTTCTGCCGTGATACCCAATAGGAATATGCAACCAGTTTGGCAGCAAAGCATTCTCAGGATCTCGGAATAAGGAACCAACATTAGTTGCGTGTTCTTTACTCGCATAAAAATCTGTATAATCTCCAACATCAACGGGTAATTGCATTTCAATCTCATCCATTGCGAAAAGCACACGTTTCTTGTGTTCCTCATGATCCCTAAGAGCAGGATTGTCTATCATAAAGATCTCTGAAACCCTGTTCCGAACGAGTCGCCAGGTCTTTCTTCCGTCAGCAATGAAGTCGTTCAGGGTGTCCTGAAGAAAGATGTCATCGGTCAAATCGATTCCCTTAAAGTATCCCAATTGATGTAAGGCACCCAGGTCGATGGCCGTATCTCCAATTCGCGTTCCGATGGTGATGATATCATCACGTGTGAGGAAGACTCCAAACGGAATATTCTGAATGGGAAAATCGCTGTTTTCAGGTACTTTCAGCCAGCTGTGGCGGTCTGTGTTATTTGCGGATAAGGGCATGATTTGCTATTTGGAATTAGAACTATTGGTTTGTTGGTAAAATGTTAATCAAATATATGATTTCTGCACTATTAGCAACAAGCATTTTGTATTTTTGATGCTTTATTAACATTTGTAAATTATGATAGCGAGAGACGAACAGATATTCGAACTTATCGAGGCTGAAAAACAAAGACAATTGAACGGCCTGGAGCTTATAGCTTCCGAGAATTTTGTGAGTGATCAGGTTATGGAAGCTACAGGGTCCGTCCTAACCAACAAATACGCCGAAGGGTATCCCGGAAAGCGTTATTATGGTGGTTGTGAAGTGGTCGATGAGGTGGAATCTATAGCTATCGAAAGAGCGAAAACATTGTTTGGCGCCGAATATGCCAATGTGCAGCCCCATAGTGGTTCTCAAGCGAATACCGCAGTATTTGCGGCTTGCATGAATCCGGGAGATAAATTCCTGGGTTTCGATCTGGCTCACGGTGGTCATCTAACCCATGGTTCATCTGTTAACTTTTCAGGTAAACTATACGATCCGGTCTTTTACGGAGTAGAGGAAGAAACCGGCAGGCTGGATTACGATAAAATAGAAGCCATTGCTGTTGCGGAAAAACCCAAAATGATCATCGCAGGAGCCTCTGCCTATTCGCGTGAGATCGACTATAAGCGATTCCGTGAAATAGCAGACAAGGTTGGAGCTATCTTACTGGCCGATATCGCACACCCGGCAGGACTGATAGCCAAAGGGATCATTTCCGATCCAATTCCACATTGCCATGTAGTAACCACGACCACCCACAAAACATTGCGCGGGCCTCGCGGCGGACTTATTCTCATGGGAAAAGATTTTGAAAATCCCTTCGGAATTACCCTGAGAAGCGGGAAACTGCGTATGATGTCTTCCTTATTGGACAGTGGTATTTTTCCAGGAAACCAGGGAGGGCCGTTGGAGCATGTAATCGCCGCCAAAGCAATTGGTTTTGGCGAAGCTTTAACCGATGATTTTCTCCATTATATGGTTCAGGTGAAGAAGAATGCGGCTGTCATGGCGCAGGCGTTTGTGGAAAAAGACTACAAGATTATATCGGGAGGAACCGACAACCATATGATGCTTATCGATCTTCGAAATAAGAACATCACCGGAAAGGAAGCAGAGGAAGCCCTGGGGAAAGCAGATATCACTGTGAACAAGAACATGGTTCCTTTTGATGATAAATCACCCTTTGTGACCAGTGGAATTCGGATTGGAACCGCAGCCATAACCACCCGGGGAATGATGGAAAACGAAATGGCACAGATCGTGGAACTCATCGATGAAGTGATTATGAATTTCGAAGACGAAGCCAGACTTGAGACAATAGCGGTTAAAGTAAATGCGATGATGGAGGGCAGGCCGTTGTTTCAAGCGTGAGAACTTCGTAAAATTCCGTTAAAATTCGAATAGTTTACATCCGCGAACGGCTGTTTTGTGTATCTAATAATAAAAGATGAAAGCATTGGCATTTATTTTGGTTTTAGCATTCACATCTCCCCAGGGTCATTCGATCGATTTCGGAACAGATACCGGCGGTAATGACTGGCAGGTGGTGAATGATGACGTGATGGGAGGGCGTTCTACGTCGACGGCCTATTTAAAAGATTCCGGTTTGTATTTTTCAGGTTACGTTTCTTTGGAAAATAACGGTGGCTTCGCTTCAGTACGCAGTCCATACCAGAATATGGACCTTTCTCCTTATAAAACAGTAACCATCCGCCATCGAGGAAGCAGCAGGAAGTTTGCGTTGTCCTTCGACCGGCATACCGTTTGGTACAAGCCAAATTATAAACACGAGTTCGTTCCTTCAGAAGAATGGCAGGAAACCACAATAGCGTTGAAGGATTTCAAGGAGTCCCAAGTGGGAAGATATAACGGCGAGACCATGTCTGAAGATACACAAGCAAAGATAATCCGCATGGGTATTATCCTTTACGACAAGAAAGCCGGGCCTTTTACCCTGGAGGTGGATTATATTCGCTTCGACTAATTTTCCAGTACCAGCCAGTCTGTATTAGACATTTCCGGAGTGATCTCTACTTCGTATTCCCCTAAAGCACCGATAGTTTCGGGTAGTTTTCCCTGAGATAGTGCATTAAACATGGGAGTGGGATCTGCGTCAAATTCAACAATTCGCAGTTGCTCATCCATGAGGGTGTCCAGCACGGCAACTTCGTAACGCAACAGTCTGTCCAGCCAGGGTAATTTGTAGTCTTTCTTTTGAAGGTAATCTGCAAAGTTCTTGGCTTCCTTATAGCTCAGTTGCTCGGGTGGATAATTCTGCCAGAAATGCTGCAGTATAGTTGTGAACACATCAGGGCCGAGTACCAGCATCATATAACGAGTGGTTAACTTAAAGATCCGGGCAACCATGGACGCGCGGAATTCTTTAATAAGCTTCTTGTAGATCTCGAAACGCTCTTGTTGAGTATCTCCTTCCGATTCATGGGAGCGACCTATCACTTCTTTGCTTAAGAGTGTTTCCCACTCATTAGGTTCAAATTCCCGGTTTAATTTTTGAACGTTGTATACGCTTTTCGGGAGTTGTTCATTATTAACAGCCTTGTAGTGTATTTTTCGTCCTTCCCAGAGATCGCGGACGGTCTCCATTTCAGAAATGATGAGCGCATCTCCCACCACCGGTATATAAGAATCAAATATTTCATAGGTAATTGCTTTTAAATTTGATAAATCGGGTAATACCTCACTGGTAAGTGCCAGTAATCTTTTGTCGATAGGACCTGAATGAGAATCCATCCAAAGCCCGTTAAGTTCAGTACCGCCGGCAATATGCATTTCTACCACTTGATCTAAGGGAATTTCTTTTAGGAAATCGACGATGCTTTGCCGGCCGTTTAACTGGTTGGCGAAGAGGTTATGTATGTCTAGAAGGATACCGCAGTTAGTGGCTTTGGCAAGAGCCGACACAAAAGCACCGTCGTTCATTTCCATATTGTTGGGCTTCAAATAATTCACCCCCGTTTCGACCGCTATAGGGCGACCTATTTTTTCTTGTAAGATTCGGACGTTCCTAATAGTAGCCTCCAGTCCTTTTTCAGTTTGAAGAGGCGGAAGGAAGAATCCGGTGTTAAATTCGGTTGTGGCATTGAAGCTGAGATGTTCGGTCACCCAGGGGCTGTTGAACAATTCGGATGAATATTTTATGAGGTCAAGTTGATCTTGTTTGGGGGGAAGAGTGCCTCCCACAGGTGCCCCGATACTGTGAACCAGTTTATTGTATGGTAATGCCATGATATCTTCGAAGACATTGGAAGGAATCTGAAGGACATCATTTGAATTCCTGATGCAAAGAGTTTGTGGTTCGATTTCAAGTGTATCGATTAGCCCCATGGGGAAATCGATGGCGGCAATAGCAGGGGAATAGATAATGCCTACCCCAGTTTGGGGTAGACATTCTAACGCCTTCACGCTGTGGATAGATCCTTTCATGGGTCAATTAGAAATTAAAATCGAATTGATTCTGAAAGAAAATATCGTGTCCCGAACAACATGCAAGACATCCGATCTCCTCAAAGATATCTTTAATGGCTAAATCAATCTTTCCGATGTCATAGGATGCGTCCTTGGAAACTCCAACGCTTAAGGTGCTCGTTGCGGCTAGTTTGCTTGGCTGAGGTGTTGGATCACCAAACGCCAATGGCTGAATAGATTGTTCTTTTGGATCCAGAACATAATCGCGAATTGTTGTAAAATAACAATCTACTCCTGAAAAACATTTCGGGCAGCCCAGTTCGTCGAGCAAGTCGTAAATGCTTCTTTGGAATGCTTCGGCATTGTAGGCTACTTTGGCAGGAATGGAAAGACGTACTGCTCCGCTTCCTTTTCTTTGTCTTGATTTCATACTATTTGTTTTATGATTAATGATGATGTAAAAGTAGAATTGGAATTAACGCTGCACAAGCGTGTTTTACCTAAGATTGTATACAATAAATACCCCGAATATGATCAGGTAAATCCCTTATTTGAAAAGGAAAATCCCTAATTTGCAATGAGTTACAAATTACACTTCTCATGAGCATACTAACCACAGATCGCCTTCAAATACGTCCCTACACCCTTGGCGATGCGGCATTTGTTCTAGAGTTATTGAACTCACCCGAGTGGATGGCCAATATTGGTGACAGGGGAATAAAGACCCTCACAGATGCTGAAAACTATATCGAGACAAAGTACCTTCCCCAATATTCAGAATATGGTTACGGTGCATATGTGACAGAGAAAATTGGTACGGATGAGATTGTTGGCACCTGTGGAATTTACAATAGGCCGGACCTGGATCATCCCGATATAGGGTTCGCATTACTGCCTCAGTATGCTAAGCAGGGATATGCTTTTGAAGCGGCCTATGCGGTGAAGGAATATGCAAAAAATACATTGAAATTTGAAACCCTGTACGGTATTACCTTACCATCAAATACTAACTCTATCCGTCTCCTCGAAAAGCTCGGATTTAATAACATAGATCGCATCCGCATTGAAGGCGACCCTGAAGAATTGTTATTGTTTTCTATATCTTTTTAAGGAGTTCCCCCCGGATCGGGGAAGACAATACTTTCATAAGCTCCTGCGTCGGGATTTGCTCCTCTCTGTGTACCATTGAGGTCCAATACAGGACCGACACCGGGTAAACCAATGCCATCGGCTCCGGATGTTCCGGTTTCTATATTGAAATCGTTTAACTCAACGTCGAAGAATACAGGATCCTGGTTTCGCACGATATTACTGTACAGATCATTATTCTGAAATTGATATTCGGGAATATCGGTAAACTCTCCGTTAGGATCTTCAAAACGGATGAGACAATTGTTGAACTTGAAATTAAAAAGGGCAGAGGGCTCATTTACGAAACCAATCTCGCGTTGTTCATTTCCGTATACGATGCAATTATTAAATTCAGCACGTACGAGATCAGCAACCACAACTTCGGTCTCGCTAACCTGGAGCACATTGTCAATAAGAACAGCAGGGAAAGTCCGGAAGTTGTTCACCCAGTAATTTGCAAATGTGGAGTGATTAAATATATAGTCTCCACCTAATGAACAGGCAAGTGACGCCTGGCCACTATTGTTTATAACTAAGTTGTTTCCTACCACAGTGGCTGTACGACCCAGTAACCCGACATTCGCACTATTGTAGATCTGTACATTTGTTAGGGAAACAGGGGAGTTATCGTTCAGTATCCCTACAATAGAGTTCTTGATGGTTGTATTTGTGAATACATTATTGATGCTACCTTGTGTTAACCAAATCGTACTCCATTGTCCCGGAACATTCGCAAAACTGGGTTCCAGGCGATCACCTTCAAAAATAACTTCATTCTCCATTAATTCGGGATCCGTACTGGGGGCACCATTCGCCTGTATTGAGCCCATGTTTGCAACAATGATACCACTATCCGCATGGAAATGAACCCTGGCCCCAGCATCGATAGTTAGGGTCTTATCAGAAGGTACAGCAGCAAAGCCATAGATCACATAAGGTTTTTCATTAGTGAAATTCAGTTCGGTATCATCCAGAAAGAAACCTTCCACGAGTATGTCATTACCTTCGTCATCCACACCCAGGTTAAGGGTTTCAACAGTACCATCGGCGGATCGTTCAGGAAACAGAAATACGGCGTCCTGTACCAGAGTAACCAGGTCTACGTCCTGTTGATTCCCGCCCGTATCGAACAGGATCTCATCTGTATAGAGGAAGGCGTTGTCCGGATTCGGAAAATTATTGATATCAATGGTCGTTTCAATAAATACAAAGATGCTATCCTTGGCCAGGATGGTAATATTTTCAAAGGACTTGCCGGGTATCCCGTCCACATTTAAACGGTAGCTTGATGCTTCTCCATCGCCTAATGTGATGGTTGGGATATTAATATCATCATCGCTACGGTTATACACTTTAAGGTTATAAGTACTCGATCCTATATTCGTGAAGACTGTGTCAAGATAGACAGTGTCTCTTGAGAATTCAAGATTACCGGTACTCGCTACTGTTTCAAAATCATTTCGGCAGGAACTCCATAAAATTACGCAGGCCAGTACTGCGATTCCGTATAAATACTTCATGAAAGCTAAATTTCAGTAAAAATATAACTTTTTATGAAGCAACTTATTGTTAAGGTAATAAGTTTTACAAAGCAGTAGCAGCAGGTATCGCCTGTTGTACCCCAAACCTACCCAGATTATGCAGGGATACCCACTGAAAGCTGCTGAATTTGTTACAACAAAGCAATTAAAAAGTAATGTAAAATAAAACGAGACTTGAGGGAAGAGGTGTCCCCGTTGAGTAAATAGGTAATAGTGGTAAGTATCGCATCGCGAAATGTCTGTGGTTAGTTCAATTGAAACGTTGGCTGATATCCGGAGTAGTGTTTCCTGGTGTTGGTGGATATGGAAGCCGGAACAGCAGGAATGACAGATTTTCATCTGATCTACTCAACAATTCGATTACTTCTCTACAATCTCGATCTTAAAAAGGGAATCCCAGTTCTTTCCGGTTACATAAAGGATATTAGGTTCTCCTTTATAGGCAATTCCGTTAAGCACATCAAGTTTCTCATGCTGTTTGACCTTCTCTTTCAGCCCCTTTAGGTTGATCACTCCTTCAACAGCACCATTATCCGGATTCACGACAGCGATAGCGTCTTTCTGATAAATGTTGGCGTAAATCTTCCCCTCTACCCACTCCAATTCGTTTACTTTTGGGATCTTAGCTGTGTTGGTATATATCTCGATGTATCCTTCCTCCGCCAACGTTTCCGAATTAAGAGACCAGATGCGTTCCGTACCGTCACTTTTATAAATTACCTGGCTGTTGTTGCAAAGTCCCCATCCTTCCTGACTCTCTCCATAAACAAACGTTCCCGTATTTTCCATGGTTTCAAGATTATATATAAAGCCTGTATTTTCCTGCCAGGTGAGCTGATAGATCTTATTGTTCAGGATGGTTAAACCTTCTCCAAAGAATCCATCACCTAATGAAACATTTTGTAGCACTTCACCTGTGATGTAGTTGGTTTTTCGTAAACTAGACCTTTTATATTGCCCGGTGCTTTCATATAGTGTATCATTATGAAACTCCAATCCCTGGGTATATGCATTTATATCGTGCGGATATGATTCAATTATTTTATAGGTAAATAGCTTTGGTGTTTCGGAAGCCAGTAGGATCACTTTATCGGCCAGTTCATAGCTCAATCCTTCAGAAAAGATCTTAGCCGTAACCACACGTATACCAAGGTTCATCTCCGATACATCTATGGTTTGAACAGAATTTCCATTAGAGGCTGGTATTTTCCGATTGTCTATACTAAAAGCTACAGAATCTATAATGTTACCCTTGCGTGATTTTACCGATATATTGAAAGGTTCTGTTACCTTATGACCTTTTTTAGCACCATCAAATTCCAAGGCAAAAAGTTTTTTTGCGGAAGGCTCGTTATCACCACATGCAACCGGTGAAACAACTAAAATTATAATTATGAAGAACTTAAGGAAAGACATGATATTTTAGAAATTTTGGGCAAGATAGTTATTTAAAATTGTAAAGTAAAAAACCTTGCCAAACGTCTAATTTGCCGTATATTTGCAGTGGCAAGTCCTACACAACCAGCTCCTGTTGAATCCCCCAGGGCGGGAACGCAGCAAGGGTAGACGGTCGTAGCGGTGTGATGTAGGTAGCTTGCCATTTTTTATGCGCTTTTTTTTGCAAATCTTAC
>JABDNT010000064.1 GCA_013043685.1 Flavobacteriaceae bacterium | reverse complement strand
AATCTGGAATCGAAACGGAATTTGTACTATAAGTATGTAAGTCTGGAGCGAAGACAACAACATATTCGTCCGTTATTGCCATTGTATATTGCGTCGGAAGGAAGGAATGCCAGGTTTAAAATCAAAGATTATACAAATGAAACCCTGGCAGCCAAAAAGGTGTTGGGAGATGCCCTTTGGAGTTTGAGTGTTCAATACCTGGACAATAACAATAAAATGCAGGCCAGAAATGCATTTAACCTGTTAAATGAATTACAGGACCTGAGGGGAAGTGATACAGGTCTCACTTCAATGATAGAGGATGCGATCTATATTGGAACCGACTTCGTATTTGTTACGCTAAACAACAGAAGTGGACAGATCATACCGAGAGAGCTCGAGCGTGAACTACTTGATTTCAACACCTATGGCCTCGATGATTTCTGGACGGAATATCACGATGAACGTAGTCAAGGGATTGATTACGATTATGGAATTGCTTTGAACTTCAGGCAGATCGATTTTTCCCCGGAACGTATTTCAGAACGTGAAGAACGACGAACGAAACGGATCAAAGATGGCTGGGAATATAAACGCGATAAGGATGGAAAAATAATAAATGACAGAGAAGGTAATCCTGTAAAAATCGATATATACAGAACCGTATCTGCTGTCCTGACGATCACCGAACAGTTTAAAGCGGCAACTGTGGGCGGTAATGTAGTGTACCGGGATATGAATCAAGGCCGGGATATCAATAAATTTCCTTTAGGTACAGAATTCATTTTCGAGAATATCTTTGCAACTTTCAGAGGTGATGAAAGAGCTTTGAGTGATGATGACCTGGTGCTTACTGAAAACCGTTTTGTGCCTTTTCCCAATAATGCGCAGCTACTGCTGGATGCAAGCGATGATATAAAAGGGAGATTAAAAGATATCCTCAGGAATAATAAAATATAAATAAAGAGGGGCGATAATTATCGCCCCTCCCTTTTTTTTATAACTAGATAAAATCTTGAAGTCTGGAAGTCATAATTCCGTGGTGAGAGGCACTATGCACTGCTATTCCGTTTTTAATCACAATGAGCTGAGGACTTTGGTGTATCACCTGGAAACGGATGCTAACTTCATTCGACACTTCCCTGTAACTTAATAGATCGAGATAAAAAAGCCTCATTTGGTTTGCCTCAAGATCGTAAGATCCTTCAAATTGCCGAAGTGCCATTCGGCTTATTCCACAACTCGTGGAATGTTTGAAGATCGCTACCGGAACAGACTTCGATATTTCCACTATCTCATCCAGCTGTTCTATCCTGGTAAGTCGGTCCCAGGGAATCTCTTTCTTCTCTTTCTTTTCCGAAGGTTCTTTAGAACCAAATAATCCGAATAAGCCCATATTCTATTTTATGCGAAGATACATTTTTTGCAATTTCTGAAATCAGTCAGAATGTCGCTTAAAAACTTACAAAACCAGTCATTTTGTCTCAATTTAAGCTTGGCTTGAGTTTTGACTTAGTACTTTTAAAATCAAGAAAATCGAAAGCAGTGCTTTCATATGAAATATTCAAGCTATGAACCTTAATAATTTTACTATAAAATCGCAGGAAGCATTACAGCAAGCCCAGCAGCTTGCTCAAAGCCTTGAGCATCAGCAAATAGAGAACGAACATTTACTGAAAGCTATTTTTGAGATAGACGAAAATGTCACTCCTTTCATTCTTAAGAAGCTCAATGTAAACTTAAGCTTGCTTCAACAGGTTTTGGAAAAACATCTGGAGAGTTTACCCAAAGTCTCGGGCGGAGATATTATGTTTTCGCGTGAAGCAGGGAAAACGGTGAACGAGGCGAGCATCATTGCTAAAAAAATGAACGACGAATACGTGAGTATAGAGCACCTCTTAATTGCGATATTCAAATCGAAAAGCACCGTCGCCCAAAGCCTGAAAGACCAGGGTGTCAATGAAAAGGGTATTCGAGCAGCTATTGACGAGCTCCGCAAAGGAGATCGCGTTACTTCTGCCAGTGCGGAAGACACTTATAATTCCCTGAATAAATACGCCCGAAATCTGAATCAGTTGGCCATAGATGGTAAGCTGGATCCGGTTATTGGACGTGATGAAGAAATAAGGCGAATTCTGCAAATACTTACTCGCAGAACCAAGAACAATCCAATGCTAGTTGGAGAGCCCGGAACAGGTAAGACTGCAATTGCAGAAGGACTCGCGCATCGAATTGTAGACGGGGATATTCCTGAGAATCTCAGATCGAAAGAAATATTCTCCCTCGATATGGGAGCACTTATCGCAGGTGCGAAATATAAAGGGGAATTCGAAGAGCGTTTAAAAGCGGTAATTAAAGAGGTCACGGGTAGTGATGGAAATATTGTGCTTTTCATAGACGAGATCCATACACTGGTAGGAGCCGGTGGCGGACAGGGAGCTATGGACGCAGCCAACATCCTGAAACCAGCCTTAGCGCGCGGTGAATTAAGAGCTATAGGAGCGACCACGCTGGATGAGTATCAGAAATACTTTGAAAAAGATAAAGCTCTGGAGCGAAGGTTCCAGAAGGTAATGGTAAATGAACCGGATACCGAAAGTGCAATATCAATATTGAGAGGGATCAAGGAAAAATATGAAACCCACCATAAGGTAAGGATCAAAGATGAAGCGATCATTGCGGCAGTGGAATTATCGCAACGGTATATCACGAATCGATTCCTGCCAGACAAGGCCATCGACCTCATGGATGAAGCTGCTGCCAGATTGCGAATGGAGATCAATTCGAAACCTGAGGAACTTGACGTCCTCGACAGAAAGATCATGCAACTCGAGATAGAAATTGAAGCCATCAAGCGTGAGAAAGATGAAGCCAAATTGAAGACCTTACGTTCAGAGCTTGCAAACCTGAAGGAAGAGCGCAACGAGTTGAACGCCAAATGGAAAAGTGAGAAGGAAGTTGTCGATAATATTCAGAATGCTAAAAAAGAGATTGAAGAATTTAAACTTGAAGCCGAGCGTGCCGAGCGTGAAGGAAACTTCGGTAAAGTCGCTGAGCTGAGGTATGGAAAGATAAAGGAAACACAGGAACGACTCAATGAACTGGAAAACCAGCTCGCACAATATCCGGAAGGAACTTCGATGATCAAAGAAGAGGTAACCAACGACGACATCGCTGAAGTGGTTGCCAAATGGACGGGTATCCCGGTTACAAAAATGCTAAAAAGCGAACGAGAAAAATTGTTGCAACTGGAATCTGAACTTCATAAACGTGTCGTGGGACAGGAAGAAGCGATCGTTGCCGTTAGTGATGCTATTCGCCGAAGCCGTGCCGGGCTGCAGGATGCGAAGAAACCTATTGGTTCTTTCTTATTCCTCGGAACCACCGGGGTGGGTAAAACAGAATTAGCCAAAGCATTGGCTGAATACCTGTTCGACGATGAGAATGCTATGACCCGAATCGATATGAGTGAATATCAGGAACGTCACAGCGTTAGCCGTCTGGTAGGTGCCCCTCCGGGATATATAGGATACGATGAAGGTGGTCAATTAACCGAAGCAGTTCGAAGAAAACCCTATTCGGTTGTTTTACTGGATGAAATTGAAAAGGCTCACCAGGATACATTTAATATACTTTTGCAGGTTCTGGATGAAGGCCGTTTAACGGATAATAAAGGTAGGGTTGCCGACTTTAAGAACACCATTATTATAATGACCAGTAATATGGGAAGCCATATTATCCAGGAGCAATTTGAAAATCTTAAAGACCTGGATACCGCCATGGAGACTGCCAAGGTGGAGGTACTAGGATTGTTGAGGCAATCTGTGAGGCCTGAATTCCTAAACAGAATAGATGATATAATAATGTTCACACCGCTGAACAAGCAAGACATAAAAGAGATTGTCGGTCTGCAACTAAAGGGTGTCACAAAAATGCTTTCAAAGCAAGGAGTCACTATGGATGCTACTGATGAAGCCATTGCTTACCTGGCGGAAAAAGGATACGATCCTCAATACGGTGCGCGACCTGTGAAACGGGTGATCCAGAAAGAAGTGCTCAACGAACTTTCCAAAGAGATCCTGGCAGGAAAAGTAAAGACAGACAGTATCATTCTAATAGACAGTTTTGATGACAATTTGGTTTTCAGAAATCAGAATGACCTGGTGAAATCATAATATTGGTTAGAGTTCCATAAAAACTCGTTTCATAATTGGTTGGTTAGTGTCCGCCCGTATTCGCTAGAGTACGGGCGGTATTTTTATGTCCTTAGCAACTCACAAAAGAGAAATCCCCACCGATAGATCCAATCAGGTTTTCAATTCCATTCATTCCTTCACCTACCGGGCCTAAAGTAGCATATAAGATCTCTTTGTATACATTACACGCTAACTCTTGAAGTGCCTGAGCGATCTGATCATCCAGATTAGAAGCATCCATTAAGATTATGGCCTCGGATGCGAATGCATAAAGACGTACCAGGGTTAGACTGTAAGTTGCAACGATTCCAACTGCCAGGCCACCCACACCAGCAATTCCCATTCCGAGATTCATTCTTGCCACAACTTTCTCATATTCATCTACTACAGCCTGAAGATGCTGTAATTGTTCATAGTGTGAATTCCCACCTCCACCAGTTCCATCGGGAAGCACTCCATAAAGTTCACCTGTCTTCGGATCAATACGCCAGAATGATTTAATTACTGCTGAGGCGTCAAATAATTTTAGCACTCCTCCTCGAAAGACCTTTTCCCTGAAGTACCTGTAACTTTCAGCAAGGACCCTACTACTGTACTCCTCTTCACGCGAAACGTCCTGGTTGAGTACCAGCTTGGAGTTTTTCAATTCTGACATTGCGGTCTTATCAAATATTTCTTCTTCCAATAGGGCCAGCTGAGCCGTCTTTCTGGTTGTTTCTATGAAGGCGTTTCTTCCACTAGGAGTCAATGATTTGTATTCCGAAGTTGGAAGATAATCGAATGTTACCTCGGAAGCTTCAGAAAAATATGCAGGTTTAAATTTTATTATACCTACCCTGTATCCACTGGGATATGTTATACTTTCCTTGGAAATATTATTCTTGATCGGTTGCATGGTATTGAGTAAGATCGCTGGATAATCGAAGGTGCCCTGGCTTAACTTTTCAAGTGCCATTGCATTGTCTCCTGCCTGAACGGCTTCGAACCACGCTTTGTTGCTCATTAATGTTTTCAAATACTCCGAAAGCCTTATGGATTCGCTCGCCCCTTCTCTTTCAAAGGCAATTACAACACCTCCCAGAAGCAATTCATGAACGGCATTGGCCATTTCGGGAGTTGGATCGGCATATGAATCCAAATAATTGTCCCAACCTGCGAGTACCCGCCTTATCGGACTTCTATTCCCGATTTTAATATCCATATAGATTCCTGTAAGCCTTTTACCTACTGCATTTGAAGATTTCGAGGCAAATCGGAAGTTGGCAGAGGCGCTTAAAACATTCTTCTTCGCCGATACCTCAACCAAATGGTCTTTATCAATTTCAACAGAGTTATAGTTGAAAACGTAGGGAGGAAATTCCAAGGAATTTATTGTCTCACGAATTTGAAGAATTGTCGCCTGTTGATCCTCGGCTGGTATTATCATCCCACCGGTATTGTCTGCGATAGCCTGTATGTATTTGTCGGTATCTCGTGTATAAAGATATAATGTTGGCGGACCTGATTCAAAAATGGGCTTATCATCAGGATTAAAGCTATCGCTGTTATGACCATCTGTTGCATATAGTATGAGATCACTTTCGGTTTGTGCTGCTTTTAGATGCGCCGTATATATTCTCGATCCTGTTTCCTGCAATTTGATCCTGGCATGTGGGTAGGTCTCCCGGATCGCAGTTTGGGTTTCTTCTAAAAATGCGACAATACCTTCGTCTCGATATTGATTCGGCATACTTAAAGAGGTGTCGTACAACAGCATGATCCTTGGAGCTACAATATTTTGCCGGAGCAAACCCGTAACAAGTTTGTTGTTATCCCTGATAGTAAAGTTTCCTGCTTTTATACCTTCCACGATTTTACCTTCGTTATCTTTGGGAAATATCTCCAGTCTTACCTTAGGATACGTCTTTGGAAAGGCTTTTATCTCAAGAGACACTACGTCTCTAATATCTCCCTGTTGTTCATCGCCTTTTGACTGTAGTCCGAATTCAGAGAAGACCTTTTCCCCTTCCAGTGTTATCGGTTCGCCTAGAAAGGAGCGTTCTTCCATATACTTTCTGTCCTTATGAATAGCTTGTAATGCCAGACAGGGAGTAAAGGTGGAAATGTCCGACACGGATTTGACTGCCTGGTCTTCGAATGTCATATTATTCAGGAAACTTACCTTAACTTGATTTCCCACAAGATCTGATGCCTTCCATGAACCTTTTATCAATTCGATTTCTTTGGTGCCATCAAATGCATTGGTGCTCTTTATAGTCACAGAGACCTCTTCTTCTATGGATCTCAGGGGTTTAGCATCTTTAGTATAGTTATCCTTATTTGAGGGATGTAATGATCCTAAGGGAACGGATGGATCGAATAGATGAGCGTATTTTTCCACTCCTTCTTCCATATAAAGTACAGTTGGAACGCCACTGTTTGAAAAATAAAATTTCGATTCTGTCTCCACCTGTTTGTACTTATCATCTAATTTCTCCAGTAAACCATCTGCAAAGATCGTGGCCTTTTCAACAGGGGATTCCATTACTACTACCGTCCCATTTTCCGGATTGCTGCCAAGTTCTTTTTTCCACCGTTTTAGATCCGAATCTTTTGCAGCAGGTTCGAAAGCAGCCTTCCCAGGGTTGAACAGAATTGATTTCACCTCTTCCTCGCTCATATCAACGGTCTCCAATACTACCCTCGCTTCAACTCCAGCTTCCTGTAGCATTTTACTCAGTATCTCTGCCTTTTCCCTCGGAGTGGCTAAACCACATCGTAATGCTGCATCAGGACCGTATAACAATCCAGCTGCAATACTCCGGAAGTATCCTTTATCACTTGGCAGGAGTCCTATGTCATTTACAACGAAATCCCGCATTGCATTAATATCACCGGCACTTACAAGATTGTCGCGACGAGCGAGGTAGTGATCCGGACTGTTTTCCAAGGCATAGATCATTTCCTCCCAAACATTAAATGGCGGATTGCCGCTTCCTTTGATCATATCGGGATACTTTCCATTATCACATGACTGTAGATAAGGAAACAAGTACAATCCTGCACTACCTAATATTAATTGTTGAAAGAAAGTTCGCCTTGAATTGCCTTTTTGATGGGTGTCCATTAGTGCTGATTTACGTTGAGAACACTTAAGATAGTAAGAATTCTTGTTATTTGTATTTCCTTACGCGCATCTTGCGGTTCTTTCAGATCACGGACTATTTTATCATCGAAATCCGAGTAACATCCGAACCCCCCATTTCACTTG
>JABDNT010000063.1 GCA_013043685.1 Flavobacteriaceae bacterium | reverse complement strand
GTAATGCATTGACAACTGCTTCGATCTACCTGATCGACAATGTGGAAAACACCATTACCGATCTTACCCAGAGCAATTACCAGTTCAGCAGTACTAAAGGAACCTTCAATGGAAGATTTACCTTGCAGTTTGAAGGCGATATCCTGTCTACTAACGACCTGGCTCTGGAGACCATCGGCGTGTATCCAAACCCGACAAGCGGGCAACTGAACATTGTATCACCAACTATAGGTATTGAGATGATCACTGTGTATGATTTGCGGGGACGAAAAGTAGAAGAGGTGTCGCTCAATGGTGAGCGAAGTTACCAGGTGGATATGTCTGCCATGGATGCAGCGCTTTACTTTGTAACCATACAAACAGAGAATGGTTCAGTGACAAAACGGATCGTAAAGAAGTAACCATTCAACAAAAAAGAAAGAAACCGCCTCAAGCAGGGGCGGTTTTTTATACGAGAAAATATTCCCGAAGATTTTCAGTTTTGTAGTTATGAAGAAACTGATCGTTGTAGTTCTTATAGTTGGTACCACATTTATTTTCTTCGGAACTAAAAAGGGGAGAGTCGCAAAAAATGTTGCGATTAGCTATGTGATCTCATCAGAACTTGTAAACGAAGAAGGGTCTGTTGTGTCCGATCGAATACTCTTACCTGAGGGTTATACACGAAAAACCTATCCTGAAGGGTCATTTCAGCAATACATTCAGCAATATCCCCTGGAGAACTACGGTGCAAAGATCATAAATTACAACGGGCAGGAATACGGCTACCAGAGTGGACATGTAGGAATCTTTTCTCTGCCTGTTCCCGAAAACGGGCTGCAGCAATGTGCTGATGCACTTATTCGGATTCGAGCTGAATATTTATGGGACAAGGTCAGAAAAGATGAAATAGGCTTCAACTTCACTTCAGGACACTATTTCTCATGGAAAGAATATGCTGAAGGATATCGGCCAAAGATAAATGGGAATAGGGTAACCTATTTTAAAATTGCGACTCAGGATGTATCCGAAGATAACTTTTATCGGTATCTGAATCTTATCTTCATGTATTCCGGTACACAATCATTATTCGATGAACTTGATCCCGTGGAGGACATTTCTGATGTTGAGGTAGGGGATATGCTCATCTACCCCGGAAGCCCCGGACATGTGATAATGGTTGCTGATGTTGCTATCGATGAAATCGGTAATAAATTGTTTATTTTTGCACAGGGAAATACGCCGGCACAAAGTGTTCATATACTAAAAAACCCGAATGACAAAAGGATCAGTCCCTGGTATGATATTGAGATGGGACAATACTTGGAAATTCCGACGTATTTCTTTAATGAAGTTAAATTTATTCGATTTAAATAATGCCAAGACCGCTTACTGAACAGGAATTACATAATCTCGCCATGAATATAGTGGGCAAGGATCTGGAGGAACAGGGTTTTGAATTCTTAGGAGTGAACAGCAAACTCAAGAAAGATCCCCAGTTTGTCGCACTCAAGAATAAAGATCTGCACTTTGTAGTTGTCCGGGCCATTTCTTATCCGCAGGATGCCCATTCATACGATCCCGTTTTTATGCAAACCATAAAAGCACATGCCGATCAATTCGACGGGAAGACCTTTTATGCCGGTGTGGGTCTGGGTCATGGATCGGATTATGGAAAACCGGTGATAAAAGACGAAGACTACACATTAGTGTATAAAGGAATCCAGGAAATATTATGAGAATTACACCACTATTACTTCTATTGATAATCGCAGGTGCATGTTCCGAAAGTGAACCAGTGTCCAGGATTTTTAAAGGTGATGCCTTCGGAACTACGTACAATATTCAATATTTTGCTGAATCTGAATTCGACGCTAAATCAGGAATTGACTCTGTGATCGATGTGGTGAACCACTCTGTAAGTACGTATTTACCTGATAGTGATATATCAAGGATAAACCGAGGAGACACTTCTGTTGTTGTCGATGATATATTCAGAGACGTATATACTATATCGGAGAAGGTTTTTACAGACTCTGAAGGTTATTTCGATCCCACTATTGGTGTCCTTCGGAATGCATACGGATTCGGTGATGTAAAACCTCTTGCTGAAATAAGTGAATCGGTGCTGGACTCTTTGCGGGAATTTGTTGGATTTAATAAAGTTAAGTTAACAAGTGATGGAAAAGTGCAGAAAGCACATCCTGAAATATATTTCGATTTTAATGCTGTAGCCAAGGGTTATGGTATCGACCGGATTGGACATTTCCTTGAATCTCGAGGAGTTACAAATTACCTGATCGAACTGGGGGGCGAAATACGAGCTTCAGGACTGAATCTTTCTAAGGATCAATCATGGGTAGTAGGGGTTGAATCCATTACTTCAGAAATCAATGATCGCAATTATGCTGAAGCTGTTACGATCTCAAACCAGGGACTGGCTTCTTCCGGGAATTACAGAAAATTCAGGATAGATTCAATTAGCGGGAAAAAATATGTACATACCATTAATCCCTTAACAGGGCTAGCTCAGCAAAGCGATGTTACCAGCGCTACGGTAATTGCATCAGACTGCGCTACCGCAGATGCATATGCCACCGCCTTTATGGCTATGGGCCTGGAGCGGGCAAAAATACTGTTGTCAGGCTCTGAAGACCTTGAGGCTTATCTAACGTTCTCGGATTCTACCGAAATCCCTCAGATATTCATGACAGAAGGATTTAGGAAACAGTTGAAAAAATAATCAGCGTTTAAGGGTGAAATGCCCGCGAACTTCCCTGCCATCTTCCATAGTAATAGCGAACCAGTAGTCATTCGAAGGAACCGGAACCCCATTATCATTGGTGCCATCCCATCCTGAAGAATCTAATCTGATACCGGTTAAGATCCTGCCATAACGATCGAAGATAATGATCTTACTTCCCGGGAATTCCCATATTCCTTCAATTTGCCAATAGTCATTAACACCGTCGCCATTGGGAGTGAAGAACTTAGGGTAATCGAGGACCAGGACCTCTATCTCTGCGATTCCGCAACCTTTTTTATCTCTAACCTTCACTTTGTGATACCCTCGATCGACATCTATGAAGAAATTCTCATCCCGGTAGGGTAGTAAGTCGTCAAGTAAATATTGATACTCCCCATTTCCTTCTACGGTTACCGTCACCGTATTATCCCGTCCTCTAAAATCCTCCACAGATACATCTGTAATAGTGGCGGCTTCGGAAGAATTTACTATTGTGGTTGCCTTTACCTTGCAACCTTGAGAATCGGTAACATTAACCCAGTATTCTCCGCCCGCGGTAATTTCAATCGAATTGAGATTTGCACCTTCTTCACCGGTGCTCCACTCATAATAGGCAAAACCGGACTGAGTTTCGAGGATCACAGGTTCGCTTGTGTTCTCACAGACAAATAAGTCTTCAGCAAGAGTAACTTCAAAGGGCGCTTCTACAAGGATTTCAAAATCGTTGATATCTACGCAGCCTGAGTTATTATTTTCAATCCGATAATAAATAGTCATGGGATTGCTGGTATTCATGTATGGGCTGATAATTGGGTTGATCCCAATATTTGCATCGTTAAGCGTTTCGTGAAATGTGACCGTCATATTGGATTGTCCCTGCATGATCTCCGGGATAAGTGGGTCGAAATCGAATAGAGTAGATCCATCCACAATCTCGTCCATCTCACAGGTGACCACATCTTCAACATCATGAGCAAAAGGTTGCTCCGGTAAGACTGCAGATCCCGTCATTTCCATAGAAAACCCTCCCGATCCGTGGGGACGGTCTATCAGTATAATATATTCTTCTCCAGCCACAGCGTCTATGAATTGTAAATAGCCATTACCGTCTTCACCCGGGCCTTCAAAATGATCTGTTTCGGTTAAGTTCAATCCTGTGTTGACTGGTACACCCGCATTTTGCGGATTGGTACTGGAACACCGGATAGCACTTCCCAGGTTATCGCAGGAGACGTTCGGACCATAAATTGCAAAATCATAATCCGCCTGGTTGCTTTCTGGTATCAGGTCGAAGGTAAGTTCACCACTTTCTTCTATCACAAAGCGCAACCAGATTGTATTCAGGTTGAAACTGTAGCAAGGCGGACGTTCATTCCCGGAGAGCGAGAATTCATCGAAACCAACGCCGTCCGGTTCCAAGCCGAAAGATGTATTTCCGCACACGAGAATGGCATTGGTGCAGTCGTTCGGACTTTGTCCAAACATATTAATCGCAACCAAAAATATCCATATGAGGTTGAAATTCTTCATCACAGCTCTGGTTAAATATTAAAACGATATACCCGGCAACTCTAAAAGTAGATAAGCGGCAGCAGAATAGCAAAGAATGGGAGTCGGTGTTTATAAATCCAGACTTTCGTTGTTAAAGGTAGAAGTACAGAATTATAATTTTTTACAAATGGGGATAAGCTCTCCCTTGGCTAATCTGTACTTGTCGATCATGTCATCTGAAAGTGAAGCGGTATAGTCTGCCGCGTCAACCGAAAAACCAACCGAAGCTAGTGTTTCAAAATAATCCATGCCGTAAATGCGAACATGATCGTATTGCCCGAATATCCTGGTGCGTTCCTTGGGATCAGTAATGGAATCGTCCTGAAAGGTAGTTTTCCTGTTTTTATCATACGGAACCTGGAGAATAGCTGTGCCACCCGGAGCGAGGACGCGATAGAGTTCTTTCATCGCCTGCAAATGGTCCGGAATGTGCTCAAGTACATGATTGCAAATTATGAAATCGTAGGTGTTATCATCAAAAGGGAGATCACAGATATCCGCTTTAATATCGGCTATGGGAGAATTAAGATCAGTCGTTGTGTAGTCCAGGTGCTTCATTCTTCGGAATCTTTTCAAAAAAGCTTGTTCGGGTGCAAAATGAAGTACCTTATGTGGTGCGGTGAACAGGGTTGTTTCATTCTTCAGGTATAACCAACATAGCCGGTGTCTTTCCAGGGAGAGTGTCCCGGGGGCAAGCACATTTTCTCTTACCTTTTCATAACCATAGGGCAGGAATTTACGATAGGACTTTCCATCTATAGGGTCTAGGTATTTCGATCCTTTCAGGAAGAATGCTACAAAAGGCCGTACCAAATAACTCAACCGAATTAATAAGGGCCTGGGAAATAAATTCAGAAAAAATTTAAAGAGCCGTTGCATGGCGTATTATTAGAGTACCAGTTCTTTCTGTCGAAATTCTTTCTCTTCATCACTCACAATTCCGAGTGCTTCATAGACGTATGCAAATGTTGACAACAATTCCGGTTTACCATCGACCAGTGCAACGTCATGTTCAAAATGTGCGCTCGGTTTACCATCCTGCGTAACAATGGTCCATCCGTCTTTGAGCTGTTTTACTTTATGTGTTCCAAGGTTGATCATAGGTTCAATGGCAATGGTCATTCCTTCAATGAATTTTTTACCTCGCCCTCTTTTGCCGTAATTAGGGATCTCCGGGTCTTCATGCAGTTTAGTTCCAATACCATGGCCTACCAATTCCCTAACTACGCCATAGCCGAAGGACTCACAATAATTCTGGATGGCGTAACCAATATCACCTACACGGTTCCCCTTTTTAAATTGGCGAATTCCTCTGTAAAGGGATTCTTTCGTTACTTCAAGTAGTTGTTTTGTTTCAGGTTTAACTTCACCTACTTCAAAAGTATAGGCATGATCTCCATAGAAACCGTGCAATACAGCACCGCAATCTATGGCGACTATATCTCCCTCCTGCAGAGGATCGTCTGTGGGTAATCCGTGAACCACAGCTTCGTTCACACTGGTTAGCAGAGTAGATGGACAGTCGTATAACCCAAGAAAGCCAGGAACGGCTCCCATATCCTTTATGAAAGTTTCTGCTTTTGCATTCAGTTGGTTGGTTGTCACCCCTGGTACAACCTCACCGGCGAGCATACCTAAAGTCTTTGAAACCACCAGGGCAGCTTCACGCATCAATTCAATTTCTTCTTTTGTTTTAGGTTTGATCATTGTCTTTTTTTAAAAGGGAAACCAGCTTTTCTTTTGTTTTTTAGCAGATAGATCAGGGGGTGTTTCGCGAACCAGAATCTGATAGATCTCCCCCCATCCCATAATTCCACCAATATTCCTATCGTCGATGAAATAATCTGCATTGATCTTCCTGCTGTATTTCGGATCGAATTCTTCTTCCGGAAAACTCTTGTTGACGGCATAAAATGTAATTCCATTGTCCTCGCAAAATGCCACCGCATCGTCGAGGTGCTTTCCGTTCCTGTATGTCCAGAGTATAAGTCGGTGTCCCTTCTCTTGTAATCGCTTCATGGTTTCAAAAGCAAAAATTCGGGGTTTACCTATACCCGGATATTCGTCTTCCACTATGGTTCCGTCGAAATCTATTGCTATAGTATACGTCTCCTCCATTATCTCGTAGGTTAAAACGGCAAAAATACAAAGAAATCTTGCGATAGGGAAAGATTAGACAAGTGATTCCCGTGTCATCGCTTCGGGTTTAGGTACACCCATTAGTTTGAGAATTGTAGGTGCAATGTCCCCAAGAATACCGTCTTTCACAGCTGTTATATCGCTATCTGCTATTATTAATGGAACAGGATTGGTAGTATGAGCGGTGTGTGGTGAGCCATCAGGATTTCGCATGGTCTCGCAATTTCCATGATCGGCAATTATAATAGAAGCATAACCGTGTTGCAAAGCAGTCTCAACGATATCATGAGTACATCTGTCCACAGTTTCGCATGCTTTAATAGCAGCATTAAAATCACCGGTGTGGCCTACCATATCGGGATTTGCGAAATTGAGACAAATGAAATCGGCTGTTTCATTTTCTATTTCCGGTATTATCTTATCACGAATTTCATATGCACTCATCTCCGGTTTCAGGTCATAAGTGGCAACTTTCGGCGATGGGCAAAGGATTCTGCGCTCACCATCGAACGGAATTTCTCTTCCGCCATTAAAAAAGAATGTGACGTGCGGATATTTTTCCGTCTCCGCAATTCGAATTTGAGTTTTACTGCGCTCAGCTAAAACTTCTCCCAGCGTGTTTTTTAAGTTCTCTTTTTGGAATACCACATTTATTCCTGTGAAAGAGTCGTCGTAATTGGTCAGGGTCACATAATGAAGAGGTAGTTTCTTCATATCGTACTCTGAAATGTCTTCCTGAGAAAGAACATGCGTTAATTGCCTGCCTCTATCGGTTCTGAAGTTAAAAAAGATCACCACATCACCTTCCGAAATCGTCGCAACAGGTTGGCCGTTCTCCATCATAACAATAGGTTTGATAAATTCATCGGTAACCCCTGAATCGTAACTTTGCTGTATACTTTGAACTACATTTTCAGAGGACTCCCCTTTACCATGGACCAGGAGATCATACGCTTCTTTAACACGTTCCCATCGTTTATCGCGATCCATTGCGTAATATCTTCCTACCACGGAGGCAATTTTGCCACCGGTAGTTTGTAAATGATCCTGAATTGAACTTATAAAACCAGCTCCCGATCTGGGATCTACATCCCTGCCATCTGTAAACGCATGGACGAACATATTGCTAACGCCCTTGGCAGAAGCGGTGCTTAAAAGTCCTTTAAGGTGATTTATATGCGAATGAACGCCTCCATCCGACAACAGTCCCAGGAAATGAACTTTCTTGGCATTTTGTTTGGCATATTCGAAGGCGTCGGTAAGTACTTTTTCGTCTTTAAGCGTATCGTTTTCAACGGCGAGGTTAATTTTCACCAGGTCCTGGTAAACAATACGGCCTGCTCCCAGATTCATATGGCCTACTTCACTATTGCCCATTTGTCCTTCAGGAAGGCCTACATTCATGCCATCTGTGCGAAGTTGGGCATTCGGAAACCGTTCATATAGCGAATCTACATAAGGCGTATCTCCTTGAGCTATCGCCGAAACAGAAGGATCCTTGGGTATTCCCCAACCGTCCAATATTAATAAAAGCACCTTCTTATTCATAAAACAAAGGTAAAAACAAAATCCTGCCTAAGCGGGATTCGGTGATGGTTTATATCATTATCCACCGTATTTTTCAATAGATTCTTTAATACGCTCTATTCTATTATCAGGATCCGGATGGGTAGATTGAAATTCTGGGACACGGTTTGGGCCGGCCGCAGCCTTCAGAACTTTCATCACATTGACCATTTCATAAGCATCGTATCCTGAATTCAGCATGATAAGAACTCCCAGGTCATCACTTTCAAGTTCATCGCCGCGCCCGTTGGTGAGCAAGGTGTTCTGTCCGATACCTGCAATCAGGTCACCTGCATTAGCTCCTACATTTGCACCCTGAGAGACGGTTTGCCAGAATTCTGTATTCGCGATGCGCTCCGAAGAATGCCTGCCTAGTACATGTCCAATTTCATGGCCTAATACACCTGCTAATTGGTCTTCATTCAATTTTTCGAACAAAGCATAAGTAATGAAAATTTGTCCGCCCGGTAATGCGAAGGCGTTAATCGTTTGCTCATCGGCAAGTAAGTGGAATTCGTATCTGTATGGGCTGTTCGTAGCCATACTATTAGCAACGAGTTTATCGCCAACAGCATCCACATAAGATTGCATCCGCTCATCGGGATAAAGTCCGCCATGCTGGGCAGCCACTTGCGGAGCACTTTGCACTCCCAATGCAATTTCTTCCTGAGGGTCTAAAGCTATTGCTTGTTCTCTGTTAGTATAGGGATTGGTTTCTGTACTGGAGCATTTACGCATAAAAGCAAAGGCTACGATAGCGAGACCAATAAAGATCCTGATTTTCCAACTATTTCTGCTTCTCATTTTCTAGGTTCTAATTTTTTAAAGTTACAAAAGTTCGGAATTGATGTCCAAGATATTTTCTGAAATGTAGCGTTCCATAAAGCTGTTTGAAAAATATTCGGATCCTTTTATTTTTTCTTCCTGAAGTATCCTTTTTATATCAAGGTTGCGGTATTCCTTCAACATGGGAACAGAGACCGGTGCATAGCTGTAATGCCAGGGTTCGTATTTGAAACCCTTTCGATTGGGATCGTCGGTATATACTTCGTAGAACCCCCATAGTGTGGCATTTTCATTCAGCCATTCCTTTAATTTGCAAAAAGGGCCTTTTCCGTGAAAATGTTCAGGTTGCAGCACATTTTCCGGACGAGGAGCGTTTGCGTCTATAATATCTATATCGGTTCCCCAATGATGTCTGGATGTACCGGGAATAGTCGAGTATTCGATTATTTTTTCGATCGCTTGTTCGGGCGAAAGGCCCTGTCCGGTAAAACGCTTGTATTTTCCTTCATAGATCTCCTTCTGACGCTCAAAACTTCGATAGGCTGAAACCAATTCAATCTTAATACCTGAATGGGCTGCAGCAGCTTGCATGCGCTTAAATGCCAGGCTGGCATCTTTATGCATTTTTGTGGTGTAAGAGTCACCTGAAATATCGGGGTTTCCTTTACCAATAAGTTGATTCCTGCTGAACTTATTCTGAAACGACACAAATGAAAATTGAGGCATTATACTCAAACCAAGCCCGGAATAGAAACATGTTTTTAGAAATAAAGCTCGCTTCATGGCCTAAAGATCATCAATTACAGTGCCGCTATTTACTTCGTAAGGTTCTTTATCCTTCAGAAAAATTCGTGCAGAGTGATTACCTTTCAACAGGATATTGTCTGCCCTTACATCCAGCCAGCTACCTTCTCTGAGTCCGACAACCGGAATCGTATTTTGCGTATGAAATTCTTTTATTCGTGTTTCACGAGTCTCGCCCATATGGGTGCTGGAGGGATCGGGATCGAGATAATGCGGATTAATATTAAACGGAAGCACCCCTAATGTTTTGAATGAAGGCGGATAGATGATCGGCATATCGTTGGTGGTTTGCATACTTACACCGCAGATATTACTTCCTGCGCTGGTTCCCAGGTATGGTGTACCCCCGAAGATCACTTTTCGCAAAGGTTCCATTAATCTGGATCTGTGTAACGCGTTTACCAGCACGAACGTATTACCTCCACCGGTAAATATCCCACGGGCGTTCCTGATAGCCTCTATTGGATTTTCGAATGTGTGAATTCCACGAAGGTTTTTATCAATTTTAGAAAAGGCCTGGGAAGCCGTCGCTGTATAATCATCGTGGCTAATTCCTCCCGGGCGGGCATAAGGAATAAATAATATTTCTTCGGTTCCCTGGTACAGGTTGACGAGCGTGCTAAGTAGGTATTCCAGATACGATTCTCCATGGACGGTAGAGGTGCTGGCAACTATAAGATTTTTCATAGGGCGATTAAATATGGGATAAATTTAACAAAGACTTATGTTTTATTTACATTCACACTGAATATTTTCCATCGGTGAAAAAACAATACCTGATCATTCTTCTGTTATTTCCTCTTTGTATCGTTGCTCAAGAGAAGATCTTGTTACAAGGTAAGATCACGAATGAGAAAGATGTTGAAGGGATTCATATCCTGAATCGCTCCACCCGATTTAATTCAGTGACCGATATTTATGGAAATTTTTCGATCACTGTAAAAGAGAGCGACACGCTGGTCTTTTCCTCTGTTCACTATAATCCATTGGAGGTGGAGATCACTTCCGAGATTTTTAAGGAAGCCCTTCTCATCGTAACTTTGCAGGAATTGATAAACGAACTCGATGAAGTGTTTCTAGGACCAGACCTGACGGGAAATCTTCGGACAGATATTGAAAAGATCGAAGTAAAGGACCCTATTAATTTCCAGGACCTCGGAATTCCCGGATACACCGGTACTCCGCAGGAGAGGATAGTCCCGGTCACCACGGCCTTGTTTCCCACGAGTGTGAATATTGAAGCCGTTTACAAACATTTAAGTGGCTACTACAGAAAGCTAAGACTTCGGCGGAAATGGGATGCCGAGAATCGGGCTGTAGCATCATTGATCGATTATTATAATGCGAGATTCTTTCAGGAAGCCTATAATATTCCGAAGAACCGTTTATATGATTTTGTGCTATTTTGTGTTGAATCCACCCAAATAGCACAGGATTTTTATGCCGGCCGTTACGAAGAAGTGTTTAAAACCTTTCGCGATAAAAGCAAGTTGTATCTTGCGCGTATGAATGCGAAAGAGGAATAGTTTTTGTAACATTTAACCATTAGTAGCGTCCAATGAACCTTGAATAAAAAAAATGAAATTTCTAAAATTAACATTCCTCATCTTTATATTTCCTTTGCTCACGGCAGCAACAGCTCATAAGTTTTACGTGAGTATTACCAAGGTAGAATATGTAGCCGAAAAACAGTCTCTGCAAATTATCTCAAAAATTTTTATCGACGATATTGAAGATGCACTCCAGACCCGTTACGATGAAGACCTCCGACTGGATCCGGAAAAAGAGACAGAGCGCGAGGAAACTTTTCTTAAACAATACATTTTCCAAAAGCTGAAGATCGCCGTAAATGGCACCCCGGTTACCTTCGATTATATTGGGAAGGAATACGAAACCGATATTGTGAAGATCTATCTTGAGGTAACGGACATTTCAGAGGTAAAAACACTTGAAATTACCAATAAGGTGCTAATGGAAATGTTCGAGGAACAGCAGAATATCATTCATTATAAATCCGGGGGTAAACGCAAAAGTCTTGTTCTGGAGAAGGATTATCCAAAAGGAATGTTAAACTTCAATTAAACTAGCTCGCTAAGTATTAGAATAGAGCTATTTTTATCAATTGAAAATCAAATAAAACGAAATGAAATTACTAAAATACCTTTTTCTGGGACTCATCTTCATTGCCACAGGATCGACCTATGCTCAGGATACGAACGAGGATAAAGAGGAAAGAAAACCAGGTCACTACAACGAAAATCGCTTCAAACAGCTCTATGAAGAGTTTTCTACCCCTAATGTTTACAGAACTGCCAGTGGTGCTCCCGGACCTCAATACTACCAGCAGCAGGCAGATTATAAAATGGATATTACACTGGATGATAAAAATGCCAGACTCTATGGTAAGGAAACCATTACCTATACAAATAACTCACCGGATATATTGGAATATCTTTGGATTCAGCTGGATCAAAATGTTCGTGCGGCAGATTCCAAATCGCCTTTAATAGAAAGTTCTGGTGCTGCTCCAGCGGATATGGCCGGTAGATTCGTAGGACAATATATGGGAGCTCCGTTTGATGGTGGCTTCAAAATTCAGGAGGTTAAGGACGGCAATGGAAAAGACCTTCCCAACCTTATCAACCAAACTATGATGCGGGTGGAGATGCCTAAGGATCTTAAACCGGGTGAAAAATTCAGCTTTTCAATTAAGTGGTGGTACAATATTCCCGAACATACGATTGACAGAGCGAGAAGTGGATATGAAACTTTCGAAGATGGAAACCGTGGCTATGTGATAGCCCAATTCTATCCCAGGATGGCCGTGTATAATGACGTAGAAGGATGGCAGAATAGTCAGTTCTGGGGGCGTGATGAATTTGCTTTACCTTTTGGAAATTTTGATGTAAATATTACCGTTCCGGCAGATCATACTTTGGATGCTACTGGAAAATTACTGAATCGCAAAGAAGTATTCAGCAAAACGATGATGCAGCGCTATGCCAAAGCCAAGAAAGAATACACTACTCCTGTACAAATTGTAACAGAGGAAGAGGCCGAAGTTGCCTCAAAAGGATTTGCTACGGCAACCAAAACCTGGAAGTTCAGAGCTGAAAATGTGCGTGATTATGGTATTGCTACCTCTCGTAGATATATGTGGGATATGATGGCGGTGAAAGTTGGCAGCAGGGAAGTAATGGCAGTTTCTGTTTATCCGCCCGAAGGAAATCCGTTATGGTCGGACTGGTCCACAAAAGTGGTGGCAAGTACCCTTAAGTCTTATTCCCGAATGACATTTGATTATCCTTATCACAAGGCAATTTCAGTACATGCCAAGAATCAGGGAATGGAATATCCAATGATCTGTTGGAATTATGGTCGTCCGGATAAAGACGGGAATTACAGTGAGCGCACCAAGTACGGAATGATGAGTGTTATTATCCACGAAGTAGGGCATAATTACTTTCCTATGATCGTGAACAGCGATGAAAGACAATGGACCTGGATGGATGAGGGACTAACAACCTTTGTGCAATATATTGCAGAACAGGATTTCGGAGAAGCCTACCCGTCGGCCATCGCGCCTAACAAGAAGTACCCGTCCCGAAGAGGACCTGCTAAGAATATAGTTGACTATATGTCTGGCGACCAGGACTATTTAGCACCAATTATGACCAAAGGGCTGAACACCTATAATTTCGGAGCGAATGCTTACTCAAAACCGGCTACAGGACTGAATATTCTGCGTGAAACCATTATGGGACGCGAATTGTTCGACTATGCTTTTAAAACGTATGCTCAGCGATGGATGTTCAAACATCCAACACCGGAGGATTTCTTCCGTACCATGGAGGATGCTTCTGCGGTTGACCTGGACTGGTTCTGGAGATCCTGGTTCTATACCACCGATTATACAGATATCGGTGTAAAGGAAGTAAAGAAATTCTACGTTACTTCGAAAATGAATAAAGAGGTAAGGGAAATGATCGCACGAAGGGGTATGACGGAAAGTGACCTTCCTCCTCTAGTATACCTGGTTGAAGAGGGTAGTGAGGATTTTGAAGAAAGTATGCGTACCGCTACTCTTGATGATGTTACTACATTAAACGAATACATCATGGATAATATCCCTGAATCGGAGCGTGCAAACCTTAAAAAACCAAGGTATTTCTACGAGGTTACTTTCGAGAAGCCAGGAGGAATTCCAATGCCAATCATCGCTGAATATACGTATAGCGATGGAAGTACAGAAAGAGTAACCTATCCGCCACAGATCTGGCGCAAGAATGATGAGTCTGTTGGGAAAGTTGTTGCTTCCGACAAGGAAATTACGAAGATCATGGTAGACCCTGATGAAGAAACTGCGGATATTGATACTTCAAATAACAGTTGGCCTAAACGGAAAAAATTAGGGGAGTTCGATACCTTTAAAAACAAAGTAAAAGGACAGTAGCCCTGAAACAGAACCCCGCCAGTTAAAGCGGGGTTTTTTAATTCTTAGTTCTCAATTCGGAATTTCTTGGGTATATTTGCAATATGACGGCAATGACCATTTTACCTCTCTTTATCAGTGGTGCAGAGATAGCTTTTATACTCTTCATCGTGCTTATGGTCTTTGGTGCCGATAAAGTTCCTGAAATTGCCCGAGGCCTTGGAAAGGGTATGAGGCAGATAAAGGATGCTACCAACGATATTAAATCCGAAATTACCAAAAGCGCAGAAAAACAGGGAATCGATGTTGACATTACCCAGGACGTGAGAAAAGAGATCGATAAGGTGAAGGAAGAGGTGAATGAGGTTAGCGGTTCGATTAAGCGAAAATTCTAAATGATTGAGCAGTTAAAAGTGTGGGACCGTGAGCTTTTTATCTGGCTTAACGGTTTAGGAGTAGAATCCTATGATGCCTATTGGATATTTATCACGAAAATTGAAAGCTGGACACCAATTTTTATTCTGTTCCTGGCCGGCATTATATATTACTACCGCTGGAAAAGGGGTTTGATATTAATCGGATTTGTACTCTTAACCTTTGGATTAACTCTCTTTTTAACCGATTTTACTAAAGAATGGGTTGGAAGGTTACGTCCTAATAATAGTGAACAGCTTGCCGGCTTAATAAGGATTTTACAAAAACCGGAAAGCTTTAGTTTTTTCTCGGGACATGCTTCGTCCAGTTTTGTGGTAACCACATTTGTATTTCTTTCAATCCGAAAGTTTAATAAATGGATCCTTCTTGCGTATCTATGGCCGATACTGTTTGTGTTAAGTCGGATATATGTAGGCGTTCATTATCCCAGTGATATTATAATAGGAGCTATTGTTGGAATATTGATGGCCTATTTTTTTTACTATATAAGTAAGCTTATTCTCAATAAGATCTACATGTAAAGCACTCGCTGTGTATGATTTTGGAGGAAGAAACCTATAAATTATCCCTATTTTACGAATAGGAAAAACCCTTTATTCTACGGGTCTTTTCCACCTTTTTCCTTTGCAGGCTATTCTTTAAAGCCTTTGTATTCAATGCACTAGGCAAAAAACCAATTGAGATACCTTAGTTACAGGCTGAATTTCAGGAATTTATCTCTAATTTTACTAAAACCCTTAAATAATAAGATCATGAAAAAACCAGTACGATTATTGGTATCAACAATTTCTTTATTTGTATTACTGATGACTGCTGTTTCCTGTGAAATTAAAAAGGAAGCTCCTCAACAAGCCATCAGCATCGAAGAAGCTGATAATTTAGAAGAAGAATTTAAACGGTCGAGGTCAAGGATTCTTGACAGTGCTTTAGGTTTTCAGGATACCCGGGATTTTTGGTTTTCCCTCGATACTTTGAAGAAGTATATCGAATATGTGGAATACGAAGGAAAGAAATTAGGTAAGGAAAACCTTGGGATACGTGTTTATTTTGCCGCCTATCCGGAGGACAGTAATTATCCCGATCCAGGTTTTGCGACCGTATTTCTGGTTCCCACTGCCGAGGCTGCACCAAATCCACTGAAACAGGGATTTTTCCCTATGCCTGTCGAAAATGAAGTTCTCGATAGTTTGAAGGCAATGAACTTTTCCCAGGGAGGACGACCTCCTAACGACCTGTAATTGAAATGAACATAGAGTATTTTTTTTTCATTCCTCTCCTGCTGGAGTTGCTGGCAGCAGTAATTGGAACGGTTACCTACAGAAAGTATTCCGAATCCAATGAAAAATATTTTCTCTATTTTCTCTGGTACACCTTACTCGTTGAATTGACAGGTGATGTAGTGGGATACCTCTTTTCTGCGGATAATTTTTGGGTGTATAACGGATTTATAATTACCAGTTTCCTGTTCTATTTCTATTGGTATTACAGTATTCTGAAAAGGAAGCGATTTAGAAAGACCATTGTTGTATTTACCGCTGTCTTTCTTATCGTTGCGGCATACAGCCTTGTATACGAGGATGGGTCCCAGTATCATAGCTATACATTTTTAACCGGGGCATCCTTCGTACTGGTACTTACCGTATTTCATTTCTACAATTTATTGAATAGTGATGAGGTACTTATAGTAAAGTATAAACTAAGCTTTTGGATCTCTACAGCGCTGCTGCTATTTTATATGGGAATGATCCCTTTGATGTTCTTAACAGTATATGCAGATCTGAATGACGTAAGCTATCTGATAATAATTTTGAGTATGAATCTTATACTATATGGCTGTTACATAATTGGTTTTCTATGGACGAAAAAGGAGTACAATCGTTTTTGATCATCTTCTCGTTGATCGCTTTTTTACTTGCACTCACCTTGATAGTGCTCTTCGCGATATTTCAGAAACGAAAGAACAGGCTGTTACGTGAGCAACAGGACGCCGAAAATCGGTACCGGGAAGAGATTATTGAAACCCAGATCGAGATAAAGGAAGAAACGCTAAGAAACATTAGTTGGGAGTTACACGATAACATTGGCCAGTTACTTACATTGTCGAAAATACAACTTCAGAATGCAGATAATAATCCAAACAGTGTACAAGAGGCTTCTGAAACCATCGGTCAATGCCTCGAAGAACTGCGCAGCCTATCCAAGCTAATTAATCCGGATACCTTCAGCAATTTATCCCTGGTTGAAGCACTTCAGCTTGAAATGGAACGTTTTAACAGAATGAAATATCTGAAGGCAAGCCTCAGTTTTAGTCAGGCCGATTTCTATCTTGATAACAAGGTAGAATTGATTATCTTCCGTATGCTGCAGGAATTTTTTACCAATACCATCAAACATTCCAAAGCAGATGTTTTAAAAGTGAATGTCGACTTTAAGGATGATATTTTGAAGATTGAAGCTAGTGATAATGGTATTGGATTCGACACAGAGATCAATAATGCCGAATCGGGTATAGGCCTTATGAATATTAGGAATCGTGCCATACTCATTGGAGCGGATGTGGAATTACATTCGAAAGAAGGGGAGGGAACACAATTAAAACTAACCTATAAAAAAGACACATTATGAGTTATTCGGTTGTTGTAGTTGATGATCATATATTGCTTTCTCAAGCGATTGGAGGATTAGTTGATGGTTTCGATAAATTCTCAGTGCTGTATATCTGTAAGAACGGTCAGGAATTGGTCGAAAAATTGAAAAACCCAAAAAATATCCCCGATATCGTTCTTATGGACGTTAATATGCCTATTATGAACGGCATAGAAGCAACCTCTACATTATATAAGGAATATCCACAGGTCAAAGTACTGGCGCTTTCCATCGAAGAAGACGAAAACGTCATACTTAAAATGCTAAGGGCAGGTGCCAAAGGATATCTCATGAAAGACGTTAAGAAAACGGAGTTGGAAAATGCATTGCTCGAACTTATGGAAAAAGGGTACTACCATACCAACACGGTTGCCAAGGTCCTGGTGGACTCACTTTCAGGCAAGGAAAGCAGCCTGGACTCACTGAAGGAACGAGAATTGGAATTCATTCGTCATGCCTGTACCGAAAAGACCTATAAGGAAATAGCAGATGAGATGTTCCTCAGTCCTAAAACCATTGAAGGGTATCGAAACTCTATTTTCGAGAAACTCAATTTAAGGAATCGTACGGGATTGGTAATATATGCTATCAAACATAAGATATTTATCCCCTGAGATTAGAGTACACGGCTAATGGTAAGCCCGTCACGGATGGGTAGTAAGACCGATTCTAATTTGGGATGTTCGTTCAGTTGTTTGTTATACTGTAGTAAGGCTTTGGTGTCCGCATCATCTTCCTTCACTGTTTCCACTACTTTGCCACTCCAAAGCACATTGTCACTCAGAATTACCGCGCCAACCGGAAGCCTCGCCATAAGCAGGTCCAGGTATTTAGGATAATTGCGTTTATCGGCATCAATAAAAACAAGGTCGAAAGAATAATCCAACCCCGGTATGATATCGAGAGCATTTCCCGTATGTTGAAAAATTTGGTTTCCATAGCCGGATTTGTCGAAGTACTTCCGCTGAATAGCATGAAGTTCCTCGTTTATATCAATAGTGTGCAATTCACCATGTTCAGCAAGGCCTTCGGCCAAACATAATGCGGAATAACCCGTGTAAGTTCCAATTTCCAGTATATTTTTCGGCTTAATTAATTTTGAAAGCATACTTAGAACCCTTCCCTGCAGGTGCCCGCTCAGCATTCTGGGAGCGAGGACTTTTTGCCAGGTTTCCCTGGTTAATTCCTGAAGCAATTTAGGTTCAGCCTGGGAGTGTGCTACGACATATGCATCAATCTTTTTGGGAAGAAATTCCATTACTCACCCAGAATTCGTTTTACCAGATCGGCCTTAGCTACTTCATCATCACCACAGAGCCATTGTATTACATTATCTTCCCAGATCTCATCACATTCGTGAGAAGTTAAGATATTACGCTCCATAGCCAGATCCAGAATCTTACCGGGATAGGACGATTGAGATTCACTTTCCATTTCTCCCAGCGGATATGGGTCATCCAATCCCATGACTATTTGTTTCGAAGTCTGATTTTCGACTACCAGTTTTAGCGATCCTGTATCATGTACAAGGGTGTCGAAGAAGATATTCTTATGCCCAACCGATTTTCGGGGGTGGACCATGCCTTCAAACAGATCGGGCCGGCCGTCAAAGCCCTGAATCCTGCGCCCAAGGTTAATTTGTGCCAATTGCCCTCCGTGAGCAAAACAGGTGCGCATATTAGGGAATTTATCGGCGTAGCCATTCAAGGTGAGAAAATGATATGCATCGGCACATTGTGCCAGCATCCAGATAAGATGAAAACGCCAGGCTGTATTTTCCAGTTTTATGAATTTCTCACCATCATAGGGATGAACTTCAACAGCCAGGTTATACTTTGAAGCTAATTCGAATATCGGTTCATTTTCTTCATCGAATATACAACGCCAGGTTCCTATGGTATCCATATAGTGAGTAGGCAGACATAATAGTTGCATGCCCAGCTCTTCCACACATCTTTCGATCTCCCATAAAGCGCCTCTCACAAATCCCGGGTGTACTACAAAGCCACATGTAAATTTAGATGGATTGTCTCGCTGTACCTCTGCGTTGAAATCATTCTGGAACCGCAAGGCTTTTTTCATTTCTTCCACACGTAGCCCGTTGCCGTATAATTGAGAGAGATTCAGAACAACGGCGTGGTCGATTTTATATCGTTCCATCCACTCCAGCTTCTCATTCAGAAAAAAACTGGAATCGGTCACAGGCCTGCTCCAGTCTTTCTGAAGCATGAACTTGCGATCCTTATCTACCCAAAAAATCCCTTTGTCCTTCATGAACTGAGGAATTTGTTCCGGGTAGGGAAGGAGGTGGGAATGGCCGTTAATCCGAAGTTTTTTTCTCATTAGTTAAAGTTACAAACTTTTTGTCCTACCACCATCCACCGGCAGGTTAATTCCATTGATATAACTGGCTGCTTCACTTGCCAGGAAGGCTACAGCATTAGCTATTTCTCCCGGCTGGGCGAAACGTCGTGCAGGCACAAGATTTTTCATCCATTCAGAAGCTTCCGCTTCCGTTTTGCTCATTTTCTTAGCAGCATTTGCTACAATATCGGTTAGTCTATCGGTGGCTGTAAAGCCTGGCAGTACATTATTCACCGTAATTCCGAAGGGCCCCAGTTCATTAGCCATGGTCTTGCTCCAACTGGCAACTGCGCCCCTGATGGTATTACTAACTCCCAATCCGTCTATGGGCTGCTTCACTGAAGTGGAGATAATATTGATAATCCTCCCGTAATCCGCCTTCTTCATTCCGGGAACCACAGATTGCGTTAATATGTGGTTATTCACCAGGTGTTGCTCAAAAGCGGTCGTAAATTCATCCGTTTCTGCATTAAAAATAGGCCCGCCTTTGGGTCCGCCTGTATTGTTGATAAGAATATGGAAGATCTTATCCTGGCACGCCCTCGAAATTTTTTCTTTTACTTCTTCGGAATTTGAGAAGTCGGCCACCACATAATCGTGCTTCTGGCCCGCTTCGAAAGGTAGATCTATGATAGTTTCCTTTAATTTCTCTTCGTTTCTGGCAACCAGCGTCACCGTAGCGCCCATAGCGGCTAATTCAATTGCACTTGCTTTTCCAATTCCTGCTGTGCTTCCACAGACTAATGCATTCTTATATGTGAGATCTAGGTTCATTAGTTTATTCTGAATATTTTATACATATATTTTTAGGCTCTGTAAAGAAACGCAGGGCTTCAAACCCTCCTTCGCGGCCCACACCACTGGCTTTTACACCTCCGAAAGGTGTTCGCAGATCCCGATTGAGCCAGGTATTTACCCAAACGATGCCGGCTTCCAGTTTTTTAGATACCCTCATTGTGCGGTTTACATCACTCGTCCAAAGTGTGGAAGACAATCCATATGGTACACTATTAGCCATCTTAAGGGCTTCTTCTTCCGTATCGAAGGGCATCACGGTCACCACAGGACCGAATATCTCTTCCTGGTTCACCCTGCACTGATCGTCGTAAACCTCGATCACAGCAGGTTCCAGATAGTATCCGTTTTCAGCTCCGTTTACGGTTACCGGATCACCACCATAAAGTATTTTACCTCCATCTTCCTTCGCAATTTCAATATACGACTGTACTTTTTCCAGATGTGGCTTTGATACCAGAGCGCCGATATTCGTGTCATCGGCAAAGGGATTACCCACTTTGAGTTTGGAGACTTTCTCCACAAAATCCTTTTTGAATTTTTCATAGATCGGTCTCTCGACAAATATTCTGCTTCCACAGAGGCAGATCTGTCCCTGGTTAGCAAAGGAGGAACGTACGGTTACCTCCAGCATTTTTTCATAGTCACAGTCGGCGAAAATGAGATTTGGATTTTTACCTCCCAGTTCCAGGGATAGTTTTTTGAACATAGGGGCCGCTGTTCTGGCAATATGCTCTCCTGTTTTGGTGCCTCCGGTGAACGAAATGGCTTTTATTTTCGGGTGGGCTACTATAGATTGTCCAGCCGAAGGACCGGTACCGTGAACGATGTTCAAGACACCTTTCGGTAATCCCGCTTCAGTAAGGATCTCTCCCAGCAAATAAGCAGTTTTCGGTGTGACTTCGCTCGGTTTTGCTACGACTGTATTTCCAGCGGCAATGGCAGGAGCAACCTTCCACGTAAATAAATAAAGCGGCAGGTTCCACGGCGAAATACATCCTACAACACCTATAGGCTGGCGTAATGTAAAATTCATTGTGTTTAAGCCTACACTTTCATGGGCTTCACTCGAAAACTGTGTTATAGCATTTCCAAAGAACCTGAAATTAGCAGATGCCCTGGGGATATCAACTGCTTTAGCCAAACTTAGAGGTTTACCATTATCTTCAGCTTCAGCATGAGCCAACCGATCCAGGTTTTCTTCTATCAGGGAGGCGATCTTCAATAGTATTCGGCTGCGCTTTTCGATAGTCGAATTACTCCAGGAGGGAAAAGCATCCTGTGCAGCTTCATAGGCTTTGGCCACATCAACTTCGTTGGAGTTCGCGATCTTTCCGTACACCACTCCGATTGACGGATTGTAATTATCGATCCAATCACCGCTGAGAGGTTCGCAATATTCACCGTTTATGTAATTGATGATTTTTTCCATCAGGGTAGGATGATATTTCTCACTTCGTTCGAAATGACCGGGTTCAATTTTCTTTTGGTTTATACGCCATAGCCTTAATTTCCACAACCAAATGAGGGTGTGGTAACTGATGCACAGCGACGGTGGTTCTCGCCGGACCGGATTCCTTGCTGAAATATTCAGCATACACTTCGTTGTATCCCGCGAAATCGTTCATGTTTACAAGAAATGAAGTCACATCACAAACATCTTCCATAGATGCACCTTCGGTTGCCAGATAGTCTTTAATGTTTTCCAGTACCGCACGGGTCTGTTCTCTAACATCCAGCCGCATGGTCCCCATATCATCAACACGATAAACCCCGGCAAAGGTATTATCGGGTAAGCGGGAACTGGTTCCGCTTACGAAAATAAAGTCCCCAACGCGTTTCACATGCGGATAGGCCCCTCGTGGCGTTGCTTTTCCTTCTACTAATCTGCTTTTCATTTTTATAAGTTTTTTACCACTGCATCATCGTGCAGAATTTCTGCTGTTTCTTTTAGTACTAATTCGAGTTTATCTTTTAATAACATCGACTTATCTAATTTTCCGTCTGCCAGTAAATTCAGAATGGCTTTGTCCTGGGCTCTTCCTCTTTTCATTGCTTCCGAATACGGTATGTTCTCATTAAAGGTAACTAATGAATATTTACTATTGTAATCGGCCGGCAATTCTGTTTCAAATTGTAATTCCAGTTTTCGTTTAGCCTGGAAGAGATCACTGGCTGTATGTTCTTTCATTTCGTGGAAGTTATCCAATGCCAGGTCCGCGATCGCATCGGTATCTTTTTTACGTTCCTTTTCGTATTCTGAAAATATCTTAGGCCAGTCACCCTCATATTTCTCTATAAACTCATCCAGAACGACCACATCTTCAAAGGAAGCATTCATTCCCTGCCCATAGAAAGGCACAACCGCATGAGCAGCATCTCCCATTATTAGGGTTTTTCCGTAAGTACTCCAGGGAGAACACTTAATAGTACCCAGAGGACCCGTAGGATTCTCGAAGAATTCCTTGGCGAGATCCGGCATAAGAGCTACAGCGTCCGGATATTCCTTGTTGAAATATTCCATAACTATCTCAGGTGTGGTAAGATTATCGAAACAATAATCACTATCACTAAATGGCAGGAAGAGGGTTACCGTAAAACTACCATCCAGATTTGGCAGCGCGATGAGCATATCTTCACCTCGCGGCCAAATGTGTAATGCGCTCTTATCGGTACGATATCCACCGCCTTCTGCTGCGGGTATGGTTATTTCCTTGTAACCATGGGTTAACCAGTTCTGTGAGAAACTAAAGAGAAACTCCCGGTTCAGGAACATGCTTTTCCGAATTACGGATCCGGCACCATCCGTGCCGAAGAGTATATCACCTTGAAAATGAACTAATTCCCCACTGTTTGAATGTTTAAACCTGGCAGAGGCATTCTTCAAGTCAACATCTTCACAGCCGAGGTCGAAATACATTTTCACGTTAGGCATCTTCTCACAGGCATCCAGCAACAACATATTCAGTCCGGGCCTGGAAACCGAATTGATATGTTCGTGGTCCCTGCCGCTATATCGTGTAAGGAAGACGTTGCCGTTTTCGTGATGGATCATACGGCCTTCCATAGGAATGCAAAGATTTTTAGCTTCTTCTTCCACACCACCAAGGCGCAGTCCTTTTAATCCTCGATCACTCAAAGCAAGGTTGATAGATCTTCCCGCATCCTGTTCTATCTTTCTCAGGTCTGGTCTCTTTTCTACCAGGGTGACGTCATATCCTCGCTGAGCAAGTCGTAATGCCAACAGACTACCACAAAGCCCCGCGCCGATAATGAGTATATTTTCTTTATTGTTCATCTAACTTAGAATATGCTTTAATCGTTCCGAGAAATGGAATACATCCTCAAAACTATTATATAAAGGTGCTGGTGCTACCCGCACCACATCAGGTTCCCGCCAATCGCTTATAACTCCTGCTTCGGTTAATTTATCATGCAGCTTTTTGTTCGCGCTTTTTACCTGAATAGACAATTGACAGCCTCGCTCATCGGGATCACGTGGAGTAATTATTTCTATACGATTATCATGAAGCTGATCTATTAAAAACTCCAGGAACCCTGTTAGCTTTAAGGATTTTTTCCTAAGATTTTTCATACCGGCTTCTGCAAAAATATCCAGAGAAGCACGGATAGCTGCCATCGACAGTATAGGGGGATTACTTAGCTGCCAGCCTTCGGCACCCGGCAGTGGATCGAATTCATGGCGCATATTGAAGCGAGTCTGCTTATTATGGCCCCACCATCCTGTGAAGCGTTTTAATTTCGGATTATTCGCGTGTCGCTTATGTACAAAACAGCCCCCAAGGCTTCCCGGGCCACTGTTTAAATATTTATAACTACACCATACGGCGAAATCGGCTCCTGTCTCGTGAAGGTCCGGATAAATGTTACCCGCCCCATGTGCAAGGTCAAACCCAACCAAGCAGCCAAATTTATGGCCTAATTCTGTTATTTTCTTTAGCGGAAATGATTGACCGCTGTAATAATTGGTGCTTCCAATCATGAGCAATGCGATCTCATCTCCCTGATCGGTCATGATCTGTTCGAGGTCTTCAAAGTGGCATAATTCCTCTCCTTCTCTTGGAGTCCATTGCACCAGGCCGTCCTTTGGGTCAAAACCATGAAATTTTAACTGACTTTCAACCGCATATTTATCGGATGGGAACGCATCGCTTTCAACCACGATCTTATATTTTTTAGCTGTTGGCTGATAGAATGAAACCATCATGAGGTGAAGATTGGTTGTAAGTGTATTCATAACAACCACTTCCGATGGCCTGGCTCCCACGATGTCCGCCATATTTTTTGTAAGAAATTCGTGATACGGCAACCACGGATGTTCCGCTTCTGTATGGCCTTCAACCCCTAATTTAGCCCAGTCGTCCAGTTCTTTTCGTATATACTCTGAAGTAGATTTTGGTTGTAAGCCAAGTGAATTTCCACAGAGATAGATCAATTCGTTGCCTTCAGCATCCTTTGGAATATGGAATTTGTTTCTGAAATCTGTTAAAGGATCATTGGTATCGCATCGACGGGCAAATTCTAGTGAATTTTGGTACATATTGGCGGATGAATTTCGGCTATCACAAAAATAGCAATTTAATTCCGTTTCATTTTCGTTTGATGGCTGTTGTTCAATATATTTGTATAAAAATTTGTCATGCGGAAGTTCTTCTTCATACTAACTCTTTTTGTTGTAGGTCAATCGGTCTATCCACAATCGGTGGCGAGGCAGTGGAATGAAGAAATATTGAATGCTATCCGTAATGATTTTGCACGGCCTACCGTACACGCCAGAAACCTGTTTCACTCTTCAGTTGCCATCTACGATATCTGGGCATTATTCGATCCGGATTCCAAACCCTATTTTCTGGGGAATACCGTGGGCGAATACAGTTGTAATTTTGATGGTTTTTCAACCGAAGAAGATATTGTAAAAGCCCGGCATGAAGCCATGAGTTATGCAGTATACGGCCTTATGAAGCACCGTTTTGCCGATTCACCGGGCAAGGAGGATATTTTTACCTCTATCGATGCGTTAATGGATTCCTTCGGTTATGATATTAATTTCAGAAATACCAATTACAAGAGTGGCAACCCGGCCGCTCTGGGCAATTATTTGGCGGAACAACTCATAGCTTTTGGGCTTCAGGACGGTTCTAACGAAGCAGGAGATTACGAAAACACCTTTTACGAACCACTTAATGATCCCCTGGATACAGATATTACAGGAAATCCGGATATAATGTTTCCCAACAACTGGCAGCCTTTAAAAGTTGAGAATTACGTCGATCAGAGTGGAAATATCATCCCTGGGGGACAGCCTCCCTTCCTGAGTCCGGAATGGGGAAAGGTTACTCCTTTTTCACTGAATTCAGATCAATTGACCGTCTATCCGAAACCAGGATTCGATTACCTGGTGTATCACGATCCCCGGGATCCTCCGTATATTCAGGACGGATTAGGATTGGACGATCCTTACAAATGGGGATTCGCCATGGTATCGGTGTGGGCCTCTCATCTGGATAAGAATGATCCTACCATGATGGATATTTCGCCCCGTAGCCTGGGAAATGTCTCGATAGATTCCTATCCAACAGATTTTGAAGATTACGACTCTTTCTACACATTTGTTGAAGGAGGAGATCCTTCACCAGGACGTGAAATCAACCCTTCAACGGGCATGCCGTACGAATCTCAATTAGTTCCTCGTGGAGATTACACCCGTGTATTAGCGGAATTCTGGGCGGACGGACCTGATAGTGAAACGCCTCCCGGACATTGGTTTACTATTTTAAATTATGTAAATGACCAGCCACAACTGGTTAAGAAATTTCGTGGAAAAGGGGATGTCTTAAGCGATTTGGAATGGGATGTTAAATCCTACTTTATACTTGGCGGCACAATGCACGATGTTGCCATAAGTGCCTGGGGCATCAAAGGGTATTACGACTATATTCGACCTATTAGTGCGATACGATATATGGCAGATCAGGGACAATCTACAGACCCGAACGATGCTAGTTATGATCCACATGGAATACCTCTTGTGCCTAATTATATTGAAGTGGTAAAAGAGGGGGATCCGTTAGCCGGAGCATTCAATGAGAATGTGGGAAAGATAAAACTCTTTACCTGGCGAGGTCCGGATTTTATTGTTGACCCCAATGAGGATGAAGCCGGAGTAGGTTGGATATTGGCTGAGGAATGGTTTCCTTATCAGCGGCCTTCGTTTGTAACACCGCCATTCGCCGGCTACGTTTCAGGACACTCTACATTTTCCAGGGCGGCCGCAGAGGTACTTACGCTTTTAACAGGTGATGAATACTTTCCGGGCGGAATGGGAGTTTTCGATATTCCGAAGGACGAATTTCTGAAATTTGAGAAAGGCCCGAGCGTTCCGTTTCAATTACAATGGGCAACTTATCGCGATGCGAGTGATCAAACCAGTCTTTCCCGAATTTGGGGTGGGATACATCCACCTTGTGATGATATACCCGGAAGGATCATAGGAGCCAGGATTGGAACCGATGCCTTTAGTTTTGCCGAATCTTATTTCGTTGGCGCTTTACTTGAAAGGGGCAGAATTTATCCAAATCCAACCGCCGATATTCTGAATGTTGCGTTTAAAACAGATCAACCGCTCGAGGTATGTATTTACGATACCTTAGGGAGGAAGGTCTATACAGAGAATGCAGTATTCGACAACGAGGATCGTTGCAGTCTCGATATTTCCGCTTTGAGGGATGGACTCTATTTCGTCTCCCTGGAATGGGAAGATCGAAGGCTATTCACAGAGCGCTTGGTGAAGAAGTAGAATTGGTTTTTTTTAGTTTTTAACCGAAATATTCGTGAAATACAATTCGAAATTTCCGCTGCTGTCGTTGTGCCTGGTGTTTAGTTTTATCCCGTTGAAGGATTCTAATTTCGTCCAGGAAGTAGACATTGAAGCTTCTTCTGCATTACCCCTGCGATACCCCCATTCTTTGATCTCCAGATCTCCAGTATAATAGAAATCATACGCATCCCCGGGCGTATAACCACCTTCCGAACTATACACTATCGTCAATTTGTTCAGACTTTCTTTTGATATAGGAGCGATCACTTTATCTTCATAGGAAATGGAAGTTCCCTCGTCCCAAACCAATTTGAACGGCGACAATAACCAGAACGAATCATTCACAAAACGTTTGTCTGCAAAGAGTTGCAGGCTATCCAGATTATCATTACGGTTGTACTGAATAATATTGCTATCATTCATGAGCACTACATCCTGTGTTTTAGTGTTCCAGATATAAGAGCGATTGGTTCTTCTTTCACCACTGGTCACATTAAATGTGAAGCGTAATTCGGATACATCTTTCCACTTATCGATTCCGTAATTGGATGCAATTTGCTCGGCTATTGAAAGTGGAACTTCTGTATTTTCCGCATCAGTAACAGCAACATTTTTAGGGCTTTCTTTGCACGAAATTAAGGTTACAAAGGTGAGTAAGAATATTAAGCAGAAACGCATATCAATTGGTTTTAAACAAAAGTAAGCTTTCTTCAATTCCTCTCATAATTTTTGTATTTTTAAAATATGGATGTGCGTAAAGAATATACCAACGGTGATCTTACCGTAGTATGGAAACCGGGCTTGTGTTTTCACGCGAAGGAATGTGTAAAAGGGTTACCTGCTGTGTTTAATCCGAAGGAAAAGCCATGGATCAAAGCAGAAAATGCCGGTATCGAAGAACTGAAAAAAACAATAAATAAATGTCCCAGCGGCGCATTGACCTATTATCTGAAAGGTGAAGGTGCTCCCGAGGACGAAAAACAAAACACTATGAGTGAAACAAAAGTTGAAGTACTGGAAAATGGGCCATTGATGGTCAAAGGCACGATCGAGATCACCCATACCGATGGGTCTAAAGAATCCAAAACCCGCAATACAGCTTTTTGCCGTTGCGGCAAAACCGGGAATACTCCGTTTTGTGACGGTTCACATAACAATTAGGGATGAAAGTTGACGTTACTAAAAACCTCAAAAGGCGTCGCTATGAAACCGAGGTAAACGGTTACACGGCTTTTATAGAATATATAAAAGCGAAAAATGCTATCTATCTAACACACACTGAAGTTCCGGTACAACTGGAAGGAAATGGAGTTGGAAAGGCCATGGTGATAGAAGTTCTTAAAGTATTAAAAGAAGAAGGATCCAGGGTCGCTCCCTTATGTCCTTTTGTGGCAGCTTATATCAAAGAGAACCGCGAGTGGGTTTCTTTGGTGGCAGATGGGTATAATGTGGGATAATTAGTATTTGTCGGGGTTGGCAATGATATCTGCGGCTCGTTGTTTTATCTCGGAAATTTCTTCGGCAGATTTTTTCTTAAGTAAATTTAGCATCATACCCATACGCCTGTTATTTTTAAAATACTCTTTTTTATCGTCCAGGAAATTCCAGTATAAACTGTTGAAAGGGCAGGCATTTTCTCCCACTTTTTTGTTTACATCATACTGGCAATTGCCGCAGTAATTACTTTGCTTATTGATGTAGTTACCACTTGAAACATACGGTTTAGTTGCAATTATACCACCATCTGCAAATTGGGACATCCCCCTGGTATTCGTAATTTCTACCCACTGTATCGCATCTATATAAACCCCCAGATACCACGAATCTACTTCATCGGGGTCGCATTGTGTTAATAAAGCATAATTCCCAGTTATCATTAGCCGTTGGATATGATGGGCATACGCTGTATCCAGACTTTGGGAGATGGCATGATGCATGCAGTTCATACTGGTCTCACCCGTCCAGAAAAATTCCGGTAACTTGTTTGTGTTTTCCAGTTTGTTCAGTGTGGCGTAGGAAGGCATTTCTTTCCAATATACTCCCCGCATGAATTCGCGCCAACCCAGGATCTGCCGCACAAATCCTTCTACCTGGGAGATATCGATGACATCTTTGTGCTCCCGCCAATGATCAATTACACTTTCAATCACTTCCATGGGGTGCAGTATTTTTGTATTCAATGCAAACGAAAGGCGCGAATGGAATAAAAACTTTTCTTCCGTATGCATTGCGTCCTGGTAATCTCCGAAATGAACAAGCAGGTTATTGCAGAAATACCTGAGTACCGAAAGACATTCTTCACGGGAGGTAGGCCAGTTAAAAGAAGAAGGATCGATGTTTCCTATCGTTTCAACACCGGCTTTCTTTATCCTATTATAAGTTTCTGAAATATCCTTCCTAAATCCCCTTTCATGCGGAATATCAGGAGATCCCTTCCATTTTTTTCTATTGCTGGCATCAAAGTTCCATTTTCCTCCTTCAGGATCCTTATCGTTCACCATTAGGATCTCGTACTTCTTGCGCATAGAGCGATAGAAATACTCCATGGTCATCTCTTTTTTACCTTCAAAAAAATTCGCTACATCATTTCGTTCACTCAAGAAGTGTTCGGTATTGTAGCTTTCTGATGGAATATTCAGAGATTCGCAAAATTCGCGCAGTTGTTGATCCAGGCGGTATTCGTCGGGTAACTGATATTCGAATTTCTCAATGTCCAGATCTTTTATCAGAAAGGAAAGGTTTTTTTGAAGATCCTGTTTGTTGTCTTCCGAATCAAGGGAATAATATATCACACGATGCCCGCGCTCACGAAGCCATTCGGTAAAACTGGTCATACTTTCGAAAAAAGCAACCACCTTTTGAATATGGTGTTTTACATAGTCGGTTTCCTGCCGCATTTCAGCAAGGAAATACACCACATCTTCTTCATTCTTGCTATACCATGAATGTTGATAGTTTAATTGATCCCCTAATACCAGACGAAGTTTTTTCATCGATTCCATAGTTTTCTGAAGCTTCCTTCCTTATCGTACATCTCAGCCTGCCTTTGGATATTGAATTTTCTATCCCTGGGATCGTTCCCTACTCCGGCATTATACATCCAGTTTCCCCAGTTACTGTGTACATCATAGTCCACCAGCATACTTTCAAAATAGCTCGCTCCTACGCGCCAATCCTGTTCTTTTTCTTTTGCCCAATAACTGGCTACGTTCTGCCGACCCCGATTGCTCATCCATCCGGTGGCAGCCAGTTCTTTCATGTTCGCATTCACGAAGTCGTATTCGGTTTTCCCATGTATCCAATTCTGGAGTATTGCCCGATCATTTTTCCAATGATAGTCTTTGTTCAATATTCCTCCTAGATGAAAAATCGAGTCACCGTGTTTCAGTGAAACATATTTGAAGAAATCGCGCCAGATCAGCTCGAAGATCATCCAATACGTACTTGAGTTTTTAATGCGTTCTTTTTCAAATTTACGAACTGCCCAGTAAATCATACGCGCTGAGAGACTTCCATTAGCGAGCCAGGCTGAAAATTTTGAACTGTAATCTTTACCTACCAATCCATTACGGGTCTCTTTATATTTCGAAATATTTTCAGATTCCCATATGTAATCATCAATCCTTTTAAGTCCTGCGGTTTCTCCTCCTTGAAACGGAAAAGCGGATCGGCTGTCGGAACTGAAATCATCATGACCCAGGTCTGTAAGTGATGGTAATTCACTTCTGTTTTCTATTAGGTTTTCCTTGGGAAGTGCTTTAGGTGTACCAATAACTCTTCTCACTTCAGCATATTTTTCCAGTTTCTTTCTGAAGGCTGTAAAGACCTCTGGAATCTGTGATAAGTTTTCAAAAGGGATATCTTTAGGATGAAATAAAAACTGGTCAAATTGGCGAAATATCTCAACAGTTTCGGGAATGGCTCTACGAAGTTGATCTTCCACATTTTTTTCATCTCGAGTCCATTCCTCTTGAAAGTGAATCCTCTTAATATCGTGCGCTTCGATAAGTCCCGGAATATAATCTTCTGGACGGGACAGACTTATGAACAAGGGTATATTGAGTCTGGAAAGCTGAATTTTTAGGTCGGTAACAGTTTCGATAAGGAATTTCGCCCTGTATTTCCCTGTCTTCACAAAACCAAAATCGCCTGTGGCATATTGCCTGGGGTCGAAACAATAGACTGCTATTACCTTATCACTGTCCGCGCAGACACCGGTGAGGACGCTGTTATCTGAAATCCTCAGGTCATTCCGAAACCACACCAGGCTATTTTTCATGTATTCTTACTTTGTGATGCGCAGCGTTTACTGCAATATTTTACATTCTCCCAATTGAGTTTCCATTTCTTGCGCCACTTAAATGGTCGTTCACATACAGGACAGGTCTTTTGAGGTAAGTATGTTTTAATATGTGCCATTTATTCGGGCCTTGCGTATTCGAAGCGGTCTATTAGCTTTGGAAGTGCATAACCGTCCAGTCCGTTCACGGTAACAGTATCGGCTTTCTCCAGCGCCAGGAAGCCATCTGTGAGCTGCAGGTCATTTTCAAAGTAAATATGTTCAATGGAACCAATAATTAGCAAACAACCATTTTCTTCAATTGCATATTCGTTCACATACCGGCATCCAAGCTGTATCTTGGCACCTTCCACATAAGGTGCTTTAAAACCATCTCTGAATTTTGATTTCAGATTGGTCTTATCGAATTCTGAAACATGCCCCGGATATTTAGCAGAGGTATGGTGAGCGTCTGCTATCATGCCTGAATGGATATGATTTACGGTGAATTCCCCAGTCTTCTTAATATTGTCGAACGTATTCCTGGGGACAGTGGTTGGCCTTAACACGAATCCGAGGAGCGGTGGATTACTCCCCAAATGCGTCACACTACTGAATACAGCCACATTAGTAACTCCATCCGGCGATACAGAACCGAGGAGGTTTGCCGATTTATATCCCGTGCAACTATTAATGAGATTGAGTCGTTCAATCTTATCCATTTCCAATATGTCTGAATTTGTCTTGTGAATCATGGTCTAAAATTAATTCATGTTTAATGAAATAATGTTAAGATTAAACAAAATATTACTTCCGGGACTTTCATTATTTTAGCTGAAATTTGTTCAAATGGATTTTCAGAAGGAATTCAATACCAACCGTGAGACCTGGAATAAGAAGGTGGCCGTGCATGCTGCCAGTCAATTCTATGACCTTGAGGCTTTCAAAAAGGGGGCGGATTCCCTGAAAAAATACGAAATAGCCGCCCTGGGAAATGTTACGGGAAGATCCATGTTGCATTTACAATGTCATTTTGGTCAAGACACCTTGAGTTGGGCCAGGAGGGGAGCGAAATGTACGGGCATCGATATTTCGGAAGAAGCCATAAAACTGGCTAAAAGTTTGAATGAAGAACTGGATCTTAACGCAAACTTCGTTTGCTGTAATGTATTGGACGTTTCCGAACATATTTCTGAGACCTTCGATATAATCTTCACCAGTTACGGTGTTATTGGCTGGCTTCCCGATCTGAAGCCATGGGCGAAGATGATCGCCGAGCGATTAAAACCCGGAGGCACTTTTTACATGGTTGAATTTCATCCCATCGCCTGGATGTTCGATTACTTGCAGGAACCTCCTAGAATGATCTATGGTTACCAACAAAAAGAGGCAATCTATGAAGAATACGAAGGCACCTATGCCGAGGATGGAAATTCGAAAATTACTTCTAAGGAATACGGCTGGCATCACGGGCTGGGGGAGGTGATTACGGCCTTGATAAAGGCCGGTCTGCATATCGAATATTTAAAGGAGTACGAAGAATCACCCTACGAT
>JABDNT010000062.1 GCA_013043685.1 Flavobacteriaceae bacterium | reverse complement strand
CATCTGGTGAAACCCGTATGATTCTTGCCACATGTAAGGCAACTGTTGGAGCTGTTTCAAACAGTGATCACCAGTTACTGGTATCTGGTAAAGCAGGTAGGTCGAGATGGTTAGGTAGAAGGCCAAGGACAAGACCAGTGGTGATGAACCCGGTTGATCACCCAATGGGTGGTGGAGAGGGTAAATCTTCAGGAGGACACCCAAGATCGAGAAACGGTATCCCGGCAAAAGGATACAGAACTCGTTCTAAAAATAAAGCGAGTAATAAATATATTATCGAACGTAGAAAGAAATAAGCTATGGCAAGATCATTAAAAAAAGGACCTTACGTTCACTATAAGTTAGAGCAAAAAGTTCAGCAAAATGTTGAGTCGAATAAGAAGACAGTTATCAAAACCTGGTCGCGTGCTTCTATGATCACACCGGATTTTGTTGGACAGACCATTGCAGTGCATAACGGGCGACAGTTTGTTCCTGTATATGTTACTGAGAATATGGTAGGACATAAATTAGGAGAATTTTCACCAACGAGATCATTCCGTGGTCATGCCGGTGCTAAAAACAAAGGAAAAAAATAATAAGCCATGGGAGTTCGTAAAAGAGAAAGAGCAGAAGCTATCAAGGAGGCAAAGAAAACACAGTACTTTGCTAAGTTGAACAATTGCCCTACTTCGCCAAGAAAGATGCGTTTGGTCGCAGATTTGGTACGTGGTGAAAAAGTAGATAAAGCCCTTAATATATTAAGGTTTAGCCCGAAGGAAGCTTCTCGTCGTTTAGAGAAACTATTGTTATCTGCCATTGCAAATTGGCAGGCTAAGAATGAAGATGCTTCTATCGAGGATGCAGACTTGTTTATTAAGGAGATTCGAGTGGACAGTGGAACGATGTTGAAAAGACTTCGTCCGGCACCACAGGGTCGCGCACACAGAATTAGAAAACGTTCCAACCATGTAACAATGGTTTTAGGAGCTAACGATAACACACAAAGTTAATTTTAAATGGGACAGAAGACAAATCCAATCGGGAATCGCTTAGGTATCATCAGAGGATGGGAGTCCAACTGGTACGGAGGCAACGACTACGGTGATAAACTTGCCGAAGACGACAAGATTAGAAAGTATATTCACGCTCGTTTAAGTAAGGCTAGTGTGTCCAGAGTAATTATTGAGCGAACGCTTAAACTTGTAACCGTTACTATCACCACGGCTCGCCCCGGTATCATTATCGGTAAAGGTGGCCAGGAGGTAGACAAGTTGAAAGAAGAGCTTAAGAAAATTACAGGTAAAGAGGTACAGATCAACATCCACGAGATCAAGAGACCTGAACTAGATGCGCATCTGGTTGCTGCCAGTATTGCAAGACAGATTGAGAATCGTATCTCATACCGTCGTGCGATTAAAATGGCTATTGCAGCTGCCATGCGTATGAATGCTGAAGGTATAAAGATTATGATCTCTGGTCGATTGAATGGTGCTGAAATGGCACGTTCCGAATCGTACAAAGATGGTCGTATCCCTCTATCAACTTTTAGAGCCGACATTGATTATGCTTTAGTTGAGGCACACACTACATACGGTAGATTGGGTGTAAAAGTATGGATCATGAAAGGCGAAGTATATGGTAAAAGAGAGCTTTCTCCTCTTGTTGGCCTGGCCAAAAAAGGTGGAAAAGGTGGATCCGGGCGAGGTGGTAATAAATCACGTCGTAGAAAGTAATTTTTTAAACAGAAGAAAATGTTACAACCCAAGAGAACAAAATACCGTAAAATGCAGAAAGGCCGTATGAAGGGGAATGCCGGACGTGGCAACCAACTTTCTTACGGGACCTTCGGTATAAAGTCTTTAGATTCGAAATTTTTGACTGCACGTCAAATTGAAGCTGCACGTATTGCCGCTACCCGATATATGAAAAGGGAAGGTTCTATCTGGATCATGATATTTCCGGATAAGCCTATCACAAAAAAGCCTCTCGAGGTACGTATGGGTAAAGGTAAAGGTGCTGTTGAATATTATGCAGCAGTTGTTAAACCTGGAAGAATCTTGTTTGAAGTATCAGGAGTAACGATGGAAACCGCTAAGGAAGCATTGCGACTTGCGGCACAGAAGTTACCTGTAAGGACAAAATTTGTGGTATCCAGAGACTATCAAGGTTAATTTATTGAAAAATGAAACAATCAGAAATAAATCAGGCATCATCAGCAGAGCTGCAAGAAAAACTTGCCGAGACTAGACAAGCATATTCAGACCTGAAGATGGCACATACCATTTCACCGTTGGAGAATCCAATTCAGTTAAGAGCGCATCGCAAAACGATTGCCAGAATTGCGACAGAACTAACAAATAGAGAAGAACAATAACGGTACGAAGCTGAAAGATGGAAAAAAGAAACTTAAGAAAAGAACGTATAGGTGTAGTAACCAGTAACAAAATGGAAAAGTCCATCGTTGTTGCCGAGGTTAAAAAAGTAAAACACCCTATGTATGGTAAATTCGTTTTGAAAACGAAAAAATACGTAGCACACGACGAAAAAAACGACTGCAATGAAGGTGACACTGTGAAGATCATGGAAACACGACCTTTGAGTAAGACCAAATGCTGGCGTTTAGTAGAAATCATTGAAAGAGCGAAGTAATCATGATACAGCAAGAATCTAGACTAAAAGTAGCAGATAACACGGGTGCAAAGGAAGTACTTTGTATAAGAGTGTTAGGCGGAACCAAGAAAAGATATGCTTCCATTGGGGACAAAATCGTAGTAACTGTTAAAGACGCTACTCCCAACGGAACTATTAAAAAAGGATCCGTTTCTACCGCAGTAGTGGTACGTACCGTGAAAGAAGTTAGAAGACCTGATGGATCTTATATCCGCTTTGACGACAATGCTTGTGTACTTTTAGGCCCCCAGGGTGAAATGAGAGGTACACGTGTATTTGGCCCTGTTGCGAGAGAACTTCGTGACAAGCAATTTATGAAAATAGTATCATTGGCACCTGAGGTGCTTTAATGCGAATTATGATGGGAAAGCTTAAGATAAAATCAGGAGATAATGTAGTTGTGACTACCGGAGAACACAAGGGATCCGAAGGTCGCGTACTAAAGATTTTTCGTGATAAGAACAAAGCAATAGTAGAAGGAGTAAACACAGTAAAGAAACATGAGAAGCCGAGTGCGGCAAATCCTCAGGGTGGTATTACTGAGAAGGAAGCTCCTATTCACATTTCAAACCTGGCGCTTATCGATCCTAAATCGGGAGAGGCAACACGTGTTGGTTACAGAATGGAAGATGGTAAAAAAGTACGATTTTCTAAAAAATCGAATCAAGTATTATAGTTATGGGATATATACCAAGACTTAAGGAAGAATATAAGAGCAGAGTAGTTAATGCTCTCACTGATGAGTTCGGATACAGGAATGTAATGCAGGTGCCAAAGCTGGAGAAAATTATTGTTTCTCAGGGAGTAGGTGCTGCCGTAGCCGATAAAAAACTTATCGACAATTCCGTGGAGGAATTAACGAATATCACCGGGCAAAAGGCTATAGCAACAATTTCTAAGAAAGACGTTGCCAACTTTAAGCTGCGGAAAGGAATGCCAATTGGCACGAAAGTTACCCTTCGTGGAGAACGCATGTACGAATTTTTAGACAGGCTTATCACCACCGCAATTCCGCGTATTCGTGATTTCAACGGAATTAAAGCAACTGGATTCGATGGAAGAGGTAATTATTCTTTAGGTGTTACCGAACAGATCATCTTCCAGGAGATAGATATCGATAAGGTGAAGAAAATAGAAGGGATGAACATCACTTTTGTTACTTCAGCAAAAACCGATAAAGAAGCAAAATCATTATTAACAGAATTGGGATTACCTTTTAAAAAGAATTAAGAGATGGCCAAAGAATCAATGAAAGCCCGCGAGGTTAAAAGAGCAAGAATGGTGGCGAAGTATGCTGAAAAACGCAAGGCTTTAAAAGAAGCCGGTGACTGGGAAGCACTTCAGAAATTACCGAAGAACTCTTCACCTGTTCGCATGCACAACCGTTGCAAATTAACTGGAAGACCAAAAGGGTATATGAGACAATTCGGGGTTTCACGTGTAATGTTCCGTGAAATGGCAAACAAAGGTTTGATCCCGGGAGTTAGAAAAGCAAGCTGGTAAATTATTAATTGGTAGCAGGTTTGGCGAAGGCTGAAAACCATTACCGTAAATCATTATAAATGACAACAGATCCAATCGCAGATTATCTAACACGAGTTAGAAATGCAGTGAAAGCAGGACACCGCGTAGTAGAGGTTCCCGCTTCCAATCTTAAGAAAGAGATCACAAAAATCTTGTTCGATCAGGGTTATGTATTAAGCTACAAATTTGAAGATGATAAAGGACCTCAGGGAACTATCAAGATCGCTTTGAAGTATGACAAGCTTACGAAAGATCCTGTGATCAAGAAAATGCAAAGAATTAGTAAACCCGGTTTACGTAAATATGCAGGTTCTACGGATATGCCAAGAATTCTGAATGGATTAGGAATTGCAATCGTGTCTACTTCAGCCGGAGTAATGACAGGTAAGCAAGCCGAATCACAGAATGTAGGTGGAGAAGTACTTTGTTACGTATACTAAAATTAAAGACAGCAAAGAAATGTCAAGAATAGGTAATAACCCGGTAGCGATTCCTGAAGGTGTAACCGTTGAAGTAAAAGACAACGTGATCACCGTAAAAGGGAAATTAGGCGAGTTAACTCAGGAGTTTGATGGAGTTAGCGTAAAAGTTGAAGAAGGAAATGTCATGATATCAAGGCCTTCTGATGCAAAAGATCACAGAGCGAAGCACGGTTTGTACAGGTCATTGATCGACAATATGATTAATGGTGTATCGACTGGCTGGACTAAAGAATTGGAATTGGTTGGGGTAGGATATCGTGCTTCAAACCAAGGTCAGAAATTGGATCTGGCGGTTGGATTCTCTCACAATATTGTGTTGGATATCGCGCCGGAAGTAAAGGTTGAGACTTTTTCCGAAAAAGGAAAGAATCCGAGAGTAAAATTAACGTCACATGACAAGCAACTGGTTGGACAGGTAGCGGCAAAGATCCGTGCGTTCCGCAAGCCAGAGCCTTACAAAGGAAAAGGGATCAAGTTTGTTGGTGAACAAATTAGAAGAAAAGCAGGTAAATCTGCATAAGATATAACGTTATGGCATTATCAAAGAACGATAGAAGAGATCGAATTCGATTCAGAATTAGAAAGACTGTTTCCGGAACAGCTCAGCGTCCTCGCCTGGCTATTTTCCGAAGCAATAAAGAGATCTATGCACAACTTATTGACGATGTAACCGGAACAACGATTACTGCTGCATCTTCAAGAGATAAAGATCTAAAAGCATCCAAGGTGAATAAAACCGATGCTGCTAAATTAGTTGGTAAAGCGATTGCCGAGAAAGCCCAGAAGGCCGGAGTTGAAACAGTGTCTTTCGACAGAGGCGGTTACTTATACCACGGAAGAGTAAAATCATTAGCTGAAGGGGCTCGCGAAGGCGGTCTTAAATTTTAAGAACTATGTATCAGGACTATAAAAACGTAGAATTAGTAAAACCGGGCGGACTTGAATTAAAGGACCGTTTGGTGGGTGTACAACGTGTGACCAAAGTAACGAAAGGTGGTAGAGCCTTTGGATTTTCAGCTATTGTAGTTGTAGGAGATGAGAATGGAGTTGTTGGACAGGGATTAGGGAAGTCTAAAGACGTTGCTAGTGCAATCGCAAAAGCGATTGAAGACGCTAAGAAAAACCTTGTTCGTATTCCACTGAATAGAGCAACACTTCCGCATGAGCAAAAAGGCAAGTATGGTGGTGCAAGAGTTACATTATTACCAGCTGCTCCCGGTACCGGGGTAATCGCAGGAGGTGCTGTGCGTGCGGTATTAGAGGCCGTGGGAGTGCACGACGTGCTTTCCAAGTCCCAGGGATCATCCAACCCTCATAACGTTGTAAAGGCGACTTTTGACGCGTTACTTCAATTGAGAAGTGCTCAGATTGTGGCTAAGCAAAGAGGAATCTCATTAGAGAAATTATATAAAGGTTAAAATACAGGAAAATGGCAAAGATTAAAGTAACCAAGGTGAAAAGTGCGATTAACCGTACTCAAAACCAGAAACGTACGCTCGAAGCGTTAGGCCTGAAGAAAATTGGTCAGACTGTTGAGCACGATGATACGCCAAATATTCTTGGTATGGTAAATAAAGTAAAACACTTGGTTTCTGTAGAAACCGCTTAAGATATATAGAATGGATTTAAGTAACTTAAAACCAGCAGATGGTTCTGTCAACAGACAGGGAAAGCGTTTAGGGCGAGGCCAGGGGTCCGGTAAAGCCGGTACATCAGGTCGTGGGCACAAAGGTGCGAAGTCACGTTCCGGATATTCTAAGAAATTAGGATTCGAAGGTGGACAGATGCCATTACAGCGTCGTGTTCCAAAATTCGGATTTACGAACATTAACCGTAAGGAGTATCAGGGAATTAATATTGATACATTACAGAAATTAGTAGACGATAAGAAAATTAAAGATGCTGTGGACTTCGATACTTTCGTGAGTTTGCGATTGGCAGGAAAGAATGAAATGGTGAAGATCCTTGGAAGAGGAGAATTGAAGGCTAAATTGAAAGTATCTGCACATAAGTTTACTGCCTCGGCAAAAGAAGCTATTGAAGCTGCCGGTGGTGAAGTAGTAACACTGTAATTAAAACGCACCAATGAAGTTTATAGAAACCATAAAGAATGTTTTTAAGATCGAAGAATTACGAAATCGAATCGTAGTTACTCTCGGACTATTATTGGTATACCGTTTTGGTGCACAGGTGACTTTACCTGGAATTGATGCTTCTAAACTTGCTGAATTCGCAGGGAAGTTCGATGCTGGTGGAATTGGAGGCTTATTGAATGCCTTTACAGGTGGAGCCTTCGCTAATGCGTCGGTATTTGCCCTGGGGATTATGCCATATATTTCTGCTTCCATTGTGGTACAGCTCATGCAAATTGCTGTTCCTTACCTTCAGAAATTACAGAAAGAAGGAGAAAGTGGTCGTAAGAAGATAAATCAGATCACCCGATGGTTGACCATCGGTATCTGTTTGGTTCAGGCACCGAGTTACCTTGCAGGATTACCTGCGCTTGGAGTTCCGAGTGAAGCTTTCATTATGGTACAGCAGGGAATGGGAACGATGTTCTATGTTTCTTCTGTGATCATTTTGGTAACTGGTTGTGTATTCGCAATGTGGTTAGGTGAGAAAATTACCGATAAAGGTATCGGAAATGGTATCTCTATTCTTATTATGGTTGGGATCATCGCAACATTGCCTCAGAGCTTTATTCAAAGTGTTGCAGCGAGATTGCAACCCGGAGCTGGTGATGTTATCATGATCTTAATCGAAGTTGTGATTTGGTTTATAATAATCCTGGCCTCGGTAATGCTTGTTATGGCGGTTCGAAAGATACCAGTTCAATACGCAAGACGAACAGCGAGTGGAGGATATGAGAAGAATATATTCGGAGCACGTCAATTCATTCCATTAAAACTGAATGCTTCGGGAGTAATGCCGATCATCTTCGCCCAGGCGATTATGTTCGTTCCTTCTGCCGTTGCCAGTTTATCGGATAGTGAATTTGCGAAAGGCATTCAGGCTACGTTTAGTGATATATTCGGACTGTGGTATAATGTTGTATTTGCGATACTGATAATCATATTTACGTATTTCTATACAGCGATCACAGTACCTACCAATAAAATGGCAGATGACCTGAAACGAAGTGGCGGATTCATTCCTGGTATTAAACCAGGTACAGATACCGCTGAGTTCTTAGATAGAGTGATGTCTCAAATTACCCTTCCGGGGTCCTTATTCCTCGCATTGATCGCTGTGGCACCAGCCTTTGTGGTTAAATTAATGGGAGTTCAACAAGGTTGGGCATTATTCTTCGGAGGTACCTCATTACTGATTATGGTAGGGGTAGCTATTGATACCATGCAACAAATTAATTCGTACTTACTTAACCGTCATTACGATGGTTTGATGAAGTCCGGTAAAAACAGAAAAGCAGTAGCATAAATATGGCAAAGCAACCCGCAATAGAACAGGACGGAACGATTGTAGAAGCATTATCAAATGCGATGTTCCGCGTAGAATTGGAAAACGGTCATATTGTTACCGCACATATTTCGGGGAAGATGCGTATGCATTACATTAAATTGTTACCCGGAGATAAAGTAAAATTAGAAATGAGCCCTTACGATTTGACCAAGGCTCGTATAACATACAGATACTAAGATGAAAGTAAGAGCATCCGTAAAGAAAAGAAGTGCCGACTGCAAGATTGTTCGCAGAAAGGGCAGATTATATGTAATTAACAAAAAGAACCCTAGGTTCAAACAAAGACAAGGATAAGTTATGGCAAGAATCGCAGGTGTAGATATCCCGAAACAGAAAAGGGGTGTAATCGCGTTAACGTATATCTTCGGAATTGGTAAAAGCCGAGCCCTTGATATACTGGAAAAAGCCGGAGTTAGCGAAGACAAAAAAGTGAACGAATGGAACGATGATGAGATCGGGAAAATTCGTGAGGCTGTTGGGTCTTTCAAGATCGAAGGTGAATTACGTAGTGAAGTTCAATTGAGCATTAAGCGCTTAATGGACATCGGTTGTTACAGAGGTATTCGTCACAGAACAGGTCTTCCGTTAAGAGGACAGCGTACAAAGAATAACTCAAGAACGAGAAAAGGAAAACGTAAAACTGTTGCTAACAAGAAAAAGGCAACTAAATAATACCTAGAGATATGGCAAAGACGAAAGGTACTAGAAAGCGTAAGGTAAATGTTGAGTCTGTTGGAGAAGCACACGTAACGGCTTCTTTCAACAATATCATTATATCATTAACCAACAAGAACGGAGATGTGATCTCCTGGTCTTCAGCTGGTAAAATGGGCTTCAGGGGATCTAAGAAGAACACTCCTTATGCTGCTCAGTTGGCTGCTGAAGATGCAGTGACTGTGGCTAAAGATGCCGGATTACGCAAAGTTAAAGTATACGTGAAAGGACCTGGAAATGGTAGAGAATCTGCTATCCGGTCTATTCACAATGCAGGAATTGAAGTAACTGAGATCATCGATGTTACTCCAATGCCGCACAACGGGTGTCGTCCTCCGAAAAGACGAAGAGTTTAATAAATATCAATCTGAAGGAGAAATGAAGCTAGAGGATAGTTAAGACCTTAATTTAGTTTCACCTTCATAATCACTTAAAAATGGCAAGATATACTGGTCCAAAAACTAAAATCGCCCGTAAATTCGGCGAGGCGATCTTCGGAGACGACAAGTCCTTCGAAAAAAGAAATTACCCGCCGGGACAGCACGGTAACAACCGTCGTCGTGGTAAAAAATCTGAATATGCAATCCAGCTTGCTGAAAAGCAAAAAGCGAAATATACCTATGGTATACTTGAGCGTCAGTTCAGAAATATGTTTAAGAAGGCAACATCTTCCCCTGGTATTACAGGTGAGGTATTGCTTCAGTTGTGTGAAGGAAGATTAGACAATGTAGTATACAGAATGGGTATTGCACCTAGTCGTCGTGCTGCAAGACAATTAGTATCTCACAGACACATCACGGTTAACGGTGATAAAGTGAATATCCCATCTTTCCAGTGTAAACCTGGAGATGTAATTGCAGTTAGAGAGAAGTCAAAATCTCTTGAAGCAATTGAAAATTCGCTTGCTAACGCAAGTCACGTTTATGAGTGGATCACATGGAACTCTGAGACAATGCAAGGTACCTACGTATCTGTTCCTCAGCGTTTACAGATCCCGGAAAACATAAACGAACAGTTCATCGTCGAACTATATTCTAAATAATAAAAACACAGGAGTCACACTATGGCAGTATTTAGTTTTCAAAAGCCTGATAAAGTTATCATGATCAACTCGACCGACTTTGAGGGGAAATTCGAATTTCGTCCTTTGGAGCCGGGTTACGGTTTGACTATCGGTAACGCACTAAGAAGAGTATTACTTTCCTCATTGGAAGGATTCGCAATTACTTCAGTTCGTATTGAAGGGGTTGACCACGAGTTTTCTACCATTGCCGGTGTTGTTGAAGATGTTACGGAGATCATCCTGAACCTGAAACAAATTCGTTTTAAGCGTCAGATCGATGAGATCGATAACGAGACCGTTACAGTTTCTGTATCCGGAGCCCAACAATTGACCGCTGGAGACTTTCAGAAATTTATCTCAGGATTCCAGGTATTGAACCCGGATCTTGTGGTTTGTAATATGGATGCAAAAGTGAACCTTAACTTCGAAATTACCATTGAAAAAGGTAGAGGTTATGTTCCAGCTGAAGAGAATAAAAAAGCAAACGCTCCCCTGGGGACTATCTTTACAGATTCTATCTACACACCGATCAAAAATGTGAAATACAGCATTGAGAACTTTCGTGTAGAACAGAAGACCGACTATGAAAAGCTGGTTTTCGAGATCATTACAGATGGTTCTATTCATCCGAAGGATGCCCTAACGGAAGCGGCGAAGACACTTATCCACCACTTCATGTTATTTAGTGATGAGCGAATTACCCTGGAAGCAGATGAGATCGCTCAAACAGAGACCTATGATGAAGAATCTCTTCATATGCGTCAGCTACTAAAAACCAAGTTGGTTGATATGGACCTTAGCGTTCGTGCGTTGAATTGTTTGAAAGCAGCCGAGGTAGATACTCTTGGAGACCTGGTTTCATACAATAAAAACGATTTGATGAAGTTCAGAAACTTCGGAAAAAAATCGCTTACGGAACTGGAAGAACTAGTGAACGTGAAAGGACTAAGCTTCGGAATGGACCTTTCTAAATATAAATTGGATAAAGACTAATTCATCATATTTTGCTCCTCATAGAGAGTTGATGCAAGATGATGATTAAATTAAAATGTCATGAGACACGGAAAAAAAGTAAATCACTTAGGTAGAAAAACGGCCCATCGAAAAGCGATGTTGGCTAATATGGCTTGTTCTTTAATAGAACACAAGCGAATTAACACTACCGTTGCCAAGGCAAAAGCGCTTAAGCAATTTGTAGAGCCACTTGTAACTAAGTCGAAAGTAGATACCACTCATAATCGTCGTATCGTTTTCAGCAGACTGCGTCAAAAAGAGGCAGTAACTGAGCTTTTCAGGGAAGTAGCAACCAAAGTTGGTGATCGCCCGGGTGGTTATACAAGGATCATAAAGTTGGGGAACCGACTTGGTGATAATGCCGAGATGGCAATGATAGAGTTGGTGGATTATAACGAACTCTATAATGCCGGTAAGCCGAGTAAGAAGAAATCTACACGAAGAAGTAGAAGAGGAAAAGGTGCAAAAGCAGTAGCCCCGGCTATCGATACCAAGGCAAACAAGGAAGAAGAATAAATGAACATTTATTTGTAAATAACTAAGGGATGAGTTTTGAAAGCTTGTCCCTTTTTTTATGCTATTTTTGTAAAACTCTTTCAATAAAAAAATGAAGTATCAAAAAAGAAAAAAAGCGATTGTCCTGTTAGCAGACGGAACCATCTTTTATGGGAAAGCGGTGGCAGGAAAAGAAGGGTCATCCTTCGGAGAAGTTTGTTTCAATACCGGAATGACCGGGTATCAGGAGATCTTCACAGATCCTTCGTATTACGGACAGTTAATGGTGGCTACCAATGCACACATTGGGAACTATGGAGCCAATTCCGAAGAAGTGGAAAGCGAAGGTGTTAAGATAGCCGGCTTAATCTGTAGAAATTTTAGCTATAATTATTCGCGGCCTGCTGCCGATGAATCCTTAGAGGAATTTCTGGATAAAAACAATCTGCTCGCAATCAGTGATGTGGATACAAGGGCACTTGTAAATTATATCCGTGATAATGGGGCCATGAACGCCGTTATCTCCACTGAAGTAGACAATATTGAAGGGCTTAAGGCGCAACTTGCTGAAATCCCGGATATGAATGGCCTCGAGTTGGCTAGTAAAGTCTCTACCAAAGAACCATATTTTTTCGGAGAACCGAATGCTACTTATAAGATATCTGCGCTGGATATAGGTATAAAGAAGAATATTTTACGAAATCTTGCTCAAAGGGATTGTTATATAAAGGTATTTCCGTACAACGCTACTTACGAAGAAATGCGGGAATTCCAACCCGATGGTTACTTCCTTTCAAATGGCCCGGGTGACCCGGAACCGCTAACCGAATCCATTGAAACTGCAAAGCAAATAATCGATTCTGATGCTCCTCTGTTTGGGATTTGTTTAGGTCACCAGGTAATCGCACTGGCAAATGGAATTTCAACTTATAAAATGCATAACGGACATAGAGGAATCAATCATCCGGTGATGAACTTACTTACCGGAAAGGGCGAGATCACCTCTCAAAATCACGGTTTTGCTATCAATAGGGAGGAAGCCGAAGCGCATCCCGAAGTGGAGATAACCCATGTTCACCTTAATGATAATACTGCTGCGGGCATAAAAATGAAGAATAAACCGGTTTTTTCGGTACAATATCACCCGGAAGCAAGTCCGGGGCCGCACGATGCTGAATACATTTTCGACCAATTCATTACAACAATAAAAAATAATAAACTAGAGACCGCATGAGCATAATCATCGATATTCACGCCAGACAAATATTTGATTCACGAGGTAATCCTACCGTAGAAGTAGATGTGGTAACCGAAAATGGCTTTGTAGGAAGGGCTGCGGTTCCTTCGGGAGCTTCTACCGGCGAACACGAAGCAGTTGAATTGCGAGATGGCGGCAAAAATTATATGGGAAAAGGTGTTCTGAAAGCGGTAGAAAATGTAAATGGAAAAATTGCGGGCACCCTGTTGGGAGTGTCTGTTTTTGAGCAAGCAGAGATCGATAAGATAATGATCGAATTGGATGGCACTAAAAACAAATCGAAGCTAGGTGCAAATGCCATTTTAGGGGTCTCCCTGGCAAGTGCAAAAGCAGCTGCCCATGAATTGGGAATGCCCTTATACAGATATGTTGGAGGTGTCAATGCCACGACTCTTCCGGTACCTATGATGAATATAATAAATGGTGGATCTCATAGTGACGCACCCATCGCTTTTCAGGAGTTTATGGTAATGCCTGTAAAAGCAGAGTCGTTTACTCATGCCATGCAAATGGGTTCCGAAATTTTCCACAGCCTTAAAAAGGTACTTCATGACAGGAATCTAAGCACTGCGGTAGGCGACGAAGGAGGATTTGCTCCTGCACTGGATGGTACCGAAGATGCCCTGGACACTATTGGGCTGGCTTGTGAAAAAGCTGGTTATAAACTTGGGGATGAGGTGATGATCGCATTGGATTGTGCTTCAGCCGAGTTTTATGTAGATGGAAAGTACGATTATACCAAATTCGAAGGAGAGGGCGGAAGCGTTCGATCTTCTAAGGAACAGGCAGATTATTTAGCTGAATTGTGTGAGAAATACCCAATTATTTCTGTGGAAGACGGTATGGATGAGAATGATTGGGAAGGTTGGAAATACCTTACTGAAAGAGTGGGAGACAAAGTGCAACTGGTAGGGGACGATCTGTTCGTTACCAACGTAGAACGTTTAGGACGCGGGATAGACGAACACATAGCCAATTCAATCCTAATAAAAGTAAATCAAATAGGTACGCTTACTGAAACCATTGATGCAGTTAGCATGGCGCAGAATGCAGGCTACACAACTGTGATGTCTCATAGAAGTGGTGAGACTGAAGATAATACTATAGCCGATTTGGCAGTGGCACTTAATTGCGGACAGATAAAAACCGGATCCGCTTCGCGAAGTGACCGAATGGCTAAATACAATCAGTTGCTCCGCATTGAAGAACAGCTTTGTGATGTGGCATACTACCCTGGCCGCAAAACATTTAAGGTGTAAATTTCCTTTGAAATCATATAGAAGCTCCGCATTATGCGGAGCTTTTTATTTAAGAAATAATTTCTAAGTAGTTGATGTTTAAGGAATTTTTAACCTAACAAGCCGCCTTAAATGTTAAAAAAATCGCTGGATATTTCGTATTTTAGCTATCCTATCAAAAAAAACTTTTATCTAGTAAAAATATGTCGAAAACTGCTACACTTACCATTGATGGCGCTTCCTACGAATTTCCAATTATCCAAGGCACTGAGAATGAACTCGCGATAGATATAAAATCATTACGCGGAACCACAGGCGGTGTTACAACAATTGATCCCGGATATAAGAACACGGGATCTTGTGAAAGTGCCATTACTTTTTTAAATGGTGAAGAAGGCATACTGCGTTACCGAGGTTATGCGATCGAGGAACTGGCAGATAAGGCAGATTTCCTTGAAGTTGCATATTTATTGATATTTGGTGAACTGCCGTCCGCGGAAACTATGGAAAAGTTCCATGGAGATATTAAAGCCCAGTCGAGAGTAGATGAAGATGTAAAGAAAATATTGGATGGATTTCCAAAAACTGCCCACCCAATGGGCGTATTGTCTTCTTTGACTTCGGCTCTTGTCGCTTTTAACCCTTCGTCGGTAAATGTTGATAGCGAAGATGAAATGTACAATGCTATTGTACGTATTCTTGGGAAATTTCCGGTTCTAACTGCCTGGACATATCGAAAACGAGCGGGCTTACCGTTGGATTACGGAGATGCTTCCCTGGGTTATGTGGATAATTTCCTAAAGATGATGTTCAAACATCCCAATGATGAATACAAATCCAACGAGATAGTAGTTGATGCCCTGGACAAACTGCTCATACTACACGCAGATCACGAACAAAATTGCTCTACCAGTACAGTGCGTATTGTAGGGTCATCTCACGCCGGTCTTTTTGTTTCGATTTCAGCTGGTATAAATGCCTTGTGGGGACCTCTTCACGGAGGTGCTAACCAGGCGGTCATTGAAATGTTGGAAGCTATTAAAGAGGATGGCGGAGATACTAAAAAATACATGGCAAAAGCGAAAGATAAGAATGATCCTTTCCGGTTAATGGGCTTCGGGCACCGAGTCTACAAAAATTTCGATCCCCGCGCTAAAATTATCAAAAAGGCTGCAGACAGTGTACTAACAGATCTTGGTGTTGATGACCCCGTGCTGGATATTGCCAAAGGTCTTGAGAAAGAAGCTCTTGAAGATTCATATTTTGTCGATAGAAAATTATATCCGAATGTGGATTTCTACTCCGGTATTATTTACAGGGCGATGGGTATCCCGGTAGAGATGTTTACGCCTATGTTCGCCTTAGGACGTTTACCAGGATGGATTGCTCAATGGCGTGAAATGCGCTTGAGAAAAGAGCCTATCGGCAGGCCGCGGCAGGTATATATTGGCGAGAATCTCAGGCAGTTCAAAGACATTGAGAACCGATGAAAATTAGATATATCATTTAAAGCATCCGTCTAGCGCGGATGCTTTTTTTATATTTGCCGCATGATAACATTGCACATTACCGATGAGATTTCTCCATTAACAGCTGTCATCCTCGGAACTGCTAAAAGTAACGGTCCAATGCCAAAACTTGAGGATGCATACGATCCCAAATCGGCAGAACATATCAAGGCAGGTACTTATCCCTCAGAAGAAGCCATGGTCCGGGAAATGGAGGGAGTAGTAGATGTGCTGAGTAAACACGGGGTTCATGTGTTTCGCCCTCATACCTTGGAGAATTACAATCAGATATTTGCCAGGGATATTTCATTTGTGATCGAGAACAAGATCATCATTGCTAATATTCTTCCCGACCGTGAACGGGAAGTCGATGCAACCGAACATGTATGGAGTCATGTAGAAAAATCGTTTCGGGTTATTTTACCTGACGACTGCCATGTGGAAGGAGGCGATGTCATGCCATGGGGGGATTATATTTTTGTTGGAACCTATCGGGGCGATGATTACGCCGATTATATTACTGCCCGAACTAATATGGAGGCTGTTGAAGCATTGGAACAGCTATTTCCTCATAAGATTGTGAAATCATTCAATCTTCGGAAATCCAATACCAATGCTAAAGAAAATGCCCTGCATTTGGATTGTTGTTTTCAACCATTAGGCAAAGGCAAGGCGATTATTCATAAAGAGAGTTTTCTCGAGGAAGAGGAATATGAATGGCTGGTGAATTTCTTCGGAAAGGAAAATTGCTTTAATATTTCCACAGATGAGATGGCGAGAATGTACAGTAACATTTTCTCGATTTCACCTGATGTAGTCATTTCAGAAAAGAACTTTACCCGGCTGAACGATTGGCTGCGTTCCGAAGGCTTTACCGTAGAAGAAGTTGCCTATGGAGAAATCGCTAAACAAGGCGGATTACTTCGCTGTAGTACCATGCCATTAGTGCGCGAATAGCGTTTCATTAATTAGTTTTACCATATTTGTATGAAAACATCCATCCTGTTATTTGCATTTGTTTGGTTATTATCTATTCCCGTTAGCTACGCCCAGCAAATTGAATTACCATCCGGAATTGTCTATACCCTTATTGAATCCGGCTCAGAGACGATCCCAGACACCAATCGGGTCCTGGTGCGATATTCATATACCAACTCCAAAGGTGAAGTACATAGAGAGAATGTTTCAAAGGAACGCCCTATGATAATTCCTAAGTCTTTCCTCAATAACCAGGAAAATAATATTTATGAAATTTTGAGTCGCCTTAATGTGAATGATAGTATATCGGCAAGTATGGCTGTGGATCAGATATACTCTATGGTACCTGAAGGTGTAGATCCGAAGGCAAGATGGAATGTGAATCTCAAGGTAACCGGGTCCATGTCTCCTGCAGAATACAAAGCGTACAGGAAGCAACAAATTGTAGATATGCGACCCGCGGACGATAAAGACGGGATTAAGCAATTGGCAAAGGATATTGACTTAATCGAAGAATATCTGAAAGTCAACAAAATTGATGCACTTAGAACCCCCTCCGGACTTTTTTATTCAATTACAACAAAAGGCAACGGGGATACAGTTAAGAAGGGTGACACGATCAGGACAAACTATACCGGTTTTCTGCTTGATAGCGGTTTTCACTTCGATACTAGCATTGAAGAAGTAGCAAAGCAACATAATTTATTCAACCCGGATTTTACTTATGAGCCTTTCAAAACAGTAATTGGCGAAAGTAAGGTGATCGATGGCTGGGACGAAGCTTTTCAATTATTGAACCAGGGTAGCAAGGCAACCCTGTACATTCCTTCCATGCTGGCCTATGGTCCGAGAAAATTATCGGAAGATATACCCGCCAATTCTGTCATGGTCTTTGAAGTTGAGCTGGTGGAGATTATCCGGAACTAATTGCCGCCGCGGAGATGGCTTGCAGGTATGTTAAGTCTTCTGTAAAGCAGCAAAACGACTATTATTATTAAGGCAAGTCCCAAATAAAACCAGATCAAATTCAGCTCTTCCTCATCTCTATTTTTGCTTGACCCGCTTGTAACAGGATTTTTGTGAGTATCGTAATTGAAAATGACTTCCGAAGTACCATCTTTTAAAAGCTTGGTGATCCGCGGTCCTTCATACCCGTTATCCATCTTAACTTCCAGAATATAGGCTTCCCCACTATAGAAGGTAATGCCATTTGGAAACCAGTCGCCCCCTGAAGTATAGAAAGTTTCCTTTTCACCCGTCTCCGAAAATTTGATTATACGCTTGCCTGCGGTCTCGGCAATGTACAACGAACCCTGATCGTCCTTGCCAATACCCAAAAGCACATCGTTATGTCGATCGTATTCGCGATCAAGCCTACTGATAAGGTTAGTAGCCACTACCATAGAATTTCCCAGCTTGTCGATCTTGATCACAGCGCCGTTATCACGGCCTATATCGGGTGCGTAATAATTCCCTTCACCATCACTAAAAATGGTCTGGTTCCATTCAAAACGGAAATCCGATAGTTTACTTTTAGTACCATCTTTGTCTATTCGCCAGAGATAATTGGAAATGCCAAAAATTATATCACCATCGATCGTATAAGTACAATTCCCCCCGTTGAATTCCTCGAAATTTTCCGATGTATAAATGGTGTCTGAAACCTTGTTTCCCAGTAATCGAACCATTGTATGGTGCTGTTCTCCATGAGCTGTGACAAGATTTCCATCATGATCGAGACTAACATTATGCGAATGAAAATCTTTTAGCAGCAATTCCAGTGTGCCGTTCTTATGTAATTTCCAGACGGATCCTCTTCCGTTATGGAAAATATCCGCGAAGTAGATATTCGCTTCAGCATCAATTACGATCCCCCATGCAGGGTGAGCATTTAAGGTCATACTTCCCGTAATGAAGAAAATAATTAAAAATAAAATTCTTAGAAGAATTTTCATGAACTAAAAGCTTAAGAGTCGTTTTTTATCTTCTTTATGACTTTTGCCGGATTGCCTCCGGCAAAAACATTATCAGGTATATCGCGGGTAACTACTGCTCCAGCTCCAATAACCGAGCCATTTCCTATACTCACACCTGGACAAATTATAGCGCCTCCACTGATCCAGACATCATTCCCAATGGTTACCGGTTTGGCATATTCCCTGCCTGAATATCGCAGTTTGGCTTCCAACGGATGAGTGGCTGTGTATATTTGAACATTGGGTCCCAACATTACATTGTTGCCCATTCGAACCGGCAT
>JABDNT010000078.1 GCA_013043685.1 Flavobacteriaceae bacterium | reverse complement strand
TCACATAGCTAATGGCCCTGGCCTCAGGCATTAGGTCATTGCCTTTCATGATAAGTTTTTCTGTATCGGCACTATTTAATTCTTCCAGCCACTGAATAGTCTCATCATAATTCTTGACTAGATCTTCGTTCTCATCAAGCAAAAGATCATTCTGTTCCCGGACCACCCGCAGATCTTCCTGTATCCCGCTCATCTTTTGATACAACCAGAACGAACTCAATAAGAATAATACCGCAAGACTTGCTGCAATAGCGGTATAAGTTCTGGTAGGTTTACGCGAATTTATCTTTATTATCTTTTTATCGGTATCCCCTTCGAGTTGACGGAATAATGCTTGTTTTACGTTTCCGGATGGAGTTACGGCATTTTCCATCGCCATTTTTTCCATATCCAGCTCAAGCTGCTGAAAGTGCGCTTTCAATTCACTATCCGCTTCAAGGCTGTATTCCAGCGAAGCCATTTCGTCTTTGGAAAGTTCTCCTAACAGATACCGTTCCAGTATTCCAGATTCTATAATGTCATGTGTCTCCTTCATAATATCCTTTCTAATAATGCGATCCCCACCACAAGCAGAAGTTCATAAGATTTTCGGAGTTGCGTCAACGCCTGTCTAACATACGATTTGAATGTCCCGAGGGGAACATCCATTTCTTTATGTGCTTCTCTGTGTGTGAGCCCCTTAAAATAAACCAGTCCAAGAGCCTCCTGGTGATGAGCCTCAAGTTTTTTAATGGAACCATTTAATTGAGTTAGATCAATGGGTGTGTCATCTTGCTCCTCTTTATTATCATATACACTTAAATCTTCATTTTGGATGAGGTCCGGTCGATTTCTTAACGAATTTAAAGTAGTATTGCGCGCAATTCTATAGGCCCAGGTATAGAACCTTCCTTTTTCAGGATCGTACGAATCGCATTTTTGCCAGATCTTAATGAAAGTCTCCTGTAAAAGATCCTGGGCATGAGCTTCATTTCGGCATATCCTGATGATTACACCATATAACGCTCCGGAATAATTATCGTACAAAGCAGAAAGTGCTCGTTCGTCACGCGCCTTCATTTGGTTAATAAGTGTTAATTCTTCCTGCATTAAGTCATAATTCTGTTAAGAAACTGATAAAATGGATAGGTGAGCTCATCCAAATACCAATCATAGTGTAAATGTAACTGACGCGCATCAAACAATTATGTATAATTAATAAAAAAACAGAACACATGAAAAAGTTAATCCTAATTTTAACAACTATCCTTGCATTCGGAGTTTCACAGAATGCACTTGCTCAGAAACAAAGTATCGTGGATATCGCGGTATCGAATGAAGATTTTTCAACCTTAGTAACAGCTTTACAGGCTGCTGATCTTGTTGGAGCCTTACAGGGTGACGGACCTTTCACCGTATTCGCACCTACAAATGCTGCCTTCGCGAAAATAGATGCCAATACTTTAAACAGTTTATTGGAGCCTAAGAATAAAGCCACACTTTCTTCTATTTTAACATACCACGTCGTACCTGGGAAATTAGCAGCTGCAGATGTAGTAGCCGCCTTAAAGAAAGGGAACGGGAAAGCAGAAGTAAAAGCACTAAGTGGAGCTACTTTAACCGTTGTACAGAAAGACGGAAAGATCTGGTTAAAAGACGAAAATGGTAATTACAGTCAAATTACCAGCACAGATGTCATGGCAAGTAACGGAGTGATCCACGTTATTGGAGACGTGGTAATGCCAAAATAAAGATTGCGTTTTAAAGATTGCTATGAAGAAGAGCCCTCCTGCGCGTTTCGCAACGGGGGGTTTTTTCATTTTACGTTTTCCAGTTCCCACTGCAGGTTTTTCCTGGCCTGAACTTCAAATTTCTCAGAGAAGTATTTAGTCTTAAAAATTCGATCCATTCCCAGGAAATGGGTAAGTATTTTTTTTCGTCCTGGCCTGTAAAGTAGATCAGGATAGTTACTGTATTCTTTTCGTATATCTTCGGAATATTTCTCGTACACTTCTCGAGCCCTACCCAATACTGAAAGATCTACATCCAGGAAGCAGTTGATGTCGTGATCATCGGAAAGCTCATGTGAGCTGGTGGCAAGGATCACAGCCTTGCATTTTTCAATTTTTTCCTTCGGAACTCTTAGAGTTTGCAATCGTTTCTCAGCGAATTCGGCGCTTTTCAGTTCGTTATTCGATTTCTGGGTATCGTAAATGATGTCGTGGTAAAAAAGGCTGAATAACAGTACCTCCCAATCTTCGATAGAATCTTTGACCTCGATCAGCTCTTTAAGGACATTATCCAGGTGTTCTAAGGTATGATAATACCTGTGACCTTCAGAATAGTGCGTTTCGATCTCACCCCAAAGCGTATCAATGGTGCTTTGCGTAACATTGAAAGACTTAAGCAATGATTTAAAATGATCGGTGAGCAACATAACTCTAATGATCAGACCAGATCGCTAATTCGTTTCCAGCAGGATCTGTAAAATGAAACCTACGACCTCCCGGAAATGAGAATATGGGCTTCACAACTTTCCCACCGGCGCTGGTAATTTTTTCCAGTATCAGTTCCAGGTCCTCGTGGTAAAGGACAATGAGTGCTCCATTTATCACAGCTTCACCTGATTTCTCAAAACCGCCAAATATTCCACTCTCGCTGAACGAGGTGTAGGTAGGACCGTAATCTGTGAACTTCCAGCCGAAACAACCGCTATAGAACTTTTTCACGGCTTCCAGGTCAGGGGCTTTAAATTCGATATAGTTGATATGATTGTTTTCCATTTTCGGTATTTCTATAAATTATCAATCACTCTTTTTAGTCTTTCCTGTACTTCATGGGCAATGCCGCCCAAAGCTTCATTCTCAACAGAAACCATGGAAGCCATGGGATCGACAGCTGAAACCTCGATCTTCCCAGCGTCCTTTTCCTGCACAATGACGTTGCAGGGCAGCATAGTGCCTATCTTATCCTCCGCCTGTAAAGCCTGGTAGGCAAAAGGGGGATTGCAGGCGCCCAAGATCCTATATTTGTGAAAATCCACATCCAACTTCTTTTTTAAAGTCGACTGTATATCAATTTCGGTAAGTACCCCGAATCCTTCTTTTTTTAGTTCCTCGATGGTTCGCTCTATAGCTTCCTCGAAAGTGGTGTTGCTTAAGGTGGTGTTGAAGTAATAATTCATCTTTTCAAGTAATTTATTTAAAATTAGGGGAGTTAATCGGTTTTCCCAAATCTTATGATGGGTTATAACCTATGTTATATGCAGTGTTAGTCCTCAATAATATAATTTATATACAGGGACAAGCCCCGGATAAGATCGCAATCTTATTAACGGGTTTATATCAATCCCTGGGCATGTAAGTGAATCGACTCTTATGATACCATTTTAGAATAATCCGGTTATATTCCCGTCACCGTCTATATCGATATTTTCTGCCGCCGGCGTAGCGGGGAGGCCTGGCATCCTCAGGATGTTACCGGCTATTGGTATCATGAAACCCGCACCTGTGGCGATCTCGATCTCTCGGATGTGAATATCGAAGAATCGGGGCCGTCCCAGTTGTTTTTCATCGTCGCTTAAGCTCTTCTGGGTCTTGGCCATGCAGACCGGAAGCTTTCCATATCCCAGTTCTTCAAACCGTTTTAACTGGCGATTCGCCTTGTTGGTTAGGATCACATTCTCTGCCCCGTAAATGGTGGAACAAATTTTCTCCATTTTTCTTCGCGGGGAATCTTCAAGACTGTATGTAGGTGTAAAGACTCCCTTACAGGTTTTTACTGCCTCAACAACTTTTTTTGCAAGGTCTGTACAACCCTTACCGCCTTCGGCCCAGCCATTGCTTAAAGCAACAGGAACCTCCAGAGTATCACAATGATCCATTAGTGCCTGTTTCTCTGCGTCGGTATCACTGCTGAACGTATTGATAGCTACAACTACGGGAACACCAAAACTTTGCAAACTGGAAATATGACGTTCCAAATTCGGGAAACCTGCTTTTAAAGCCTCCGTATCCTCGTTGGTCAGTTCATTCAGAGGTTTGCCTCCGTGGTATTTCAATGCACGTATGGTCGCAACCAGTACAATGGTCTTGGGAGACAGGCCTGCTTCACGACATTTGATGTTCATGAACTTCTCAGCGCCCAGATCGGCTCCAAACCCTGCTTCCGTGATCACATAATCGCTTAAACTGAGCCCCATCTTGGTGGCCAGGATAGAATTGGTACCCTGGGCGATATTCGCAAACGGGCCTCCGTGGATGATAGAAGGATTTCCTTCTAAAGTCTGCACCAGGTTTGGTTTGATGGCATCGCGCATCAGGGCAGCCATGGCGCCATGAGCGTTCAGGTCTCGTGCGTAGACCGGTTTTCCCTCCCAGGTATCACCAACATAGATGTTTCCGCATTTCTCCTTGAGGTCCTCGAAATCCTTGCTCAGGCATAGTATCGCCATGATCTCGGAAGCCGCCGTAATATTGAACCCGGTTTCACGGGGCATACCGCCCGCTTTACCGCCAAGGGCAGCGACTATGTTCCGAAGTCCGCGATCGTTCATGTCCATACATCGTTTCCAAAGCACGGTACGGGGATCTATACCCAGGTTCCTTTTCTTGGTTTGAATGTTGTTCTCGATAAGCGCGGACAGCAGGTTATTTGCTTTCTCTATCGCGTGAAAATCCCCTGTGAAGTGCAAGTTGATATCCACCATGGGGATAACCTGGCTCCAGCCACCACCGGCAGCTCCGCCTTTGATCCCGAAAACCGGCCCCAAACTGGGTTCCCGAATTACTGTCAGCGCATTTTCACCGTTGATATTCATAGCATCCCCAAGGCCAATAGACACCGTTGTTTTACCTTCTCCAGCGGGAGTAGGGGTAATAGCAGTTACCAATACCAGGTTGCTCTGGTCCACCTTCTTCTCATCGATCAGGGTGAGGGGTAGCTTTGCTTTATTGGTTCCGTAAAATTCGAGTGATTCTTCTTTGATATTGAGCTTTGCCGCGATGTCCCGGATGTGCTCTTCCTTTACGCTTTGCGCGATCTGTAAGTCGGTCATAATATGGTTCTAGCCGAAGATTACTTCGGAAATTAATGGTGTAAAATTAGTTTTTGGTCATTGGCTATTCAATGACGGTTGTCATATTGATTTTTCTGAAAGATTAATTTCAGAATAACAAAATTTAGCTCTTATCGTGATATTTCGAATTCACCGGCCGTACCATGAGATTGGCGATCAATCCAATTAGCAATAATCCCGCCATGAGATACATCGTTAAACTATATACTTCTGCTGGTGGTATACCAAGCTCTTCTATCTGGTATTCTCTCAAGTAGTTGAGCGTTACAGGACCTACGATGGCTGCCAAACTCCACGCTAGCAACAAACGGCCGTGAATAGCGCCCACTTGTTTTGTTCCGAACATATCTCTTAGATAGGCTGGAATTGTGGCAAAGCCACCTCCATACATACTGATGATAATACCAAAGGCAGCGTAGAATAGAACTACACTACCAATCTTCCCGGCGTATGGAACGGTTATATACAGAGCAATCCCTAGTAAGAAGAATATAGCATAAGTACTTTTCCTTCCGATGTAATCACTTAGCGACGACCAGAAGAACCTTCCTACCATATTAAACAAACTGAGAATCCCAACAAACATGGCGGCAGCGGTTGCGTCTACGGCCAGTTCGGCACCAACACTGCTAACACTAAACATCTCCTGTATCATCACACTTGCCTGTCCCAGTACACCGATACCTGCGCTTACGTTCATTAATAGGACGGTGAACAGCAACCAGAATTGTGGTGTTTTCATTGCATTATCGACCAATACATTCTCAGAAGTGATCAGCTTAGCCTGTTTTTTCTTTTCAGGATTGAAACCTTTTGGCTTCCATCCTTCCTGAGGTATGCGTACAATGATGGAACCAAACATCATAAGAACCAGATAGATTAGTCCCATTGTGATAAATGTTTCCATAACACCTGTTGAGGTGCCGGAAGCATAGTATTCCATTAATTTCACGCTTAAGGGAGATGCGATCATCGCGCCACCTCCAAAGCCCATGATCGCCATTCCAGTAGCCATTCCTGGTCGGTCCGGGAACCATTTAATAAGCGTACTTACCGGTGAAATATAGCCTAAACCCAGTCCGATTCCACCAAGTAGTCCGGAGCCTAAATAAAGTATCCATAGTTGATGGAGGTAAATGCCTAAGGCTGAGATCAGGAACCCTGAGCTAAAGCACAATGCCGCAACAAACATTGTTTTCCTTGGGCCAACCCTTTCTACCCATTTTCCGAAGGTAGCCGCTGATGCACCTAAAAAGAAAAGAGCGATGGTAAATATCCAGCCTAATTCGGTAAGCTTCCAGTCTTCAGGCAGCTGTTCCGTAATTCCAATTATTTTGGTTAGGGGTTTGTTAAAGACACTAAAAGCGTAGATCTGCCCTATACAAAGGTGAATACTAAGTGCGGCAATAGGAACGTACCATCGGTTGTAGTTGCTTTTAGCAATACTTTTTTCTCGGCTAAAATAGTTTGACATATTATTTTACTCAGGAGAATCTATCAATTGGTACCATCATTAGATTCTTCCGGGCGTCAGTCTGCAGATTCGATAGCTCTCGGTTCATAAATAGTTTCAATTGATCATTTATGCCAACGAAACTAAGAATATATATAAGAGTTATTTATGACAACGATCATGACCTGCTAACAAAAAAGTATATCGATTACCGCTGTCCCTTTTTAAAACCATACAGATTCTGATGCAGAAAATCCTTAGGGAATTTGTCGTCACCTTTAAACCCTATTTCTATGGTTCCGCTATCTTCCGGAATATAGTTCGTTTTGAAAATATAATCCCATAAACTCAAACTGATACCGTAATTCACACCGTAGCTTCCTTTTGGCAATACATAGGCATGGTGATACAAATGCATCACCGGATTGTTGAATATATACTTCAAAGGTCCCCAGGTGATCTTGATGTTCGCATGGTTCAGGTGGCCAATGGCAATCGCTATAAAGTGGATTATATATGCTTGTTCGGGCTCAAAACCACCAATTATCATCACCCCAAATACTTTTAGAGGTTTATACAAGATATTTTCCATCCAATGGTATCGCAAATGTGCGGCAAACCCCATCTCTTTCACACTGTGATGAACTTTGTGAAATTTCCACAGGAAGGGATATTTGTGCAATAAAACATGCGTAAACCACTGTACGAAGTCAAGAATTATAAAGAAGACCAGTAACTGTAACCATGGCGCCCATCCTGTAATATCAATAAGTGAGAGGCTTTTAGCGGTTACGTTAAATTCACCGAAAAGTAGTCCTAAGATCTCGTAGATTCCACTAATTACGATAGCGAAAATGAAGAAATTAAAGAACATATAAAAAGCATCCAACCAGAAGTCCTGTCGAATAATGGATTGCTCCTTCCGCCATGGGAAAGCGATCTCCAAAAGCCAGACTACCAATGATATGACAACCAGTCCCCAAAAGAAATTCGTGTACCAGGGCACCTCAAAAATTATGGATTTCCATGTCCATTCAACTGTGCCTAAAAATGCATTGACAAATGCGTCTAAATATTTCTCCATTTCAATAATAATTACTGTTATACTCTCTTTTTCATAGCGCAGATCATATTTTAATTTATGACCCGATCTGCTTAGTCATATTTTTTATGCAAATATAAATCAATCTTTTAGTTCGTACCATTCAATATCTGTAAGGACCATTCGTCTTCCTTTGGCACTTGGCGGGTAATTGGTCACCAGGTAATTCACTATTATTTCCTGGTTCCCTCCAAGGTCCCATAAATTTTGCGTTTCCTGCATCCATTTAATGGTAGCGTTCCAGCGTTCGGCGGACATTCTGTTTTGCGTCACTATTTTGGCTGAGTGACAGGCAGTACAGTTATTCACTACTTCCATCAATCCGTCAGCCTCTACCAGTCCTGTCCGCACATGTATCCCGTTTTCGATAAGGTCCTCATCTACTTCTACCGGAACTTCAACCAGCTCTGCTGTCGTCTGATTGAAATCCAGAAATCCGGGATTAACCGTGAAATAAACCAAAACTCCACCAGTAAGCACAGAAAATACGAGGATCAGCATCAGCAATCGATACACCTTCTTTACCTGTTCCCTAAAAACATCTTCCCTGGCCATCTATTTAACCTTTACAGCAATTCTATGGCACGCATTGTTTAAATATCCTTTAGGATTCCATCCTGGCAGCAACATAGGTTGTGAAATCCCATTTGAATCCGTAGCTCTCGCCCATACCTCGTAGTAACCTGATTTAGGGAATTCTACATTGGCCGAAAAATGTTGCCACGCAAGCCGGTTTGCAGGTTTTTCAACACTACATTCGGTCCATGTAGATCCGAAATCTATAGAATACTCCATTTTAGCTACTTCAAGTTCACCAGCCCAGGCATGTCCTCTTATTTTTAAAGCTTTGCCTTTATTTATCATGGCACCTGTCTTAGGGTAGGTGATCAACGATTTTACCGGCATACTCTCAATGATACACATATCTTCATCCTTCACTTTTTCACCCGGTGCAACGGGCTCACAAGGTACCCTGTAAGCAGTGCCCGTCATTTTTGTGCCGTCATGAACTTTGTTCCTGATACTAATTCTATCCACCCACTTTCCGGAAACCGAAGCCGGCCAGCCGCCTGCAACCAATCGCAGCGGATGCCCATGAACTAACGGTATGTCTTTACCATTCATCTGAAACGCCAGTAGTGTTTCATCCTGTAAAGCTTTCGACATGGGGCAACCCCTCGATATTGGCTCTTTCTTTGGATCCCCGCTAAGATGCTTGTCTACCGCGTGATACCCTATATAAACTGCGCTACTTTTAATTCCAGCATCTTCCAGGACATCTTTTAAACGCACGCCTGTCCAGGACGCACAATGTACTGCACCAACCGTCCACTGATTTCCCTTTGCCGGAGGATCAAATTCGCTTCTGCCGTTACCACCACACTCAAGCGTTAATTGATACGTATGATGTTGAAATTTCGATTTTAGCTCAGCTAACGTATATGTTTTTTCTCTTACAACAGATTCCCCATCAATAGTTAGTGTCCAGGAGTTAGGATCGATTCCTTCCGGGACGAAACCATTGTTTCTAATGAACATGCAGGAATTTGGCGTAATCTTGTCGTCCAATAAATGAGCCTGGGCTTCAATATTCCATGGTTTGTCATTCAGTACAACCATTTCAGGATTCTTATTGAACATTTTAAAAGGATCGGGGTCCTGTAATGCCAGTGGTTTGTACCCTTCCAGCATTTTAGAACCAAAAACAAGTTCTGCACCTATTAGTGCGGTAAAAGAACTAAGCGTTGCCTTTTTTACAAATTCTCGTCTTTTCAAAATGGTTAATTTATGGGTTCAATTTTTGAGCTTACAAGTTACGGTTTCTGTTTTTCTTCCTATGTAACTATTGTTACATTTTCCAAACATCCCGAGATGAGGTCTTCAGTCGTAATGACCTTACAGTTAGGAATGTTGTATTTCTCTCTAATTGATTCCAGTAATGTAGTTCGCACTACCAGGATTGCATGCAGATCATTATTGTGATTTGTCTTTTGAATGGCTATCGAAGCCGATCCATGTAAACCGTCTGAGTTCATCTCAAGTTTTCCTAATTCATCAATAATAACAAATCCGGATTTATAATTTTTTAGGGTGTTCAGAATAACCGAATTGGCATAGACAAAGGCTGATGAAAAGAAATGATAACGTCCCACCGAAATAATGGAATCACCACCTTGATGTGCCTGCATGGCAATTGTTTCCTTCGTATTCACATTCAGCACATAACGCTCACCTTTATCGTTTCGGGGACTTAAGACGCCATAAACATCACGGCGGCCCTCTGTCCATTGCAACAAAGCGTTACTCTTTCCAGTTTCTATATCACCCTTCAGTATAAAGATCATTCGTTTGATGACTTAAAATGAATACTATACACAATACTTCTGGCCATGAAATGCTGCATTCTGTTCAGACCTCTTAACGAACTGCTGTCCTTCCAGGCATATTGAATGATCGATCTTAAATGTGGAAACAGATCTAAAGTGTTTTGAATATCAGATTGATATGCGGATTGCCGTTTCGAAAGTAATTTATCCAAACCCTTAAGCAAAAATGGTCCCACGACATAATACCATAAAACCAAAACTATTAAACTACGTGATAAAAGATACAAACCTCCTTTCCATCCATTGAATTCAGTACTGAAAAACAATAGAGGCAATAGCACTATAAGCAAGGTAATTGCCCAGAAAAAGATCAATTTCTTTCTCTTCTTGGATTTTGTTTTTTCTACTTCCCTTGTTTTATTCTGAATCGAAAAATGGTATGGTGCTGTTGTTTCAACCGACTGCATTAATTTCATAATCCGCACTATTAAAAAACCAACCACGATCCCCGCGCAGGAATAAAATGTAATGAACAGAATGATTAAGCTTTTAGATGAGAGGGCGTAATCGATAAATGAAAGTTTTTCACTCACCCAGGCCGAATAGATATCAACCGATTCCCAAAGAGACTGGCCGTAAATAATTGTAAGTGTTAATAATTTTTGTGCGGCCGATTCCAGAAACGTTATGGCTCCAAGGGATACGATGGTAATTCGGTTAACTGAAAATAAACTGAACAACAACATTCCCAGAAAAGCCTGAAAAGATACAGCCACATAGGAAGTGACAGGCGAATGAGGGCTCACGCTTAATTTTACCAAAAGTACGATGCTTAAAGCTTTTATAAGGGTTGGCCAGACTTTCGACGCGTTCGATGCTATTAAACTAATTAGTAAAATAGATATTCCGCCTACGAGGATACCTGTAAATGGTGAACTTACTGCGTGCATGAAACCACCCAGTCCGCATTCATTCAGCGCCCATAGCGCAGTTAAACGCTCAATGACCAATTTGTTATCTGTATCCTTAAACACCCTTAAAAATAATACTTACGCAAACTAATTAAGCAATTGTTTGGCTTTTTGTAACAAAAGTTACAGATGGGATGTGCATATCACTTTATATTGCTCACGATCATAAAAGACTTGTTATGAAAATTATGAAAAAAGATTTTGAAACTAAATTTACCGGCTGGTCATTTCTTGCTGCGGCAATAATGTTGTGGCTTGGCTGGGCCCTGTCACCACACCATATTGGAGAATATATTGTTGCCTCCGACTTCACCGCGGTTGGTGAAGATCTTTGGTTATGGATATGGATGTATCGTATACACATATTTGGCTGGGTCTTTATGGGAATAGCTTTATTTGCACTTGTTGCCGCAACTGCGCGAAAACCCTATCGAGTTCTTATTTTACCGGGTGCCGGTGTGGCGATCATAGGTACTTTTACATTGGCCATCGCATCTGCATATTTCTATAATTTTGGTGCCTGGGGCGTTGGAATGACCGAGGGAAAATCGGCCACAGAGATCCAGACATTTATGGATAGCATCTTGTACACTAATCAGTATGTGACCTGTTTCATACGTTTTGGGAGAGTCTTTTCAGCAGTTGGTTTGGTTCTATTAGGACTTTCCTTTATCAAATGGAAGCTAGTAGGGCAGTGGTTAGGATGGCTAACTGTAGCTATTGGCCTTGCCACCATGGTAATTATCATGGGTATACCAGACAACTACGAGATCTACAAGCCTATGTTTCACGTTAAAGTGATCTGGTTACTTCTCATGGGAGTTGTGATACTCAAAAACGGAATTCATTTGCCCAAAGAAAAGTCTTAAACAAATTTATCCCCACATAATTAATTGGTTCGCTTTGTAATTAAGCGAATCTGACCCATATGATTGGCCTGGTGTTCCATTACGTGATACCAGGCCCAGTGGTTATTCATACTGGAACCATTTACTCTGGATTTAAACCATTTGTCATCTTTGGTTTTTAAGAGTGCCTTAGTTTCCGCACGGACTTCGTTCCAAATATCCAGATAGTATCGAATTGGTTTACCCTTGATAGTTTCGCGGGCTATATCCCCCAGATTCAAGGCAATTTCCCATTGCTTTTGTTCCTCTGTATTAAAGCTCCTGTTCTCAAACGTATAAACCTGGTAGTACTTTTCCGTAGCCGCCAAATGGAGTATTAAAGCGCCCACTCTGTTGGCTTTATCATCCAGCAGGAAATCGGTTTCGTCCTGAGAAAGGTTTGCCACGCTTCTGGTTACACGACCTCTTAGATCTTCCAGCATGGCTACCATATTCCCTATGTCATTTGAATAGCCTTTAAGAGGTTTGATCGTGTTCTGTGCACTCGCAGTTATCGTAAGTAGTAAAATTAATACTACCAATAAACGTTGATGCTTGATGATAAGTTTCATATTGTTTAAGTTTAGTTAATCTAATCCAGCAAATTCAAAAACTTCAGGCCAAAGATAAGGGCCCCGTCTCCTACACCGTTATAATTGGAACGCACGTAATCCAGCCTCAGGAACCTGAACTTACCCCAGCCCAGGTTATCTATCCCCAATGAGAATTCCGTATAAGGTTTATTTCCATCAATACTCAGCATATGCGCCCCGGCGACAAGGTTAAAATTCAAGGCGTTGATTCCCGGAATCTTTCCGAGGATCCATCCCCTGAAATCATGCTCGATATGTCCTTCAAAGTAGCTTTGGTTGGTGCTAAGGTCATAGTAGGGCAGTAGGTTGAACACATTTGTATAATTGAATGAGGTGCCTACCCGTGTCTGATTCCCGTTAAAATGTTGATAATCCGCGAAGGAAATATCGTCTCCATTGAAAAATGTACCGCCTTTGAGACGATAAATGAATTCTCCTTTATTTCCAGTATTGATACGCTGATATAGTTGCGCTCTTAGCTGACTGAAATTATAATCATCTATAGATGCACCTGCACCATTTTCGAATATGATTCTCAGGGATGGGTATTTTCCGTTACCTATGTTGAATTTCCCGTCAGGATAGCTGTAATATTTTTGTCCGAAACTTATATCGGCTGTTATTGAAGATTTTATAATATCATGCGTTATGATATCGGGCTGTAATACTTCGTTAATTGGTTGTCGGGGATTATTTAGGGTATAATCTACCTTATCGTTAGGTATGGTTACATAATCTGTTGTATTGAAAAGTGGTTTTCGCTGTTCGTAGCCAGTGGTAGCACTCATTCGAAGTCCGTTAAAGAGCTCCTGGCTCCATCTCACATTAGCGTAATTTACTTCGTAGACTTTCATGTAATTTCGTTCAAAAAAGAGGCTGGAAATGGTATTGATCAAAGGTGAAATAGGTTGAGACCTGTTAAACTGAACCACTTCGTTTCCGCCATATACACCCAGTTGCAGCCTGTTTGTTCTATTAAAATTAAACGTAGCACCTCCTGCCGGACGAACACGGTCGTCTGAAATTCCATAACGAATCCTTGAGAATAGTGAAAGCCATCTCGTACGATTTTCATCGAAAGCTTTGAAATAGGTAAGCCCTACACCTCCATTCCATCCCTGGACCGTATTGAAATTGACCCCGGGTAGTGGCCCCTGATAACTGATATCCCATTTCTTAAAACTATTGCGGTAGGTATAGCCAAAAAGTATATCCAATGCACCGAATCGATTATTTTTCTGGTCCAGGGAATCCAGGTAGGGTTTGGATTTTCGTAACTGCTGAATACTGTCCTTCTTAATGTAATCGTTCAATTCCTCATCCGTAAGCGGCACCGGACGGATGCCTTTCCAGAAGAGGGAGTCTTTTTTGTTTGCCTCCGGTTCGAAGGAAAGAACCTCATTGGTAAAGGACCGTTCCTTGAACTGCGGAGTGAAATCATAATTGCTGTAAACTGCAATAAACCTTCCATCTCCGTTAAAGCCAAAGAATCCGAAACCAAAATCTATGGTCTGAGACCGTTTCACCCAGAATTTATTTTTCGGATCGAAACTGAAATTCTGTTTAAAGACCAGTTCTTTTACAAAAGGGATCTGAATAGCCTGGCCATTGGTTGTCAAGTCTAGACCATATAGCTCCCAGTCGTCTTCTACTATATAGATAATACCTGTCCAAACCCGGTCTTTGGGCCTTCGCGGGGTAACAATGATCTTATTGACAAGTTTATTACCTTCATAGAATACCCCATCAAGCTTGTAACGATAGTAACTCAGTGCGTTGTTCGCTATTGGTGAAACGATTGCTGCATTGAGATCGGCTGTATTTTCGTAAAAGGAATATTCAGCATCCATGGCACTATTGAAGCTGAAACCATTATCATTACCACTCACTTTACTGGCAATAATGGTTTCCTTGAAGTCGTCAGGTTGCCTGAAGGCGATCTTTGAAATGGTTTCTGAAAGGTACACGATGCCAGTTCGTGTAGAATCGAGCTGGCCATCGAAATCGCCTACGTCCTGTCCCATGAATTTTTCAGGGATACTGTCTACACGCCACAATCCCCTGGAGTAGAAGTCGGCCTTAAATTCTGAAATGCGGTCCAGATTTGCCTTTCGTTGGGCAATAGTATTCCTGATAATTCGATAGGCGGGATCCTCGGAAGTATTGATCACCACTTCATCAAGACTCGTTGTCTGCTCTTTTAAAGTGATATTCAAAATATAAGGAAAGGAATCAACTGAAATTTCTTTTATGACTTTGGTAAAGCCTAAAAATTGAAAAACCACGGTATAATTACCTTCTTCTGTTACCGAAAGCTCGTAATTACCATCTTCGTTAGAGGTCGTACCCGTATAAGTCCCCTCAAGGTAGATATTCACATAGGGGAGAGGTTCGCCACTTCCATTGGTGACTTTACCTGCGATTTGAGCCGATAACTGAAGAGAAAAAAGTAAGAAAAGCAGGAGTAGCGTTTGATTCATGAATGAGTTTATACCGATAATGCGCATAGGGTATTTTAATGGTTGATGGTTTCTAATCATGAAAATAGAAATTTGATTTCTCACAAACCTTAAAAAAATGTTAGTTGGGAATATTTTTTGAATTTTGAGAGCATGTGCTGAAATAGAACTCCTAATTATTAAAGGATTTCTTGATCCTGCTGAGGTCTCGTTTCGTGTCCCGCTCTTTAATAGACTCCCGTTTGTCGTATTGCTTTTTACCTCGGCACAAGGCAATTTCCAGTTTGGCCAGGCCTTTTTCGGTTGTGAAAAGCAGTAAAGGAATAATAGTAAGTCCTGTATTCTTAACCTCTTTTTCCAGTTTTTTCAGCTCACTGCGATTCAGTAGCAGCTTGCGTTCCTGCTTGGGATTGTGATTGTAATGTGTAGCATGTGAATATTCCTGAACGGTCATATTGATAACAAACAATTCGCCATTACTAAATTCACAGAAACTTTCAGCGATGGAAGCTTTCCCTTCACGTATAGCCTTTATTTCCGTTCCCCGAAGTACGATGCCGGCAGTATATTTATCCAGGATCTCGTATTCGAAGCGGGCTTTTTTATTCTTTATCTGTACCTTTTTCTGAATTGCCATTAGCGGCAAAAATACTATAAATTTATTCTTTGGGAGGTGCTATCACCTCTAAACGGACAGGGGAGTAGTCTGTTTTCACTTCTCCATTAACCAAAATAGATTCGAAGTAGCATTTGGCACCCACATCACTGTAAATATCAGGGCCATCCTGAATATGAAGGTGTAAGTGAGGTTCGGATGAATTTCCCGAATTTCCGCAGTTACCCAGGTATTGCCCTTTCTTAACTATCTGACCTTTTTCTACTTTTATGGTGCCAATTTCAAAGTGAGCGTAGAAAATATATTCATCGTTACTAGTTTTAAGAATCACTGCATTACCCAGTGGTTGAGCCGGGTTCATGTCTCCGGGTTTGTTATCTTCAACCCCGGTGATCACATCGTGGACTTCAGCGTCACATACTGCATATAATGGTTGTCCGAAAGCATAGTAATCTTCATTTCGGGTTCCGCTTCGTTCATACGTTTTGTTGCCCTTTCCCAATATTAGAAAATCGAACGCGCCGCGTTGCGCAGGGAAGCTAACATGATAATTCTGTGCTTTGGTGTCACCGCCCCATACTACAAACCATTTGCCTTTAAACGGAATGCCCAGTTTAGTTGTGTTGCGTTCAAACTTAGGTGGGCGACTTTCAGTAACCGGTTTAAAAAGCAAACCTCTCATTTTACCTTCATTATTAAGCGAGATTTGCATGTTCTGTTTTCCTCGTTCAAAATGTGCTACATAGGTTTCCATAGCACCTTCGCTTTGCTTGAAGTCGAAACTTTTCATTTCACCGTACCTGGATTGAAACGAATTTACAATCTGTTCTGTGGTTTTCAGGTTCACCGATTGTTGCATCAAGGGTGCAAATGAATTGAAGATCGCATCAGCATCTTTTTCATTATAAGATCTTTGAAAGGATTCCACAGCAGCGACATAAGTTGGTGTCTGCGCCTGGATTCCAAGGCAAGTACAAATTAATAATGCAAGGATGTATTTCATAGGATAATTCGGATTATAGAACGGTTCGCACTTCAACGTCAGCTTTA
>JABDNT010000077.1 GCA_013043685.1 Flavobacteriaceae bacterium | reverse complement strand
AAAATTATTAGCGGACACGCTTACACCGGTATCCGTGTATCTGCGACTTCGAGATAAATACCCTAACAGCTTGCTGTTGGAGAGTAGTGACTATAGGGCTAATGATAATACGTTCAGCTTTATTTGTTGTAACCCTATCGCTTCTATCACGGTCACGGGAGAGCAAATTATTGAGCGTTTTCCGGATGAAAGCAAAAGGGAAACCAAAATCAATGATGAAACCGATGTACCGCAGATCCTGGAGACTTTTTCAGCCACATTTATTGCAGAAACCAATAGTGAGCTAAAATTTCCAAACAACGGCTTGTTTGGATATATGGCGTACGATGCGGTGCGTTATTTTGAAGATATCTCAGTAGCCAAGGATACTTCGGATCTGGACATTCCCGATATTCATTATGCAGTATATCAAAATATAATTGCGATCAATCACTTCAATAATGAAGCATACATTTTCGCGCATTGTTACCAAACTCCAAGTAATATTGCGGAGATCAGCCAGTTGCTGCGATCTAAAAATTTTGCTGAATACCCCTTCGAACGTCAGGGATCACCTACCACGAATCTGGAAGATAAAGAATTTAAGGCCCTGGTGACCCGATGTAAAGAGCATTGTGCGAGGGGTGATGTTTTCCAAATTGTTCCCTCAAAACGATTTTCCCAGGAATTTACGGGCGACGATTTTAATGTCTATCGGGCACTCCGAAGTGTGAATCCATCTCCTTATTTATTCTATTTCGATTATGGCAATTTTAAGATCTTCGGAAGTTCACCGGAGGCGCAGTTAGTGGTTCAGCAAGATCGTGCGGAGATTCATCCCATCGCCGGAACTTTCAAGCGAACCGGCAACGATGAGCAAGATGCCGAATTAGCCCGAACGCTTTCAGAAGATGAAAAGGAGAATAGCGAACATGTCATGTTGGTCGACCTGGCCAGAAACGACCTTAGCCGGCACGGAAGCGATGTAAAGGTTGAAACCTACAGGGAAGTTCAATTCTTTTCCCATGTGATCCATTTGGTAAGCAAAGTCACTGCCAGGAAAAATCCGGAAACTTCTACTATGAGAATAGTTGCAGACACCTTCCCGGCGGGAACGCTTAGCGGCGCCCCCAAACACAAGGCAATGCAGCTACTTGAAAAATACGAGAATATAAATCGGGAGTTTTATGGAGGAGCCATTGGATTTATGGATTTCAATGGAAATTTCAATCACGCCATCATTATCCGCTCCTTTCTTAGTAAAAATCACACTTTGCATTATCAGGCCGGAGCAGGTATTGTTTCAGATAGTGATGAGGCAAGTGAATTACAAGAGGTGTATAATAAATTAGGTGCATTAACAAAAGCCATGGAACTGGCAGAACACGTTTAATATGAAAGTACTGGTAATCGACAACTACGATAGTTTTGTTTACAACCTGGTTCATTACCTCGAGGATCTCGATGTTGAGGTTACCGTAAAACGAAATGATCGTTTCGATCTTGATGAATTAGAACATTACGATAAAATTCTATTATCACCCGGACCCGGAATACCGGATGAGGCTGGCTTATTGAAAGTTGTTATCAGGCGATACGCCGGGATCAAACCCATTTTAGGGGTTTGTTTAGGACAGCAAGCTATCGGTGAGGTCTTCGGTGGAAGTATCAGAAACCTTAGTGAAGTTTTTCATGGAGTCGCTACAAAAGCCAGGATACTCGTAGATGATGAGCCTATGTTCAAGGGCCTTGACAAGGAAATTGAGGTTGGCCGATATCACTCCTGGGTGGTTGAGAAAGAAAATTTCCCAATGGAATTAGAGATCACGTCTATAGATGAAAACGGACAGATCATGTCTTTACGGCATAGGGAATTCGACATTCGTGCGGTACAGTTTCATCCGGAAAGTGTACTTACCCCAAAAGGAAAAAAAATGATCAAAAACTGGATAGAGAGTTAATATGAAACAAGTACTTAACAGGCTTATTAATCACGAGCAGCTTGACAGAACGGAAGCGAGAAACATTCTGGTGTCTATCTCTGAAGGTGCCTACAACCAGAGTGAGATATCTGCTTTCCTCACAGTCTATATGATGCGCAGCATAGCGCTGGATGAACTGGAAGGATTTCGGGATGCTCTTTTGGATCTGTGTATCCCATTTGACGTTAGCGAATACAACACCATCGACCTGTGCGGCACAGGTGGAGATGGCAAGAACACTTTCAATATTTCTACGCTTGCCTCTTTTATTACTGCCGGTGCAGGCGTCATGGTTACGAAACACGGGAATTATGGGGTGTCCTCTATCAGCGGAAGCAGCAACGTGATGGAACAATTAGGTATCCGTTTCAGCAATGATTCGGATTATTTAAGACGTTCTCTTGAAGAAGCGGGGGTCTGTATTCTTCATGCACCTTTATTTCACCCGGCGATGAAAAATGTTGCGCCCATACGGCGGGAGTTAGGCGTGAAGACATTTTTCAACATGTTAGGGCCTATGGTGAATCCAGCGTTTCCGAAAAATCAACTGGTTGGTGTCTTTAGTCTCGAACTGGCCAGGATGTATGGCTACTTATACCAGAAAACAGATAAAAACTATGCCATCCTCCATGCCATTGACGGTTATGATGAAATATCTTTAACCAGTGCTACCAAGGTAATTTCCAATGACTCGGATACTGTGCTAAAACCGTCCGATTTCGGAGTTTCAAAAATAGAACAATCGCAAATACACGGAGGTGAAACCATCGAAGCTTCGGCGGAAATATTTATGAATATCCTTAAGGGCGAGGGTACGAAAGCTCAAAACGATGTGGTTTGCGCGAATGCCGGAATGGCAATTTCGGTGGTAGAGGGCTGCACCGTTTCTGAAGGATTTCAGAAGGCCCGGGAATCGTTATTAAATGGTAACGCACATAAGGTTTTAGAAACGCTACAAAAAATAAGCAGGGAGTCATGACCATATTAGACAAGATATTATCCTATAAGCACCAGGAAGTTTCGGCAAAAAAAGAGGCGCTGCCTGTTTCTTTATTGGAGCAATCGAAATATTTTAACAGACCTGTGCAATCAATGTCATCTGCATTGCGGAAATCGGATCATGGAATCATTGCCGAACATAAAAGAAGGTCACCTAGTAAATCCGTGATCAACGATTCCGTATCTCTTCAGAAAGTGGTTCTGGGATATGAAAAAGCCGGTGTGAGCGCTATCTCGGTTCTAACAGACACAGCTTATTTCGGAGGATCGCTGGATGATTTACTTTTAGCCAGGCAACTTGTATCGAAACCGCTTTTACGAAAGGAATTCATTGTAGACGCCTATCAGATATTTGAAGCCCGTGCGTATGGCGCGGATGCAATCTTATTGATCGCTTCGGCTATGGAAGAAACTAAACTTAAGGAGTTATGCGGTGTGGCGAAAGAGTTGCAGATGGAGGTTCTCTTAGAAGTACATAATCGAAACGAACTGGAGCGATCCCTGGGAGTGCCGGCCGACATGATGGGTGTAAATAACAGGAATCTTAAAACTTTTGAGGTTTCAACAGCCGTAAGTAAGGAACTCGCAGCATTCATACCAGATAACTTCGTTAAAGTTTCTGAAAGTGGGCTAAGCAGTCCGGAAGCGGTCAGCGAACTAAAAGAATATGGCTATCAAGGGTATTTAATGGGAGAACATTTTATGAAAAATGATGATCCCGGAAAAGCAGTCACACAGTTCATTCAGAAATTATAGCGATGCAGCCGAAGATCAAAATATGTGGAATGAAATATAATGTCGCTGAGGTAGCAAGCCTGAAGCCAGATTACCTCGGTTTCATATTTTACGAAAATAGTCCGCGTAATTTCACTACTGAAATACCTAAGATACCGGAACATATTGCAAAAGTTGGAGTATTCGTGAACGCTCCCATCAGCTTCATCATTAATTGTGCTCAAAGTCATCAGTTGCAGGTGGTCCAATTGCACGGAGATGAAAACCCTGAATTTTGTAAGACGCTTAGAAGGACTCAAAACAATATAAGCACGCAGCCATTGGAGATATGGAAGGTATTTCACATACTGGACAGCTTCGATTTCAATCAATTACAACCTTTCGAAAGATATATTGATGCGTTTTTGTTCGATACAAAAGGAACCTTACGAGGCGGTACCGGAGTGACTTTCGATTGGGAGGTGTTGAAGGATTACAAATCAAGGAAACCATTTGTCCTTAGTGGGGGTATCGGGTTGGAAGAAGTTGATAGGTTAAAAGAAATTCAAGCGACAGGAGTAGATATCAAAGCTATTGATGTAAACAGTCGTTTCGAAACGAAACCGGGAATGAAAGACATTGAAAAGTTAAAATATTTTATAGATGAGTTACAACGTTAATGATAACGGATATTACGGAGAATTTGGAGGTGCCTATATCCCCGAAATGCTCTATCCGAATGTAGAGGAATTGCGCAAGAATTATTTGAAAATTACTTCTGAAGACTCCTTCAAGAGGGAATTTGATGCTTTGTTACAGGACTATGTTGGAAGGCCCACACCGCTTTATTTCGCGCAGAGATTTTCAGAGAAATATAAAACCAGGGTTTACTTGAAACGAGAGGACCTTTGTCATACCGGAGCACATAAAGTAAACAATACTATCGGACAAATTCTTTTAGCAAGACGTCTGGGCAAAAAACGTATTATCGCGGAAACCGGTGCAGGACAGCACGGGGTGGCAACAGCAACTGTTTGTGCACTTATGGGTATTGAATGTGTGGTCTACATGGGTGAAATTGATATAAAAAGACAGGCACCCAATGTGGCGCGTATGAAAATGTTGGGCGCAACTGTTGTCCCTGCTTTAAGCGGAAGCCGAACGTTGAAGGATGCGACTAATGAAGCCATCCGGGACTGGATCAACAATCCCACCGATACGCACTATATCATTGGAAGTGTTGTGGGGCCTCATCCCTATCCCGATATGGTAGCACGTTTTCAAAGTGTTATTTCTGAAGAAATCATGCAGCAGTTGAAACTAAAGGAAGGAAGAGAAAATCCAGACTATGTGGTTGCATGTGTTGGTGGAGGAAGCAATGCGGCCGGGGCATATTATCATTACCTGGATAATCCGGAAGTTGGAATTATTGCTGTTGAAGCTGCTGGTAAAGGTGTTCATACAGGCGAAAGTGCGGCAACTTCGGTTTTAGGGAAAGCAGGGATCATTCATGGGAGTAAAACCCTATTGATGCAAACCACCGACGGCCAGATCACTGAACCGTATTCTATTTCGGCTGGCCTGGATTATCCGGGTGTCGGGCCAATGCATGCGCACCTATATACAAGCGGAAGAGGTGAATTCATTTCCATCACTGATGAGGATGCGATGAAAGCCGGGATTGAATTAAGCCAATTAGAAGGTATCATACCGGCCATAGAGACAAGTCATGCCCTTGCTATTTTTGAAAAGAGGCCCTTTAACCCGGAGGACATTATCGTGGTGAATTTAAGTGGCCGCGGCGATAAGGACCTTGATACCTACATAGAATATTTCAAACTATAAGTCCAACATAGGTAAAAACGATGAATAGAATTAAAGAGAAATTAGCCCAGGACAAGAAGATCCTTTCTATATACTTCACTGCCGGATATCCTTCCTTGGAAGACACAGTTCCTATAATAAAAGAGCTCGAGCAAAGTGGCGTTGACATGGTTGAGATCGGACTACCTTTCAGTGATCCATTAGCCGATGGCCCCACGATCCAGGAAAGTTCAACCGCGGCTTTAAAAAATGGCATGACTACTGAACATTTGTTTAGCCAACTTTCCAAAATTCGGGAAACCGTATCTATCCCTCTCATAATAATGGGATACTTCAATCCGGTACTGCAATACGGCGTAGAAGCATTTTGTAAGAAATGCAGCGAAATAGGAATTGACGGACTTATCCTTCCGGATCTACCATTAGCAGAATATAAAGAACATTATGAGCAAATATTTCAGGAAAACGGACTCGTCAATGTATTTCTGATCACTCCTCAGACTTCAGAAGAGAGGATTCGGGAAATCGACAATGCGACTGATGGATTTATCTACATGGTAAGCAGCGCGAGTACGACGGGTAAAACCCAGGGCTTTGGTTCAGTGCAGACAGATTATTTTAAACGTGTTGCGGATATGGATTTAAAGAATCCACAAATCGTAGGATTCGGTATTAGTAATTCTAAAACATTCAGTACGGCTACGGAGCATGCGAAAGGAGCTATTATCGGTAGTGCTTTCATTAAAATGATAAGCCGGGATGGTCGATCCGGTATCCGCGAATTCATAGAATCTATAAGACATATTTAACCTATCTATAACAAGGTTTTGGCAAAGTAAAAATTGTCCTGTTCGTATCTTTGTGGAAACTAAAAAAGATACAAATGGAAAGAATGTTTGAACGTAGAATAGAGCAAACCAATCCCACTAATCCAACGGGAAATATTAACCAGGTGACCAACAAGGTTGATTATAATGAAAGAGCTATCTGGAAACAACAAGTGAAGAGATAGTAGAAGAAAGTGACTCATACAAACCTAATAGGCAAAGAGATCATTTCACATGGGGGTAACCTATGTTCATGTTCCAATTGATTTAGCTCACCTCTCACACCTGAAGAACCTTATTACTTAAAATATTAATGTAGTTAAACAAAAACCCCCTCCGTTGCCGGAAGGGGTTTTCTTTTGGTTGGTTATATAATCTTCCGATTATTCTTTTATCAATCGTTTAACGGTTGTAGAATTCTCAGCACTGATCTGAACGATATACACGCCAGATGATAGTTGAGATATATCGATCACCATTTCACTTCCCATATTGGTAAGGTCTATCGTATTGATCAATCTACCGTTTACGTCGTAGATCGCAGCTCTGTCGAGTAAGATATTCGATCCGTTAGCAAGGGTTACTTGCTCTGATGCCGGATTCGGATATAAACCGATGGCTGTGTTCAACTCGTTGTCTGTAGCTCCTAAGATACTCTCTACAGTAAGTTCGAATGTACAACATCCTTCGTTACCATATTCATCAGTAGAACACAGTGTAACTGTATATACTCCATCTGATAATAGCGTACCTGGCGCAGGATCCTGACTAAAGTCAACTAACGGATCTGTACAGTTATCGGTAGCTGTTGCTAATCCAAGATCCCAGTAATCTTCTACTTCCCAGAACAGGTTACCAACACCCGGATCTACTGTTTGATCTTCCGGACAAGTTACTTCCGGTGCTAAATCATCCACTACAGTAACCATAGACTGACAAACTGCAATGTTCAAACTCGAGTCAGATGCAAATACAGTAATGGTAATTGTTGTACCAACGTCATCACAAGTTACTTCTGTGATGTCTACTGCCAGTATGGTAATACCACAGGCATCGAAAGAAAGTGGTCCACCTGGTATCTCTACGAAGAACGCGTCTCCATCAGAGTTGTTCAGGGTCACTGTCCAGTTAGCCGGATCGAATTGTCCGTTAAATCCTGGTACAAAATTACTTATAGTAGTAGTAGCCGCACCAAAGAGGCCATCAACAGAGGATGAACGGAATCCGAACACATCACCTGGAGCCAGACTGATCAGTCCGCTGTTTCCACTTTGGTCGTTAGCTCCTCCCGGATCTGTAAGTTCGGTGAAAACACCGTTTAACAGGTATCCGAAGCTATCGAATGCAGGTCCGTCCGGAGTTGTGTAATCCCAGTCGAAACTTACAGTCTCAGCCATAGTAACAGGAACAGTGATATCTGTTTCTCCAGGAGCACCCGATTGGTTGTCACTACTGATAGTGATTACCTGATAGGTAGAAGGAGAATTAGCCAACAAGGCCATTGGGTCGATCTCGGTAACACCCGTTGGGCCTACACCGATCGTTACATCATCACAAACAAGTACCGGAGGTGTAACATCATTAACATTCACAGTAGCCGTACAAGTGGAAACATTACCACTGTCGTCAGTTACAGTTACTTCAATGAGGTTCTCTCCTAGATCGGCACACGTAAAGTCTATCGTTGTACTCATTCCTCCACCTGCGGTATAGATAATGTTTCCATTAAAGACACGCGGTGCGAATGTGGCGCCAAAAGGATAGGCATTACCAGATCCTTCTAAGAACTCTATGTTGGCATCACTTGCAAATACGTTTCCAACACCTGTTCCGTTAGTGTACGTAATATTAGTTGTGCTTACCAGTGTTACATAGAATGCCACAGTCTCTCCTGAAAGAACATCAACGTCAAGGTTAAGGTTCAGTGGAGTAGGTGTGTTGTCGCCTGCGGAAGTAATTCCAGCGGCAGTTTCTATTAGTGTCCATGCAGAAGGATCAGCTTCAAATCCAACCCAAGTACCAGTTTTGAAATATATTTCAACATCGTCTGTAGTACCATCGTCCATGCTTACATCAAACGAACTGATAGTAACATCATTTAACGCGTTGATGTCGAACATATTTCCGGATTGACCGTTACCACCTGCGAAGGTAGTCTCTAAACTTACAGGTGCCGGAGCCCCTGCAACAGTTGCAGTCCATCCACATGCTTCATCTACACTTATTAACAGGTCACTGGCATTTAAAGTAGCCATACCCATAGCATCAAGATCAACCTCAAGTGGCGCTGCCACTATAGGATCGAAATCGTAAATGATAGCCCAGCTGTTCAAGACACCGGTGTCTCCACCTGCATCATCCTCAACAGATAGTATCCATGTTCCTAATGTACTTTCACCATCGAAGGCAGAAAGTGGATTGGATGGGATATAATCATCTAGTGGGAAGGCATCACTTGTTCCTGCCTGGCAGTCTAATGGGTTCACAGACTCATCGTCATACGTATCCATGATATTGTCTCCAGAACAACCATCAGCATCGTCGAAGACGATAACCTGAGTACCGGCAGGAGATTCTAATGTTAGTGTGATATCACCTGTCCAGGTATGCTCAATATCAACCGCCATATTAAGGTCGTTGATCGTGAAATCATCTGTAATATCTATAGTGGTCGTGAATGTAGTGTTATCTACAATTGGTATACCAGGACTATCACTAACCGTGTTAGGTCCTGTTAATTGCTCTCCTATACAAACGATCACCGGAGCGATATTGTCTTCTACAGTAATTGTAGACTGACAAGTAGCTGTATTTCCAGAAGCATCTGTTGCAACTACAGTTACAACATTGTCTCCTACATCGGCACAGCCGAAGTCTAAACTAGCAACAAGCGTACCGGCAGTTTCATAAACAACGTTACCACTAAAGTTTCTTGGTCGGAAAGTAGATCCGAAAAGACCGCCTTTACCAACACCTTCGTATACTTCAAGGTTTGCATCGGAAGCCCAAAGTGCTCCTTCAGTCGCACCGTTAATATAGTTATGAGTTCCAGGTCCAATATCTGCTACGTAGAAAGAGTGCATTGTACCTGCAGCTAAATTCAATCCCATGGTCAAGTCGAGAGGCGTGGCATTACCAGATCCGTTTCCAGGAACTCCAAGAGCCGATCCAACTAACATCCAGTCGCCCGCATTGGTTTCAGAACCAATATAGCTTCCTGTCTTATAATATATCTCATAATCTACAGTACCTCCACTCGAGTTATTCACATCGAAAGAATTAACGATAATATCGTTCAATGGCATTACATCGAACATATTTCCTGCAGAACCATTGTTGTCTGCAAAAGAAGTAGTAAGACTAAATGGTGAACCTGGTCCTATGAATTCCAATGTCGTTCCAGGACAGTTATCAGAGAAACTTGTTACTACATCTCCTGGCAATACTGTCACATCTCCATTGGCATCCAGCTCAACAGTGAGATCCTGGCAAGTTACCGTAGGATCTTCAACATCATTTACTGTAATATCGAAGCTACATTCGGAGAAGTTACCGAAGGTATCAGTTGCACGGAAAGTTACGGTCGTCGTTCCAATAGGGAATTCATCACCAGTACCCAATACGAGTGGGTCCGGACTAATTTGTTCTACAGTATCCAGGTTTCCGTCTGGATCAATCGCGACGGCAACATAATTTTGTACGGCACCACACTGGCCCGGATCGTTATCAGAAACGATATTTGCAGGACACATGATCACCGGTGGGCTGCCTAAGATAGGTGCAAAGTTGATACACCAGTCGATAAGGTTACCGCTATCTCCACCAAAGTTGTCAAAGATATTCAATACCCAGTCTCCGGTAAGGTTATCACCGTCGAAGGCAGGATTCATTGGTCCACCTTCAGGTTCGAATGTACCGGTAAATGGTGCGGATTGGCCATTTATGCTAGGAAAACCATCCATAAAGACAGTTCCGGTATAGTTGTTACCAGCTCCACCATTATCATTACTTAACTGGTGAACAGTTCCATCAGGAGAGGTTAAAGAAATATCAAGGTCACCGTCGAAAGTGTGATTTAAATCTAAAGTTACGCTCTCAATGCTGTAGTCTGTACCTACAGTACCATTAAGGCCTACTGTTGCAGGAGACGGATCCATTGCTCCTTGAGTTCCCACGGCTGGAATAGGCAGTGGTGCTAATCCACAAGTCATGGAATTGGCACGACCAAATTCAATATTGGCAAGATGCTCTACGATACCTCCACCAGGTACTTCAAGCTCAACACTTGTAATGACCTCATCGGCGATCGCACCGAAAAAAGTAGGACCCGTTGGATTTACCCCAGGGACAGAATAAGTAGCGATCAAGCCACCTGTTCCGTAAATTCGAACATCGACAGCTCCGGTACCGGTAAAATTATATAGATCGGCACCAAAAGCATTAGCATCACCATTAGTAAAATTAATTACTGTTGCGTCTGCAAAGAAATTTGTTCCCACCGTAAAATCGGCGTTTCCAAATGTTCCAGGCCCAAGAGCAATAATTGCAGGTGTATTTCCTGTGTTATTGGTTATTTCCAATCCGCCAACAATTTCATTAGCAGGGAAGCATCCGCCTCCGGCACTACTTACGGTTTCACCGCAAGTAAATATTCCCGCACCTGCAGGTCCACCCGCAAAGTCTTCCAGGATCATTCCGGGCCCTGCGGCCGCCTGAAACGTAGGTCGGTCAGAGTAAGTGGTACTTACCGCTCTTCCCTGAGTTTGTATAATAACAGAATTATTCGAGACGGATCTCGTTGTGTTATTGGGAACTACACCTGCCGCCGCCGCTTCCGTCAACGAAGTATAGTTTTGCGCATTGGTCTGCCACATGCAACATGTGACGACAAATGCCAATAAGGTTAAGGTAATTTTTTTCATAAGAATTGAAAATTTAGATTAATCAGTTTTAGTTAACAGTTTGTTAAGGTAAAGAAAAAAAATAGATTGATAAAATAAATAAAACATGCAATTCAAAAAAAAGATAAAAGGCAGCAAAAACCGATAAAGTGATACCACGATGTTAAACTTCAGAGGGTGAAATTCTAAGAATTAAGTTTTATATATTTGTGAACTACCACAAAATAAAAGATACCGAGAGCCATGCTTAACAAAATATTTACTGTTTTATTCGTATTCGGACTGTTCTCTTGTGCTAACGAATCTTCAGAAGCCAAAAAGACCGGGGAATTTACCGATGGAGCTACTACCCTATTCACACAAATTCCCGCTGAACAATCGAACATAATTTTCAGAAATAAAGTAGAGGAAACCATGGAATTCAATTTCCTTAACTACCCCTATTTATATGCTGGTGCCGGACTGGCAGTTGGAGATGTGGACAACGACGGATTACAGGACGTCTACCTGATCTCCAATCAGGGGCCTAATAAACTCTATAAAAATAAAGGCGATCTTACTTTCGAAGACATTACTGTTGCCTCAAGAACACAGGATTACAAAGGTTTTTCCACAGGTGCAACCATGCTGGACATCAATAGTGATGGCTGGATAGACATTTATGTTTCAAAGGCAGGTTCTCTGGGCAATGATGAAGAGCGAAGAAACAAACTCTTTGTGAACCAGAAAGACGGGACCTTTACAGAAGCGGCGGCCCAATGGGGACTGGACGACCCGGGATACACTACCCAGGTATACCAACTGGATTACGATAAGGACGGTGACCTGGACCTTTATGTACTTAATTATAGGTACGATTTTAAAAACAACACCAAAATTAGTGGTGAGATCCAAAGTCAGATCGAAGAAATTACCAGCGACCAATTATATAGAAACGACGGAACTCGATTTACAAAGGTTACCGGAGAAGCAGGAGTATACAACAAGTCATGGGGCCTTGGCGGTGCTGTAGGTGATTTTAATGACGACGGATGGGACGATATCTATATCGCAAACGACTACCTGGAACCGGACATCATGTACATCAACCAAAAGGATGGCACCTTCAAGGATGAGATCAAACAACGCATGAATCATATTTCCTTTAACAGTATGGGAGTGGACTATGCCGATCTCAACAATGATATGCTTCCCGATCTTGTTACAGTGGACATGCTTGCCGAAAACTATGCCAGAAGCAAGGAAAACATGGCTTCGATGAGCACCGAAGGTTTCGAAAATATGGTAAAAGTAGGATACCACCACGCCTATATGGCAAATACACTGCAGTATAATAAAGGCAATGGGAAATTCCAGGAAACAGCACAATTGAGCGGCATAGTGAAAACTGATTGGAGCTGGGCTCCATTAATTGTGGATCTGGATAATGACGGTTTAAAGGATATATTCATTTCGAACGGGGTGGTGAAGGATTATACCAACCAGGATTTCAGAAAGGACCTGAGAGCGCGGAATGCACGTGGAGAAGCAATGACCCTCGATGCGGTACTGGATTTAATGCCTTCAGAAAAATTGAATAATTATTTCTATAAAAATAACGGCGATTTGAGCTTTACCAACACTATTGAAGAGTGGGGTATGGACGATCCATCGTTCTCCAACGGTGCGGTGTATGCCGATTTCGATAATGATGGTGATATGGATATCATGGTGAGCAAATCCAATGATGAGTTAGGGTTGTACCGAAATAATTCGAATACAAACTATGTACAAGTAACGTTTAAAGGCCCAAAGGATAACCCACTTGGAATTGGTGCTGCCGCACAGTTGAAGAATAGTAAAGGAGAACAATTTCAGAAACTATACCTGGCGCGGGGCTACCAGTCATCAGTACCCAATGTGCTGCATTTTGGACTGGGCGACGATCCAACCCTGGATGAACTGGTAATCACCTGGCCGGATGGCAAGGTCTCCAAAATCCAGGACCCTAAAAGTAATTCGTTGATCGAAGTGGACTATTCCACAGCTGTGGCAGCAGCTTCTGCTCCAAAACCTTCAACCCTAAAAGCGAATGTCGATATCGCTCAATTAGGAATAGATTATGTGCATCAGGAAAATGCATTTAATGATTATTCGCTTCAGCTGCTAATCCCTCAAAAACAATCTACCAAAGGGACCGGAATTGTTAGTGCCGATGTAAATAATGACGGTCGCATGGACTTCTTCGTAGGAAATGCGAAGGATGCAGCAGCAGCTCTTTACCTTCAGGGGGAAAACGGAAGCTTTACAAGATCAAGTCAGAACCTTTGGAATAGCGAAGCAAAATACGAAGACGCCAACGCGGTTTTCTTCGATGCTGACGGCGATGGAGATCAGGATCTCTATGTTGTGAGTGCCGGATACGACCTTGAAAAAAACAGTCCGCTGTTACAGGATCGATTGTATAGAAATGATGGAAATGGAAATTTCAGTAAAAACACTGTAGCGCTTCCCGTAATGCTTACTTCAGGGAAAGCAGTTGTAGCGGGAGATTACGACAAGGACGGGGACATGGATCTTTTTATTGGAGGAAATGTGATCCCGGCCGAATATCCCAAACCACCAAGATCCTATTTGCTTAGCAATGAAGGTGGAAAATTCAAGGATGTTACCTCGGCAAATAATTCACTTTCTGAAATCGGTATGGTCTCTCAAGCCTTGTTCACGGATTACGACAATGACGATGACCTGGACCTGATGGTCGTGGGTGAATGGATGCGTCCAACCATTTTCAATAACAATAGTGGCACCTTTGCACAAGCTGAAGGTGTTTCAGGATTAGATAAAACCGAGGGATGGTGGTTTAGTGTCACCGCCGGGGATTTCGATGGTGACGGAGATGAGGATTATTTCTTTGGAAACATTGGTAAGAACAATAAATTTCAACCTAAGAAGGAAAAACCCATCTATATCTACGGAAAAGATTTTGATGATAACGGAAGTTATGATGTAGCACTGAGTAAGATCAACGACGGTAGATTGGTACCGGTTCGCGGAAAAGAATGTAGCAGCGAGCAGAACCCGTATCTGCTTGATAAAATAGCAACCTATAAGGAGTTTGCCCAGCTCGAGATGAAAGATATATATGGAGAAGACAAATTAAAAGATGCGTTTAAACTCACCGTCTATATGTTTGAAACCGTATATGCTGAAAATAAAGGGAACGGGGACTTTGAAATTTCCAAATTGCCAAATGCAGTACAAACCGGCCCTACCCTTTCATTGCTGTCTGCAGATGTAAATAAGGATGGCCACCTGGACGTGATGGGTGTAGGTGCTATTTACGACGCTGAAGTAGAAACCATTCGTTACGACAGTAATTACGGCTATGTGCTGCTTGGAGATGGCACGGGCAACTTTACCGTAAGTCAGGAGTACGATCCTTTCGTTGACAGCGACGCCAAAGACTTAGAAGCACTTACTATTAACGGAGTGACATGTTATGCGGTAGTTAGCAACAATGCACCTCTTGAGGTATTTACTTTTCAGCCTTAGTTTTTAAAGAATTCACTATACTGCAATACCCTGAAATCGACCGTGGTCATTTCGGGGTTTTTGTTTTTTAGATCCTTGTATTTCTGAAGACTGCCTACAGCCCGATTAGCGGCTCCTGAAGGAGCAATTAAAGAGATTGTTCTAATCACCCGATTGGAAGCGGGGAGCAGAAATTCATGAATTCTGGGTACTTCCGAAGATACGGGTTTCAGGTTGAGATCGTATTTTTTCAGAAGTCTGCGAAAAAAATATTCAGGTCCGTTCTTACTATTGCCGCCCATAAACAATAAGGTATCTATCTTAGGATAACGGGTAATTAGAGTAAGTAATTCCCTAAGCTGCACGTCCTTCATTCCTATGTCGCTGGCATCAATTTTTTCCCGTCTCGCAGATTCCACTATATCACATATTCCGATTTGATGAGCCAAGAGAAATTTTTTCCTTTTTTCTACAGCAATTTCCGTGGTTTCGAAAGGCAGATCCAGTTTGAAAATTCTATTTAGAATAGGCCACAGCTGCCCGTCTCTGCTACCATAGCAAAAATTAACATCACCCTCTCTTAATTCACCCGTCGTGAACCTGGGAGGCGGCAATGTACCAACAATTAATTTTCTGGAATTCTTGGGTATGAAAGGTTTGTATGGATGCGTATGAAGGAACACTATCGAATAAACACAAGCTCCGCTTCGCTGGACATGGATTCACTAAATCCGTACCCTTCATAATTAAAGCCTTTAAGGTCATCAATCGCAGTACACTTATTATCTATGATATATCGGGTCATATAGCCGCGTGCCAGTTTAGCAAAGGTCATTATGTTCTTGTATTCACCGTTTTTGAAATCCTTAAAAACACAAGTCACTACGGGCACTTTTAATGCCTTGGTATCTATGGCTTTGAAGTATTCATTACTCGCCAGGTTCACAAACACCTCATCATCTGCCAGGTCTTCGTTCAATTTATCTGTAATTTTCTTCTTCCAGAATTCATAAAGATTCTTCTTAACCCCTACTTTCATGCTCGTACCCATTTCAAGGCGATAGGGCTGAATCAGATCTAGTGGCTTCAGGATACCGTATAAGCCCGATATGATCCTCAGGGTATTTTGCATGTATTCAATTTTCTCTTCCGGAAGGGTATACACATCCATTCCCCTGTACACATCACCGCTGAAAGCGTACACAGCCTGCCTCGCATTCTCCGGCGTAAAGGGAACACTCCACTCCTGGTTTCGCTCATAATTCAACTGTGCGAGATTTTCGGATATACCCATAAGTTTTTTAAGAGATCGTGCCGACTTCTTTTTAAGTAATTTGTTAAGTCGTTCTGCCTCGGAAAGAAAACATGCCTCAGTTTGCATAGGTGTTGGCAATTTGGTTTCAAAATCCAGAGATTTGGCGGGTGAGATTACAATTTTCATACAACTTTTTATTTATTCAAAAATAGTAATAAATGCAGCATTGGAAAAGAAAATCCATTCTTAGATCTAATCCCTTCATCACTAAATATTATTCGATCACATGCTTCGAATAATTCCTCCATTTTTCGATACAAAGTTCCATATCTTCGGGAATAGGAGCTTCAAATTGCAGTCTTTCCCCGGATATCGGGTGCGTAAAACCAAGCGTTCTTGCGTGAAGACCCTGGCGGGGTAATATTTTGAAACAATTATCCACGAATTGTTTGTATTTGGAGAAATGTGTGCCCTTCAGTATAGCATCTCCTCCGTAGCGCTCATCATTAAACAATGTATGGCCGATATATTTAAGATGAACCCTAATCTGATGGGTTCTTCCAGTTTCAAGCCTGCAGGAAAGCAAAGTCACATAACCCAGGCGTTCCATAACTTTAAAGTGAGTCACGGCCGGTTTGCCTTTCACTGCATCATCACCTTCAAAGACTGTATTCTGCAATCGATTCTTAGGATGTCTTCCGATATTCCCTTCGATGGTTCCGGAGTCTTCCTCCACATTTCCCCAAACTAATGCAACGTACTCTCGCTCGGTAGTTTTATCGAAAAATTGCTTCGACAGATGTGTCATCACCTCTTCTGTCTTGGCGATTACCAGCAGGCCACTGGTATCTTTATCGATACGATGAACAAGGCCAGGCCTGTTACTGCTGTTATTTGGTAAATTATCGAAGTGAAAGGTAAGTGCATTGATGAGCGTGCCACTATAATTTCCATGGCCAGGATGTACTACCATACCAGCTGGTTTATTAACCACGATCAACGCATCATCTTCAAATACGATATTTAACGGAATATCTTCGGGTGTAAGAAGGAATTCGTATGGTGGATGTTCGAAAAGAACCTGAACCACGTCTCCCCCTTTCACTTTGTAGTTTTGTTTTACAGGGCTGTCGTTCACATGAATATTGCCATCTTTCGCAGCTTTCTGGATTTTATTGCGCGTGGCATTCTGAATCTTGTTCATCAGGTATTTGTCCACACGCAATGGCTGCTGGCCTTTATCGGCTACAAACCGATAATGCTCAAATAAATCGTCGTTACCCGTAGGTTCCTGATCGGGATTAGTTATCTCCTCCGCCATTGGTTTCATCTGTTGTTCCTTCGGAATCCCCGTCTGATTCTGCCTCTGCATTGCGATTAAGACTTCCGGAACCATCTCCTAAGATCAGATCGATAACGGCTGTTTTAGAAAGCTCATCTCCGGGCTCTACTTTAGTGCCTTTATGACGAAGTTCGAGCACCTCATCTTTCGCTATGTAGGGACGATAGCTTTTTTTGCCTATCTCAAAGCCCATGGCTTCCAGGGTTGGTTCTGCTTGTCGGAGCGTCTTTCCAACAACAGGGGGTATTTTAATCTTCCTATATCCGGAAGGATTGAGATACAGATATATCTTTCTATCCTCTTTCACAAAATTACCTGCTTTAGGTATCTGCTCAATCACAGAAAACCTCGGATATTCAGGATTATAATTGGCGGAATCCAGGATTTCGTAGGTAAGGTCCATTTCATCCAATTTGTCTTCCACAGCGTCCAGTTGTAATTTGGCCAGGTTCGGGACCTCTATCTTTTGTCCGTGATTTGTTGTAGAGCGCAACCACCATAGAATTAGAAAGGTGAGTATTATAACCGCCAGGAGTGCAAAGAGCAATTGCTTCAGAAAGGTTTTGGTGGTGAGGAATTTCAGAAACGTCATACGCTGTGGGTTAGAGGACAAAAATAGTAAACCTAAAGTTAGTAACTTCTTAGAGATAAGTGATATTTTTGTTAAACGCGCTTTTTACATAAATGGTATGACAAAGAAACATATCGCAGTCGCAATGGGCGGCTATTCCAGCGAAGCAGAGATTTCCCGACAGAGTGGTGAAATTGTTTGCAACAATCTGGATAGCGAAAAATACAAGGTGTATCCGGTTCACATTCTGAATGAAGGATGGTTCTATTTAAATGACCAGTCTGAGAAAATAAGGATTGACCGCTCGGATTTCAGCTTTAAAGCAGGCGGTGAGAAAATTATTCCCGATGTTGTATTCAATACGATACACGGCACTCCGGGAGAGGATGGTTATATGGCCGCGTATTGGGATCTGCTGGGTATACGGCAAACGAGCAGCGGATTCTACCCGGCAGCGCTTAGTTTTAATAAACGGGATTGCCTGTCGGTTTTGAAGCACTTCGGAATTCATTGCGCAAACTCCTATTATGTAAACCAGGGAACCGATTATGACCTTGAAACCATTGTAAAAACCACTGGGCTGCCCTGCTTTGTAAAGCCGAATCGAGCAGGTTCAAGTTTCGGTATAAGCAAGGTACATGATATGGAAGATCTCCAGCCCGCTATTGAAAAGGCGTTTAAGGAAGATCCCGAGATCATCATTGAAACTGCCCTGAACGGGACGGAAGTTTCTGTGGGAGCCTTCAGAAAGCAAGGTGAGATCATCATCTTACCTCCAACCGAGATCGTTTCTGAAAACGACTTCTTCGATTATGAGGCAAAGTACCTGGGAAAATCGCAGGAAATCACACCGGCTCGAATTTCCGATGAAGAGACAGTAGCGGTTCAGCTGGAAGCTAAGCGGATCTATCATCTGTTAAATATGAATGGGGTGACGCGCTCCGATTTCATTATCCAGGATGGAGTACCTTTCTTCATTGAAACCAATACAACCCCCGGCCTGTCATCGGAAAGTATTGTTCCAAAGATGGCAAGAGAAGCCGGAATGACCCTCACAGAATTCTTCGGAATACTTGTAGAAGAAGCATTAGCCAAAAAATAGTACATTTAAACTATGATAAAAGCAGTTTTTCCGGGTTCCTTCGACCCTATCACCCTGGGCCATGTAGATATCATTGAACGAGCGCTACCGCTATTTGATGAAATTATTGTCGCAATAGGCATCAATGCTGAAAAAAAGTATATGTGGTCGCTGGATGATAGAAAGGCCTTTCTGGAAAAAACGTTCGCCAGGGAGCCAAAAATAAAAGTAGCTACGTATACCGGTCTTACCGCGGAATTCTGTAAAAAGGTAAAAGCGCGATATATACTTCGCGGACTCCGAAACACCTCCGATTTTGCTTATGAACAAACCATTGCCCAGGCTAATGACAATGCTTTTGGTGTAGATAGTATGTTTTTAATGGGGTCTCCTGAAATGTCTTATATCTCTTCAACGGTAGTCAGGGATATTGCGCGTCATGGTGGTGATTATAGTTCCTTTGTGCCACCGGGTGTACAATAACTATAAGTAGTCCGAATTCAACACCTATTAATAGTTAGTGATATGTGTTATGATATCAAGGCCAGTTTAGAAGCTCAATTAAGTAAGGCCAGAAGAAGGGGAGATAAAAATGCGATAGAGGAAATTCGTCGTAAACTTATCCCGTTTACAGACCTTCCTTTACATCACGCTTCAGGTTTCAGCCATCCAAAACTTTTAATCTACCCGGACCGTTCTCCGGACTATCCTGAAATAGCCACCTGGGGCCTGGTACCACATTGGGTGAAGGACAAATTGCAGCTGAAAAAATACTGGAACAATACTTTGAACGCAAGAGGTGAGACCATTTTCGAAAAACCTTCCTTCCGCAATTCCGCCCGAAATAACAGATGCATAATCTATGTGGATGGTTTTTACGAACACCATCACTACAAAGGGAAGACCTATCCTTTCTATATATATAAAAAGAACGGAGAACCAATGGCTCTTGCCGGATTATGGAGTGAATGGCTGGACGACGAAACCGGGGAAATGCTGAACACCTTTTCCATAGTGACTACCGAGGGTAACAAATTGCTTTCGAAAATACATAACAATCCGAAGATAAAAGGCCCCCGAATGCCGCTCATTCTTCCCAAGGAGATTGAAGATAAATGGCTTGAACCTGTTCATGACGAACTTGATATTAAAGCTATTGAATCCTTGATTGAATCCTATCCTGATAATATGCTCGAGACTCACACAGTGAATAGGTTAAGAGGAAAAGATTATCCAGGAAATGTCGAAGAAATATCGGACAAGTTTGATTATGAAGAGTTGATCTATTAGTCTCGAATTCAGTACTTAAAATAAAAAAAGCCTTCAGGAATCCCCTGAAGGCTTTTTTTTAGTTTAAACCAACTATTTTTTACAAAGAAGCGACGTGCTTTGTTAACTGAGATTTCAGGTTAGCCGCTTTGTTATCATGAATGATATTTCTCTTCGCTAACTTATCGATCATAGAAACAACTTCAGGAAGCATTTTCTCTGCCTCTTTCTTCTTCGTCAATTCCTTCAGCTTCTTCATAGCATTACGCGTTGTCTTGTGCTGATAACGGTTGCGTAAACGCTTTGTTTCGCTGTTTCTGATTCTTTTTAATGCTGACTTATGATTCGCCATCTTTTTGTTATTAAATTTGTAGCCCGTAGGGGAATCGAACCCCTGTTACCAGGATGAAAACCTGGCGTCCTAACCCCTAGACGAACGGGCCGTTAGTTTCATTTGCGGATGCAAAAATACAACTATTTTTG
>JABDNT010000067.1 GCA_013043685.1 Flavobacteriaceae bacterium | reverse complement strand
GTCCCGCAGGAGGTCAGGAGTATTGCTTTAAGCAACAGCAAACTATAACCTGGGTCACTTCCGGAGGAACCGTAAGCACCGTTAGTATTTATCTAATGCAATCCGATGGTCAAACTATAAACAGGACTATTGCGAGTAATATTTCCAACAACGGAAGTTATCTGTGGAATGGATTCGCAACTGATATAGGAAATTATTTGATCAAGATCTCCGGAACAGATGATGCTACTCCTACATTAATTACCGGACAAACTGGGGTTTTTACATTGAAGGATTGCGAAAAACCTGATTTACAGGTAGGAGTGATAAAATTATTACCACAAAATCCTGGAGAAAGACAGAATGTGAAGTTTGAAGGTTATGTTATGAATTATGGAGAAAATCCAGTTGAGAACCCTGTTGTTATGCTAAAAATTAAAAGATCAACAGGTACAACTATTCGCACATTTACTGAAGAATTGGATATAACGCTTTTAAAAAATCAAGGCATACTTTATGTCAAAGAGTTTAGAGCACCTAGACATGGTAGTTATACAGCAACATTTATTTTGGATGCTGTAAATGGAGTAGATGAAATGAATGAAAACAACAATGAAAAAAATAAGACATTTATAGTTCGCCCACTCGCAGATCTAATTGTTTGCATTAGTAATGCTAAAAGACCGCCTGTGGGTCGCAGTAGAGAAATTAGGATGGTTGTAAAAAACATAGGCAACTTCAGAACAAGCATCAATCCTGTTTCGGGCATTAAACTTCGGTCTTATGTAGAAGCAAAAGGGGTAAAAATGCATGATATTCCACCTCTAGAACCAGGAGAGTCTTTTACCATTAAAAGAAATCATAAATGGGGTCTGGCAGGAACAAAAACTTTGACTGCCAAAATTATTTATCCGGGTGATGAAACAAATTCAAGAAATAATGAGGTCCAGAGCTCATTCTTTGTAAGGTTGCCGCACCACGATACCTATTCCGCGGCATACAAAGTAAAATGCTCTACGGGACAAGATGTATATAATTGGGATGATATTGAAAATTAGAATTGCATAAAAAGCCAGACGATTGTCTGGCTTTTTATTTCTTAGACTTCATCGAAGCATTCCGCTGCAACATCCGTTTGATCTCATTGAGCTTCATGAGTGCCTCCACAGGTGTAAGCGTATCAATATCGATATCCAGGATCTCATCACGCAGCTCTTCCAGCAGCGGATCGTCCAATTTGAAGAAGCTCAACTGCATATCCTCTTTGGAAACTTTCCGTATCTCATCTGAAAGTTCCTCGGACGCATGAGATTTTTCCAGTCGTTTCATGATACGGTTAGCGCGATGCAAAACCTGCTGTGGCATCCCAGCCATTTTCGCTACATGAATCCCAAAACTGTGATGCGAACCTCCCGGAACCAACTTCCGAAGAAACAAAACATTCTCCTTCATCTCCTTAACCGACACATTGTAGTTCTTGATGCGTTCGAATGTTTCCGTCATTTCATTCAATTCGTGATAATGCGTGGCAAAAAGTGTCTTCGCTCTTGAAGGATGTTCATGTAAATATTCACTGATCGCCCAGGCAATGGAAATACCGTCGTAAGTACTGGTGCCACGCCCTATTTCATCTAGTAAGACCAGGCTGCGTTCCGAAATGTTGTTAAGGATACTGGCCGTCTCATTCATTTCAACCATAAAAGTAGACTCCCCCATAGAAATATTGTCACTGGCCCCTACCCGGGTAAAGATCTTATCCACACAACCCATACGAACGGCACCTGCCGGAACAAAGCTTCCCATTTGCGCCAGCAATACGATCAAGGCTGTTTGCCTTAATATGGCCGATTTACCACTCATGTTTGGCCCGGTAATCATAATGATCTGCTGATTATCCCGGTCCAGGAATACATCATTGGCAATAAACGGCGAATCCGGAGGTAATTGCTGCTCAATCACGGGATGTCGCCCCTCCTTAATATCCAGGTCGAAACTATCGTCTAGTAAGGGTCGTGTATAGGAATGCAACTTCGCCTGGGTAGCAAAGGAAGAAAGGCAATCCAACCTGGCAATCAGTCCAGCGGTATGCTGAATAACTCCTATGAATTGCTGCATCCATTCAAGTAAATTCAGAAATAACTGCTGTTCCAGGATTAGTATTTTCTCCTCGGCACCAAGTATCTTCGACTCGTATTCCTTTAATTCTTCAGTGATATAACGCTCGGCGCTCACCAGCGTCTGTTTTCTGACCCATTCTTCCGGAACTTTATCTTTATGTGTATTCCTTACTTCTATATAATACCCAAATACATTATTGGAAGCAATTTTTAAGGAAGTAATTCCGGTGCGTTCGCTTTCCCTCTCCAGCATGGCATCGAGATATTCTTTGCCCCCGCTGGCTATAGCTCTTAATTCATCAAGTTCTTCGGAAACCCCATCGGCGATCGCACGGCCTTTTAAAATGTTTACAGGCGCATCTTCATTAAGCATGGTCTTAATTTTCTCGCGGAGTTCTTCACAATCGTTCAATTGCTCCCCAATATGTTTAAGAGACCCGTTTTCAGAATGCTCTGCCTGAGCTTTAATAGGAACAACAGCTTCCAGGGAGTTCTTAAGCTGGATAACCTCCCGCGGATTAATTTTCCCGGTCGCCGTCTTGGAAATAAGACGTTCCAGGTCGCCTATTCGTTTTGTGTTCAACTGGATTTTTTCCAGGATCTCCGGATTATCCAATAAATAGCTTACAACTTCGTGCCGCTGCACGATCTGCTCCTGGTTTTTCAATGGAAGCGCCAGCCATCGCTTCATCAACCTGCCCCCCATAGGTGATATCGTCTTGTCGATCACGTCCAGAAGCGTTACTGCATTCTCCTGGTGCGAGTGATACAATTCTAGATTTCGTATGGTGAATTTGTCCATCCACACATAGGTGTCTTCGGCGATCCTGCTAATGCGCGTAATATGTCCCAGCTTGTCGTGACGGGTCTCTCCGAGGTAATGCAATGCAGCCCCTGCAGCTATGATCCCATACTCCAGGTCTTCAACGCCAAAGCCTTTTAAATTGGCAGTTTCAAATTGTTTCTGAAGGGTTTCCGAAGCATAATCCTTTTGAAACACCCAGTCTTCAAGATAAAAGGTGTGAAAATTATCCCCGAATAAATCTGAAAATTGCTTCCGCTTCTGTTTGCTGAAAAGTATTTCCGAAGGCTTAAAATTCTGAAGTAATTTATCCACGTATTCCACAGAACCTTCTGAAGTTAAAAATTCCCCGGTCGAAACATCCAGGAAGGAAACCCCAATTTCCTCCTGCCCGAAGTGGACCGCAGCAAGGAAATTATTCGCCTTGCTCTGAAGTATATCATCGTTCAATGCTACTCCGGGTGTAACCAATTCGGTTACTCCCCGCTTTACGATCTTTTTGGTCTGCTTTGGGTCCTCCAATTGATCGCATATAGCTACACGACACCCTGCCATGACCAGCTTGGGCAAATAAGTGTTTAAAGAATGATGGGGGAATCCGGCCAGTTCGGTCATGTCGCCACCATTATTCCGGGCAGTGAGCGTAATATTTAATATACCCGCCGCCTTCACCGCATCTTCACCGAAAGTTTCATAAAAATCACCCACACGAAACAACAACAAGGCATCCGGGTATTTCGCCTTGATGCTATTATATTGCCCCATTAAAGGTGTGACTTTCTTAGCCATTTTAATTTTTCTTGCTGAACTCATAAAATTATGTAAATCGCCTCGGCCTGAAAAATATATATTCCCCCATTTATTCAGTTTTATTAACAAAAAGGGATAAAAAAAGTAACTTTGAACCCAGTTTATGAAACACCGAAAACTAAAGAACAGCGAACTGGATCGATTATCTGCTTCTCAATTTAAAGAAGTTGATAAAACACCCGTAATCATTATCCTTGATAATGTCCGTAGTCTGAATAATATTGGCTCTGTATTTCGCACTGCCGATGCTTTCCTGGTTCAGAAAATATTTCTATGCGGAATCACTGCTACACCACCACATAAGGACATTCAGAAAACAGCACTTGGGGCTACCGAAAGTGTGGATTGGGAATATGCCGAGAACACCCTGGATGTGGTTAAAACACTACAACTTCAGGGAGTGAAAGTTCTGGCGATAGAACAAGCAGAAGAAGCCGTTCTTTTAAGCGATCTCTCCCCCGACGATCACTTAACCTATGCCGTTGTCTTTGGAAATGAAGTGAAAGGGGTACAACAGGAAGTGGTTTCGGCCAGTGATTCGGTGATAGAAATTCCGCAATTCGGCACCAAACATTCACTTAATATCTCTGTAAGTGCCGGGGTTGTGATCTGGGACCTCTTTTCGAAATTGAAAAGTAAAGCCTGATCTAATGAAGCATCTCCTTCAGAATTGAAAGGTAATCCTTCCGGTTATTTACAAAATCCTTATCCGTTATATCCACAATGCGAATATTACTCATATGCTGGGTCTTGATAAATTCGAAATAGCCATCGTGGATCTTCTGAAGATATTCCTCTTTGATGTTCTTTTCATAGCTCCGTCCACGCTTTTTGATATTCTCTATAAGCCGATCCGTCTTTTGATAGAGGTACACATAAATATCGGGCTTGGGCAGCTCTTTATGCATGATATGAAATAGTTTCTTGTATACATTAAATTCTTCTTCCGCCAGGGTCACCTTGGCGAAGATGAGTGATTTGTACACATCGTAATCGGCGATCACACAGTCCTTGAACAGATCGAACTGGGTGATGTCTTCCAGCAATTGCTGATAGCGATCGGCGAGGAACGACATCTCCAATGGGAATGCATAGCGTACCTGATCTTCATAAAACTTTGGCAGAAAAGGATTGTCCTTAAAACGCTCCAGTATCAGCTTCGCATTAAAATCCCCTGCCAGCTTACTCGCAAGGCTGGTTTTACCCGCCCCGATATTCCCTTCTACAGCGATATAATTATATTGTGCCAGATCGTAGTCTTTCCTGGGGTTTCTAAGCCATTTCGATTGTTTTTCTATCGCACTTTCATCCATGGTGTCCGCCAAAAGACGAATCATATTCTTCCTCGATGCCGGATGCTCAAACTGAGGGTTTACCTCAGCCATGGGTTGTAAAACGAACCGCCTGTTCTCCAATTCGGGATGAGGTAAAGTAAGTTTTTTGGTCTTCTTCTGAATATCATCAACAAAAAGTATGTCAATATCAATAGGCCTCGACCTGTAACTTTTGGAAGTAGTGCGTTCCCTGCCCATCGATTTCTCAATAGAGAGTACGGCTTCTAATATCTTGTTGGGTGTTAATCCGGTCTTGACCCAAAGTACGCAATTCAGGAAATCTTCACCCTCAAATCCCATGGCGGGAGTTCGATAGACCGAGGATATCTTTTCCAGGGCACCAACCTCTTCAAAAATACAATTCACAGCCTTCTGTAGATGCTCGAACTTATTACCCATATTACTGCCCAGGGAAAGGTATGCATGTTGAAGCGGCTTGTTCAAGAGATCGATTTTAACATTTAAGACGAATTTAAGGAAAAGAAAACGTACAACAAGTAACTTTGAATGTATAACTA
>JABDNT010000065.1 GCA_013043685.1 Flavobacteriaceae bacterium | reverse complement strand
CCGTTTACACCACCTAAGAGTTGTCCGGGTACAGCATCTTCATTAAATGCTCCTGCGTGATTGGAAATGATCTTTCCGCTAACTGTATCTTCTTCGCCATCCGTATTGCTCACCTGTACTTGTGTTGGGTGTATATGTCCGGGTATTTGTGCGGTAGTCAAGGTAACGGTTTCAACACCCGATCTCTGTCCCAACGGTCTTGGGGTTAATCCGGGGCCGTTTCCTGCATGCATTGGCACTCTACCTCTTAGTTCCGGCAATCCGAAAGTAGTACGTCCATCGCCTCCATAAGTAGTGCCTAGAAGTGAGAACAAGGCCTGATTCTGATTAATTGATAACAATTGACCGTCGCATAATGCCCAACCTCGAGGGGCAAAATTACCGCCAAACATCCAGATGACTGCTAATACTCCATCCATAATTATATATTTTAGTTAGTTTTTAAATTGAAATTGATAGTTGTTGTGTTCAAGAACTTTTCGGAAGTCGGGAATAACTTTTCACCCAATTGCTGATTTTCTTCCCAATGTTTCGAAGTGATATTGGCGCAGTTCTCGCCTACAGCTAATTCGGTAAAGTAAGGATCATCGTCGCTATTTACTTTAAAGTAGATACGAGCTGTCGATGCTATTTCCTTATTCGGAAAATCCGTTATAAAACTATACTCCCCGTTGTGGTTTGTTTTGAATTTCGCCCGATGGCGATACTTTTTCGAATTGGGCGACATATGCCATACTTCAATAGTTACTCCTTGCATAGGGAAGGTTCCGGTTTTATCGTAGAGGATTCCCTTTACCCGAACGTGCTTATCAAAGATGGTAGTTCGCAGGTCAGTCTTTTCTTCTGAATAAGGATTGTATCCTTCGTAAGGTATTTCGGAAGTAAAAGCGGAGACTACATTTGAAGAAATAAATGCGAGACCGGTTGTTGCCATGGCGGTTTTCCGCAGGAACAACCTACGCGAAGTAGATTCTTTCATAATTTGATTAGTTAGTTAGTAGTTCTTAAAATTAACACATTTATAACGGGATTTCCAAATTTAACTGGGTCGAAATGTAAATAATCGATGAATTACCAGCTATGTTGAAGGAATCGGGATAAGCGTTGAGCAATTTCATTTAAGAATTGCAGGATACTTAAAATGCCCGCTTCCAAAGCGGGCATTTACACAAAAAAAAACCGCTATCAAATCGATAGCGGTTCTGTGTACATAATAGATTTGAATTCTATTTGATCATATCATAACTTCGTTTAATAAACGCCGTCATTTCTTCGCCTTTTAATAGATTTTTACTCAACCTCGCCAGGTCCAGTGCCTGGTTTACGAGGCGTTCCTTTTTCTTTTGGGTTTTTGTATTAAGTATCTGGTTTACCAGTTCATGGTTGGTGTTTACTACCAGATTGTACATCTCGGGTAATCCTCCCATACCAAACATACCTCCACCACCGGATTGCTGCATTTCTTTCATACGACGCATAAACTCCGGTTCTGTAATAATGAATGGGCTGGCGTCACTATCCATCGCTTCGAGTTGGACCGAAAATTTTTCCGAAGGAATAATTTCAGTCAGTATCCCCTGCAGCTTTTCTTTTTCCTCTTCATTAAGCTTGGAAATTGATTCTTCTTCCTTTTTGATCAGCATATCTATTGCATCACTGTCAACTCTCACAAAAGACATTTTTTCATTCTTGCTTTCCATCTTCTGAAGTAAATGAGATACGATAGGAGAATCGAGCAGGAGTACCTCGTATCCCTTGTTCATTGCAGCTTCTATATAGCTGTGTTGTGCTTCTTTGTCGGAAGCATAAAGGACGATTAGCTTATCATCTTTATCTGTTTGATGATCCTTTATTTTTTCTTTCAGTTCTTCGAAAGTGAAAAAAGCTCCATCCACAGTAGGGTAGAGCGCGAAATCCTGAGCCTTATCGAAGAACTTGTCCTCAGTTAGCATTCCGTATTCGATCACGAGTTTGATGTCATTCCACTTGTTTTCGAAATCCTCGCGGTTATCTTTAAACAGGCTTTTCAATTTATCTGCCACTTTCCTGGTGATGTAGCTGGAGATCTTTTTCACGGCCCCATCAGCTTGTAAATAACTTCTCGAGACATTCAAAGGAATATCCGGGCTGTCAATAACTCCACGTAACATCGTAAGGAATTCCGGTACGATTCCCTCAACATTGTCTGTTACGAACACCTGGTTTTGGAATAATTGAATTCTATCTTTTTGGATATTGAGATCATTAGTGAGCTTTGGGAAATAAAGTATACCAGTTAGATTAAATGGATAATCCACATTGAGGTGTATATTAAACAGTGGCTCCTCAAATTGCATCGGATATAGTTCCCGGTAGAAATTCTTGTAATCATCTTCCTCCAGATCTGCAGGTTGTTTGGTCCATGCGGGATTTGGATTATTGATTATATCATCGACTTCCATGGTTGGTGCAGGATCATCTTCTTTGGCATCGTCTGGCTTAGGTAGTGTTTCTGTACGAGTGCCGAACTTAATGGGCACCGGCATAAACTTATTGTACTTCACCAGTAATTCCCGAATACGAGATTCGTCGAGGAATTCAGTATCATCATCTGAGATATGAAGAATGATCTCCGTACCTCTTTCGGCTTTATCCACTTCATCCAAAGTATAATTTGGAGAGCCATCACAAGTCCAGTGAGCGGCCGGTTCATCCTTGTAGCTTTTTGTTATGATCTCTACTTTATTAGCGACCATAAAAGAAGAATAGAACCCTAAACCAAAATGACCAATGATACCAGCATCTTCTCCATTTTTATCCTTGTATTTCTCAATGAATTCCTCGGCACCGGAGAAAGCGATCTCATTGATGTATTTCTCAACTTCTTCAGCCGTCATCCCGATCCCCTGGTCGATAATATGAAGTTTCTTATTCTCTTTATCGATCTTAACTTCAATTAAAGGATTACCATATTCTACTTTCGCTTCCCCAATATTGGCGAGGTGCTTTAGTTTCAATGTTGCATCGGTAGCATTGGAAATAAGTTCCCTCAAAAAGATCTCGTGATCACTGTAAAGAAACTTCTTAATTAGTGGAAAAATGTTCTCTACTGAAACATTAATAGTACCTGAACTCATAGTCTGATATATTTTACTTAAAATTAGTGTTATCGTTTGTCGACTGTCATTCAAATAGAATACCACTTTGATTAAATATGACATCATGTCATTTTATACGAGCTGAAATTTTAACAAACATTTTGTTTAACAAAAAATCATAATAGTTAAACATTTAGTACATTTGACTGATTTAAAAAATGAGTTATGTCTGCAAAGAAATCATCTGCTAAAAAACCGGTAAACAGAGATCAGGTAATTGCTGCCTATATGAAGTACTGCCTGGAAAATGAGAAAAACCCTGTAAGCGTTTATAAGTTCTCAAATGAAAATGAAATCACGGAAGAGGAATTCTATTCTTTCTTCGGGTCTTTCGACGGATTGCGATCTGCGATATGGAATAATTTCTTCGATCATTCGATGAAACTGGCGCACAAGAACAAGGAGTATGAGAATTTTTCAAATCAGGAAAAAATGCTCACCTTCCTGTTTACCTTTTTTGAACTTCTAACGGCGAATCGGAGTTATGTACTTTTTGCCTTGAGTGAGCAGAAGGATCCTATGAAGAATATGTCTCAGCTAAAAGGGCTGCGGAAGCATGTCAAAGAGTTCGCTTCCGAATTAATCGAAGAGAAGAACGACGAGAAACAATTCAAGGTCCTGAAACATCCGGTTTCTGTATTTTCTGAAGGGGCCTGGCTGCAAACTCTCTTTATCCTTAAATATTGGATGGAAGACAGTTCTCCCTCTTTTGAAAAAACCGATGTAGTGATCGAGAAATCGGTAAGAGCCATCTTTGATGTCTTTGAAACCACACCTTTGGAAAGTTTGCTGGACTTTGGCAAATTTCTATGGAAGGAACAAATGAATTAAATGAATACAATAGACAGCATACCAACAGGAAAGATTTCCCGGGCTACCAAACTTGTGCGAACAGGTGTGAAGGTAGGAGGTAACTACCTCAAATATTACGGTGAGAAGCTCGTAAACCCGGAAGTGACTAAAGAAAAGCTCAATGAAAGCAACGCAGAGGATATTTACGATGGATTAAAAAGTCTTAAGGGCAGTGCCCTGAAAGTGGCCCAGATGCTGAGTATGGAAAAGAATATCATGCCGAGGGCGTATGTTGAGAAATTTTCTTTGGCGCAATTTAGTGTACCGCCATTATCCGCGCCTTTGGTGAATAAAACGTTTAAGCGGTATTTTGGGATTTCACCTTACGATCTTTACGAATCTTTTGAAGCCGATTCTATCGCAGCGGCCAGTATAGGACAGGTGCACAAGGCTACAAAAGATGGAAAAGAGCTTGCCGTTAAGATACAATACCCCGGTGTTGCAGATAGTATTAGCAGTGACCTCGCATTGGTAAAACCGGTGGCCATTAAGATGTTCAATCTGAAAGGAAAGGATTCGGAAAAATATTTCAAGGAAATTGAAGGTAAATTGCTGGAAGAAACAAATTATGAACTGGAACTGACTCAGAGCAGGATGATCACCGGAGCCTGTTCTAAGATAGATAATCTCACTTTTCCAAAATATTACGAGGAGCTGTCTAACGACAGAATCATTACCATGGATTGGATGGACGGCGATCATTTGTCGGAATTTGTATCGTACAATACCGATAAGGAGAAATCCAATAAAATAGGTCAGGCCTTATGGGATTTCTATATGTTTCAAATGCACGAATTAAAGCAGGTGCATGCCGATCCGCATCCGGGTAACTTCCTGATCTCGGAAGACGGTCAATTGATCGCCATCGATTTCGGATGTGTCAAGAAAGTTCCGCAGGAATTCTATATTCCATATTTCGAGCTAGCCGATCCAAAGAATATTAATGATCCAAAAATTTTCAGGGAAAAACTGTTTGAGTTGGAAATTTTACGTGAAGATGACAGTGAAAAAGAAGCGAATTATTTTTCAGCTTTGTTCTATGAGATGCTAAGTTTATTCACGCAACCATTTCAAAATGAAATCTTCGATTTTTCGGATGCAACTTTCTTTGGAAAAATTGCCGATCTAAGTGAAAAGTACTCGAAAGATACCGAATTGCGTAAAATGAACGGAAACAGGGGATCTAAGCATTTTCTGTATATAAACCGCACGTTCTTTGGACTTTACAACCTCTTGAACGATTTGCAGGCTGAAGTTAAGATCACTAATTATCAAACATTTAAGTAATAATTAACAAATTTTGTTTAATTATTATGATGAAAACTTAAACAAAAAATTTATCTTTACATCAGTAAAAGGTGGGATAGTCTATTTGCTATGAAAAAGTAACTATTTATCTTTTATTTTATTGGTTAGGTTGTTTTGGAAAGGGTGCTTGAGGAAGCACCCTTTCATTTTTATCTCTTTAATGTATTTGGTGTTACGATGGTTTTTTTATTCTTCACATGCTCATCCAGCCAGACATCCTGTTCCCATAACAAATGAAGAATACTTTCTTTAGCCCTGTATCCATGGCTTTCCCTGGGCAGCATAACAAGTCGAGCTGGCGCTCCTAATCCTTTTAGTGCATTGAAATATCGCTCACTCTGTAGTGGATACGTACCCGAATTATTATCAGCTTCTCCGTGAACCAGTAATAAGGGTGTTTTCATTTTATCGGCATGCATAAAGGGGGACATCGTATAATAGGTCTCTGGGGAATCCCAGTACGAACGCTGTTCACTCTGAAATCCGAATGGAGTTAATGTACGGTTATACGCGCCACTTCGAGCAATACCCGCCGCGAATAAATCGGAATGACTAAGAAGGTTGGCTACCATAAATGCCCCATAACTGTGTCCTCCCACAGCTACACGTGTTCTGTCAATATAGCCAAGTTCATCTACCGCGTCGATCGCCGCTTTTCCATTAGCCACTAATTGTGTTCTGAACGAATCATTAGGTTCTTCATCACCTTCTCCCACGATGGGAAATGCCGCATCATCGAGCACAACATATCCCTGTGTTACCCAATATATCGGACTGCCCCAATAGGGATAAATGAATTCGTTAGGATTGGATGTGCTCTGTGAAGCGCTATTCTTGTCCTTATATTCTCTGGGATAGGCCCACAAGATCATAGGCATCTTCTCCTTCGCATTTTTATCATATCCAACCGGAAGGTATAAGGTTCCTTCAAGTTCAAGCCCGTCATCCCTCTTATATGAGATCACTTCTTTGTGAACATTGGCAAGACTTTTAAAAGGATTCTCAAAAGAAGTAACCGGTGTGAGGGCATTTTTCTTTTTCTTTATATTCCTTAAATAGTAGTTCGGGTATTCGTTCTTAGATTCGATACGAACCAATATTTTGCCTTCTTTCATATCGATAGCCGAATTAAGGTCTTCCAGTTTATCGGTATAACTGGATTTATAGATTCGGGATGTTTCCTGTGTTTTCAGATTGTAAGCATCGATGAACGGGAATTGTCCGTCTTTGGAATAACCGTCCCCCATCAGGTACGCCGTATTATTGTCCATTTCCAGTACATAGCGCCCGTATTTGTTTTGTTTAGTTACAAAGTCACCCGGATCACTGTAGCGGTCCTGGTAGTTGCGATCTGAGATGACTTTAGGAGTTACAGATGATTCCGATGGATTAAAAAGATAGGTCTTGGTATTTCTGGTATTCCACCAATAGTCATAAGCGATCGCCGTATTATCATTACCCCAGGTAATTCCCGAGTAGCGTTGCACAGTTTTCATGAGTACTTTGCTCTTACCGTTAAATGGTGCATCAAGGCTGTACACGGCATCGCGAAAATCTACTTCCTTTTCAGGATCACCTTCGTCCAGGGCCTCTGCCCAATATAAAGTCGCAGGTTTATCAGACCGCCATGAAGTCCTTCGTTTTCCTTTTCGAGTAGCCATAAATCCCTTTGGCTGAACTTCATTCAATGGAACATCGTTGAAGACCGTCAACTGCTTACCTGATTTGTCGTAGATGATCTCCTTATAAGGAAACCGGGAGTAAGGAACTATGTATGAAAAGGGTTTTTCTATTTTCGAAACGAGCAGATAATTCCCATCTGGTGAAAAACTAATATTTCGATACATACCGGCAGGAAGAAAATCCATCACGCTACCACCAATGCTAACCTTCTTTATTTCGGCGATCGCTAACTGCTCGAAATTGGCTTCATCATTCGGATTTTTCAACAGATCCTGGTACGTTCGGTTCTGTGCTTTTTGTCCGTCACTAGTCGAAATCGTAGGCCCTTCGGGAATTGCTTCAGCAGTATTTATTAGTCCTTTACGGTTAGCCGGCAGCATTTTAACCAGCATGGCGTTATTATCTGAAAACCAATTGATGGCATCCCGCAAATTGGCATTGACCTGTGGGCCTGTTAGTTTTTTAGCCATTGCTTTTTCGATGTCAACTACCCAGACTTCGGCACCTTCGGAGGTAGTATTTAAGCATGCAACCATTTTTTCATTCGGGGATATACTGAAATTGGAAAGCCTGGGTTTATCTGGTAACCCCATTACCTGTTTCGTGCTTTTGTCGCTGGCCTTCTTTACTTTGATATTATTGTAATAATTGGTCCGACTACCAATATTGGTTTTCGGGTTAATTCGCAAACCTGCGAGGCGCATTTCAGGTTCTGAGAGTTCCGCAATGGACTTATATGCATCGCGATACAGCAAGATCACGTTCTCACCTTTGGAATCTATAAGTACCGAAGGCGCCAGTGGCGCATCTACAAGGTCGAGAATCTGTTTCGGAGGTTTTTGATAGGTTAATTTTTCCTGGGCGAAAACGGTGCCCGTAGCAATTAAAAATGCAAAAAGTAAGCTTACAATTTTTTTCATAATCGATATTTCAAAGTTTGTCAAAAGGTACGGAAAATACGCGGTATTATAGGCGTCACTTATTATGCACGCATACTATATTACTTCAATTTATTTCCCTTGGTTGAGACGAATACCTATCTTTCGGTATCCATAAAATTTATCACTGAATGTATACATCTAAAATATCTGGTCTGGGTTCTTATGTGCCTGAAAATGTTGTTACTAACGACGATCTTTCCAAGTTAATGGAAACCAACGATGACTGGATACAGGAACGCACAGGAATTAAGGAACGTCGCCATATCGTAAAAGGTGATGGGAATACAACTTCTGTTATGGCGGTTAAGGCCTCAGAAATTGCATTAGAGAGGGCAGGATTAACTCCTAAGGATATTGAGATGATTGTATTTGCGACTCTAAGCCCTGATATGTACTTTCCGGGTGGGGGAGTTGAAGTGCAGGAACTTATGGGTATGGATACCGTTCCAGCTTTGGATGTTCGAAATCAGTGCAGCGGATTTGTGTATGCACTTTCTGTAGCCGACCAGTATATAAAAACAGGGATGTATAAAAATATACTTGTTGTGGGAAGTGAGCATCATAGTGGTGGATTAGATTTTACCACCCGTGGCCGCAATGTCTCGGTTATATTTGGTGATGGTGCCGGAGCAGCTGTTGTTACCCGCAATGAAAAGGATGAAGGAGGTATACTTTCAACGCATCTTCACAGCGAGGGAAAACACAAGGATGAACTGGCTCTTCAGGGCCCCAGTACCAGTTATTGGGTGCCGGAAATATTAGAAAAGAATCCACAGGAGGATATTCCTTACTATCCATATATGAACGGTCAATTCGTTTTTAAACACGCCATCGTACGTTTTTCCGAAGTGATCAAGGAAGGTCTTGAGGCTAATAAGCTCTCTGTTTCCGATATAGATATGCTGATTCCGCATCAGGCCAACTTAAGGATATCGCAGTTCATTCAGCGTAAGTTGAGATTAACAGATGATCAGGTATTCAATAATATTCAGAAATACGGAAATACTACGGCGGCTTCCATTCCAATTGCCTTAACTGAAGCCTGGGAGCAGGGCAAGATAAAGGAAGGTGACCTAATAGTCCTGGCCGCGTTTGGTAGTGGATTTACCTGGGGAAGCGCGATCATTCGTTGGTAATAAAAAAAGCCTCAAAAAATTGAGGCTTTCTTATATCGATTATCTTCTCAGATTATCTTTTTACAATCTTTCTTGTAATATTTCCTTCATTCGTATTTATTTGAATTAAATAAACACCATTGGATAGGTCAGCGATATTAAGTTGATTGTTCACTACAGGAGCAGTCATCCTCTTACCTGTTACATCGTATACATAAGCTGATACGATCTCGATATTACCAGGAGTTTCTATATTAAGTATATCAGATGCCGGGTTAGGATAAACAGCAACCTGAGACAGGGCGTTGTCATTAACTCCAAGTACCATACAATCTGCACCAAATAAGAAGTTTCCGAAAAGTTCTCCACTTCCGGCTAATCCTTCAAGCTCCACTCTTTCGATAGGTTCGTCTGCAATAAATCCTGCAAAAGTTTGCGTACCGGATGGCGTATTAAGGACTAAAGTCTCAATTAATGTACCTCCAGTTCCGTAAATTCTGACATCGGTTGTATTTTCACTGTTATTCCAGATATCCATTGCTACGGCATATACCTCCGGAGAAAAGTTAATGATAGTGAATTCAGCGAAAGTATTTGCTCCAACCAAAGCATCGGTGTTACCGATCTGTCCGGAAGAAATCGCAACGATATCCGTACCGTTTGAAGCTTCTACTGAAAATCCATCTTCTAAGTCCCCAGCACCGAAACATCCGTCTCCTGCGCTGCTGATTACCGGACCACAGGTATTTATCCCCGCCGGAGCAGATGAAAAGTCTTCAGAAGTTAGTGTAGGGTCAGAACAGTTTGCTGTAACGCCATCGTTGAAGTCGGATAAAGTAGTATACGTATCAACAAGTGGCTGCCGGTCATTCGCACTGGTTATAACAGCTTCCTGGTTAGAATTTGAGATCGTTTGCTGAGTTCCTTGCTCAACAAAAGATTGTGGCTGTTGGGCAAAAACCATTGCACTCGCCATTAAAAACAGAAAAGTAATTTTTTTCATTTTTGAGAAAGTTTTTAGTTGTTAAAGTCCGAAGATACAAAATTATGGACTACATACTTGTTTTTTTTTAAAACAATAAGACCCCTCGAAAGGGGTCTTCACATCTTAAACTCTTTTACTTATTTAGAATGGCTAATTCAAATAAATTATAAAACTAACGTTTAAGTAAGTATATAATAGTAGACTAAAAAACTATGCCAAATGTTGCATTGCAGGTTCGATTTTAACGCAATTATAACATTTACTGGCAGTTAGACGATTAAAAGATACCTCCGCTCCCTGATTTTTCATCATTGTCACGACGCTTACGAGACTTGGCTCTGTATTTTCCACCACCAAACCGGTAGGACAATCCAACAAATATGGTATTGCTTTCCCAATTGAATTCTCCCATCTGTGCATAAGGCCGCTGTCCGTCGAAACGGAATCGCATCGTATCGAAGATATCGTTGTAATTCACACTGAAAGTACCACGACCTTCCCAAAGGTTATAGCGAGCACCGATATTCACGAAGTACATAGGCTCTACTTCAAATTGCAGTCCTCTGTTCTGTCCTCTGTAGAATCCGAAGGCCGAAAAGGTAAGGTTTTTGGTTGCCTTAAAATTGTTGAACATACGAAGGTTCCATGCCGTGTTGTCAACTTCTACCACTTCCTGGACAATATCCTCGATACCTGGATCATTACCCGGATTATTCAAAGATTCGGTTATTCCTTTTTGAGTTTGCGTATACAGATCGAAACTGAAATTGAAGTTCCACCAATTTGTGGGGCGATAATTTGACGATAGTTCAATACCATAGGCCGAAGTATTATCAAAATTATCGAATGTGAGTATCACCTTGCTCAAATCGGTTCTGTCTACGAAAACAGCTCTGTTGATTTCGTCCTCAATGGCCCGATAGAAAACACCACCAGTGATACTCCCTTTTTTAAGATTCTTCGTATAATTTGCTTCAATGGAATTGGTAAACTGCGGTTCCAGGGAGGTATTCCCGAAAGATGAGATCAGTGGTGTACTCCATTCTCTAATAGGATTCACCTGACTCAGACCCGGCCGGTCAACGCGACGGCTGTAACTTACCTGGAATTGATTTGCCTCCGAAGGTGTATAAGTCACAAAAGCAGACGGGTATACTTGCATATAATCGTTTGTAAAGGATCGTACCGTATTCGTATCGGCCTTTACATCTACGGTCTCAAAACGAGCACCTAATTGTACCGACCATTTGTCAAAACTCTTTCCATAAGTAACATAAGCAGAATAGATATCCCGTTTATAATCGAAATTGGTATCGGGAGTTGGAATTAATTCTCCTTCCGAATTGAAGGTCTGTCCGGTTGACATATATTCCAAGTTTGTCTCGAATAAACGTGCTTCGCCTCCAATTTCAAGCTTTGTGGTTTCGTTTAACGGATTCACATAATCCAGATTCACGGTAAGACGCTCCCTGTCGGTATCCACAAAATCCATATAATCATCTATAATGGAAGCCCCTGTGAATTGAAATAGTGCATCTTCTTCTCCCGTGAAAGTGTTGAAATCGGCTTCCAGTTCAATATTATGACCTTCCTTGTCGAAGTCAAGTTTGTAATTGAAATTGTATTGTGATGAAAGATTGTCTCGTTCCTGAAGGAAGTCCTGTGTCTGGTTTAATTCGCTGTTGCTATAGTATACGATATCGGTTAAACCTCCCGTGCCTCCATCGAAGAAATTCTGGTTGGTAAAGAAGGATAAGGTGTTTTTATCGTTCAGGTAGAAGTCTATCCCGACTTTTACAAGGTTGGAACGTGAATCGTCCAGGAATTCGAACAATTGCTCCGAATTGTCATCCGGACGAAATATATTACCGAAGTTCTCATTTTTGGAACTATTGTGCCCCCAATTACCGAAAAGGTTGATCTTGCCATTCCGATAGTTCATATCGATGCTACTATTGAACTTCGCCTGTTCTTCATAAGTAAGCCCTACACTCGCATTCCCGTTAAAACCAATATTCAGGTTTTTATGGAGCACGATATTAATAATACCGCTCATTCCCTCCGGATTGTATTTCGCTGAAGGATTCGTGATAAGTTCAATTTGTTTTATGGAAGTAGAAGGGATTTGTTTCAATAGCTGAGCTACTGGCACATTGGTAAGTTTACCATCCACCATTACACGAACATTCTGATTTCCCCTGAGTGAAAGTGCACCCGTTTGCTGATCCACGTTTACAGAGGGAAGATTGTTCATTATGTCTGAAGCGGTGGGACCTGCGGTTTGGAGATCTTTACCAATGGTAATTACTTTTCTGTCCAGTTTTTGCTGAATAGTGGACCTTTCGGCAACCACGGTAACCTCGTCGAGGGCCGATACATCTTCTTCCAGGAATATTTCACCCAGATCGATGTTCCTGTTTCGCCGACTCACCTCAATTTCAGTAGTAAAAGTCCGGTACCCGATGAATTGAACATTCACAATACTATTACCTTCAGGAAGGTCTTCGATCTTAAAATTCCCCAGGTCATCGGTAACTCCTCCGGTTATGATTTCCCCGGACATCGTTTTAACCACAATAGTTGCATAGGGAATAGGCTGCTGAAGGTCCTTATCGATAACCCGCCCTGAAATTTTTCCTTTAATTTCGGAATCTGGATCGATCCCTGCGTAAGAAGTAACTCCAAAAAGAAGCACAACTGCTACAAATAACTGTTTCATCTTTTGATTGCGTTAGATTGAATTTATTGGTTTTGTTTTGCCTGCCATTACTAACTATTTGTAATCAGCCTGCAAATTCCGGTGATTAGGCGGAATGTTTCACATAAGACGTCCGGAGAGAATTTGTGTTACAGAATACTTCCAGATTTTTTTGTTAAAAGAACAAGCCCCGAGACTAGAACACGGGGCTTGAAACTTTACTGCTATTATTAACACTAACCATCAACGTAAAAATTTTCACAGTAAAGTGGAAATATTTCTATTCAATAGACGAAATGGAATACTCTTTGTTACAGTTAGCATGTTTTTTAACTTAGATTTAATACTTTTGCACCGTTCTAAAGAAACCTAAAAAAATTATGCATGGATAAGACATTAATAATAGGAGCAACCACTAATGAGGACAGATACTCAAACCTCGTTATTCACAGGCTGAGAGCCAAGGGTTATTCTGTACAGGCGATAGGAAAGAAATCCGGCTCAGTTGCCGGAGTAAAGATCCTTAATGAAAAAGTTCCGATGAATAACGTTCATACCGTTAGTTTGTATTTGAACGCACAGAGGCAACCCGAGTATTACGACTACATAATTTCTTTAAAACCGAAACGTGTGATATTCAACCCGGGTACCGAGAATCCTGAATTTAGTAATTTACTTCTTGAAAATGGTATTGAAGTAGACGTAGCCTGCAGTATGGTTTTATTGGCGTCGAATCAGTACTAGGCCTAAGAAGGTAAGTGCTCCATTCAGAATCAGTATAAAGAACTGGAATTCGAAATTAAACCACAGGGCACTTAGATAGCTTATGAGGTAACCTACGAATGGCGTTAGAATTGCTACTAACGGAACCCAGGAGTCTTTTACTTTCCATTTCGTGAATAATCCAAATGCATAGAGGCCCAATAATGGCCCGTAGGTGTAGCCCGCAAAGGTGAAGAGCTTGGCGATCACAGTGGCGTCGGCGATCAGGTATTTGAATATAATGATCACAACTATTAATACCAGTGACGCCAAAACATGAATTCTTTTTCGAACGATCACCTGTTTTGCCGCATCGTATTTCTTTTCAATTTCCATGATATCGATGCTAAACGAAGTAGTGAGAGATGTAAGCGCGCTGTCGGCACTGGAATAAGCGGCCGCTATCAGTCCCAGCATAAAAAATACAGCTATGCCAATACCGAGTTCTGATTCCATCGCAATCGTGGGAAACAGTTGATCCCGAACAGCGTCTATACCGTTCTCCTTGGCAAACACGGTTAGCAAAAGACCCAGCGCAAGGAAAATGAAATTCACAATGGTCAACACGATCGTAAACCAGAACATATTCTTTTGCGCATCCTTAAGGCTGCGGCAGGTAAGGTTCTTCTGCATCATATCCTGGTCCAGCCCCGTCATTACAATGGCTATGAAAGCTCCACTGAGGAATTGCTTTACAAAGTGATCTCCACTCTTCCAGTCGTCGAAAAAGAAGATCTGAGACATATCGCTTTCAGCAATAAAACTAAAGATGGTTCCTGAGTCCAGGCCGAGGTCGGTCGAAACATAATAAATGGCAACACCAACGGCAATTAGCATAAAAAGTGTTTGGAGGGTATCTGTCCAGACTATGGTCTTTATTCCGCTTTTAAATGTGTACAGCCAAATCAATAATATGGTAATGGTCACCGTTACCCAGAATGGTACGCCCTCATGCCCGAAAAAGCGAATTTTATTAAAAACAATTTCCTGTAATACAATGGCTACCAGGTACAATCGGAAACTAGCACCTACAACCCTGGATAAGAGGAAAAATGATGCTCCCGTTTTATACGAATGATTTCCGAAACGTCCATCCAAATAAGTGTAGATTGAGGTTAAATTTAGCCTGTAATACAAGGGCAGCAGTACCAAACCAATCACGGCATATCCCACCGTATACCCCAACACTACCTGAAAATAACTGAATTTTGAAGCCTCCACCCATCCGGGTACTGAAACAAAGGTAACCCCGCTCAAAGAAGCGCCAATCATTCCAAATGCAACCAGGTACCAGGGAGATCGCTTACCTGCCTTGAAGAAATCGGCATTACTCCCTCCTTTATTCGTAAATACAGAAACCATTATGAGAACTCCGAAATAGGCAACGATCAAATAGATAATATGTAATGGCTCCATATAATAATCCTCATTTAGGAGGACGCGGATAAAAATACAAAGTTTAACCTTCTCTCGAATTCAATTTTTTAATACTTTTGAAAGAAATTGAAAATTAGGTTCTTAACCTATAAAATTGTTACTATGAAAAAGAATTATGCATTCATTATTTTGCTATCTATCTTAGCATGTAATATCTCCGTATCCCAGGAATATCTCCAAATGATAGATGCCGGCACTTATCCGGTACAGGATGTTATTGACAGCGCCGAAGCTTACTTCGAAGGAAGAGATAAGGGCCGCGGATCTGGGTATAAGCAGTTCAAGCGATGGGAATATAACGCGCTTCGAATGATGAAGGAAGACGGATATTTGCCTACCATATCAGAAGAATTGGCCGAATTCGAACGTTACAATGCCTATCTTAATGAAACAGCATCGTCCCGTCAGCCGATGAACGACAACTGGGAAGAATTGGGTCCTCTAGATTGGAATACTACTACCAGTTGGAATCCAGGGGTTGGCCGCATCACAGGTATTTCGATCGATGAGAGTAACAGCGATCATATTATAATTGGAGCAAATACGGGAGGTGTATGGAAAACTTTGGATGGCGGTCAAAACTGGACACCTTTAAGTGATTTCTTTTCAAATATGAGCGTTTATGCGGTTACTATTGATCAAGCCGATCCCGATATCTATTACTTTGGTTCGTCCAGCGGATTGATTTTTAAATCTACAGATGCCGGCGCTACATGGAATGTACTTGCTGATATCAGTAATTCGTTAATTAATAAAATTGTAATTCACCCTACCAATTCTCAAATTATCTTCGCCTGCTCGCAAAATGCAGGTATCTATAGAAGTACCGACGGAGGCGCTACCTGGTCAAACACAGGAATCGATTCCAATGCATATGATGTGGAGTTTAAACCCGGAGATCCTTCTGTGGTGTACGCATCGGGAGTTGGATTTCATAAATCGACTGACGACGGTGCAACATTTAGCCAAATTGCCGGATTCTCGAGTGGTGCTAAAATGATTGGAGTCTCGCCAGATGATGCCGAGGTGGTCTATGTAGTGGAAGCCGACTCCGGTACCTTTGGAGGATTCTACGTGTCCAGTGACAGCGGCGATAGCTTCACCGAACTGAATCATGCAGGTGTCAATTACTTTGGTTACAGTACCACAGGTAATGATAACAATGGACAGGCACCTCGCGATATGGATATTGTTGTGAACCCAAACAACGTCGATGAAGTGCACATTGCAGGTATTTTAACCTGGCGGTCGCTGGACGGTGGAGTATCTTTCACCTGTACTTCAGACTGGGTAATCGATGGGGCGATAGGAGCAGATATAGGTTACTGCCATGCGGATGTGGATATCATGCTTTTCCATGGTTCCTCATTGTATGTGGGATCAGACGGTGGAATCTTCCGTGCAGATGATACCACTAATCTTACGGCCAACTATTATACGGACCTCACAACAGGTATAGGAATAAGACAGTGGTATAAGATCGGGACCTCGCAAACCCCCGATGTGGTTGTAACCGGAGGTTCGCAGGATAATGGTTCATCTTTTTATACGGCTGCAAACGGCTGGATCGATTGGATAGGCGCCGATGGCATGGAAGGCTTTGTTGATAAGGACAATAGCGATATCATGTATGGCATGATACAGTTTGGCCGTATGTATCGAACAGAGAATGCGGCGGGTAGTCTTATTAATATAAGTGAACCCGGCTCCGGGTCTGGAGAATGGGTAACACCTTTCGAGCAGGATCCTACGCTAAGCAATACCATTTATGTTGGATATAACAGAGTGTACCGATCTAACAACAAAGGAAGTAGTTGGGTGCCGATCTCTCAGAGCTTTGCCGATGATCTGGACCAAATGAAAATAGCTCCATCGAATAACCAGGTTATGTATGCAAGCAATGCGACTCAGTTATTCAGGACGGAAGATGGAGGAGCTACGAACTGGGTACAAGTCCAATCTCCTGGTGGATTGATCAATTCAATAGCTATTCATCCGCAAGATCCTTATAAAATTGCTGTGGCCACTGGCAGTTTTAATAAAGTCCTGGTATCTAATGATGGTGGTGATAGTTGGGAGACGTATCGTTTGAACTTGCCCGAATTTGCTGCTCGTGCCGTAGTATGGCAGGATAATAACGGTGGTGCTCTGTATGTAGGAATGAATTATGGCATCTATTATATTGATGACACCCTTACCGAATGGCAGCCATACAGCACAAACCTACCCAATGTTATCATCAACGAATTAGAGATCAATTACGCTGATGGAAAAATTTACGCTGGAACCTATGGCCGCGGACTTTGGGCGTCACCCGTTGCTGATGACATTGTGCTTGGGAATAACGATCTTGTGACGAGTGAAACATTATTTGTGTTTCCTAATCCGGCTGGAAATGAACTCCGAATATCGGCCGGAACACAGATTAATGCATCAGTGCGCATTTTCGACGTTACCGGGAAGTTGGTGCGCTACCTGACCGAAGTGGAAAATAAAGAAGCCATAGATATTTCCGGATTACAACCCGGAGTATATTTCGCACGCATTCAAACAGACCAGGGCTCTGCAACTAAGAAGTTTATTAAGAAGTAAAATCTTTTTTATAGTTTGAGATGCTTCAGATTACCAAGGTAATCTGAAGCATTTTTTTTATCTTGCCGGGTATTCATCAACTATGGATTTTTCCTCGAAACTACTTGAAAACGCAGTAAATGAAATGTCGCAGCTTCCCGGAATAGGAAGGCGTACTGCACTTCGGCTTGTTTTGCATTTGCTGAAACAGCCACAATCGCAGACCAATGACCTTGCAGGGGCTTTGGAAAAGATGCGTTCAGAGATCAATTTCTGTTCAAGTTGCCATAACATTTCCGATCTGGCCTTGTGTGAGATTTGTTCCAATCCAAACAGGAACGAACGGCTTATTTGCGTTGTAGAGGATATTCGTGACGTAATGGCCATTGAGAATACCAGTCAGTATCGCGGGCATTATCATGTTCTGGGAGGTAAGATATCTCCTATGGACGGCGTGGGACCAGGCGATCTGAATATCCCGACCCTGGTGGAAAAAGTGAGATCTGGCAAGGTAGATGAACTAATTTTTGCGCTTAGCTCTACTATGGAAGGTGATACTACCAATTTTTATATCTACCGGCAAATTGAACCTTTCGAGGTCTTGTCCACTACGATCGCGCGCGGCATAGCAGTGGGAGATGAGCTTGAATATGCCGATGAGGTCACGCTGGGGCGCAGTATATTAAACAGAATTCCATTCGAAACCTCCTTAAAAAGTTGAAACTTTCCGTCATAATTCTGAATTACAACGTTCGATATTTTCTCGAACAGGCGGTTCGAAGCGTCCAACAGGCAATTTCATCGATAGAGGCAGAGATCATTGTGATCGACAATAATTCTTCAGACAACAGCTGCGAAATGATGAAGGAATTGTTTCCGAACATTCGGTTGATTGAGAATTCGGAGAATGTTGGTTTTAGCAAAGCCAATAATCAGGCTGTCGCAGAAGCATCAGGTGAGTATGTATGCATTCTGAATCCGGATACAGCTGTGCCTCATAGTATCTTTAGCAATTGCTTTCAATACATTTCAGAATATGAAAATTTAGGCATACTCGGGGTCCGATTGATAGATGGAACTGGCAATTTTCTTCCCGAAAGTAAACGGAATATCCCCACACCTAAATCAGCGCTTACAAAATTACTGGGTCGGGGAGAGAAGAGTAATGGATATTACGCCAATAATCTAGGCGATACAGAAACAGGTGAGGTTCCCATCTTGCCAGGTGCCTTTATGATGGTTAAAAGAAGTATTTTCAATGAAGCTGGTGGCTTCGACGAGGATTATTTCATGTATGGGGAAGACATCGATTTTTCGTATAAAGTTCTGCAAGCGGGTTATAAGAACCATTATTTAGGAACAGACGGAATCCTTCATTATAAGGGGGAAAGTCCCCAAAACGATTCGGCTTATCTGGACAGGTTTTACGGAGCTATGCATATCTTTTACCGCAAACATTTCAATTCGAATTTCCTGGTCAATATAATGGCCCATACTGGCTTATCACTTGGCAAGTTTTTTCGAAAAATATCATTGGCCAGAGCTAAAGTGGCCACCTCATCTCCTTCAGAGGCTTTTGTGATCACAGATAATCTGAACCTGCTTAAAAGCCTGTCTGAAACCCTGTCGTTTCCATTAAAATCGGCTTCCAAAGTAATTCTGAATGATAATGATTTTAAAGACACACTTTTTATATTCGATGAGGATTATATGTCTTATAGCCAGATTTTTTTGGTTATGGATCGCCTGAAAAACAGGGGAAATCAATTCAGGATTCGTCCGGCTGGTTGTAATTTCATGCTCGGAAGTGATAAAAGCGACGAAAAGGGAACTGTTGTCGTTTTTTAGACAATATCAATCTTAAACATTCAAAATTTGACTAATTTTGTGGCGCAATAATAAAGAGTACAACTCCTATGGGAAAATTTGAATTGAAACTTCCAAAGATGGGTGAAAGTGTTGCGGAAGCAACCGTAACCAATTGGCTCAAGGATATCGGCGACAATATTGAGGCCGATGAAGCCGTATTGGAGATCGCTACAGATAAAGTGGATAGTGAAGTGCCAAGTGAAGTAGATGGCGTATTGGTGGAGAAGTTGTTCGAAGCAGACGATGTGGTACAAGTAGGTCAAACCATAGCGATCATTGAAATTGATGGTGAGGCAGGTTCAAATGGTTCCGGAGATGTAAGCGCTGAAATACCACTTGAAGTCGAAGCTTCTGCTGAAAATCCGAGAAAGGAAGTAATAGCCCAGGTAGAAAGCAGGGTAGCAGAAGCCAGGGAAAGTATAGAATCTCCTATTGAAAATAATGGTGATCGATTTTATTCTCCCCTGGTAAAGAATATAGCTTCGGAAGAAGGAATTTCCCAAAATGAATTGGATGCGGTACCCGGGACCGGTAAGGATGGCCGGGTTACCAAAAATGATATACTCGCTTATCTGAAGAGCAGAACTTTGGAAACTAAAGTATCCCCCGGCGTAGTTCAGGGGACTCAGGTGAAGCAAGAAACACAACCAACTTCGAAACCGGTTACTCCGGTCTCTGTTAATGGCGAGGATGAGATCATTGAAATGACACGAATGGGTAAATTGATCGCTCACCATATGGTGGAAAGCACGCAAACCTCTGCTCATGTTCAAAGCTTCGTCGAGTGCGATGTCACCAATATATGGAACTGGAGAAACAAACTTAAAAACGACTTTCAGAACAGGGAAGGGGAGAAACTTACGTTTACACCCATTTTCATGGAGGCTGTTGCCAAGGCACTCAGGGACTATCCTATGATGAATATCTCGGTAGATGGCGATAAGATTATCAAGAGAAAGAATATAAACCTGGGTATGGCCGCTGCTTTATCCGATGGTAATTTGATCGTACCTGTTATCAAGAACGCAGATCAGCTGAACCTGGTGGGGATGACGAAAGCCGTGAATGACCTGGCTAATCGTGCCAGAAACAGCCAGTTAAAACCAGACGAGATTCAGGGCGGAACCTATACGGTAACGAATGTGGGTAATTTCGGAAGTATCATGGGGACACCAATTATCAATCAGCCACAGGTTGGAATTCTTGCGTTAGGAGCAATCAGGAAGGTGCCTGCAGTTATTGAAACTTCAGAAGGTGATTTTATAGGAATACGATATAAAATGTTCTTGTCGCATAGCTATGACCATAGGGTAGTGAATGGCGCTCTGGGTGGACAATTCGTAAAGGCTGTGGCAGATTATCTTGAGGCCTGGGATATGAATAGGGAGATATAGCGGCTAGTAAATGGGTATCCTGGAATTCTCGTGTGTTAGTATTCTAATGTTTTATTATAAGGGCTAGAAGGAGACTAAATTGGATAATTAATTCAAGCAGGATATTCTATACTGTATTACTATCCATCTAAAATACTAATGATCTAACCTACTAATGATGCTATCGAGATCATCAAATCCAAAAATAACATCATCCCGGTTCCAGACTACCGGAAACCTGATTTTGGTTTCTGAAGTTAGCTTCCGTTCAATAAAACTCATGAATTGACCGTACAGGACCTCATCGTCCTTGATATTAAAAACCCGGTGCTGAATCCGAAGCTCTTCCAGTTTTTCCGATAATAGGTCACATTTGCCACAACCTTCCGCTGAAAAGACAACTAACTTCCCCTGCAATACCCGCTGGATATCACGTTCGGGTTCCTCATAAGAAAAACTTAGCGGACTGGATTTTTCATTTACCACCAGGTCGAAGGTATATCGTGATGCTACCTCATCAATTTCTATCAGCGTGATCATTGGTATTTCCGATAATGGAGGGATATTCTTTATTACAGGTTTAGAGGCACTTCTGCGATAACCTTCTGCATTCACCATAAGAAAGACATTCAAAGTGTCCTGTGTTTTGTTCTCAGCAACCAGTACCAATCTCTTGCCGCTTT
>JABDNT010000049.1 GCA_013043685.1 Flavobacteriaceae bacterium | reverse complement strand
TCTCACCTCTAACTCCAATTCCAGTTCCGGAATCCGCTCCCCAAATTGCTGCTCCGTTGCTCCCGGTTTCTGATACTACCCCAAACGGATGAGCCGGATTATTTACACGCAATACTACATTGGTATACGGTGCTGAACCCATTCCTGCGGTTCCAATATCTAAAAACCGCATTCTTTCTGTGTCGTCTGTACGCAGTACGAAGTCTGTTGCATCTGTTGTTCCTATAAAATTGATATTAGGATTTGTTCCGGCGTTACCTTCCAAGGACCAGTCGCGACCACCTGTACCACCCATGGCTACCCATTCGCTTCCATTCCAGTAATAAAAACCGGGTATTACTTCATTATCACCGCTATTGGCACTAGCTGTATTATATATCAATAATCCGTTGGCCGGGGATGTCACAGGACTCGCATTAGTTCTTGAGGTTAGGGCAACCCGGTTAATAAGAATACCACGATCGGTATCACTCATTTCTAGTTGTGCACTGTTATCTGGAGTGCCGGTTCCTAATCCCACATTATCAAACTCACCGTCTACAAATAAGGTAGTATTATTTCCTGATGTGGCAATTCTGGTATTGATGTCTGCATTAGGGTCATTGATAACCACTTGATCGTTACCATCTCCTCTGAACTCGATAAACTCTACACCGCCAGCTGAGACGTTTAGCCGGTCTGCCGAACTTAACCATATTCCGGTATCAGTATCTGAATCCCAGGTATAGAAAGGGAGTGTGTTTGTTCCATTAGACATCGCATGAACCTGGTTTGCGTTAGGGATCCGGAATCGTTCGGTACCATTGGTTACCAAACCAAACTCGTCTGCACCCGGACTGTAGAACCCATTGTTAGGGTCACCTGTCCAGCCAAACAACGGATTAGCAGCCGTACCGGCATTGTTAGCACGAATATTTCCATTTCCATCTATACTGAGTTGAGCCGTTCCATTTGTTGCAATGGAAATTTCATCGTTATTGGATCTGAATAAGCCGGTATCCGTATCTGAAGCCCACGTCAGAGTAGGTAATGCACTGGTTCCATCAGTGTACGCTCGTAGCGCACCATTGTTTGTTATTCTGAACTTTTCAGTATTGTTTGTTCGGAAACTTAGTCCGATGTTATCTGTAGTTCCCACGAAATTAGTTGCCGGGGTCGTACCCGCGTTACCGTTAGCCTTCCAGTCGTTACTAAGTATTGGGATCCACGCCGAACCACTCCAGTAATAGTAGCCGGGAGTTACAGCTGTGGCTCCGGCACCAGCAGTAGCCGTGTTGTAAATCAACAGACTTGTGGTTGGAGCCGGTGTTATCGGACTACTACTATTAGTGGCCGTTAGGGCAATACGTGGTAATAATATACCTTTATTGTTACTATTTACATCCAGCATCGATCCGCTTGCGGGAGATGTGGTGTTGATTCCTACCTGGGCATTTAGCATTGCTGTGCTTAAAATGCAGAAAAGAATTAGTAGAAATTTTCGAGAGAGTAATGTTATTGTCATAAGCTGGTTATTGAGGAAAATTCCTACAATTATAAACATAATAATCGATTAAATACAAAATAAATCGATAAAGTGTATGATAATTTAACATTTGAAATTAAAAAATGTTAAAATTTGACGATTGCAGTTTATCGAATTAGGGTGTTTTTCTTGATATTTTTGCAGGAGGAACTTACTTTTTCTAACTATTCACTAATTAACGAGGACAGAAAATGTTAAAGTTTGAACTTTCTTCAATATTTTCGTAAATCAAACCTAAACACCTTGTCCTCATCAAATTCTAATTTTTTCCTACGGCAAATTCGTACAGAGAATCAACAAATTTCAACAGATTTGTTCTCATTATCAGGATATTCTTTGTCCCTGAAACGGGAGGACCGTATCCACGAAGTGGTTTCCGGAAATAAGTTCAGGAAGTTAAAATATCCATTACAAGACATGATGGAAACCGGTAAAGAGGCCATCCTTACCTTCGGCGGAGCCTACTCTAATCATATTGCGGCAGTTGCCGAAGCTGGGCGCTTACTGGGGATCAAGACGGTAGGATTGATAAGAGGAGAGGAACTTAAGGCAATTATACCCTCTAATCCAACCTTACAATTTGCTGCTAAATGTGGGATGAAACTGATCTTTATGAGTCGTGAAGACTATCGCCAAAAGGAGAATTATGATATCCTTAGGCGTTATGTAGCAAAATTGTCCGACTATTATATCATACCCGAGGGTGGAACTTCTGAGCTTGCCGTTAAAGGTTGTGAAGAGATTCTTACTTCAAACGATTCCCAGTTTGACTATGTATGCGTCTCTGTTGGAACCGGCGGCACTTTATCCGGAATCGTTAACTCACTTCGGCCGCATCAAACCGGAATTGGATTTTCTGCCCTCAAAGGTACTTTTCAGAAAGAAACGATAACTAAATATTGTGATAATACGAATTTTGATATCACCGATGCGTTTTGTTTTGGCGGCTACGCTAAAATAGATTCAGAATTAGTACGTTTCATAAATAAGTTTAAAAGTACTACAGGCGTATTGCTGGATCCCGTCTATACCGGGAAGATGATGTTTGGTATTTTGAAGCTGATGGAAGACGGGTATTTCAAAAAAAATAGCCGTATTTTAGCCATTCATACCGGAGGTTTACAAGGAATTGTAGGCATGAACCTCCAACTGAAAAAAAAGAATCTACCTCAAATCGAACTATAAATGCTGAACAGAACAATCATTCTTATCTTGGCTGTGGGACTTCTCGCATCGGGCTGTAAATCGAAAAAACGCCTTGCAGAAGAAAAGAAAAGCAACCGTACTGAAAAAGTTGTTATTTCAAAGAAAAGAGACAATTCCAAAACAACTATTAAAAAACCGCCTGCAAATGCTTCCTATGCTGAAGTAGTTTCTATCTACATAGATAATTATAGCCGGATCGCACGCGAAGAGATGCTGCAGTATGGAATACCCGCCAGTATCACCCTTGCCCAGGGCATTCTGGAAAGTGGTGCGGGAAAAGGGGAACTCACCAAAAAAGCAAATAATCACTTTGGTATAAAGTGTCATACCGGATGGAATGGGGAACGAGTCTATCACGATGATGACAAAAGAGGTGAATGCTTTAGAAAATATAAGGACCCGAAATATTCTTTTCGGGATCATTCGCTTTTCCTTACTCAGCGAAGCCGTTACAAAGATCTTTTCAAATTGAAAAAGGACGATTATAAGGGATGGGCTCGCGGACTGAAAAAAGCGGGTTACGCCACCGATCCCAGATATCCCGACAAACTGATCAGCATCGTTGAAAGGTATAAACTTTATGAGTACGATGAGATGGTGTTGGGCAACAGAGCAAATCCTGTAAATCCGGATGATTCAAAAATAAATACTTATAGTATTATTAAAGGTGATACGCTCTATAGTATCGCCAGACGTTTTAATCTTACCGTTGAAACGTTAAAAGAATACAATGGTCTTGAATCGAACGATATTTCTGTAGGACAGGTGTATATTTGCATCCTGTAAAGAATCAATAAATTTTTCATGATATACCAACGAAGTAGCGCCTTATTTAAAGAGGCGCAACAAGTTATTCCCGGCGGGGTGAATTCACCCGTACGGGCGTTCAAGGCAGTAGGAGGAGAACCTGTTTTTGTTGAAAAAGCCGAAGGTGCGTACTTGTATGATGCAGACGGCAACAAACTTATTGATTATATAGCGTCCTGGGGGCCGATGATCCTGGGGCATGCATTTCAACCGGTCATAGAGGCGGTAGTGGCAAAAGCTGAGAAAGGCACCTCCTTCGGAATGCCGACCGAAATTGAAACCGAAATTGCTGCATTGGCGATCTCTATGGTGCCGGGAATAGACAAAATTCGATTTGTAAACAGCGGAACAGAAGCCTGTATGAGTGCGGTAAGACTGGCCCGTGGTTTTACCAAAAAGGATAAGATCATCAAATTTGCAGGCTGTTATCACGGCCATAGTGATTCTTTTTTAATTGAGGCAGGTAGTGGTGCGGTAACTTTTGGAGTGCCGAATAGCCCGGGAGTTACACAGGGAACGGCGAGGGATACACTTCTCGCAACCTATAACGATCTGAACAGTGTTTCTGAATTGATCTCTGAAAACAAAGATGAAATCGCCTGTGTTATCCTGGAACCCGTTGCTGGCAACATGGGATGTATTCCCCCTGCTAATGGATTTCTTGAAGGCCTTCGAAAGTTATGTGACGCAAATGGTATTTTGTTGGTCTTTGATGAAGTAATGACCGGTTTCCGATTAGCGCCCGGGGGCGCACAGGAATTGTTCGGTGTAAGGGCAGATATAGTCACCTTTGGAAAAGTAATTGGAGGTGGGCTGCCAGTCGGTGCTTTTGCTGCGAGAAATGAAATTATGAATTTTCTGGCACCAGTAGGCCCGGTGTATCAGGCGGGAACCTTAAGTGGTAATCCGCTAGCGATGGCGGCAGGCCTGGCCATGCTCAAGAATTTGAAGGAATCGAAAGAGGTGTACCGCTCGCTTGAGGAGAAGACCAAATACCTTCATACTGGGCTAACAACTGCATTAAACGAACATAATGTGGTCCATACCATTAACCGGTTAGGATCTATGATTTCAGTGCACTTCACGCAAAATGAGGTTGTAGACTTTACTACATCGGCCGAGGGGAATAATGAAGTTTTTAGGAAATTTTTTCATGGAATGCTCAACCAGGGAATCTACCTTCCTCCAAGTGCGTTTGAAAGCTGGTTCCTGAATGACGCACTTTCCTACGAAGATCTTGATCGTACTATCGACGCATGCCGAATTATTGCGAAAACCCTATAAAAAAACCTCCCAGGTTACCAGGAGGTTCATTTAGTATTATTTGATCTCACTTACATCTCTTGTAAGGAAAGCCACTTTTTATATTGGGCCTCGTTAAGTGATTTCTTAACCGCATCTTTTAAGACGGCATCAAATTTTTTCTTATCTGCCTGCACTTTAGGACTAGCAATGTCTTGTCCTTTTACGTGCTTTCTGTAGTTGCTTTCATGTGCCGTATAAGCTCTAAACAGCGCTCTTTGCTGATCACCTGATAAATCAAGTTTCGATGAAAGGTCTGCAACCTTTGTTTTGGCAATTACTTCAGGTCTGTCTTGATCCTGGGTTAATGACTGAGCCGTAATGTTGCCCATACCAAATAGCATCATACATGAAATTGCAAGTACGGATAATAGATTTTTCATTGTTTCAAATTTAATTTAAGGTTACTAATGTAACTATTTTACAATGAATATTCCAATAATTGAGCCAAATTTCAAACTTAATGCGTTTTTCCGCTTTTCCGGCCGTGATGCCCTTTTTTATGTCGCCCCTTACCCTTTACCAATAGTGACTCTTCCCATTTTTCGAATTGAGATTTCGTAAGTATGGATTTCATCGAATTTTTATGCGCGATCTTATTATCGAGCATCTCAGAACGCATATTAAATCGTTCTTCATCCGAAGGTTTTTCACTAGGTTCCTTTTCAGACCACTTCAATTCACGAGCCTTTGCTGCTTCCAGTTCCAGAGTCTTGATTTTCGATTGCTGTGATTCGTTAAGATCAAGCATCAACGTGAGTTTTTTAGTCTGAAGTTCTGCAATTTGTTCAGGAGTGTAATCCGGTCTTTCCATTTTTGGCCGGGGAGGTCTGTCATTATTTCCTTCCGGACGTTGTGCAAAAGCTGTAAAGCAAATTAGCAGACTGCAAATAATAAGTGCGTTTTTCATAGTTGTCATTATTAAATTATACAGCTATTGGACAACTATTAATTAAAAAGGTTTAACCCAAAAAAGCAGCTTTATACAAACTGCTTTAGAAAGTTGGTTTTTAAAGGGATTCCAAATAGTCCCGCAGCATGACAAGGGCTTCCTGGTGGACCACAGTTCTACCTAGCTGAGGCATTCTGTAAATGGGTGATGTACTTTCAAAACGCGCTTCTATTTCTCCACGGTTTGGATAAATGCCGGTCTCGTTGAAATCCGTCTCATAGGTGAAATCTATATTATATGTGGGTGGGACACTTCCACCCGGGGAGTGACAATGAGCACAATTTACGTCCATATAGGCACGTGAGCGTTCTTCAAGCGTTAGATTACCATTGAGCCAATCCGGAAGAGCACTTATGGTAGTGGGATCGGAAACACCTAATAATAATCCATTGTCGGTAAAGTATATCAACTGGTTATATCCAATATAGGTTGGTGTGAAATTCATATTACGTAACTTCATTCCAATTGGAACAGTTTTGTTGTATTTGTTATGACAGGTAAAACAATCAGTATTGCTGGGTATTATATAGTCAACATTGTTAGTAATCCCATTTTCATCTATATAGCTAATAGGTACCGTTCCTCCCACGTCATCCCTAAAAGCTTCTGTCATTCCGGCATTCCATACATAATCTGTAGCCATCCATCCACTTTCCAGTTTCAGGAATACACGTGTTTCGATGATCTGTTTACCAAGAGATGGATCTCTTTCATCGATATAATAGTAAAAAGTTTTAGCGATAAGTGTGTTGTTTGGAAATGAAGGAAGTAAATCGGTATTGATATATCTCATACTTTGTCCAACCGGCATCTTTATCAAGCGTTGTTTTGCTGCATAGTCTGTGAATAGCGTCGTTCGGATCTCATATAACTGCACATCGTCTGCAGGTGTTAGATCTTCCATGGGGCCCTGGAAAAATCCTAGTTCCGAAAGTCTGGAGGTTAGAACAAGCGGAGTACCTTCTGTTGTTCCTGAGGTGGTATTACTGGCCACCGATTCATTTCCAGCTGCATCTACGGCAGTAACATAAAAACTATACAGGGTCTCTTCATCAAGATTAGTTACAACTGCGGTGGTACCCGAGTTGTCTGATATTGCGAGGCTTCCATTCCGGTAAATATTATATCCGGTCACACCCACATTATCTGTAGACGCATCCCAGGTTAATTCTATAGAGTTAATAGCAATATTGGATACCGTTAAATTTTGCGGTGCTGTAGGATTTTGATTATCGAAATCACCGGGATTTGAATCATCACTACCGCAACTTAAGATCGTTAAACCTAAAACCAGTAATAATGCAACACGAATATTTTTCATCTTCTTAACAATTAGGTGCTAAAAATAAAAAATAAGTTCCAAAAAATCTATGACTTTAGAGTTAAAACTACATCCAAGCAGAAGTTCCCTCAATGATAATCTCGCTTCACTAATCGTCTCTTTTCAATTGCTGGTTGTATTGATAGGTTTGAAATGAATTCAAAACAATATTTAATATGAAAACAAAAATTTTATGGATGCTTTTGCCAATATTGGCCCTGGGGGCATTCTTTGCAGTGTCTGAATCCAATGACACTTATTCAGAAACAGCGCGTTTACTTAATCCGTCAGATGGTTGCGTGTTTATGACCGTTATGGGAGAACAATCTTCCGAAGAATTTAACATGTACAAAAGCGATGAAAATTTAATGCTGTCTGTACGCGATGGATTAAGCTGGCTGGCAGAAGCACAATTACCCAATGGAGGATACGGTGCCGGAAGTCATAGTGCACAACATGTGCGTGATCCGCATGCTGTGAAAGCCGATCCGGCTACAACCGCCATGGTGGCGCAGGCATTCTTGAGGAGTGGTACCACTATTAAGAGCGGGAAGTATGCAAAAAACCTAAAAGATGCTATCGATTTTCTACTGGAAACGGTAGAAAGTGCACCTAAGAAGTCTGCTTTTATCACCGACGTCCGCGGAACGCAGATCCAGACGAAATTAGGTGAGAATATAGATGCAGTGCTTACGGCTCAGCTATTATCTAATTTACTGGATAGAAATTTAAAAGGAATAGATAAGAAACGTGTTGAAAGATGTCTTGATATCTGTGTTGGTAAAATTGAAGCGGGTACAGATGCTACCGGCCGACAGTCTGGCGCCGGATGGGCTGGTGTTCTCCAAAGCGGCCTTGCCACAAGTGCACTGGAAGCCGCCCAGGTCGTGGGAGCAGATGTTGATGAGGAAGTGGTAGAGCGCTCTAAAAACTATCAGAAAGACAACTATGATGAAAAGACCGGGAATGTAAAAACCGATGACGGAGCCGGGATCATGCTTTATGCTGTTAGCGGCAGTGTTCGAAGTAGTGCCAAAGAAGCACGCAAAGCGGAAGCTGCTATTAATAAGGCGAAAAAAGAAGGAAAGCTGGATAAGAATGCTCCAGTATCCGCTGAAAACCTTAGAAAAGCCGGGTATTCGGAAAGCGAGGCCATGGGTTATGCTACCTCGTATAATGTATACCAGTCTGCAAAAAAGACAGCTCAGCGGGAAGATGTGCTGAACGGCTTCGGCAATAATGGTGGTGAAGAGTTTTTAAGTTTTCTTCAAACAGGGGAGTCGTTGCTTGTCAATCGAGATAAGGAATGGAAAGACTGGTACGATGATATGAGCGGCCGTATTCTTAAGATCCAAAATCAAGATGGAAGTTGGAACGGGCATCACTGTATTACCAGTCCGGTTTTTTGCACTGCGACGAGTTTATTATTGCTAACCGTGGAAAACGATATTGACTTTTTAAGTAAGGTTGGAGAGTAGATCGGTAATAAAAAGCACGGTTTAGTCTGGATTTATAAATAACGACCTTCTATATATAAATGCCGACCTGATGTGTTTTTAATTGGTTGATAGCGTTCCTATATTGGTTACTCAATTACACGCTAGTTGATGTTTAGGTTGGTAGTACACCGCTCGTGGTCGTCGGCAGAGATGCCGGCCCCTTATGCCAAAAAGGTTAAGTATACCACGGGCGGTGTTTTTATTTTCTAATATAGCATAATTGATTAACAAATCATTCCATCCGAACCAATTCAAGCGTAATCTCGTAAATGGGCCGTAGTTCCATCTTGGATTTCAACCAGGCGTAAAAACTCATTACAAAGATATCTTCTTCTCTTGCATCTTTCCGCTCAAAAGAATACTCTACCTTTTCCTTAAATGGAAGCGAAGTGACCGCCTTCGGGTCGTCACAATATATTTTAACAAGTTTTACAAAACGAATAGCACAGTACTCATCCAGTGCTTTTAGTTTGGGAAATGATATTCTTTGAAAACTCTTAAGGCGTGTTAGCACGAGATCTAATTTATTGAGTTCTATTTATAGCAATAGCTCTATGATGTTTTTCTGAATTACCCAGATGAGTCCTGCTCTTTTAATCTAGTATTGATCACTATGATTGAGCGTTCTGCATTCCTTCCATGTGGCATTATGTTCTTGCTGTTGAAATAAACACATTATCAGCCAATTTTCAGCTTTTCATCAAACCACACCAAAGTGAAAGGTGCTAGTTTTTAAACGTATTATTTGTAAGCCCCTGATCAATCGGATAGTTCCCGGGAAGTTTCTCTAATTTTTTGCGCAGTTCCTCCCTCAGCTCAATGACCTTATCTGCATACCGAGGGTCATTAAAAAGGTTATTCTTTTCTTCGGGATCGATCGTAAGATCGTAAAATTGGTTCGGTTCCGTATAATTTGGCATTGAGATATAAGCCGGATTTTCAACCAATTCGCCCCCCGGGATCATTACAAGATGGCCGAAAGGCGCCATAGGATCTGCTGTTAAGGAAGGAAGACCGAATTTTTCTTTGAATGCATTTTGTTTGTTCAGCATTTCTAATCGTTTTTCATAGCTTAGATTCATAGCCCATTCGGGATATCGTACCGTGTAGTACTTAAGATTATCTTTCACTATGGCCCTGGCGTATCCCAATTCATGATACATGGACGTTCTGCCTGTATATTCCTTCCCTTCCAAAGCAGGTTTAAAACTGTAACCATCAAAGTTGTTCAGATCTTGTTTATAGCCTGCAAGATCTAATAAAGTTGGTAAAAAGTCTACATTGCTAACCGGAGTTTCCATCACATTACCGATTTCAAATCCACCCTTTTTCCAGATATAGGCCTGAGAGTTTACACCTCCTTCATAAAGCGTCCCTTTTAATTCCTGACCATGATCGTTGAAGAACACAATTATAGTATTATCCAGGAGATTTTCTTCTTCCAGTTTATTAAATAGAGCGCCAACCGCATCGTCTAACCAAAGTAGATTTGCCTTATCCCTTCCATGCTGTCCTTTTTCCGCCAGTCTTTTATTTATCGATTCATAACTTCTAATGGTAGCTTCCATACCGGGATATTTGGCTAGAATGCTATCATGTTTCTCAGGAAGCTCTCCTTTATATCTGGGTAGTACATTTGGCGCGTTTTCTATCCTGCCCAAAGGTGTTAATCTTCTGTCCGCTTCCCAGGATTGGCGTGCATTTGTGGGGCCATGTGGTAAGGTAGCAGCAAAGTAAAGCATGAAAGGTTTGTTCTTATTTTGATCTATGAATTCTATTCCCTTTTCTGCTATCCAATCCATGTTATGGGAATTAAGAGCTTTAACACCAGACCAGTTTGTATTGTTATGATAAAGTCCGTCTGCATAATCAAAACCAGATGCCTGTATATCCTTTTGAAGTTCCGCATAACGGTACCTCAAAGCTTCTTTGACTTTTGGATCCTTTATATTGGCGTTAAGGTCGGGTTGGGTATTTCCTCCGATCTGGGCGGGACTCTCAATAACATGATTTTTTCCAACAAAACCTGTCTTATATCCCAAGGCCTGGAAATAATTTCCCATGGTTCGTTCATTTCCCGGAACAATGAAACTATTCCATTGAATTACACGTTGACCGTCGTTTCTCTTTGCTGTATTTTCCGAAGCGCTGTTTGTGGCCCTGCTTGCAAAATTACCTGTTAATACATTATACCTGCTGGGTGTACAAAGGGGAGAAACAACCTTCATATTGTCCAGCCAAACCCCTTCTTGCGCAAGTCGATCCAAAGCGGGAGTTAAATTCGGTTTTTCGCCGTCGGCTGTAGTGTCTGAGATATTGTTGAACATATGGGGATACATATCGTCGGCAATAATAAAAACGATATTGGGCTCTTCTCTTTCTTCACAACTTACCAGCAGTAAGGGTAAGCTAATGATCAGGAATCTAAATAATATTCTCTTCAAATTCATTATGAATTGCAACCTGGCTTTAGGAATCAATTATACAAAATAAGCAAAGGGAGATCCCCATGTTCAATTATGGTGAGTGAAAATACAATTCTTAGACAGTTTGTACAAACAATCCATTCTATAAATTATTGGGCTTGCATTTTTAATTAGTGGTATGTAGAAAAGGCCTTTTGTTTTAGTTTGAGATATTCGCATCGAACCTTCTAAAATATACTCCCATTTTTATATTTTGATATCAGAAAACCGAAGTCAATTGTCACAGCTGAACATGAAGGTGTTTATTACGCCATTATCGAAGAACTCAGAATCTATTATTTCCTGAATTTCCCATGCAAACGGAAAAGAAAGTAGGATAGAAGAAGCAATAATGGAAGTCCTATAATCGCATAAGTGTAATACCAGAAATACTCGCCTGCTCTCGCACTACCGCGAAACACTCCATTCCCGCCAAAACTTCCTGAAAAATTATCGGCAAGGTACCAGGTTACCGGATACCACAATACACCGAGCATAATCGAAACTATCACTATAGCTTTGTAGATTTTATCCAGTTTTGTCATTGGGGACCGGAAGTGCTTAATACCTAGGTATAAACTCGTTGGCAGAGCAATCACTGCGAGCCAGGTAAGAACATTTCCCAGGGGAATATAGGGATCTTCTAGGATAGTCCACCCCAGAGCAGATGAGCCCGTAACTAGCAGAATAACAGTAAGGACGAAAATAAGTAGACAACTATAAAATGTCAGGCGCATAAAATTATTTACTTAGAGAGCATGTACAAATAATTAATCATCCGTCTTCTCCACCTTAGCCAGGTTATTCCTGGTAAGATGCATGATGGCCTTGTTCCATTTTTTATTATTAAGATTCGACTGAGCAATTCAATCGTATAGTCAAATCATGGCGTTTCAATAGTGATTTTTTCATAAACCAGTTCGAGAGATTCCATACATACCTCGCTCGATTCGGAGCTCAAGGTTGGCCCAACGAGCTTTACTGGCCATGCTTTCTCTAACTTCCAGACCATAACCGGTTCATGATCTTCATTAAGAAGGGAAATAACCACATTTCTTCTCTCAACTTCATTATTGTCTATTGTATTTACCCATTCGTAGAATTCGTTGTCACCACTTACAATACCACGTTTTAACACAACATTGGAATATTTTTGTATCCCAGGCATTTTAGAAATCTCATCATCTAGTGTGATACCTTCTCTGAAATCTATCGCGGTATGCTCGATTGTTAATCCTGTTACCTCGGTGAAACCAATACGTGTACCACCCCACAGTACCTGGAAATGATAATTTGATAGTGGGTATTTATTCATGACAGTAAGTATTTATTGGTTTTGATAAATGTAAAAAAACGAAACCAGAATGAAACAATACCAGTCTATAAAATATAAGCTGTAGTAACTAAACCGCCTCAATCAACAAAGAATTTAGATTACTTTTTTCTTCTGTTCTAATTGGCACAAAAGTATAACGAACGGGCTCCTAAGTACTAAGTTTATTGGTTTATAGTATTATTACACTATCAGCAACTTTGACTTTTATAGGTTTAACCTTTTCTTGTATAATTACAGCAGCAGGGCATCCATAAAGAAATAACATTACACAAAATAATACGGAAATATTAAACCTTATTTTGTGTTTTTTGTTGAAAGATGCGTCCTCCTAAGAATTATCTTTAAAATACTATCTTAGTGAAATACCAATTTCTAAAAAAATATAAAATGGCACTATTAGCAAATTTTGAAAACATTATTTTTAATGAACATCTTGGAGATGACCAGGGAGATTTAGTTACATTTAATGGAATGACGTTTGTAGGCGATCAATCGAAGCTAGCTAATTTTAATATAGAACGAAAGCCAAAAGGAAAAGGTTATTTATTATTGCACTTATGGTCTGTCCAAGACATTCATCACAGAATCGAAATCAATAATATAAATGTTTCCAATACTGCAGAATTCCCCCAGCAATCAGGATCTGAAAAAAGTGCGATTTGGAGTATTCCGATTGATGAAAATGTATTGAAGAAAGATAATAATACATTGCAGATAAAAAGAAGTGGAGACGATAATTTTCATGTCTATTCCGTTATAGTAAATTGGAAAGAGGAAGTTAATCTAAATAATACTGTTAGACCTGGCTTTTTCGGCAGACTCTTTAACAGGGGTTGAGGCTCCTTTATTTATCCCTGTAAAGCGGCATGGTGCTTCCTCCTGGAAGACCACCTTGGTTCGCTATTTAGCAAAAGTGTACTTCCTCAACGGTAAAATCTTGAAATCGAAGCCAACTAGTCAACTGTATGTAATGAGACCAGTCCGTGACTATAAATTATTGTCAATCTGCTGCTTAAAACATAAAAAAAGGATTTACCGTTAAGTAAACCCTTCTTATATTATTAGATTCTGAAACAAGTTCAGAACTACAAATCAACAATTAAACTACCTTAACGAATAATCCGTCATCCGTCTTTTCAACTTTCGCCAAATTATTCCTGGTCAGGTGCTTGATGGCCTTGTCCCATTTTTTGTTGGATAATCCGGTTTCGGCTTTTAGCTCGACCAGGTACACAGGGGATTTTTTTCTTAAGAGTTCCAGTATATGTTTTTCCTCATCATTGAGAGCTACCTGCGGTTTCTCCGGTTTCATTTGCGGGAAGAACAACACTTCCTGTATGGAGGCATTATTGGTTAAGAACATTACTAACCGGTCCATACCAATACCCATTCCGCTGGTTGGAGGCATGCCGTATTCCAGCGCCCTGATAAAGTCGTTATCAATAAACATGGCTTCGTCATCTCCACGATCTGCCAGTTTCAATTGATCCTCGAATCGCTCGCGTTGATCGATAGGATCGTTTAATTCACTGTATGCATTGGCCACTTCCTTCCCACAGATCATCAGTTCGAATCGCTCCGTTAACTCCGGATCGCTTCGATGTTCTTTACACAGGGGACTCATTTCTTTTGGGTAGTCCATGATGAATGTAGGCTGGATAAAGTTACCTTCGCATTTCTCTCCGAAGATCTCATCGATCAATTTGCCTTTACCCATGGAATCGTCCACTTCAACTCCCATTCCTATTGCTGCAGCCCGCAACTCGTCTTCGGTTTTATCAGTAATATCAAAACCTGTAAATTGCTTGATGGCATCCGTCATAGTGACTCGAGGGTAGGGGGCCTTGAAGTCGATCACATGCTCTCCGAATGTCGCTTCTGTTGTGCCGTTCACCTGTAGAGCCGAGAATTCTAGTAATTGTTCACAGAATTCCATCATCCAATGGTAGTCCTTATACGCCACGTAGATCTCCATGGCAGTGAACTCCGGATTGTGGGTACGGTCCATTCCTTCATTTCTGAAATTCTTGGAGAATTCATACACCCCGTCAAAACCACCTACTATCAATCTTTTCAGGTATAATTCATTGGCGATCCGTAAGTACAGCGGCAAGTCAAGTGTGTTGTGATGCGTCACGAAAGGTCGCGCCGCCGCTCCTCCCGGAATGGGTTGCAGGATTGGGGTTTCCACCTCAAAATAGCCATGCTGGTTAAAGAATTCCCGCATAGCGTTGAAAAGTTTTGTGCGTTTCACGAACACCTCTTTTACATGCGGATTTACCACCAGATCAACATAGCGTTGACGATAGCGTTGCTCTGCATCCGTAAAAGCATCATGTGTATTCCCTTCGGTATCAACCCTGGGTTGAGGAAGAGGTTTCAAGGCTTTTGAAAGAATGGTAAAATCTTTTACCATCACTGTTTTTTCACCCACCTGAGTTGTAAACAGTTCTCCTTCAACACCAATAAAATCACCGATGTCCAGAAGCTTCTTATATACCTCGTTATAATGTGTCTTGTCCTCTCCGGGGCAGATCTCATCTCTGTTAAAGTATACCTGTATCCTCCCGTCAGCATCCTGTAACTCGGCAAAAGAAGCTTTCCCCTGTATCCGTCGTGACATAAGCCGGCCGGCAATATTCACTTTCTTTCCTTCTTCAAATTCCTGTTTTATTTTTTCTGAAGTTGTATCCACGGGGTACAAGGCCGCAGGATATGGATCGATGCCTAAATTCCTTAATTGGGATAACTTCTCCCTTCGTATCAGCTCCAGTTCTGAAAGTTGCATAATTGTACTTCTTTTGAATTACTGCTTTTCGCAGACGGCACAAAATTAACCTAATTCAAAAAACTAACTGTTATAACTTTCAGAAAAACCCCTGGCTAGTTGGAAATTTTAGATTTAATATAGTCACGAGATCTCAAAGCTTCCTCATTTTCCGGATCAATCTCAAGGGCTTTTTCGTATTGGATTATGGCTTCCGAATGATATCGCAGGACACCTAATGAATTGGCCAGGCTCAAATAGGTGCCCACTTCATCAGGGAACAGCAAGGTGTTCAATTCGAACACAGCCAGTCCCTGTTTTTTCCTGTCTGAATAGAAAAGTACTTTGGCATACGTATTTAGTTCGTAGCGGTTCTTAATAGTCCCTTTCAATTCGGAAATTAATTTGCGTGATTTCTTGTCGAATTTCTCTAAGCCTGCCTCCTTCAGAAGCTCGTCAACACTGGAAACACCATAATAATTAGGCTTGTAGTTTCCCTTCAAAATATCCAAAATGTCTGCTTCCAGGCTGCTTAAGGGCTCCTCCGTAATTCGTTTAACTTCCATACCATTTCTGTAGAAAATATAAGTAGGTACACGATGGATGTTTTTTCCCTCATGTTCTCCTCCCGGACTCTGCTTGCAGGTGGCTTGTTCGCGGTCTACCGCTACAGCGGTAAGTCATTCCATTGGAAATTCAGCAGCCTCAAACACCTTGCAGAAGCGAGGGACCTCTCGTTTGCTATCCCCGCACCAGGCCCCCATAAATTACCCAATGAACTCATATTGGGCTGGGACGACTTGCGTCATCGATCCTAAAAATATTAGTATGGCTATCCTGATCCCCTTCATTTACTATTTATAGTTTAGCCTGAACTTCCTCCAGGAGTGCCTTGAACTCACTATCGTCCGGAGCTAATTCTACAGCTTTTTCGAACATTTCCAAGGCCTCCTGATTCCTGTCCATATCAGTGTACCTTGAACCGAGTCCGGCATAGGCATTCGGGTTTTCCGGATAGATCATTGTATTCAATGTGGCTACCTGTATCCCCTCTTCTTTTTTACCCTGGCGGAAGATCGTTTTAGCGTAGGTATTAAGCTCATACACATCTCTCGTTTTACCATTGAATTCCGCAGCCAGAGCTTCCATGTTTTCTTTAAATGATTCCAATCCCATCTCATTTAATTTTCCATGAACCATATCCGCTGCATAATAATAAGGAGTGTAGTTTCCTTCCATGATTAATTGAAGATCCTCTTCGATAGTTCGTACCGGGTATTCTATTATCCGATTTATCTCCTCGCCGTCTCTTTTTAGTATAATAGTGGGTACATGATGAATATTCTTACCTTCCTCATCACCATCGGGGCTGCGTTTGTAATTATCGATCTCGTCGTCTATAGCAACCATCCTGAATTGTTCCATAGGAAAATCGGCTGCTTCAAGGATCTTGAATAGAGTGGGTACTTCCCGCTGGCTGTCTTCACACCAGGTTCCCATAAATACTTCGATCTCATACGTTTTCAGGTCCGCTTTATAGGAATTTACAAATTCAGTATTTACCTCATACGATTCATAAGCCGGCTGAAACCATTCCGCAAAAACGGGCTCCATAAGGTCATCTTTACTAATTTTGCCGAGCAATTTGTCATCGATAACCTCCACTGTGGCGGGTTCTTCTTCCGTATTTTGAGGTTGGTTGTCTTTGCAGGCTGTCAGGATTAGGATACTAAAAAGTATAAGATAAGATCGCATAAATTAAATTTTGGTAAATATAGGGAGCGATATTGAGTTATTCAACATTGTAACAAATGTCTTAAAAGGACTTCTAATGAATAGTAATTAATTGTAATTTCGTGTATATGAGTTTTTGGAGAGTCCTTCTTTCTATTTTATTTCCGCCCCTTGCCGTGATCGATAAAGGCTGTGGATCGGTACTAATTGTCTTAATCCTTACTATTTGCGGATGGATCCCGGGTGTGATCGCCGCTCTGATCATTCTAAACAATCCGGAACGGTAAACTAATAAATTCCAGTATTGGTGATCTCAAAAATAAATAGTATTTATTAGGTCGCCCCTGGATGGAATCGGTAAAATTTCTCCTTTTTGTTGTACCCTTATCTTTCGGTATCTTTGTACCTCTAACCAACACCAGTAATACACCGAATCATGAAAAAATTATTCTTCTTTATTATTGCATCCACTACCCTGTTGAGTTGCCAGTTTACCGAAACCATGGTCATGAATGAAGATGGAACCGGGCGGATGTCGTTGAGTATGGACCTAAGTGAAATGATGGCCTTCGGAGGGGAGATGTCTCAGGATTCTACTTTTACAAGGCAAGACACAATAATTTCATTTAAAGATGTTTTTGAAGAGAAGAAGGACAGTATTGCCAAGCTCTCGAAAGCGGAACAAAAACGGCTGAAGGCAATGGAGAATTATAATATTCATATGGTTTCAGACCCCGAAGAAAACAAATTGGTAATGGATATATTTACCGATTTCAAGGATATTTCCGAAGCAAATGATCTTATGAAAGGATTTGAACAGACAGAAGGATTGCTTCCAGGCAACGAATCGTCTGCAGACGATAGTGATGATGGCCCGGAACCGGAAATACTAGGCGTTTCTTATTCATTCAAAAGAGGAGTATTTAAGAGGGATGCATTCATAAAGGATGAAGAGCGGCATAAAGTTCAGATGGATAGTATGAAACAAGCCGAATCTTTTATGAATTCGATGATGTACAGGTTGAAATATACATTTCCGAAAAAAATTAAAAATTCCTCTGTGGAAGATGCTACCTATTCCCTGGATGGCAAAACAATAGAAATTGAACGTAGTTTTTTGGATTATTTCAAGAATCCTGATGTACTTGATCTGGAGATCGAATTAGAAAATTAATAGTGAATAAGAAAGTTGTTATAAAGGATCTTGGCCGCTGGGACTACAAAGAGACCTGGGATTACCAGGAGACTCTTTTTAAAGAGATCTTAGATATAAAGATCAAGAACAGGAGAGAGGATGCCGGACTGGCAACCCCAAATTATTTCCTTTTTGTTGAGCACCCTCATGTGTATACTCTTGGTAAAAGCGGGGATTATGATAATCTCCTGATGCCAGAGGACAAACTTGCAGAAATCGGAGCGACCTTTTACAAGATCAATCGCGGTGGTGATATCACGTATCACGGTCCGGGTCAGATCGTTGGCTACCCCATTCTCGACCTGGAAAACTTCTTTACCGACATTCACAAGTATCTTCGATTTCTGGAAGAGATCATTATTCGAACTTTAGCCGAGTACCATATAAAAGCTGAACGATCAAAAGGTGAAACCGGGGTTTGGCTGGATGTTGACACTCCCTTTGCCAGAAAAATATGTGCCATGGGAGTGCGGGCGAGCCGATGGGTAACCATGCACGGATTTGCATTTAATGTAAATTCAGATTTGGGTTACTTCGATCATATGATCCCTTGTGGTATAAAAGATAAAGCAGTGACTTCACTTAATGTGGAGTTGGGTAAATCGGAAATTTCTATAACAGAGGTTAAAGAGAAACTTCTAAAGCACTTCTCAGAGTTGTTTGAAGCCGTAATTGTTCAAAAAGAAACGGTATAAAAAAACCGCGACTCTCGCCGCGGTTGTCTGAACATTTATTTTGTGAAAGAAGTAAGTATACTGTATGTGTCTAATTTACCTTTCTTATTATAATCTTCCGATTTTACAACCCCAACTCCTTCAGCGATCCATTGTTTGGAGGATCTCTTCATATTGCTGGCCATGGATTTGATTTGGGTGTTTTGGCTAATCACATAACATTCGAAAGTACCAGCAGGTGTCGTGACACTTTCTTTATCCAGCACTTTTCTATCTGTGATCAGTGTACTCATATTCATGTTCATCCCGGACATGCTAAGCTTAATTAAAATCTCGGCATCTGGAAGGTCCTGCCCAACAGACAGCTTGTTAGGAAAATCCAGGTTCGTTCCTGTTATTTCATGATCTATTTCGCCATAGGCATCCAGCATCCCTGGTCTCATTAAAGATTTAAAATCCATGGATACTATTCCGTCTTTGCACAATAATTCATAATTCGATCCTTTTAGTTCATTTCCTTTCTTATCGATTAGATTCATCGTCATGGTTGCAGCTGTCCCACCATCTTTGGATTCAATACCCGAGACATGGTATTCAACCATTCCCTGGGATTTACCCTTGGCATTATACATGGTTAGTTGAGATTTTGCTCCTTCCGAAAATGGATAGAATTTGCTGCAATCAGATTGAGCGTTGGTATAGAACCCACCCAGGCAGATCGCTACGAATGTAATCAGTGTTTTTTTCATGATTTATTGTTTAATTGTTATTTGTAATCTACTTTTTTTCATTTCCGGGAACGACCAGGATCTCCACGCGGCGATTCTTTTGACGGTTTTCATCACTGTCATTAGGAACTACCGGCCTGGTTTCTCCATACCCTTTGATCGCGTATTTATAATCTTCGGGAAGATTTGATTTAAGATAAGCCGATACTTCTTTAGCTCTGTTTTCAGAAAGTTTCAGATTACTCTGAGGAGACCCGACATTATCCGTGTGTCCTTCTACAATGATCGTTCCTTCCGGTATTTCTTTCACAGCTTCGAGTAGTTTTTCGAGTTCAGATGTAGCAGATTCCTTTAACTGATATTCAGCAGTGTCGAATAAAACCGCACTATCAATGTTCAGGCGTAAGGCACCTCCAATGGCAGCAACTGCATCCACATCGGCTCCAGGTACTGTACTCCATGTGTCTAAATCGGTAAGACGAATATAATTAAAGGTCTCGCCTGGTTTTACAAATTCCGCAATGTCCACCATGGCAGTACCTCCTTCTATCTTGCCTATGTCGAGCCAGTCTTCACCATCCTTAGAGATTTCTAACCTGGTGGGTTCGATCTTACCCATTTCAAAAATATACAGATCGGGACCATTAACATCGGTAAGGGCATTGTTAGTAAATTCAAGGGTTAGCACGCCATTTATACCGAGGTTTCCGATTCGCGGATCTTTCAAACGAAAATTCTCCAAAGCCATATCCGGCTCGCCCAAAACACCTTCAGAATTAGAGCCTTCGGTCCCCGTGTCATGTGAAATGACCATATCGGCAAACGAAAGGGCGCCGAAAGGCAAATAGATATATTTCTTCCTGGAATCTATGTAGGTAATGCCAATATCATCATCTTCTCCATACCAACCGGGATTCAGCTTATAAAATGCATCCTTCGCCTTCTTTGCATTTAGCATAAATCGTTTGGATTCTTTGATCTGCCGCTTTTCAAAGAATTTGATAGCATATTTAAATCCTTCGGAACATTTACTGCTTTTAAGATGGTCCGTGACACGGGACGACAATTCGAAATTAATTGCAGCCTTGGCAGCTAATGAATTTGAATGTCTCTCCGTTCCTGGAAATGATTTCAGAAGGTCTAATTCATCGCTCGAAACTTCAAAATATTCCAAAAGAATAGGAACCACGTTGTCATCTGACGCAACCCCGAGTCTTCGTAGTGCATTCTTCCCGGCACTTCTACCTTTAAACATATAATATTCGGTCATATCTTCCATAAATCCACCTGTTGGGCTTCCAGTAAATTCACGTATACGTTCACGACCGTCTATTTCATATCCCATAGAGATGGAGGCTGGTGCAACATTAAGTTCCAGAATATCTCTTACAGCTTTAAAAGTTTCATCTGATTTCGATAAATGTGATTTCAAGGATTGGAGATTCAATCCATATTCCGTGTCTATATCAGTTATCAAATTTGTTTCAGTCAACTCCGGATTATTATCGAGGATCTCATGCAGTTTTGACATTTCAGATTCATCAAGGTCCTCTTTTTTTATGTAAACCATGCTCATATCAATATCAAAAATAGATTTTGGAACAGCCTCGGTTTCTTCCGATCCTTCAGTTTCTTCTTCTAAAACTTCTTCGGGTATCTCAATTTCCGGTTCTATATCAAGTATAGTCTCATTTACTTTGGCCTCGGCAGTTTCCTGCTCTTCTGTACTATTCTTACAAGCAGCCAGGCAAAGTATAAAGACCATTATATAAATCAAGTTTTTCATCTTAGTCGGGTCTCTTGTAATTCAAAGCTGTAAATTCATAATACATATATCCGAAACGGTCATACCAGTCAGGTATACCATGCTGTGCTTCACAGTCGTTTAGTTGCATGAGCGCATTTTTTTGAGCCTGAAGCAATTCACGGTACTTGTTGTCGTACGTTTTCTGGAGATTCTTTATCGATTTTTCGATCTTACGCCTTTCCGATTGCCACGCCAGTCCGGATACGCCGTGAATTCCTGAGACATTATCACCGAAGGATAATGCAGCATCGGTAAAGGTTTTGGTACAACTGTAAATGGTTTTTAAGCGTTCGAAAGTGTAGCGGTTCTGGTTAAAGGCATCACGTGCCGTTGTGAAACAAGTTCCACATTCCTCTGTCTCACAGAAACTGGGAATTCTTGGCATGCCGGGAGGCGGAACAGAATTGATGCAATCACCCAGCCCAACATAAGAATCGTAAAGGTCGCGTACCATGCGATACCTATCATCATCTTCAATAATATCGCCAACTTCACCCAACCGGTCGAGTCCTTCATCGATGGCATCTCCTGCCCCGTCAAAGATCTCACCACCCAGTTCGCGTAGTCGTTCCTCATACTGCCTGGTTCTTATGTCATCCAGATCAACTTCCTCAATCTCTATCTCAAGATTTTGTTCGGCAGCTCCCTGGGCACATATATTAGACGGAAAGGAAAGGCCCAGAACCAGCAGAATTATCGAAGCTTTGTTTTTCGACATTAATTTAGCTGCCATGAAACCAATAACCAGCAAGGCAATTCCTAAAACGATATACAGTACCATATTTGAAGATCCCGATGAGGATCCACCCGAACCAGCGGAGCCATCTTCTGCACCTTTTACGTCACTATTGGAAGCTTTCTTAAAGGCCGATCCCATATATTCCTGGATTACAGGGCTCGCATAAACAACTATGGTATAGTTTATCAACTCGCCTCCCGGGTATACTTTAAATCCAAAGTCACCCTCAGCACGTAGCTTAAAGTTAATAATGCCATTTTTTGAACTTCCTGTACTTGCACTGGTCTCAACATCTCCCCAGGTGTTGCGAACCAGGTCGGCCTTAAAATTCGGACTGCCGAAATTGCTAAAAATATAGACATCTATAAACTGGAACATATTACATCCGGCCACATAGAAGTATTGGGCTTCATCTTTTATCGTCGCATTTGTTGCAACAGCAGTAGCACCTTTCACTTTTTTGTCTTCCTTAAGCTCTAATCTGTGAGGCGTAATCTTTTCATCAAGGGTATAAGGTTGAGCGATTGAAGTACTGGAGAATGCCCCAAACAACACTATAAATAGTAATACTTTTAAATTTCTCATGATTTCGTATTTAAGTTAGGAGCAGGGATACTGTCATTGGTACTATCAATAATAGCCTCTTCGTCCTTTTTAGATTTCCGTTTGTCCCTTTTCCTATCTTTTTTAGGGGCGTCTATCACACTGTCAAGGGCCCTGTCTGTCGATTTTCTCGTTTCTCGTTCAACGCGTCGCTCTACGGTTCTTTCAGCTGCACGTTCAGCTCTTTTACTCAGCTTTTTAAAGATCTGGGCATCTGCCTGCGTTCCTAGCAGCAGGAAGAATAGAATTAGGATATACTTTACTGTTTTCATGATAAAGGTTTTATGTTATTCAATAATTGATAATTTTTTAGTCAATTTTTTTAATAGTAAGCCAGGTGCTTCTTCCACCTGTATTTGCGCCACCGTATATAGTGACTGTTGAAAAATTTGTAGATCTCATTTGTACCAGATCGCCGGCCGAAAACTCTTCAGTAAAAGTGGTTGAATATGTAATCCCATAGCTGGTATTTACCAAACTGCCACGCTGTTCGAGTGTGGTGGTATGGTATACTCCGTTCAGGAAGAGCCTGTTGCTTAGGAGCATCTCATAATTAGGCGCGGGTAGTGAAACGTTGAAAGAGGTCCTTATCTCGTAGATACCGTCTGTTGGCACGGTATAGGTTCCGGTGGTCGTATCGTAAGAACCCCCGCCAATATTGTTTGAAATTGAATTTAGGAAAAGGATCATATTGGTTCCTTGTGCAAGACTACTCGAGACTGTACTACTGGTCACCTTGAGTACTACGGCATCATTGCCCGTGCCAGTTGATATTTTTTCCCAACTTGTCCCATTAAAGGAGTAATAACCTATCCCGTCTCCACCAGTTACAGCTGCGTTGATATTCCATATCAATAAGCCAGTGGCGGCTGTATTAGTGCCATCCAGCATAGTATCGGATACGTCACCAAGGCTGACTCGCGGAACGAGCAATCCCTTATCTGTTGAAGCAACATCGAGAATAGACGAAGGCTCGGGACTTGTTGTACCTATTCCTACCTGGGCCTTGAGGCCCGGAAGCAGACTACCTATAAAAATTAATAAGATCCCAATTTTTTTCATTTCTTAAATGTTGTTTGTTTTATAACCTTGTTCTTGTGCGTTATCTTCAGGGTGTATATGCCTTCTGCCAAATGATTTATATTCAGGTAGATTTGGGTAAATGGTTCCAGCTCAACATTCCCTTCATAGACTTTACGCTCTTTACTCATAGTTGGGGAATCTATTTAATAGTCCAAAAGTAAACGCAGAAGTACCATGCTACTAGGAACATTGTAACCATTGCTATAACATATGTAACAAACGTTATTTATATCTGGTTTTTAGGGTAATACAGCCTACTCAAGCTGTAATCAGGAAGAAAAATAGTCGGAAGGTGAAGTGCCAAATTCCTGCTTAAAACATTTTGTGAAATAGGAGGGATCATTAAATCCAACGGTATACCCTATTTCCGATATGGTCGCTTTTTTCTCTTTAAGAAGGTTAAGCGCTAATTTGAGACGCTGGGATCTTAAAAATTCACTTGTGGCCTGGCCGGTGATCGCTTTTAGTTTTCTATGAAGTTGCATTCTGCTAACTCCCATTTCTTTGCTGAATTGCTCAACACTGAAATCAGGATTGGTAAGATATTCGTCCATAACTTTTTGCAACCGCTCTAAGAATTGTTCATCCGCCGATGATATGGCAATATCTTTGGGGCGTAACAAAACTTCCTGAGCAAACCTGGATTGTAACTTACGCCGATTTTCGATCAAATTAGACACAGTGGCCTTTAGTAACTGGGCATTGAAAGGTTTAGTTATATACGTATCTGCCCCGCTGTGTACCCCATCAAGTTTGTCCTTGTCGTCGGATTTCGCAGTTAGTAAAATGATAGGAATGTGAGAAGTGAATTCGTTTTCCTTTAGTTTTTCGGTAAATCCAAGTCCATCCAGTTCAGGCATCATAATATCACTAATAACAATATCCGGGATCTCTTCCAACGCCAGTTCTAATGCCTCTTTACCATTCCTGGCCGTCTTGATCTGATAAGTAGATTCAAAAATGGAAGACACATAGTGACGTATCTCAGCGTTATCATCCGCCACCAGTAAAATAGGAGCATCCTCTGGAGTAGTGAACTGCTGCTCCGCGATCGCTTCTGAAACGGTTTCTACCGTGGTCTCACTTTTCTGAAGTTCTTCGGAAAGTATTTCAGCTTCGCTATAAACTGACCTATTAATTGGGATCCGGACACTAAAACGTGTGAGATCTCCTTCAGCACTTTCCACCGAAATAGTTCCTTTATGCAGATCAACCAATTCTTTTGTCAGGGCAAGGCCTATACCTGTGCCGGGATTCTCACTATCCGACTGGTAAAATCGTTCAAAGATTCTTGCTTGCTGTCCTTCTGATAAGAAATTACCGGTATTTTCAACATGAAACATGTAATGTTCTTGCTCCCTCGCACCTGAAACCCGTATCCTGCCTCCTTCATTTGTATACTTAATGGCATTGCCCAGTAAATTAAACAGTATCTTCTCCATGGCATCCCGATCGAACCATTCGGTTTCCTCATTTTTTGAATCCAATGATATTTCGAGATTTATGTTCTTTTCTTTACTGCTAAAAGAAAATGCCTCTGCCTGTGCCGCGATAAAACCTGATAAATTACCTGGTTGTACTTTGAGCATAAGATTGCCGCTTTCCAGTTTCGATAAAGCCAGTAATTGTTCCACCAACGACTCCAGGCGTTGTGTATTTGCCCTGGCTATTAAGAGGTTCTTACGATCGTTTTTCGTTAGCGCTTCAGAATCCAATTGGTCCTCCACAGGCCCTTTAATCAAAGTTAAAGGCGTACGAAATTCGTGTGAGATATTCGCAAAGAATGTGGATTTTGCTTTGTCGAGCTCTTTAAGCTTGCTGTTGGTCCTTATCCGGTTTCGGTATTGAAAGAAAAAGAACAGTCCGGCAAGGGTCATAAGTCCCAATCCTCCTAACAGTACATTTCGCTGGTTCTTCTTCTGGGCTTCAACCAGTTGCTTCTGGGAAGTAAGTAAGGCAATTTCCCTGTCCCGACTTTCTGTTTGATAGATAGCCTCGATCTCTTTGATCTTTTCCGAGCTCTGGATACCCTGCAAAGAATCCTTTAAGGCAGCAGCCATTTCTTTATAATTGAAAGCCCTACGATAATTGTTGTTCTGTGCATAAGACCGTGACAACAAGTTATAAGTTTCCAGAGCTACCTGGCTGTTCTTAGAAGATCGATTAAGATCTTCGGCTTCCTTTAAGTAGGATATGGCACGCGATGTTTGCTGTTGCCGCAAGGCTAATTTCGCTAGTTCCAGGGCGTTTAGAGAGGCTTCATAAGTTCGGTTATTTCGCTTATGGATGTCGAAGCCTTCATTGAAGAATGTTTCTGCCTCAGCGGACTTATTTTGTTTCATTTTTAACTGCCCGAGATAGGTGCTTATCTCGCCAACAGTGCGTTCGTCTTTTATGGCCGAGAAAAATTCATAACTCAGGGAAAGCAGGCTGTCTGCTTTATTCAGGTTGTTCTTGTTGAGATAGACCTGGCCTAAATTGATGTGTGTAGTGTTTAGATAATAGGTGGCATTTCCTCCCAATTTTTCGAATTCTCGATTGGCGCGCAGATAGTACTTCTCTGAAGCATTGTAATCTTCCAGATCCAGATAAATGTTTCCAAGGTTTTGATAGGCCGCAGCAATAACATCAGGCCGCAACGCTTCCAACTTATGGACTGAATCAACTACCAGCAACTTTTTAATGGCCTCGTCCAGTTTATTCTGCCTCGCATATGCTGTGGCAAGAGCGGTATGAGAATCTGCAAAGATCATATTGTTCGGGTCGTCATAGGTGAGTGTTGTGGCAATAGCCTTCTCACATGCCTCAATGGATTCTTCCATTTTTCCCATAAGATAATAGGTGCGGCAGAGGCTGTTATAAGCACGAGCTGCTCCTATAGGATAGTCTATTTTTTCCGCCATTTCGAGAGCACCTTTAAAATAGACGATAGCAGAGTCGTTCTGTTGCATTCTCTTAAAGCATTGGCCGATGAGGTAATCGGCATCTATGATACCCGGGCCATACTTTCGCTCAACAGTTAATCTCTTTATCTTTCGTGAATAGAAGAACGCGCTATCCGGATTTGGATTTATATTCTGGGCCATTTTAATTCGCCAGTTAGCGATGGTCACAGAATCTTCTTCGGAAATATTATTAGTGAACACCCCGTCATCCTGAGCATAGAGGAAACTGGTAATGAACAAACTCAGAACTATATAAACTCTGTGCATAAAGGGAGGTGCTTGATATTTAAATATAAGCAATAATATGGAAATCAGAATATTCGCTAAATGATGGCAGGTGCTCGATCGAAGGACTACTGAACCTCATAAAGAATCACCTCATTGTTCTCGCCTTTTACCAATAATCGCATGGACTTGGTGCGGTTCCGTCCTGCGATTTCTGCAGTGGAAGTACCGTATATAGGGAAGCCGGAGATAAGTTCACCGGAGGTATTGTACACATAGACTTTATTTTCCTGCGTCTCGGTTAGGGTAATATAAGTTTGCCTATTGGCTCTGTAAAGTGCGGGTTGCGTATAAATCCCGAAAGGTAATTCAACGAGTATTCCATTAATTCGAAGCAGATTGTCATCGAGGGTAACTTTAGTCTTAAAGTCGATATTAAAGGAGTAACTATCGGAAACATTTAGTTTTTGGGAGCTTACTTTACCTCTTTGGGAAATACTCTCTTTGGTCTTGTTGGAAGTGATCACCACAAAATTTGAACCTTCTTCCGCAATAGGAATATCAGAGAATTTGAAGCGTTTATCGATCGATATTCTCGATTTTCCTACCCGGCTTAGCACATGTAACCTGCCTTTTTCTTCAGCAACAAGTATATAATCCTTATTGCCCATACGCATGTGTTGCACTGGTAATACGATTTTCGAACCGGCACCTTTAAATTTGAATCCGGTCACGATTTTTCCTTTGCTGTCATAAAGCAGCACATCCTCATCCTGTACAATTGCAAAGCGGTATTTACGGTTATTGTCATAATCAAAGACCGACAATGGCTGTGTGATCTCGTCCTTGAAATTTATAGGGAAGGGTTTTACTGTATTGCCGTTCCTGTCTATGACATGAAGCTTGTTTTTTGTTGTGAACGCCAATTGTTTTTTACCATTTCGCAGTATATCGACTTCATGTATTTTTCCCAGGACAGGATCCTGTAGATTTTTAGACCATAATAGTTTGCCATTGGAGGATAACAAATGCAGTTTATTGGCCATATCCTGAACCACAATATCCTTTCCACCTGTTCGATGGTTGCTGAAGAATTGTGGATCGATCAAAACATCCGTGTCCAGACTGTTACTGGAGACTTGTGTAACACTACCCGTAATTTGTTTCGATGCTACGGTTTCAGTGCAGACGTAGTTTACATGCGCAAAATTACGGTCATAACTGAACTGCAGTGCAGATAAACGATAATCCTTAAGGCTTTCAGATCTGCGGATCATATCCATATCACCATAGATCGCATTGGCTATTCCGCGTGATACCTCATCGTTGAATTGCATGAGCAGCATAGAGGAGGCAGTGGCAAGATCCCTGGAAGCGTTTTTAAAAAATGTCGAATTCATAAGCACATTATTGCTTTTAAATCCGGTAATGATCTTTTCCGCGGTAAGCATGGATTCCGTAAAGACAAAAAACTGTTCCAAACGAAAAGCAAGTATGGGACGTGTTTTGTTTACGAGAGGTGCAAATTGATTAATAAATATTTCAGGATTCGAAAAATCGTATACATCTACATCTCGAAATGATGAATTCTCCGATAAGTACGGAATTAGTGCTTCATTGGTCAACGCAGCATCGATACTGTGCATAATTATTGCCCTGTCATTTTTAAATTGAAGATCACACACCTCGGTGATGGTTTCAAAAATGGGATGAGTCGCCAGATCGGAAAAATCAGCACGAAAGGTTTTAAGATTATTGAACAGGCTATCGGGATTGTTGAAGGTGAAGGTCAAAGAAGTCTCTGCATCAACCGGGTGTGCCGCAGCGATAGCGTTTGTCTGGGGATTCTGTCCTTTGAAAACATCTATAAGCTGAGGTAGCGTGTCATTATTTAGTGCGACACCCGAAGCCCTGATACCATCGGCGGCAATGGAGATATTCAATGCCAGCTGATCGGCTAATGCTTCGGTTAATGAATCGGATAACCGGATCTTTTCTTTGTTCCGGATTATTAAAAGTTCGGCTTCATCCCCTAAATCAATGACTTTACTCAAATTACTCTGTTCTGTATCGGCTTCCGAGAGAGTTTCCTGAAGTAACTGTTGTGAGGAGGAAATTAGAAAAAAGCTGTCACGTACCATCGTAAATGCAGTTTCGTTCTCTATCTGAACCCGGTTTAATGATACTTCGCCGTATGAGAGTGTTTCTGATATAACATCACCAATCGAATCCGGGGAAAATAGGGTGCTATCTTGTTTAGTCACCAGTGTGAAATCATAGTTTGCACTATCTTTTTTATAAAGGCCTATTAAGGACTTTGATTTAGGCTTTATGAGTTTCACAATGGCATGTTCGCCGGAAAGAAGTCGATGCAGTTCATTTTTCTCAATATTTTTGAAAACTTCGTTCTGGTCCAGGTCATTTTGAAGAATTTCTATGTTAGCAATGGAAACAACTATAGACGGATCTCCTGGAATGAAATCTTCAAGTTCGTACTTCGAATCGGTTGTCGAGTCGCAACCGATGACAAAACTAAGAAATACGATTGTCAGCCCTATTTTTTTTAATGTTCGCACAGAACAAAAATAGGCAGGAATCACTGTTTTAAAGAATGACTCTTTAAATCTTTATTGACGTCTTTTCAACAATCTAAATCTCCAGTCTCAGCTGCTCCGGCAGAAGCCTGAAGCTTTTTCGATGATAAGGTGTAGGCCCGAATTTCTTAATGGCCTCGCGGTGTTCCCGGGTAGGATATCCCTTGTTCTTTCGCCAGTTGTAGGCTGGGAATTCATCATGTAATTCTGAAAGGTAATCATCACGATACGTTTTGGCCAGAATGGAAGCTGCCGCGATGTGAAGATACTTTCCGTCGCCTTTTACAACGCATTGGTAAGGAATCTTCCCGAATGGTTTAAATCTGTTTCCATCAACTGCAATGAACTCCGGCAAAAGTTTGAGTTTTTCTATTGAACGGTGCATTGCCATTATAGAAGCGTTTAAAATGTTCACCTTGTCTATTTCGTCCATCATTACATGGGTTACGGCGCAGGCGAGTGCCTGTGCTTCAATAATCGGGCGCAGTTCTAACCTTTTCTTTTCTGAAAGTTTTTTAGAATCAGTAAGCCAGGGATGAGTGAAATTATCGGGAAGAATCACAGCAGCAGCTGTCACCGGACCGGCCAGACAACCACGTCCCGCTTCATCTGTTCCGCATTCCAATAATTGAGAATGGATTTTGAGGTCTAACACTGAAATTAAAAGTAACTATTTTCGTTTAAAAATATACCTTTGTGTGATAAGATTCGTTTTCATGAATAAAACACTATTGTTCTTCTTTTTTTTCTGTACTACAGCGGTAGTGTTTTCACAAAATTATTCCAGAGGTTCTTCCGGTAATGTTCCAAAAACAAAAGCACCCATCGAATTGTACCAGATCGTCTCTGCCGATCGTGATACTACAGTCGTTGATACTTCGCTAACGATCGCCAAGGATTACAAATTCAACTATTTAAGGCGCGATGATTTCGAATTAATGCCTTTTGTAAATGTGGGTCAGACTTATAACTCCCTGGGCTACTCTTTCGACAAAAGTAATCTCAAACCCTTATTTGTAGCACAATCCCATCATTTCAACTATATGGAGATTGAGGATATGCAATATTTTAGGGTGCCAACGCCGCTTACTGAGCTTTATTTCAGAACTGCTTTCGAGCAGGGGCAGCAATTGGATGCATTTCTCACTGTGAACACCAGTGAGCAGTTTAATTTTTCAATCGCCTATAAAGGAGTTCGTTCCCTGGGAAACTATCAGCAAATGCTCACTAGTACGGGGAATTTCCGGTTTACAACCAACTATCATACAAAGAACAAACGATATAAGGTTAGGGCTCATGTTGCAGCTCAGGATATCCTGAACCAGGAAAATGGTGGCCTGAATGCAAATTCGATAGCGTTGTTTGAAGCGGCAGACCCTGAGTTTGAAGACCGGGGCCGGTTAGATGTTAATTTTGAAAATGCAGAAAATAAACTAGAGGGGTTAAGGTTTTATGCAGACCACGAATATGAGATCATTAGTCAGAGAGATTCCACTTCTTATAATGTGCTGAATATAGGTAACCGGATAAGCTATGAGGATAAGTTCTTTGAGTATCGCCAGAATGCCCCGTTTTCAGGTTTTGGCGAATCATATGAATCCTCCGATCTTCTTAAAAAGACCAAACTCGAAGATTTTAATGTAGAGGGTTATGCCAGGCTGGAGAATTCTATATTAGGAGAAATAGGGGCTTTTATCGGTTATACCGATTACAATTACGGGTATAATACGGTGCTTGAGCTTGCAGAGGGTAGAATAACTAACAGGTTGAAAGGAAATATTGTACAGTTTGGGGCCAGCTATAAAAAGCAATATCGAGGTTTTGAACTTTCCGGTAATGGAAAGATAAATATAGCCGGCGATTTCGATGGAAACTACCTGAATGCAGCAGCTTCTTTTTCATTTAATGAGGAGAATAAAGTAAGGGCTTCGGCCACTATACATTCTGTAGCTCCCAATTTCAACTTTTTATTGTACCAAAGCGACTATGTGAATTACAACTGGCAAAACTCGTTTGAAAATGTAAAGACCCAGGAATTAAAATTCGAGATGAAGTCCAAAAAGTTACTGGATGCGACGGTGAGTTATACGGGTATTGATGATTATACCTATTTCGCCGTCAAAGCAAACGACAGCACACCTACGCCACAACAATTTGATGAACGCGTGGATTATTTGAAAGTTAAGGCTGAGCGGGAATTCAGGTATGGTCGTTTTGCCTTAATGAATACGGTGATGTTTCAGCAGGCAGTTTCGGGCGAAGAGGTATTCAATGTTCCTGAGATCGTGATCAGGCATTCACTTTATTATGAAGACGAATGGTTTAAAAAGGCCTTATTTCTTCAAACCGGAATCACAGTGAAGTACTTTACCGAATACAATATGAATGCTTACGATCCAGTGTTAGCCGAATTCTATGTTCAGAATAATGAAAAGCTGGGCGCATTTCCATTAGTGGACCTCTTTTTTAATGCAAAGATCAAGCAGACTCGAATCTATTTCAAATATGAGCATATCAACCAATTGTTCAATAGTTCCAATAGCCATTTTTCGGCGCCTGGTTATCCGTATCGGGATGCAGTGATCCGATTTGGCCTGGTCTGGAATTTCTTCCTGTAAACCTAATGAAATGTCTATGAGACTAATATATCAGATGTTGCGTGTTAGTTTTGCCATAGTTTGGTTTGTGAACGGATTCTATTGTAAAATACTTGGCCTGATCCCACGGCATGAATTCATCGTAGCCAAGATATTGGGATTTAAGTATGCGGAGCAATTAACACTGGGAATTGGATTTGCTGAAGTGTTGATGGGTTTTTGGATACTGAGCGGGAACAAACCTAAATTCAATGCGATTACGCAGATCGTTCTTGTATTGTCAATGAATCTTCTTGAAGTGATCCTCGTACCCGAACTACTGTTATGGGGAAGCCTGAACTTGCTTTTTGCTGTACTTTTTGTAATTCTGATTTTCGTGAATGAGTTTATTATTGCAAAAAGGGTAACATGATTGAGTATGTGCTTGTTCTTAAAAGATCGTTCTTACCACTTCCTTATAACATCAACAGTTAATTATTTATACTGTCGAGTACCGCCTCTTTAAGTTTTTCCGATATACTGTTAAACATAATACTGTCCATCTCTTTTATTTCATTTAAATCGATCTCAATCCGATTGGGCCAAATATCTTCATCCTTTAAATTTTCCGAGCTCTTCCAGGTTTCACCAAGCTGTTCTAAAATGGCAGATTCCCACTGGGACGGATGCTTGGCATCGATCCAGACCACATCGCGATACTCGGTATCAACAAGGGCGAGATCGGGGGTTGCAGAGCCATCGAACTTCTTGCTGTCTTCACGCTTGGCGGCAACGGTACAAAATACGAACATGCGTTTTCTACCTCCTATTTCCTTAACGAACGGTCGGAATTCAACAGGTTTGTTCACATTCCAATCGTATTCTTTTCGGGATTCTATAACCTTTAAAGGCATGGCAGAAACCCCGGCCAATCCTTCTTTTTTAGCTGCATGATTATAGTAATATAGCTTGTCGGTACCGTCGGCTGGGATCATTACACTAAAAGACAGGCTGGTTCTTTCTTCACCAACAGGCTCCAATCCGAACCAGTGATATAATCCACTGTATGCATCTGTTTCCATAGTGTCGAAATCAAAATCGGTAACAAATGGCTGCATATTCTCATCGTCCTTAAGGTCTGGAATCTTTACCGCGGTTTCCATATTCCATGGGAGCGGATCGGTAAATCCACCAAGGAATTGTAAGGACTGTGCCTGAAGTCGTGATACCTTTTCGGCTAGGGTATTTTGTTTCGTAAGAAAAGGATAATTCTTAATTTCTTCCGGGGGTATATAGGTACCTTTCCCTATGGTAATTCGTTCCAGGTAATCGCTAAAATCATGTTCTCCCGGGTCCACGATCATCACCCCGCCATACGAAGGATAGGGGAAGAAGAACCCTTTCCACTTAATAAGACTCACCACCTGAACCCATTTACCATTGTCGTTCTTCATATAGAAAACTTCACTCGGCTCCAGAGTAAACAACTGGAAGAAATTGAATCTCTGGACCACGGCATTATAGGTGTTTCGGCTAAAAGCAAGGGATTCTCCAATGGAGAAGATAACTGGAACTCTGTTCTCACCTGAGAATCTTGGGAATGGAGATGTACTTTCCACGGTGAATATTTCTTCGGTATCATCGCTGATACGCTGCCATGTATATTCTTTTGAAGGCTGTACGGCCATTGTCCATTGGTTTGAGCTGTCCACACGCACAAGTTGAGGTGGGGACACTTCTTGTGTCTCGCCAATGGATTCGTAGGCCATGGTTACTATATTGTTATAAGGCTGAATGCGTTCATTCCGCGTAAGGGGCAGTTCATGAATTTCTACCTTATTTAGGTTTCGAAAGACATTGTAGGTCTGCATATAGGAGTACAGCTGCAATTTTGAACCGAAAAACCAGAGCGTTGCGAAAAATGCTATAATACCGAGCATAATTAGCAAGCGTCTTCCAGCACTGGGCGCACTTCTGAATTTGCTGATGGTGAACCCAAGGAACAATCCACAGATAAGCAACATGAAAATATACTTCCTCACAAATAGTAGCGCAGGCTGATAGTCGTCCCTAAGGAAAAATAACAATAATACAAGTATAATACCGCCAATTACAACCACTCGTCGTTGTTTTCTGCCTCTATTCCAATATGCCTTTATCATGATATACTTGTTTAAAATGTTATACTACTCACTAATCAATTGATCATCCCTTTATCCTTTAGGCGGTCACGGGCACTTTTCTTACTGCTCTCTTCAGGTTCTTGTTCTTGTTTTTCTTCCGCGGTAGGTTCAGGTTCTAAATCTTCCCGGATATCTTCTACGAAATCCTTTCCTTTTTCAACTGCCTTCTCAAAGTTCTTTTTGAGATTGTCCTTTCTTAACCCTTCCGAAGTAAAAATAAATGCTGAAGCGATGTAGGTCCCTATTAAAGTACCAACGATAGCCGAAACAAAATACTGGAAGAAAATAACGTTAATGGGTGTCGCAAAACTTATAAGGGCACCAATTAAAACGAACAGTAAGGTAATCCAAACCAGTCGCATTAAAAAGACCTGCTTGTGGACGAATCCCTTTCTATTTTCAGATGTCATTTGCAATTCCCTGGAATGCATCACGTGGTTGAAGAAACGATACAGCCGGTTACTCTTCGACTCCCGCCAGTAAATAATAATTCCAAAGAGAATTGCGATTACAAATACAATTATTTCCAGTGTCATAATGCGTGGTTTTAGTTGTTTTTAAGAATGCGGTCTATTACCCAATCCTGATAGCCATCAGGCCAGGTAAGATAGGTCTCATAAAATTGTTTTTTATCGTACCAGTACAAATGCAGCGGATCAACGGGAACGATCTTGGTAAGTAATTTCCAGATCAATTCATTATGCTCTTCCTCCAGCGATGAATGAGGCTGGAGCAAAGCCTTTACATAAAGCGGATCTACAACATCGTCAATCTTTAATTCGCGCTCTACAATTTTACGTTGATTGTAACGCTCAACACTCATAATCCTTTTCTTGGTATCTACATCCATCTCGTTCAGATACTTTTTGAAGAGCATCGGACTCTCAAGTACTTCCGGGATCGGGTGTTTGCAAATTTTCAGTTCCTGCACAAATCGGTGCTTCTTTATACGTTCGTATCGCTTTGTCTTGGCAGCTTTCTTGATATCAAATTCAGCAATAAGATGATTTACAAGGGTCGAGGTCAATTCGTTGTGGCCAATGTGAAATAAAGTGACATCGTGCACTGTGTCCTTGATTGCCTTGTTAAAAGTTTCTTCAGATTCAAAAACTATGATGTCGTTTATAAAATCTCTCAATACAAAGATGCCTCCAAAAGCCATGGTATAGAAGGAGCTAATTTTTAGCTTCAAAGGATCGAGTTCCAGTTTTCTATCCCTTAGATCCCCATATTTCCTGGCGGAATCCAATAGCTTATTGTGAATCTCACGATTGATGAAATTATTTGCTGTATTGAATTCATCAACCAATTCCATTTGCTCCTTTTGTTTTTTGGCCAGATCGTTTAAAATCCTGAAGCTTACCGTTAGTTGTTTATAACGCAGCAGATCGAAGGGTTCGTAATAGGTATCTATATGCTGATCCAGATGAATACAAATCGCCGCATCTTTGGTAATGTCTCTGATCTCTTTTGCGTAAGCGGCGAAAACAGTTGTCATAATATCCCGGTCGAAACTATGAAACGGCATATGTACCGGATTTCCCTCCTGATTGGGGGAAATAACGATGGCGTTCGAATTAGCCTCGCCGATATTCAGATAGAACGGATTCTCTTTTTCCTCTGCGATCTCCGGGCTCCAGCCTATTCCATCAATATGAAATGCTTTCAAGGCTGTGGGTTCCATACCCAGGATTGTAAGGCAGCCGTTGTATCGTTCTGCCAATGATCCGGAAACTGTGATCAGTTCCCTTCCATATAATCCCGCTGCCTTTAATTTATCCATTAGTTTTCTTCATCCTCGAAGCGCCTTCTTGCTTCCATTTGTACATTCATGTCGTGTAGCCTCTGGTCTACCTTCCGTTTGAAGTCCGTATCGGCAATAGTAGCTACATTATCGAGATATCGAATTACTTCCTGTCGCCGGATATCGGAGAAGCTTAGTCCTTTCATATTCTGTTTCATCAGTTCCTGAAGCATACCGTATTTTGTGTCGTAATCTTTTCTGAAATAGGTATCTCCGTTCTCGAACCATTCTTTGGGTAGATCAAAATCAGTGAGGCGCAATGATACCGCACTTTGAATATTTCGTATATCCCTGGATGAGAAGAATGGAAATGCTTTCTGAATACTTTTGTAAAGTTCAGCATAGAACAGGTGCTCAGATTCTTCATGCTTTTCCTCGATCTGTTCATAAATCGCCAGAACTCTTTCCTCTGTTGGTTTTTCGGTATGCCGTAGTATTTCCCCAAGATTTTTAGCGAGCCCTTGTTCACTTAAGTATGAATACTTCTCAGGTCCCTGCATGTTCACAAAACCGGGCATGGTCTTTTCGATTTTACGCCACCATAAGTAATCCTGATCCACAAAATCCGGGATAGTTCGAGCTCCATCGATCTTAAATCTTCCCTGGACACGTGAGATCACTGCTTTGTCCAACATCTCGGGCAGGTTGGTAAAGAGTCCGATAGAACTATTTCCGTAATTCACGGCATAAGCCCCTTCTGTATAGCGTAAAAAGACTCCAATAACTTCCTTCACTCCGGCTGAAACTCCCTGGGCCGTTCTCTCCTGCAGGTTATTTTCAGCATCATCTATAGGAGCAAATATCAATTTGCCCGGATCCTGGAGCGGTTTCATCCACTGCACCATTTTTTCGGCAGATCCACCCTGGAATGTCGATATTAGAGTATCAGGCATTGGGTGAAATAAAAACGGAATATCCAGATTATCGCAATGCTCTTTTAAGCGCGTAGCAATAGCTGCTATCAGCATACTTTTTCCGGTACCGGGTATTCCATAGCCCATAAAGACGGGCATAAAACCACCTAATTCCTGAAAGGGGTTTTTCTTCACGGTGAAATCGTAACTAAGAAGCCGCTCCGTGAGCCTGCGTGCGAAGTGTTTCGCATCCCGGTTTCCCACGATCTCTTCAAACTGGATCTTGTTGAATTCTACACTCTTTGCCGTACCTTCATAGATATTCTCCCATCCCGATACCGCAAAATCGCTGTTCTCCAATTTATAGGTTCTGTCTGTTATGGTCTCGGTATACTCCAAAGATCCCAGTCGCAATTGGATCTCGGCGATCACAGCTTCGAAGAAAACAACGGCGAAGTCAACGACGTCCGAATCCCGGGTGATGATCTCGGGATGATTTAAATACTTGTCAAAATAGAAAAGCATACAGGAGATCCCTTTGATAGGCGACATTAGCGATATTTCGGGAATTCCGGCAAACTTGTTCTTCAATACGCTAAGATCATCTGACGCAACCGGTTTAAGATCGTAGAGTATTCTGTATGCTGTACCAAACAGCATATAAGCAGTAGCTGTATGCTGCTTCGAGTCGAATTCCCTACGTTGGGAACCATCTAATGTACTTTTTCGTTCGTTCAGGGCTGACAGCCCGGAAGCATCTCCATAACTGTCTTTTAACCAGATGCCCATTGTAAGCCCTTCTTGTAGCGCGAAAAGTGCACGATTCAATTTAAGTGGAATAGCAACCGATTCCGGTAATAATCTTTTTTTAAGAGCTAAAATGGATTTAGATACGGAGGTTACATTAGAGGTGCTATTCCCGGTTGCCTTGGACAAGTACAATAATATGGAGTCGTCCTTCACACTCTTGTCGCGATTCTTAGCTTTATAACTTTGGTCCCATTGAACACCTTTCAAATACGATGTCGCTTCTTCGCGTAGCGCATCCAATTCTGCTATCTTAATGGGAAAAGTAGTGTTGTGTTCCATATTATATTTTTAAGGCGGGTATTTCGATGGGTTCTTTTGCGAGTTTGTGAATCTCTTCCGGGATCCGGTCATATAATAACTGGATAAGCCTGTGTGGGCAAAACACATATTTTTTTGGTTTGTGTGTTTCCCATATCTGCAGGTGCTGCCTGTTGAACAGGCTTCCTTCGGTAATTTTTCCTGTAGAAACAAGATCATCGATGGTTAGGGAAATAGCATAAGTTGAGAGATCCAGTACTTTGTTCACTATACCTTCCAGTACCACATGGGTTATCGTGAGTTCATCTTTAGCAAATACATTGTGCAAGGGACCCAGATCTATTTTCCTGAATTTCTTCGGAAGTACCTTCGGAAGTCTTTTATCGAGCGCATAAGCAAGGTTGTCAAGATTCATATTCCGATCGGCAACCGCTTCGAGGACTTCGTAGATCTTTTTAGTGTATTCTTTGAGATCGGTTTTATACAGATCGAAGTACATAAAGCAGATGAAGGGTCGATTATACGACACGTCGTAAAAAGACCAGCTTACGAGGTAAGGTGCTTCGGGGTTATTCTTTATTGTAATTATTTTTCCCTGGACGAACTTTTTAAAGATATAGTTCCGTTCCACCGATGTGTAGTAGACAATAGACGCGGCTTGTTCCAGTCTTCGTTTAGGCACCGGTTGTTTTTGTTTCAGCAATGTTTCCAGGAATTCAGCTTTCAGTTCCTCCGGATTCGGTAGGCGGCTGATATGTTCATTTTTCAATTCCAGATCATTAATAAGGTAGCGGAATTCGAGGTAATTCGGAAAGCCGGATTCTGTTAGGTCGATCTTCATCTTTTCTTCCTCATCGTAGAGATATTTCACTCTGAAGGATTCTAATGAATAGGCTAGTAACTCGCAGTACTGCTCTATAAAAGATACTTCCAGCGCGTTACACATATCGTTCTCTGTGATGCTTTTCATCAAAGATTCGAAAGCGTGTTTCACAATCTTAAAGTATACCGAATACTGCTCCTTGGTTTCGAGCACGGCACTGTCTAAAGGTGTTACTATTTGGTTAATGGACATAACGTATTGAAAAACCGAAGTCTCTTGTTTTTTCTGAATTAATGTTAGGATAAAGATTATCCTAAAAGGTCGTCATCGCCAGGTGCTGGCTCTTCAGGCGTTTCTGAAGGTTCATCTCCCTCAGGAGCGTTTCCGCCATCACCGGTTGAAGACGCATAATATTCTTCGAAGATCTCCTTCATATCAATTCCGTAGCGATTGGCGAAATCTTTTTGAATTTGCGCATCCTTTTCACGGATCTCCTGCAAGGATTCGGCATAGCTGCTGTACACTCCCTGCATTACTTTTTCGTGTACCGGAATATTATCCATCATCTCCTGACGGGCCTTAGCACTAGCAGAATGCATAGCAGCAAGGGTTTGTCCTATATGTTCATCCGTCTTCACACCCAGGTGTTCGAGAATAGCGGCAAATTCCTGGTCGGTTCTTGCTTTTAGAGCTACCACATAACCGTCGTAGTATTTCAGTCGTTCATCGGTATCACTTTTCAGTTTAGCGCGATGCGATTGTAAGTTGCTTCTGAGGGATGTTAGTACTTTAATGGTTAGATTATGTTTATGAACAAAACTGTCCTTACTCGCGGCAAGTGTTGTATACGCATTTTTTAATCCTTCCAGTTCTTCAACTTTCTGCTCCAGTTGTGTAATTTTTCCAATAGCTTCCGAATAGGCTGTCGATTGCTTGTCTGAGATCTCCTCCAGTTCCTGTCGTGCCTGCTTTAATAAAGCATAATGCTCTTCCAGCTTATCTTCGGTTTCCTTTTTCTTCTCAAGCGCTTTAGTGTGGTTCTTACTCGCTTCCACGATGGCATCCTGGAGCTTATCTTCCACTTCCCTGATCTCTATTTCACGGTTTTTCAGACGGGATACGGCAGCCTGACTTTTATACGATAGTTCACTAAGCAGCGTTTGAATGTCGGCAGTTTCAATTCGCTCCTGGAACATTTGTTTCGCCTTCATGTCAGCCGCATCACGTTCTTTTTGGGCAGCTTCCAGTTCGGCTTCACGTTTTTTGATCTTGGATTTCCTTCCCCACAGGTTGTTCCACCAGTTGTCCTTAACTTTCTCGGCATCCTCCAACGCCAATTTAGCTCGTTCTAAATTGCTTTGAGCACTATCGATCACCTTTTGCTCTGCAGCATTGAGGGTAGAGAACTTCTCGAAGATAATTCCAACTTCTTCCTGGTAATCGGTCAGGTCTTTGATAGCGTCGAGTAATGACGCGCGATCTTTCTCGGCCATACCAACTACATCGTCCAGCGTAGCATTTAATATTTTTTGCCGCATTTCCGGATCGTCTTCCTGCGCTAACTTAGATTTCATCTGGTCGACAGCTTTGCCCCAGTTTACATCTACTTTTTCCTGTTTTGAGTTGGACTCGGTTTCTAGTAAATCAAAATCATCAGACATAGATATGGCTATTTAAGGTGTTAATTATCAAAAAATTTCGGACTGTTAATTTCGGTAAAAAAAATGAGTTGGGAAACTCTATTCCAAAATTTGGATGGTGCATTTTACAAAGTGCGATTTATTAGTCGCAGATTTTTAATTTTTGTTACGCTTTCTGCGAGAGTGATAGGAGCGAAGACCCCGCAAACACAGTATGTGGAGAGGAGTCGTAGCAAATAGCACGGTCCTCCCCGGTGAGGACAGGGGAGGACTCGCCCAATAAAAAAACCCGGTACAAAGCCGGGTTCATAGACTTTAGAGCTTTATCTAGTCTTTTAGCAAACCTCTCGAGATCACCATTTTCTGGATTTCAGAGGTGCCTTCATAGATCTGGGTGATTTTTGCATCGCGCATGAGTCGTTCCACATGGTATTCTTTTACGAAGCCATTTCCACCGTGCACCTGAACAGCCTCAACAGTTACTTCCATCGCTACTTTTGAGGCGTACAGTTTCGCCATGGCACTACTCATATTGTAGTTGTTACCCATATCCTTGTCCCAGGCTGCCTGCATTACCAGATGCCTGGCAGCTGCAATTTCGGTATGCATATCGGCTAACTTAAAGGCAATGGCCTGGTGATTACAAATTTCCGTACCAAACGCTTTCCTGATCTTAGAATAATCCCTGGCAAGTTCATAGGCTCCGGCTGCAATGCCAAGTGCCTGCGCAGCGATCCCTATTCGTCCACCACTTAATGTCTTCATCGCAAATTTGAATCCGAAACCGTCTTCACCAATTCTATTTTCCTTTGGGACTTTTACATCGTTGAAATTCAATGTGTGAGTATCACTACCACGAATCCCTAACTTATCTTCCTTAGGTCCCACCTCGAAGCCATCCCAGGTTTTTTCAACGATAAATGCATTGATCCCTCTGTGTCCTTTATCCCGATCGGTTTGGGCAATTACGAGGTAATAATCCGCGCTACCGCCATTTGTGATCCAGTTTTTTGTACCGTTAAGTATATAGTGGTCCCCTTTATCTATGGCTGTAGTTCTCTGAGATGTAGCATCACTTCCCGCTTCCGGCTCACTTAAACAGAAGGCGCCAATGGACTCGCCGGCAGCTAATTTGGTAAGATATTTTTCTTTCTGAGATTCTGTCCCGTAGGTTTCCAGCCCCCAGCAAACCAATGAATTATTTACAGATACAATTACCGAAGCGGAAGCATCTATCTTGCTTAATTCTTCCATGGCCAACACATAGGATACAGTATCCATTCCGCCACCGCCATATTTTGGATCAACCATCATTCCCATGAACCCAAGTTCCGCCAGTTTCTTTACCTGCTCGGTAGGAAAACGCTGGTGGGTATCTCGTTCAATAACGCCTGGAAGTAGTTCGGATTTTGCAAAATCGCGAGCTGCGTCGCGTATCATTAAGTGTTCTTCAGAAAGATTAAAATCCATAGTTTGAATCGTTTTCGGAATGGAGAACAAAGATAATTTTTTGATAGGAGTTATTCAATTATTCCTGTTAATTTTACTGAAATGGAAAAAAGCAGATATAAGATATTAGGTGTTATGAGTGGTACCAGTCTGGATGGAATAGATCTGGCTGAATGTCAACTGGCCTATTCCGACGAATCGGGATGGTCTTACAATCTCGGAGTTGCCAATACCATTCCTTATCCAGCCGAATGGAAGTCTCGGTTGAGTGATGCTGTTAATTTTTCGGAAGGACGGCTGCGAACCTTGAATGAAAACTATACACGCTACTTAAGTAATGTAATTTCAGAATTCATAAATAGAAATAAGATAGCAGGTCTCGATGCGATATGTAGTCATGGTCATACCATTTTGCATCAGCCGCAAAAGGGGATTACGCTTCAAATAGGAAATTTACCGGAGATCGCAACCTATGTGAATGAGACGGTGGTATGTGATTTCCGTGTGCAGGATGTCGAATTAGGAGGGCAGGGAGCCCCGCTGGTGCCTATAGGGGATCGTTTACTATTTAGCCATTACGATTATTGCCTCAACTTAGGAGGTTTTGCAAATATTTCTTCCGAAGGTGAACATGGCAGGATCGCATACGACATTTGCCCGGTCAATATTGTGTTGAATCACTATTCTGAAAAATTAGGAAAACCGTATGATGAAGGAGGGAGGATTGCAGCTTCCGGCGTTGTGAATGAAAAACTCTTACAACAACTGAACGATTTACAATATTATCGTACTGATCCGCCAAAATCCCTCGGATTAGAATGGGTAACCAGGGAGGTGTTTCCTGTTATTAATAATATGGGAATATTGGGAAAAGATATAATTGCCACTTTTACAGAACATATAGCCGTGCAGTTGGCTGCACAATTCCAGAAGGGAGCAAAAGTACTTATTACAGGAGGAGGAGCATACAATGATCATCTTATTGAGCGGTTAAAATTTCACAGGCAAGTGATGATCGAGCTGCCTTCTCAAAAAATCATAGAATATAAAGAAGCGCTGGTTTTTGCACTACTTGGAGTACTGAAACTGAGAAATGAGGTAAATTGCCTGTCGAGTGTTACCGGTGCGAGAAATGATCATTCCGGGGGTGTGATATATTCGAAGAAGTGAATTTTGTTATGCTAATTTTTAAGTTTAGTGTTGGTGAGGATTAATTCCTTTCGCTTTCCCAAATAATAACTAAACAACTTTTGTAATTGCCTTGAAAAAGTTATTTTAGACGTTCTAATAAACCAACCCTATGGAATCCATAATTATCCTGATTTTCGTAATAGGATATCTTTCTATCACACTTGAGCATCCCCTAAGATTAGATAAAACAGTTCCAGCCTTGATCATGGCGGCACTCATATGGGCCGTATTGGCCGTTGGTTTTCATTCGGGCTGGTTTAGTGTGATCGATACCCATGAAGAAGTGTTTAATTTTGCATCAGGTGGTGTAGAAGCTGAACATGGATTTGAGAATACACTGCTGCATCATCTAGGCAAGACTGCAGAGATATTGATATTCCTTATCGGGGCAATGACCATAGTTGAAATTATAGACTTGCATAGGGGATTCGAGGTGCTGAAGGGTGCTGTGCGAACAAAAAGTAAAAGAAAACTGTTGTGGATCATAGGTGTTTTAGCATTTGTTCTGTCGGCGATTATCGATAATCTTACTGCCACTATCGTACTGGTAACCCTATTGCGAAAATTAATTCATAATAAAAACGAGAGACTTTGGTATGCCGCTATGGTTGTCATCGCGGCGAATGCAGGAGGCGCCTGGTCTCCAATTGGAGATGTAACGACCACCATGCTTTGGATCGCCAATAAGGTATCGGCTTTGGGTCTTATCAAGTTAGTAGTTATACCGTCCATCGTATGTTTCGTAGTGCCATTCTTTGTCGCTGGTTATCTTAAACCATTCAAGGGAAATATCGAAGTAGATGCTTCGGAAGATGTGATAGCTGAGCGTTTACTTAGTAGTAAAACCATGTTGTTCCTCGGCTTAGGAATGATAGTATCAGTGCCTGTCTTCAAAACATTTACGCACCTGCCACCTTATGTTGGCATGATGCTGGCCTTGGGAGTAGTATGGCTGGTCTCGGAGTATATTCATCCGGAGGAAGATTTTAGCAAAGAAAGAAGACATCTTTACTCGGCGCACAAGGCCTTATCGCGAATTGAAATTTCCAGTATTCTCTTTTTCCTGGGAATATTAATGGCTGTGGCGGGACTGGAGAGCCTTGTATATAGTACCGTCGAAGTTGTTGTTAATGGAGTGCCTCAGGAAGTAGAAGTAGGTACTCTTCGATATTTAGCTGAAGTCTTACAGGCTGCGATTCCAAATCAGGATATAGTGGTGATGCTGCTTGGTGTGCTTTCTGCGATTATCGATAATGTACCATTGGTAGCGGCTTCAATAGGAATGTATGAAGCCCCATTGGACTCGCCTCTTTGGCATTTCATTGCTTATTCTGCTGGTACCGGTGGTAGTATGCTTATTATTGGTTCTGCAGCAGGTGTTGCCGCCATGGGAATGGAGCGTATTGATTTCATCTGGTACTTACGAAAAGTAGCATGGCTTGCATTTATCGGTTTCGCAGCTGGAGCCGTGGCATTCTTGTTATTCCGTGACATGATAATAGGTTAGTGCAACAAAATGATGCTGGGCTCGTTATTCAATTGAATCAAATCTAAACACATGCTTAACTTCTTTATTCAGGAGGGTCAGGATCTTGCACAGGATCTGGAACCTGTAGTATCTGAAGAAAAAACTCTTTCGGTTCTCGAACTCATTATGAATGGCGGTTTGGGAGCCCAAATAATTATTGCACTTCTGTTTGTTTTACTTTTTGTTGCGGTGTATATCTACTTCGAACGTTGGTTTGCCATAAAAGCAGCCTCTCACCTGGACAATAATTTTATGAACCAGATTCGCGATAATGTGGCGGGAGGTAATATTCAGGCCGCAAAAATTTTGTGCACACAACAGAACACGCCGGTTTCGAGGCTTACAGAAAAAGGCATTTCTCGAATTGGAAGCCCGTTAGAAGATATTAATACTGCCATTGAGAATGCGGGGAGGCTGGAAGTCTATAAACTTGAAAAGAACGTAAGTATTTTAGCTACGATTGCGGGTGCAGCCCCGATGATAGGGTTCCTGGGGACTGTAATTGGTATGGTTTTGGCGTTTCATCAACTGGCGACCAGCAGCGGGCAAGCAGAGATGGGATCTCTCGCTGAAGGTATCTACACGGCGATGACCACGACAGTTGCCGGATTAATTGTGGGCATTATTGCATATATCGGATATAATCACCTGGTAGTTCGAACCGACAAGGTAGTGCATCAGATGGAAGCCACTGCAGTAGACTTCCTTGATTTGTTAAACGAACCGGCTTAATATGAATTTACGTGGAAGAAATAAAATAAGCCCGGAGTTCAGTATGAGTTCCATGACAGATATCGTATTTTTGTTATTGGTCTTTTTTCTGCTAACCTCTCCTGCTATCACTCCCGATGCACTGGATCTTATACTTCCGAAGGCAAAAGGAAAGTCCACCAATCAGCAAAAGGCTTCGGTAAGCATAACCAAGGATGGTGCTTATTATGTGAACAAAGAGCGTGTAAGCGAATATAGTATTGAGAAAGAGCTTCAGGGCATTCTTGCAGGTCAGGACGAACCTACTATCATTCTCCGTGCTGAAGAAGGAGTTCCTATCGAGGATGCTGTATTTGTAATGGATGTGGCTAATAAGAATAGTTATAAGGTAGTATTGGCTGTAAGGCCGAATTAAAGCATTTTATGAGTCTGCTGGACACAAAACATAAACGGAAAAGTATGACGATCACTGTGATCCTTCACCTGATCATCTTATTCCTGATCTTTTTCGTGATCGGACTCAAATACATGGATCCACCTTTGGAAAGAGGCATCGCTGTTAATTTCGGAACTACCGATGAAGGGAGTGGAAATGTTCAGCCTAGTGAACCTATAAAAACAGCACCTAAAAACACAAATCCCGAACCGGTTTCTCAGCCCAAAGCGGAGATAAAAGAAGAAGTAGTAACCCAGGAAAATGAGGATGCTCCTGTTATTAAGAATGAGAAGCCCCAAAAAGAAGTAAAGGAAACGCCGGTTAAAGAGCAACCTAAGAAGGAGGTGAAGCCCGATCCCAAACCTGATAAATCTACTACCGATGCTCTCTCCAGTATTATTAATGGTCCGAAAAATGACGGAAAAGCCAAGGGCAGTGAAGGTAATGATGATAAGGCCGGGGACAAAGGAAATCCGAACGGGGACCCGAACGCTTCGGGTTATTACGGGACCGGCAAAGGCCTGGATGGTGATGGAAATTATCTTTTAGGGGGAAGAAAAGCACTGAACAAGGAGAAATACATTCAGGATTGTAATGAAGCAGGGACTGTGGTGGTAAGTATTGAAGTTGACCGCAGTGGTAAGGTTATCAATGCTACGCCGGGTGTTCGTGGAACTACAAATAACTCCCGTTGTCTGCTGGGACCTGCCAAGAGGGCCGCCCTCGCCACACGTTTTAATAGTGACAACAAGGCCCCTGCGAAGCAAATAGGTAAAATAATCTACAGGTTCAGGCTTTCCAACTGATTCTACCAAACTTTACAAACGAAATAATTATCTTTAGCTATTATTATCCACTGCTATGAGATACCATATTTTCCTATCGCTACTTTCAATATTGATAATTGTTTCCTGTAACCACAGAACTGAAGATATCTCAGCTAAATCACCTGAATTATTACCGGCTGATTTCATGTTTGATCAGAGAGCTTATCCTACTGGAGAAATCAAAACCGATGCATATCGGAAAGCGATACAGTGGAAGAAGGAACAGTTGCAACAGCGTTCGCCGGCCGGGAACGGCTGGGAATTTGCCGGACCTGTTAATATCGGGGGTAGAATAACCGACATTGAGATTCCTTCTAACGACGCCCAAACCTATTATGTAGGAGCTGCTTCAGGTGGAATTTTCAAGACCACCGATGCCGGGGCCTCCTGGGTACCAGTTTTTGACGATCAGGAGATGTTATCTATTGGTGATATTGAAATTTCCAAAGTGAATAATGATGTGATATGGGTTGGGACTGGTGAAGTTAATGCTGGCGGAGGTTCTCTTGCTTATGACGGCGACGGCATCTATAAAAGTGAAGACGGGGGTATTACCTGGCAGTCCAAAGGCTTGCCTGATATAGGCAGCGTTGGGAAGGTATTGATAGATCCAACGGATGAGAACACGCTATTTGTCGCAGCAATGGGTCCGCTGTTCAGAAATGACAACAATAGAGGTGTTTATCGATCCACCGATGGAGGTAGCAGTTGGGAACAGAAACTTTTTGTGAGTGATTCAACCGGGGTAATCGATATGGCGATTCACCCTGTGAATGGCGACATCGTGTATGCGACAGCCTGGGAACGAATACGACGGCCGAATAACCGTCAATATGGAGGTGAAACTTCCGGAATATACAGGTCGTTGGATGGAGGAGACACCTGGAATGAACTTACTAATGGCCTTCCTGCTGCAGCTTCCCAAAAGGGTAGGATAAGCATAGATATCTCCCAATCGAATCCCAATGTGCTTTATTCGCGTTATGCCAATGCGAGTGGAAGTATTCAGGGAGTCTACCGGACGGATAATGGTGGGGATAGCTGGACAGCTGTAAATTCAAATCAGCTAACAAATATCGGGTTCCATTGGTGGTTTAGAGGAATTTTTATCGATCCTACTGATGAGAACACAATTTACAATGTGGATTTCGTAGTAGAAAAATCCACCGATGGCGGTCAGAATTGGTCGACTGCATTTCCCAATGTTCATGTAGATCAGCATGCCCTCGCATTTAATAATTTGGTGGCCGGGCAAGTTTTATTGGGTAATGACGGCGGATTTTATAAGAGTAACAATGGCGGGAACAGTTGGGTAAAGGACGAGACGCTTCCTATAACCCAGATCTATCGTACACATGTTGATTTTCAGAATGATAATAAAATATACGTTGGGACGCAGGACAATAGCACTATGCGCACTAATACGGGAAGTACTGATGATTGGGAGATAATTACCGGGGGCGACGGATTTCAACCACTCGTGGATCCTACAAATACAAATGTGATTTATGCGCTTTCGCAACGCGGAAATTTGGTTAAATCCATAAATAACGGAGCTAGCTTTTTCAGCGTGATGAATGGTATTTCCGGAGCTGACAGGAAAAACTGGGATACTCCAATAGTTTTTGATCCCGCCGATTCACAAATTTTGTATTATGGAGCGAATCGATTGTATAAAACTACGAATGCAGCAGGTAATTGGACGCCTATAAGTCCTGATCTTAGTAACGGCCCTTATCCGGGCAACCTTACTTTTGGGACAATTATTTCAATTGACGTTTCACCTTTGGATAGTAATATAATTTACGTTGGCACGGATGATGGAAACGTATGGGTAACTGAGAATGGAGGCGTGGACTGGACCCTTATCTCAGATAGTTTGCCCAATCGATGGGTAACCAAAGTATTGGCTTCCAGGAATCAGTTAAATGAAGTGTATGTTACGTTTTCCGGGTATCGGTACGGCGAAGATGAAGGACATGTATATAAAAGTAATAATGCAGGAGGGACCTGGTTTGATATCACAGGTTTACTGCCCGATATTCCAATCAACGATATTGTACAGGATGCCAATGGTTTTCTTTATGTAGGAACCGATGTTGGGGTGTTTGCAAGCGCGACAGAAGGTAACTTCTGGGAAGTAGTAGGAGATAATATGCCGTCTGTTGTTGTGACCGACATGCATATACATGATCCTTCGGAATATCTGTATGCCGGTACTTACGGACGATCCGCATATAAGATGGACATTTCTGATATTATTTTAAGCACCGAAGATATTTCAACGTATGCTGAGATTGCGGTCTATCCCAATCCGGCTGTGTCTATAGTTAATATAGATATGGGCGGCAGCCATAAAGAAAATGAGGTGTCGCTTGCAGATATTCATGGAAGGATCCTTCGAACAAGACAATTCAGGAACAAGACACAATTTGAAGTTTCTGATTTGCCTTCCGGTATCTATTTTATCAGGATTACATCAGAAGGTTCTGAAATTACCAAAAAACTCATCGTTAACTAACACTTGAGGTTATCAATTATTCAGAAACCATAACCTGGTTGTTCAATCAATTACCAATGTATCAACGGGTTGGAAAAGCAGCATATAAAGCTGATCTGTCCAATACCGTCCTATTGGCCGATCATCTCGGTAATCCGGAGAGTTCTTTCAAAAGTGTACATATCGCCGGCACCAATGGAAAAGGAAGTACGAGTCACATGCTGGCCGCTATTCTGCAGCATGCCGGATACAAGGTCGGATTATACACATCACCCCATCTGAAAGATTTCAGGGAGCGCATCAGGATCAATGGTGACATGATCCAAAAGGAATTTGTAACAGGCTTTATTGGGTTGCACAGAGAATTCTTTGAAGAAAACTCCTTGTCATTTTTCGAGATGACGGTAGGCCTTGCTTTCGAATATTTCAGAGACGAAGAAGTAGATATAGCTGTAATTGAAGTTGGACTGGGAGGAAGGCTGGATAGTACAAATATTATTACTCCGGAAGTTTCGGTAATTACAAATATTGGTTTCGATCATATGAACTTCCTCGGTAATACCCTGGAAGAAATAGCCATCGAAAAAGCTGGAATCATCAAGGAAGGGGTGCCAGTGGTAATTGGAGAGATACAGAAGGAAACACGTTATGTGTTCGAACAAGTGGCCGAACAGAATCTTGCGCCTATTTGTTTTGCTGAAGAACAGGATTTACCAAATTACAAAACTGATCTGAGGGGTGCTTATCAGCAGAAAAACTTGAGAACGACATTGGCAATTATTCGTGTTATGAGAGAGTTGCATTGGAATATTCCGATTGACGCTGCTGAAAAAGGCCTACTCACAGTGAGTCAAACCACGGGTTTAAGAGGAAGGTGGGAGATTATTGAGGATAAACCAAAAGTGATTTGCGACACCGCGCATAACAGAGAAGGACTTGAGATGGCGCTGGAACAGCTGCGGGCAGAACAGTATGAAAAATTATTCATAGTGTTGGGGGTAGTGGACGATAAAGATCTTGAACCGATACTGCCATTATTTCCCGGTGACGCAGTATATCATTTTTGTAAACCTGATGTTCCCCGCGGTATGGATGCAAAAAAACTGAAATTAAAAGCTGCAGAATTTAAGCTGTTTGGAGAAGCTTTTAATTCGGTAAAAGAAGCATTACGAAGTGCCCTGGAAAAGGCAGGAAAGGAAGATGTTATCTATGTTGGAGGAAGCACATTTACGGTCGCTGAAGTGATATGACGCATGCATTGATGGATTACTTCATGATCCAGAATTGCACCACTTTTGCAAATACAATCCCATTCGCTTCGCTCATTGATTTATAATTTCCTCGAAACTTGAAATAAATTTCAGTTTCTCTGAAATGATAAATCCCAATGCATATCGCATTGGGATTGTGCTTGATGTGGGTCATACTGGATTCGAACCAGTGACTTCTACCCTGTCAAGGTAACACTCTGAACCAACTGAGTTAATGACCCTTATCGTTCCTCAAAGATAACGCTTAAAAAAAAATTCCACGTCATTGGAAGTGGATAATCTTATTTTGTTGGCTGTTTGAATCCCGAGCAGAAACGAAAAAACCCAACCGAGTGAACGGATGGGTTTTGATGTGGGCGCGAAGAGGACGGAGTGTTAAGAAATGATCCGGTGGATCATTTTAACGATCGGGCCAGGAGGCGTGTTGGCTGTTCGAATCCCGAGCAGAAACGAAAAAACCCAACCGAGTGAACGGATGGGTTTTGATGTGGGCGCGAAGGGATTCGAACCCCTGACCCCTTGGGTGTAAACCAAGTGCTCTGAACCAACTGAGCTACGCGCCCTTGCAGTTAGCGGATGCAAATATAAGGTAGTTTTTATATAACACAAATATAAATTGTAAAAAATGGATTATTAAATTATATCAATTCCAGAACACGTTCCAGGGCCATTCCGCGGGATCCTTTCACGAGTAAATTGGTGCCTGTCAGATCGAGATTTACCCATTCTTTTTTGAAGTCTTCAAATGAATTAAAAGTCCTAATATGATCTTTGGTCGAGGTGGTCCTGTTGAAATTCGATCCTAGCAAAAATGCCTGACCAAACGGGTGGGCTTCCAGGTAATTTACGATGTGCTGATGTTCCTCGGCCGCACTTTTACCTAACTCGAACATATCGCCCAGTATCATGATCTTTTGGTCACCTGCAGCCTGTTGGAAATTCTCTATAGCCGCCATCATACTCGTGGGATTTGCATTGTAAGCGTCCATAATTATGTTGAAGCCATCTCGCTGAATCAGCTGTGAACGATTGTTTAGTGGAACATACCCTTCGATAGCAGTCTTTATCTGCTCGTTATCTATCTGGAAGTAGCTGCCTATAGCGATCGCGGCTGCTATATTGTGAAAATTATAGATTCCGATTAAGTTACTTTGTATATCTATACCTTCGTATTGCAGCAGTAATTCACCGGAGGCATTTTTTAAAACCACGTTATAATCAAAGTCTCCACTTCCGAAAGTAATTCTTTTCATATCACCGGTGAGCTCCATCTGTTTGGAGTCATTGCCATTAACAAATACCATTTTATCATGATCCCTGATATGCGTGTACAATTCCGATTTGCCACGAATTACTCCTTCAACACCTCCAAACCCCTCTAAATGAGCTTTTCCGAAATTCGTTATGAGCCCGAAATCCGGCTCCGTGATACTGCTAAGAAGTGCGATTTCCTTCAAGTGGTTTGCACCCATTTCCACTATACCCATTTCCGTTTCCTGATCCATAGATAACAGGGTTAAGGGCACACCTATATGGTTATTTAGATTGCCCTGGGTCGCTGAAGTCCGGTATTTTTGTGATAACACGGCGTTGATAAGTTCTTTTGTAGTGGTTTTTCCATTACTACCCGTTAACGCTATAATAGGAACCTTAATGTAGTTCCTGTGGAAAGTCGCCAATTTCTGAAGAAGGGAAAGTGCATTTCCGTGGAGTATGGTCTCACCGGTATTCTTGTGAGCAGAAATATCGTCTATTACAGCTTTATACGCACCTTTATCGAGTGCTTCCTGGGCAAACTCGTTACCGTTGAAGTTTTCGCCTTTAAGGGCAAAAAAAAGGCAATTCTTTTTAATCTTACGTGTATCGGTACAAATACCACTACTTTTCAAAAAATGCGAGTGTAAGGTCTCTATCTTCAAAGGAAGTTTATTTTCAGAAAATTAAAGATATAAAAAACCCTCCTAAAAAGCCGAAACTGTATTGGAGGGTTTTCCTTATTTGAAACTAATAATTACTAGTGTCTTGGACGTTTTCCTTTTTTACTCTTAGAACCAACTCTAGACATTGCACATCGGAAACCAATGTAATCTGTAGCCATATCCTGAGGGAAATAACGTCTTTGTGCCGGATCTAACCAGTAATCACGGTCTCTCCATGATCCACCTTTATACACTCGTACCTCATTATCAATAAGTGTCGTACGGTTAGAGGCTTTATCGTATTGGCGTTCTAATTGGCCTAAACTATCTGCATAAACGGCATGCTTAGGTGAATTATACATACGCTTGGTATCGCTAGTTTCACCGTCCTCAACATCACTGAAAGACTGGTAATATCGCGTAGATCTTGGGTCTCCATCACGATAATCGCGATTATCACTTTCCGAGAACTGAGTCCTGAGATAAGTTTCCTCTTCATCAACAGGTACCTGAAGGATTTCTCCTGGCAGGTTACGAGCAATGATCTTACCGTTCGACAGGGTGTCGAATACAATGGAGTCGGCAGTAACTACTTTTACTTTACCATCGTCTCCTATATAGTTCTTGGTATATACGTTTCCACGGTAGTAGTTGAAATCGTTGAATTCGTCATCTACTATAGGCCTGTAAACATCGGCAACCCATTCTGCTACATTACCGGCCATATCATAAAGTCCGAAATCGTTCGGTTCGTAAGACTTTACTTCAGCAGTAATATCAGCACCGTCATCACTCCATCCGGCAATACCACCGTAATCTCCGTCACCTTGTTTGAAGTTGGCTAATTGGTCACCACGGCTTCTTCTTTTTCCTGAACGGGTATATTGTCCATCCCATGGATATTTCTTTCTTCCACGGTATACATTGTAATTTCTTAATCCTACCAGACCCAGAGCCGCATATTCCCATTCGGCTTCAGTAGGTAGTCGGTAATCAGGAAGTAGTAATCCATCTTTACGTTGTACGTACAATCCGGTACTATCTTCATTTCTTTTTAATAAGGCCTCTGATCTTTTTCCACCTCGTGTAATCGAGTCACTTCCACCATAGGTCATGGTAGGTGCGTTGAGGTACGTATCGGTACTGAAAGTCTGACCAGCCTCTACATCATAACGGGCATTCCGTGTGGTAAAGCCTTCTTGTTCAAGAATGAGCTCATTTACACGATCTGTACGCCAGTTACTGAATTCTACAGCCTGGATCCAGCTTACTCCAACCACAGGGTAATCTGCATAGGCAGGATGACGCAGGTAATTGTTGGTCATCACCTCGTTATACCCTAATCGGTTTCGCCATACCAAAGTGTCCGGCAAGGCTCCTTCATAAATTTTACGGTATTGATCGTCACTTGGTGGGAAAACACCCTTAATCCATTCCAAATATTCATGGTACATAAGGTTGGTTACCTCTGTTTCGTCCATGTAGAAGGATTGAACGTGTTGTTGGTTTGGGGTGTTGTTCCAATCGTGCATTGGATCATCCTGAACACGTCCCATAGTATAGGTTCCACCTTCGATGAAAACTAAACCGGGGCCGGTTTCTTGCTCTTTGGCCTTCGCGTTGTACTGTAAACCGCCTTCTTTGGCGTTCATTTTCCAACCGGTTGCTCTGGAGCTGTTTTTGTAGTCTCGGGACTTGTTACAACTAGCAAATAGTGCTACTGCAACTACTGCAATAGATAGCTGTAACGCTAAGGTTTTTCTCAAGTTCATAGTTTCAAATATGAAAAAATTGGGTTCGCAATATAGTAATTAACGATAAAAGTGCAATATTATTTTAAATATTAATAAAGCGTAAGGGCCGGTTATCATTACCGACCTCAATGGTAACGTTTATGTTTTGATTTTATTACATAGTATTTTTCGTTAAAATCTTTGAATCATCCTTCATACTAACCGTATATTTAGCACGTTAATTGTTATGATGAGAAAAGTAGTACTCCTTTTTGTTCTATTTAGCCTTCCTGTTATGCTTTTTAGTCAGTCGAAAACAATCGTTGTCGATTGGGAAGATAAACAAACCAAGCAACCATTTCTACCTAAAAAATCTGAAGTATCTACCTCCAAAAAGGCGCGAAAAGATGTTTCCAGCCTGCAATTGGGTGAGGATAGGGTAATATATAGTCAAATTTGGCCCGACACAAGAGAGGTAAACCCGAATTCAGTGCGCATTACTGGTATTGTTTATGGCACATTAAGTAATAGTGAACTGGCCAAAATCAATAAGGCACTGGTACCTAATAATTTATCGTACACTTTAAAGAGCACCTATTCAAGAAATAAGCTGTTTTCGGTGCTCACCATGGCTCCTGTGATCAGCCAGAATGGGGTACTTAGGAAGATTCAGTCTTTTACCCTTTCATACAGCTATGGGGCAGCACGAGCTGGGAACAAGCGCATTCCCATTACCAATTCTGTACTGGCTAGTGGAAGTTGGTATAAATTTAAGATAGAGAATACTGGAATTCACCGGGTCGACAAGGCATTCCTTAGTGATTTAGGGATGAATACTGACGGAATTGATCCCAGGACCTTGAAAATTTATGGTCATGGAGGAGATCCATTGCCCGAAATTAACGACAATAATACCGAATACGACCTGCCACAGAATGCAATCCAGGTTGTAGGGGAAGAAGATGGTTCATTCGATGCCTCCGATTTTATACTATTCTATGGTAAAACTGCCGGATTTAATGAGGAAAACCCAACCAATATCAATCCATACAGTGACGATACGTATTATTATGTTACTGCCGGCGGATCACCCGGGTTGAGAGTTCAGACTATGGTGGAGCCTACTGGAACTCCCAATTTGAATATTAGCACCTTTAATGATTATCAGTTTCATGAGGTGGATGAATTATCCCCGGCCCTTGTGGGGAGAAAATGGTTTGGAAACCGTTTCGACATAGAAAACGAACAGAGTTATGAATTTTCATTTCCGAATATTGCACCCGGCACTGAAATTGAACTCGATATCAAGGCAGCCGCCGCTAGTGACATTTCAACCTCTATGGCAATCTCGGTGAACGGAACCAGTGTTGATCCCCTTATGTTTTCAGCTATAAATGACCCTAAACTTCTCGATCTCAGGGATTTTGAAGGTAATATACCTGCGGGTAGTGAGACCGTTACAGTGGATCTCGTTTATAATAATTCCGGTAATCCAGCCAGTATTGCTTACCTGGATTACATCAGAGTTGGTGCGATACGCCAATTGACCGGCACAGATGGACAACTTCCCTTCCGATATAATGAGGCAGAGCTTCAAAGTGGTATAGGTGAATATCAAATAAGTAATGCCGGACAGTTCACCCAGGTTTGGGATGTAACTGAAAAGAGTAACATTACAAGTAAAATAAACGAAGGAGGTGCTTCTGTTTTGTCTTTTAAGGCTTTTATGGGTTCAGCACGTGAATATGTTGCAGTAAACCCTAACAATTACTTTGCGCCGGTAGAAGGTCCTCAGTCTTTAGTGCTGAACCAGGACATTAAGGGAACCATTTTCAATGATGAATCGGGAAATTTCAAGGATATAGATTACCTAATAGTTACCGCACCATTTCTTCTGCAACCTGCACTCAAACTTGCAAGGCATCACAAAGACCTGAATGGACTTAACGTAAAAGTAGTTACTACCGATAAAATCTATGAAGAATTCAGTTCAGGGAAACAAGATATCACTGCAATCCGGAATTTGGTAAAATATGTGTATGACAATGCCTCCTCCCAGGAAAAGCAGGTTAAATACCTCTGCCTTTTCGGAGATGCCTCGGTAGATTACAAAAACAGGCTATCCGGCAATAATAATATTGTACCGGTATATCACAGGTATGACCGCGATTTTGAGGTTAGTACCTATAGGTCGTTCATGTCTGATGAATATTTTGTTATGATGGATGGTCAGGATGGTTCCATGATGACATCCGATATGTCTGATATTGCCACGGGTAGAATTCTTGCCGATAATGTGAATCTGGCCAATTCTCTAATCGATAAAATAATTGAATACAGCGGTACGGAATCCTATGGGAACTGGAGGAATAACTTTGTATTGGTTTCAGACGATGCAGATGACAGGGGAGATTCCCGATTACAATTCGATCTGGATGCATTGGGTGATGAAATATCATCCGAGAAACCTTTCATTAATGTGAAGAAGATTCATATGGATGCTTTCGAGCAACAAACCTCTGCAGGGGGAAACCGCTATCCTGAAGTCAATGAAGCCATGAGCAATGCCATAGAAGTAGGTGCATTGGTTTTAAATTATTTCGGTCACGGCGGGGAAGATGGCCTGGCAAAAGAATTTGTGTTTACTAAAGATCAGGCGATCGAACTTCAGAATAAAGGGAAATATCCCTGTGTGATTACGGTGACCTGTGAGTTCACTAAATTCGATAACCCCCTACGGATCACGGCCGGGGAATTAACCTACTGGAACAGACAGGGAGGGGCTATTTCACTAATTACTACTACGAGGTCCATATCTGTTGGAACAGGAGTTGAATATAACCAGGAATTGGCTCCGGAACTATTCGGCTTTGGAACCAACATTATAAATCCTCCGGCAGAAGCCCTTCGACGCGCACGAAATATTATTACCAACAATGATAAGTACGTAGTTTTCTATGTAGGTGATCCGGCTATGCATCTTGCATTTCCTAAACAAAAGGTTCGGTTAACTACACTGAATGGTGTACCTATTGAGCAATCTACGGATACACTTCAGGCTCTTAGCAGGGTTAGATTAGGGGGAGAGGTTGTGGATGAACAGGGAAATCTATTATCAAACTACAACGGAAGACTGGAAGGAAAGGTTTACGACAAGAATGTGCAGCGTCAAACACTCGGCAATGATGGGGCACGCGACCAAAATGGTGATTTGATCATCCTGGACTTCATCACCCTGGGAGAAATCCTGTTTAACGGTCAGGCCACGGTAACCAATGGTACATTTGAATTTGAGTTCGTAGTACCTCGGGATATTCAAATCCCTGTGGAAACTGGTAGAGTTAGTTTGTATTCGCAACGAAACCTGGAGCTCGAAGACCAGACAGGTTATGATCTAAGGTTACGGGTTGGGGGACTTAATGAGAATGCTCCCGAGGATAACCAGGGGCCATTGATTAGCCTGTTCATGAATGACGAAAGTTTTGTATCAGGAGGAATAACCAACAACGAACCAATTCTTATTGCAAAGCTTGAGGATGAAAACGGAATTAATACGGCAAGCGGGATTGGTCACGACATTACCGCTATAATCGATGGCGATGAATCTAATCCTTTTGTGTTGAATGAATATTATCAGGCTGAAATAGACGATTTTACTAGGGGAAAAGCAACGTATAAGCTTAGGGATTTGGAGAAAGGTCTTCATACCTTAACTTTAAAAGCCTGGGATGTATACAATAATTCATCCACCATGGACATTCAGTTTGTGGTAGCAGGGAATGATGAACTGGAAGTTACACGTGTCCTTAATTATCCTAATCCCTTTGTTAATTATACCGAATTCTGGTTCAATCATAACAGGCCTTTCGAGCCACTGGAGGTACAGGTTCAGGTTTTCACCGTTACCGGGAAAGTGGTTTGGACCAAAAATCAGATTGTGAACACGGACGGATTTCTTTCCAGGGATATTGTTTGGAATGGCTTAGACGACTTCGGAGATAGAATCGGAAAAGGTGTCTATGTATACAAGCTTACGGTAAAATCTACGTTAACTAACCAGCAAATTGAAAAATTTGAAAAACTGGTTATCCTTTAAAATTTAAACTATATTTGTCGAAAATTAGAACCTCATGAAGAAATTTTTTATTCCAATATTCATTTGTCTATTTACCTTCAAGGCGGTTGCTCAGGACAATTCCACAGCGAATCAGCGTGTAATTACAACTGCCGTTCCTTTCATATTAATTGCTGCTGATGCACGTGCCGCTGGTATGGGAGATATTGGTGTAGCAACTTCTGCAGATGCATTCTCACAACAGTGGAATCCGGCAAAATATGCTTTCGCGATTTCGAAACAGGGAGTAGGTATCACATATACACCATATCTAAGTCAATTAGTGAATGATATATTCCTTGGAAACCTTACATATTATAACCGTATAAACGAGCGAAGCTCGATTGCTGCCAGTTTAAGGTATTTCAGCCTGGGAGATATTGAACTACGTCAAACTATAGAACAGGACCCTCTAATCCAGAGTCCGAATGAATTTACCTTCGATGTGTCGTATGCGCTTCGTTTAAGTGAGCGCTTTTCCATGGCGGTTGCGGGTAGATATCTTCGTTCCGACTTAAGAATTCAAGCTTCAACTGAAGACGCATCAGCTGCCAGCTCCTTTGCAGTGGATATTGCAGGTTTCTACCAGTCTGAAGAGATTGCGTACGATAGTTTTGACGGACGTTGGAGAGCTGGATTTAATATTTCGAATATTGGTCCCAAGATCAAGTATGACGAAGTTGGACAGGAAAACAACCTCCCTACAAATCTGGCGTTGGGTGGTGGATTCGACTTTATACTTGATGCATATAATAAAATAGGTATTAATGCTGAAGTGAATAAATTATTAGTGCCAACTCCACAAGATTTCGACGGTGATGGTGATATCGATGCAGAAGATGATGAAGAATATGAATCCATCAGTTTCTTCTCCGGGATCTTCAAGTCCTTTGGAGATGCTCCCGATGGATTTAGCGAAGAATTGAAGGAATTTACCTGGGCATTGGGTGCTGAATACTGGTACCAGGATGTATTTGCGTTCCGTACAGGATACTTTAACGAAAGTGATCTGAAAGGATCCAGAAAGTTCCTTTCTCTGGGAGCTGGTTTCAGGTATACAGCGATCAATATTGATATTTCATATTTGTTCTCAACTTCCAAGGTTAGAAGTCCTCTAGAAGGAACACTTCGATTCGGACTTACCTTTAACTTCGGAGACGAGTACGACGAATACTAGAAGTTTGAAAAAACATAAACTGGAAACATATCTGGAGGTATACGATTCGATTTCAGAATTACCGGATACAATCCAAAATTTAATAAATAAGGCGCAACAGGCAAGAGATAATGCTTATGCGCCTTATTCGCATTTTAAGGTTGGTGCAGCTCTGCAGCTGGCTTCCGGCGTTATAATCACAGGTAATAACCAGGAAAATGCGGCATTTCCTTCCGGGCTATGTGCAGAACGTGTGGCCGTTTTTCATGCAGGTTCGAATTATCCGGGAGAGACCATCCTTCATCTGGCACTTACGGTAAAGTCCTCTCATAAAGAAATTGATACTCCCACGCCACCTTGTGGTGCATGCAGGCAGTCACTCGCGGAGTATGAAGTGGAGCAGGAGAGTCCGATTGCAATTTATTTCATGGGTGAGACAGGTAAAGTGGTGAAGGCAGACGCGGTTAAGGATCTGCTACCTCTTGTTTTCGATAGCTCTTTTCTGGAATAAGGACGATTTTTTAGAATCTAAATCGTTTTCGCATCTTTTTTAATCACAAGGTTTTTCGTAGTACTTCAGAATATAGTATTTTTGTTATTCGCGAAAATTTATACCGTCTAAAAGATTCGGTATAATCATACTTCAGTAAATGAAAAAAATTACGAAACAAACGTATCTTCAGTGGTATGAGGATATGCTCTTCTGGCGGAAGTTTGAAGATAAACTTGCCCAGGTATATATCAAACAGAAAGTTCGTGGATTCCTTCATTTGTATAACGGCCAGGAAGCTGTTTTGGCAGGGGCATTGCATGCAATGGACTTAGGCAAGGACAGAATGATAACCGCTTACAGGAATCATGTACAGCCCATAGGGATGGGTGTCGATCCCAAAAAAGTTATGGCCGAACTTTACGGTAAGGGGACAGGGACATCGCAGGGTTTAGGCGGATCCATGCATATTTTCTCTAAAGAGCATCGCTTCTATGGAGGTCACGGCATCGTAGGTGGGCAGATTCCCCTGGGTGCAGGACTGGCTTTTGCCGATAAATACCATGACAGGGACGCAGTTACGTTGACATATATGGGCGATGGAGCAACTCGCCAGGGATCTTTACACGAAACTTTTAATCTTGCAACACTTTGGAAATTACCTGTGGTATTCTGTGTCGAAAACAATGGATACGCCATGGGAACTTCGGTGGAAAGAACCGCAAGTCATTCGGAAATCTGGAAACTTGGATTGGGTTATGAAATGCCTTGTAAGCCCGTAGACGGTATGAAGCCGGAAGTTGTGGCTAAAGAAATGGATGAGGCAATACAGCGAGCCAGGAAAGGGGACGGACCATCTTTTCTCGAAATTCGAACGTATCGCTATCGCGGTCATTCCATGAGTGATGCACAACATTACAGGTCTAAGGAAGAAGTAGCTGCAAAACAGGAAGAAGACCCTATAGATTATGTCTTAAATCATATCTATGAGAAGAAATGGGCTACGGAAAAAGAAATTGGTGCGATCGAAAAACGTGTTAGAGAACATGTTAGTGAATGCGAGAAGTTTGCTGAAGACTCCCCTTATCCTGAAAAGAACGTAATGTACGATACGGTATACGAACAGGAAGACTATCCTTTTTTACCTCATAAATTATAAACTATGGCAGAAATTATAACTATGCCGCGCCTTAGCGACACTATGGAGGAAGGAACAGTGGCAAGCTGGCTGAAAAAAGTTGGTGATAAAATTGAGGAAGGTGATATTCTTGCAGAAATTGAAACCGACAAAGCTACCATGGAGTTTGAGTCTTTTTACGAAGGGACATTACTCCATATAGGTATTGCCGAAGGTGAAACTGCCGAGGTTGATAAATTATTGGCGATTATTGGTGAAAAGGGAGAGGACATTTCAGAACTGCTGAAAGGTGACGCTCCTTCCCAGGATGCGCCTGAAACTGAGGCAAGTGATTCTGCAGAAGAAAATACTGCAGCCACAGTGACCACCGAAGCGGAGGAGCTTCCCGAAGGTGTAGAGATCATAACTATGCCTCGTTTAAGCGATACTATGGAAGAGGGAACAGTGGCGAGCTGGCTGAAGAAAGAAGGGGATACCGTTGAAGAAGGTGATATTTTAGCCGAAATTGAAACGGACAAAGCCACCATGGAATTCGAGTCCTTCTATTCGGGGACACTTTTAAGAATTGGTATTCAAGAAGGTCAAACTGCTAATGTGGATGCCTTACTCGCTATAATCGGGCCGGCCGGAACGGATGTTTCGAATATAGATATCTCCGCCAGATCGCCTGAACCTGAAGAGGCTCCGGTTAATACTACAGAACCCGAATCTACCCAAAAAGTTGAAGCTTCAGCAGCAACAAGTACTAGAACATCTGTGATACCAGCCCAGGTGAGTGCAACCAACGGTAGAATTTTTGCTTCACCCCTCGCCAGGAAATTAGCGGAGGAGAAGGGTATTGCCCTTGCGAGCATTCAGGGATCGGGTGAAAATGGCCGGATTATAAAAAGGGACATAGAGAATTATCAGCCGGGATCCGCAGCCGCTTCGGCTTATGTACCGGTTGGAGAAGAAAGTTTCGAAGAATTCGCCAATTCGCAAATGCGTAAAACCATTGCAAAACGTCTCGGGGAATCGAAATTTACCGCACCTCACTATTATCTTACTGTTGAACTGGATATGGATAATGCCATATCATCAAGGAATGCTATCAATAGTGATCCTAACGTAAAAATATCGTTTAACGATATGATATTAAAAGCAAGTGCAATGGCCTTGCGAAAACATCCGCAGGTGAATTCGCAATGGGCGGATAAAGTAACTCGTATTGCCAAACATATTCATCTGGGCGTAGCTGTGGCAGTGGACGATGGCCTTGTCGTACCCGTATTGAAGTTTGCAGATAACATGACTTTTTCGCAAATTGGTGCAGCTGTAAAAGAATTAGCTGGGAAGGCCCGTGATAAAAAACTCACTCCCGACGAGATGCAGGGAAGTACTTTTACAGTAAGCAATTTAGGTATGTTCGGGATAAAAGAATTCACATCAATTATCAATCAACCGAATTCGGCAATTCTCTCCGTTGGAGCTATAGTACAAAAGCCTGTTGTGAAAAACGGGGCAATTGCCATAGGAAATACAATGACGGTAACCCTGGCTTGTGACCACAGAACTGTTGACGGTGTGACAGGAGCAAAATTCCTCGAAACCCTAAGACAATATATCGAGAATCCGGTTACTATGTTCGTTTAACATAATTATTCGGAAGTATTAAACCAGCAAGATCCCGTGTTCTTCTTATTTTGAAGGTGCGGGATTTGTTTATCTTTAGAACATGAATAAAAATGTTGTAATCACGGGAACAAGTCGAGGAATTGGGTATGAATTGGTGGCACTATTTGCAAAAGCCGGTCACAACGTTCTTGCCCTGTCCAGAAATGATAAACCGATTTCCGATCTTGGGATGTCGAATTGTTATTGTTTCCCTTGCGATATTACCCGGAAAGCTGATGTGCAGAAGGTAACTGAATTTATTGCTGAACAATGGCGCAAGGTAGATATTCTGATAAATAATTCGGGTTACCTGGTGAACAAGCCTTTTGAAGAGTTAGATGCTGAAGATTTTCAGAGATCTTACGAAGTGAATGTTTTTGGAGCGGTTTCTATGATCAAGGTGGTTCTGCCTTTTATGAATAAAGAAGGCCATGTGGTGAATATTAGCAGCATGGGTGGCGTGCAGGGAAGCGCAAAATTCCCGGGATTAGCGGCCTACAGCAGCAGTAAAGGTGCCATTTTAACATTAACCGAAGTCTTAGCAGAAGAGTATAAAGAAACCGGCCCAGCTTTTAACGCACTGGCACTGGGAGCTGTTCAAACCGAAATGCTGGAAGAGGCATTTCCAGGGTACAAGGCACCAGTGACAGCAAAGGAAATGGCGCAACATATCATGGAGTTTTCCTTAAACGGCCATAATTTATACAATGGTAAGATTATGCAGGTATCCAGTTCTACCCCATAATACATGACAGATCTACTAGAGAAATATATACCAAGGGGTGCAGTCAAGCCGGTTTTCGAATTGATCAAGAGATATAATGTGCATTTGAAAATCGTGAACGAACGTGTTACCCGACATGGCGATTATAAAAAATTGCCAAATGGCGGGCATCAGATTACGGTGAATGCCAATTTAAATGTCTATCGCTTTCTTATTACATTGATCCATGAGATCGCGCATTTGGTTGCATTTAATGAATACGGACGGTCCATTAAGCCACATGGAAAAGAATGGAAGCATATTTTTCGGCAGTTTATGTTACCCTTTATACGTCCGGAGATTTTCCCTTCAGGCCTATTACCTTTGCTTGCAATTCATTTCAAAAATCCGAAAGCGTCCAGTGATACTGACAGCAATTTATCACTGGCGCTAAAAGAATACGATCCACCCAATGATAAAAACTATATATTTGAGATACCTTATGGGGCCACCTTCCGGTTGTATAACGGGAAATTGTTTAAACGTGGAAATAAACGGGTGAAACGTTATGAATGCCTTGACCTGGCTTCAGGAAGGATATATTTGTTCAACCCTAATGCGGAAGTTGAATTTATCAAGTAGATATGAAGAAAGACTATTATGCAGTGATTATGGCCGGTGGGATCGGATCCCGATTTTGGCCGGTAAGCACCAGTGGATTTCCAAAGCAGTTTCATGATATGTTAGGAACGGGGCATAGTCTCCTTCAAAAAACATTTAGCAGGATTACCAATGGAATTCCGAAAGAAAATATAAGGGTGTTAACCAATGAGCGATATAGCGATTTGGTCCTGGAGCAAATTCCAGGCATGACTGGAGAGCAGCTTGTGCTGGAACCCGCCATGAGAAATACAGCTCCCTGTATTTTACTTTCTGCATTAAAGATCCATAAGGAGAACCCTAATGCATTGATGCTTGTTGCTCCCAGTGATCATTGGATAGAAGATGAAGCCGCTTTCATGAGTGATGTGATAAGTTGTTTCGAGGACTGTCGTGCAAATGATAAACTAGTTACACTGGGTATTAATCCAAGCTTTCCGAATACGGGCTATGGATATATTGAAAGTGATCAGTCGGATGCTTCGGAAATTAAAAGAGTACTTCAGTTTCGGGAAAAACCTGATTATGAAACCGCAAAGGAGTTTCTGGCTGCCGGAAATTTCTTATGGAATGCGGGGATCTTCATTTGGAGTGTTCGGAGCATTATTAAGGCATTTAGTGAGCATTTACCCGATATGTATGATTTATTTCATTCGGGAGAGGTACAATTAAATACTTCTCAAGAAAAGAAGTTCGTGGAAGAAAACTATGCCAGTGCAGAAAATATCTCCATAGATTATGGAATAATGGAAAAGGCCGGTAACGTCTTTATGAAAAAGGCGAGCTTCGATTGGAACGACCTTGGGACCTGGGGAGCTCTTCACGACAAACTGGAGAAAGACGAGCATGGAAATGCAATAGTTAGGGCGGTTCCCTATTTTAGGGATTCCGAAGGGAATATAGTGTATACCAGTACCAAAAAACTTGTGGTGGTGGATGGAATAAAGGATTATATCATTGTAGATAAGGACAATGTACTCATGATTTATCCAAAAGAAAAAGAACAAAATATTAAGAAGCTATTAGCTGAAATATCGCATACTTTTGGTGAAAATTATACTTAAATGAACACATCCAATAACAGGCCAAATAGTACTCCCACTGAGGAAGAACAGTTTGAACACTTAAAACTTTCGACCTGGGCAAGTATTAAAAAATTCTTTTCTGAATTACTGGACATACGTTCGGAAACTGATAGAGATGCCACTATTACCGCTGTTAAGAAGGACATATCCTTTAAAGGGCATAATGCGTGGATTCTTATCTTTTCTATTTTTGTCGCTTCTATAGGTTTAAATGTGAGCAGTACGGCAGTGGTTATAGGTGCCATGCTTATTTCACCACTTATGGGTCCGATAGTGGGTGTGGGCCTTGCTGTAGCCATCAATGATGTAGAAACGCTCCGCCGGTCATTAATAAACCTCGGTGTGATGATAGGTCTTAGTGTACTAACCGCCTTTCTTTATTTTAAAATATCGCCGCTTACGGAAGAAACACCCGAGTTGCTGGCCAGAACCTATCCAACCATTTTAGACGTGCTGGTCGCTATTTTTGGCGGACTTGCGCTCATAGTTGCGAAAACAAAAAGCGGTACAATAGCCAGTGTTATTTTTGGTGTCGCCATCGCTACGGCTCTGATGCCACCTCTGTGTACAGTAGGCTATGGGCTTGCGATTGGTAATCTGAATTATGCTGGAGGTGCTATATACCTTTTTTCCATTAATACGGTGTTCATTGCATTATCTACCTTCATTGTAGCTAAATTATTGCGTTTCCCACTCGTACGTTATGCGAATTCCAGAAGGAGACGCCTTATCTCTCGTGTTGCTTCGTTAATCGCCTTGATTGTAATGGTACCTAGTGTGATTCTCTTCCTGAATTTGTTGGATAAACAGGTATATGAAAATCGTACAAAGGAATTCGTTCGGGATGTGATTAATTATGACGGTGCCGAAGTAGTGAAATATACATTTGATTATCCATCCAAAGAGATTGAAGTGTACCTTATCGGCAGGCTGGTACCACAAGGCCAGTTAAACAAATGGCAAACGGCACTGGGAGAAACCGAACAACTTGAAGGATCTAAACTTAATATATACCAGGGTTCTGATCAGTCTGGTGAGCTGGCCGAAAAGATTTCCGGGGATCTCAAAGAAGATATACTCGAAGACCTGTATGTGAACAATCAGAAAGAGTTAAGAGACAAGGATCTTCGCATTGAATTCCTGGAAGACGAAATTACCAAGCTTAAAATAGATGAAATTGAGTTTGCTACTTTAAGTAAAGAGGTACAGCTTAACTACGATAAATTAATATCATTTAGCTATTCCAAACGGGTAATGACCAATTTTACGCAAATAGATACTATACCGGTGTTTGAAGTTGACTGGGACCGGTCTGTAAATTCCAGGACCCGACGATCGAACAATGAGAAGCTGGCGAACTGGTTGAAATTTAAACTCAGCCTCGATACATTACTTATCGAAGAACGATAAAAAAAGGCGCTCTCATGAGCGCCTTTTTTTATTAACCGATTTATTTTATTTCTTGATAAACTTATAGCTGGCCTGTCTTCCTTCAACTTCCATTTGTACAAAGTACACCCCGCTCTTCAGCGAAGAGACATCGATATTGTTTTCAGAAGAGATCACAGTATTCATGACTATTTTGCCTGCTACATCTACCACATTAACAGTGGTATCTTCCAATCCGTTCAAAGAAAAATTAATCATATCCGATGTTGGATTGGGATAAACATTGATAGTGTTAGCCAGGAAATCATCAGAACCTAAAGATCCTCCTTCAACGTAAATGTGCTGTACATTAGTATCAGGATCATCATAGGTATCAACTACTCCCGAAGGCCATTTAATAACAATCTGATCGATGGTTGTGGCAGTGCCAATTCCAAAGTGCGCCACTAAAGAATTCATATGGCTAAAACCTTGTCCTGAACGTACTTCTCGGATTTGCATACCCCAGTCTCCATAAATCTCGATACGTGCCCCTATACCATTAAGGTTACTCTGAACACCTTCGAGGCCGATTTTAACCCAGTTATTCGGATTGCCATCATTAATATAAAGATTACCATTGTTTACCACATCTAGGAAACCATCACCATTGAAGTCACCTATTGCACCTTCATCGAATGAAAGGTCAATACCTGTGAAGGTAAGGTCACCATTGTTCAGATAAAGTTCTTTGGAAAGTTCAGAGAAGATATCCACGAATCCATCGTTGTTAAAATCTCCGGCTTGGTTTTCCCATGCACCCAGGTCGTTGGGGTCAATTCCAGTCGTCCCGATGATGTCCGTGAACATTCCCGTACCATCATTCAGCATGAATCTATTTTGAAAATCGTGATTTACGATAAAGGCATCAAAATCACCATCATTGTCAAAATCTTCAAACACGGTAGACCATGACTGCGCATTATCCCTCATATTGATATCTAAACCGTTTTCTGTGAAAGTACCATCACCGTTGTTGGTGTACATTGCATTGTCCCTGTTAGGATCACCTGGTGCAGCTCCACCACGACACTTTGTTAAGTACATATCGCTGTCGCCGTCGTTATCGTAATCTACCCAAATAGCTGCATAATTTCCTGGCCGATCCAGTGTTACGATCAGTGTTTGGTCGAGTGTCATAGTCCCTGTTCCGTCATTACGGTAGGGGTGGCTAAGGTCAATATCGTGACAAACAAAACTATCCAGGTCTCCATCATTATCAATGTCGTTCATCGTTGAACGCTGTGAGAATATGAACTCAGGGAAAGTAGTTTCGGTATAAGCAGTTCCATTAGCGTTCGCATAAAGGAAAGAAACACGCTGGCCATTACCTAACACAAGATCGTTGTAGCCATTTTCATCAAGGTCACCAGCTGCTACGCTCCAGTTCGGAACGTTCGCGATGGTAACAGGATAAAAAACCGAATTAAAGGTTCCGTCACCTACCTGGTAGTCGATCCCAACTCCATTTGCAGAAACCCGAACGTAGTCGTCCATCCAGTCACCATTCATATCGACTGCGGTTTCAGAGTTATCCGGATAATTAGCTAAAAGGTTACCTTGATTTGTAAAAGTAACCTGGGCAAATGACATACTGCTAACAACTAGAGCGATGCCAATAAGTAATAAGTTTTTCATGGGTAAATTTTTTTACAGCGTTAAAAATAGTGTAAATATCCATGATTTCCTCAAAGATATCTTCAAAATTTACCCTTCTTTCAGCTGTACTTCTCTGATTTTTTTAAATAAATCTGAAGAATAGACAAAATCTGTTACATCCTTGTTATTAGATTTAAAGATGTCCTCATTGGACCCTTCCCAAACCAAAACACCATTTTTAAGTAACACGATATTCTCGCCAATTTCCATGACAGAATTCATGTCGTGAGAAACGACCACTGTAGTAATATTATACTCTTTAGTGATTTCCTGAATTAAATTATCGATTACTGTTGCAGTGTTTGGATCCAGGCCGGAGTTAGGCTCATCACAAAATAGATACTTCGGCTGGTTCACTATAGCCCGGGCTATAGAAACACGTTTTTTCATCCCTCCGGATATTTCGGCAGGATATTTATTGTTCACGTTTTCGAGATTAACCCTGGCCAGCACTTCATTCACCCGGTCCAGCATTTCGATTCGCTTCTTTTTAGTGAACATTCGAAGCGGGAACATCACATTTTCTTCTATGGTCATAGAATCAAACAAGGCTCCACCCTGAAATAACATTCCAATATGCTCTCGTAAATCCCTTTTTTCATCGTCATTCATGTCCTGAATAGACTTATCTTCATAGTAAATTCTCCCCTGTTCAGGATGAAATAAGCCCAGTAGGCATTTCAGCAGTACGGTTTTACCGCTACCACTGGCTCCGATGATGAGATTAGTGCGACCCTTTTCGAAAACGGTCGATATACCTTTTAGAACTTCATGTTCTCCAAAACTCTTGTGTATGTCTTCTACTCGTATCATTAGCTTAAAAGGAGTGTAGTTACAATATAATTGGCTAGAATGATCAGCACACTGGTCCATACAAAGGAATTTGTGCTTGCTTTACCTACTTCAAGGGCCCCTCCTTTCATAAAATACCCCTGCCAGGAAGGGACTGTAGCCAGGATAAAAGCAAAAATGAACGTTTTGATGAAAGCGTATGTTAAGTGAAATGGATCGAAAGAATCCTGTAATCCAGTTACAAATTCTCCTGGAGATGTGAAACCACCGTATACGCCTGCTAAAAATCCACCGAAAATCCCCAGGAACATGGATAATGCGATCACGAAGGGATAAAACATCAGGGCCACAACCTTCGGGAAGACAAGATAATTCAGGGAATTAACACCCATAACATCCAGTGCATCAATTTGCTCGGTTACCCGCATGGAACCTATACTGGAAGTTATAAATGAACCCATTTTACCAGCCATAATAATTGAAATGAAGGTGGGAGCAAATTCAAGGATCATTGACTGTCGCGTAGCAAAGCCAATCAGAGACTTCGGAATAAGAGGATTTTCCAGGTTCAATGCGGTTTGGATAGCAATTACCCCACCTACAAAAAATGAAATAAAGGAAACAATCCCCAAAGACCCTATAATAAGATCGTCTATCTCCTTGAAGATAAGTTCGCGAAGAATAGATCCTTTGGTGAAACCACTGAAAACCCTCTTCAGCATCAAGAAATATGAACCTACGTCTTTGAGAGCTCTAACTACAATCATACTGCGCTAAAGTAACAAAATAAACCGACTGGGTAGTGGTGGTAATCATAGGAATAGTGGGCTATTTTTTATTTAAAAGAGCCATCATTTTGTGAAAGATCTCAGTGTTTTCATAGATTCCGTTAAAGGAAGAAGCTCCCGGACCATAAGTAAATACAGGAATCAGGGTTGCTGAATGCCCTCCGGTTGAAAATATTGGTGAAATTTTATTATAATCATTTCCATCGGCCGACAATGTAAGTCCACCTGTCTCATGATCGGCGGTAACAATTACAAGGGTTTCTCCATTCTCCTTCGCAAAATCAAGTGCAACCCCTATGGTCTTGTCAAAATCCAGCTGTTCACCGATAAGATAATCAGCATTATTGTCGTGGCCTGCCCAATCTATCTGAGAACCTTCAATTACCAGGAAGAACCCTTCTTTGTTCTTTGATAAATAATCTATGGCTAGATCCGTGCTTTTCGGCAGAAAATCTCCGCGTCCTTCAATCATTTTAGGCATGCCGTCTTCAGCGAGAATGATTAGTTGTTTCTTCCCGGAAAGCGTCTCAGGTATAGACTCTGTGTGAATTTCAAAATCTCTTGCTGCGAATAAATCGTAGAGATTCTTGCCATCAGTTCTTGCATTGAAAAATTTACTTCCTCCACCTGCGATAAAATCGACTTCACTCTCGGCTAAGTTCGCGGCGATAACTTCATACATCCTCCTGCTGAAAACATGGGCATAAAAGGCTGCAGGAGTAGCATGGACCACCGAAGAAGTTGAAATAATCCCTGTGGCGTAATTGTTTTTGGACATCAATTCGAATATAGTGGGGACCGATTCTGTTTTCGGATTCACGCCAATGGCACCGTTATATGACTTAATTCCACTGGCAAAAGCGGTCGCTCCCGCTGCAGAATCCGTAATAAGCTGAGCAGAAGATGAGGTTCTTATGAGTCCGATATTGGTGAATCTATTAAAATTCGATTCATTTTCATTAAAATAAAAACTAACCGATACCTGGCTCATCCCCATGCCATCACCGATCAGTAATATGATATTTTTTGGTCTTTCAGGTGACGAATTCTCAGGTGATTGTGACCAGGCGAGCGTTGATGCGCCTATTAGAATTAGGATAAGTAGATATCTCATAGTCTGTTTTATTGCTCTTTAAATTTATGAAGAATAGTGGCTAATTTCATTATTGCGACGTTATTATTTTAAAACAGTTTTTTGCGAATGTTACGCCAACGAAGTTTTCGGATGAACCTTCCTTCATCTTTACCTATCATAAAATCACCATCGCCTGAAAAATAGCCTTTTATACAATCCAGGAAGTAAGAGAAATTTCTTTTTTTCAAAGAAAGCTTGGCTGATGCAATTAAGGTGAGCAAAAAACCATAACGCATCTTTTTGAAAGCAGTTCCCTGCAGCCGTCCGGATCTGCCAGAATAAGAAGTTCCTGTTGGCTTCATATGTTTTACCTGTAGAGCATCAATCGTACGTACTTCCCATCCGTGATATAGTGCCAGGAGTTCATCGATGGTGTCCCAGCCCATAGCTCTTTTAAGGCCCCCAATTTGCTGGAAGCATTCCTTGCGATACGCCTTTAAGGCACCCCTAATGTGGTCTTTACCTGTGAGACCTTCTATATGCCAGGATCCATTCTTCTCAACATAGCAGAAGCCACCTGCCATTCCTATGGATTCTGAACTTTGAAAAGTGACTTTTAACTTTTGTAAATAATCTATTGGAAAAACCAGGTCGGCATCGAACTTACAGATCACATCATAATCCGAATCAAGCTCCGACAAACCACGGTTGAATGCTTCGATCACTTTAGCACCAGGGACATGATCGCTTCCTGCCTTATGCGATACACCGTGAATAAATTCATATTTACCGCTATAACTGTCAATAATTTGTTGGGTATTATCGGTAGAGTTGTCATTAACTACTATTATCTTTTTTGGCAACAGAGTCTGACTTACTAGCGAATCTAAAGTTTTGTCCAGATACGCTTCTTCGTTATGTGCTGGTATGACTATAGAGATATTCACTTGGCTCTTTCGGCATAGATCAAATAGTAGCGCGGCGTGAACCGCCTTAAAATGGGTCGTATGCCTACCTTTTTCACCGGATTTGTAAACTTTTCCCGTTTCTTGATCTTCCAACCCGCTTTTTCAAGTAGCCAATCGAACTGCCAGTCTTCAAACTCATGGTAATGCCGGTCCCAATCATCGGTTTTACTGCGATAAGCTGAAGCGAACCAGAGTTTTAAAGGAACAGAGGCGATAAGTTTGTTGGCCTGAATGTCCTGTAAAATATTAAAAGGTGAAACCATGTGTTCGAATATCTCAAAGGCGGTGACCACGTCATAATCTGTGGTTTTTACGGCCGTAGTATCCAGATCGAGATCTTCCCCGGCTGTATTGCTTACATTATAACCTTTATCCCTGAGGATCTCTGAGAAGGGATTAGAAATACCAAGATCAAGAATTTTATCCTCCCGACTTACGAACTGCTGTAAAAAATTGAAAGTATACTTATATCGTTTTTTTGGAAATTCCCCTTCGTACATTACACTTTGTAGACAACTGCGTTAATGTTCATGCCGGCTCCTACACTGGCAAAAATGATGACATCGCCCGGATTCACCTGGTGATCATCCAATTCCCTTTTTACCACCAGATCGTATAATGTGGGCACGGTCGCCACACTCGAATTCCCCAGTTTATCGATACTCATCGGCATCACATCCTCCGGAGCTTCTTCGCCATATAACCTGAAGAACCGCTTAATGATCGCCTCGTCCATCTTTTCATTCGCCTGGTGTATAAAAACTTTTTTAACTTCTGAAATATCGCAACCACTATCGTCCAGGCATTCTTTCATCGCGCCCGGGACATTGGTAATGGCAAACTCATAGATCTTCCTGCCGTACATTTTAATATAGCGGCGTGCGTCATTCAGTTCTTGCTTGTTACTTTCTCCGAAATAGATGAAATGGGCTTCATCATACGCATAGGTAGCACTAAGGTGGGACAGGATCCCACTGCCATCATCGCCAGTATCTTCTATTACCGTGGCGCCAGCTCCGTCACTGTATATCATGGAATCACGGTCATGCTGATCGATTACACGTGATAAGGATTCTGCTCCAATGACCATGCATTTTTTAGCCATACCGCATTTTATATAGGCATGTGCCTGAATAACCCCTTCAATCCAACCCGGGCATCCGAAAAGGACATCATAAGCCACACACCTTGGGTTTTTTATTTTCAGTAAATGTTTAACGCGTGAAGCAATGCTGGGAACAGTATCACTTTGATGCGTGTTATGCTTTACATCCCCATAATTATGTGCCACGATCAAGTAATCCAGTTCTTCCTTATCAAGACCAGCATCTTCCAGCGCTTTTTCAGCTGCAAAACAAGCTATATCGGATGTGGTTTTATCGTCCTGAATATATCGTCTTTCTGAAATCCCGGTAATCGCTTTAAATTTTTCAATGATCACAGTGTTTTCATGTCCAAATTTCGTTCCGTCTTCGTTGTAAAAGCTGTGCTGTTCAAATTGATCGTTCGGAGCTATTCCCTTCGGAATATAGCTTCCTACCCCTGTTATCTTCGTACTCATGATTCAATAAAATTTTGATAAAAATAAGTAAAAGAGTTAATGTTTCCTTGGAATGGTACCATAAATAGCAGCTCGTTACAATTTTGTCAGAAATGTGGCTATATATTAAAATATCCTCATTTTATAAGCATTAAAATGAGGATATTTCATAATAGTCCATTACCATCAAGCCTCCATAAAGGACTCGATCGGTTCGCAAGTGCAGATCAAATTACGGTCCCCGTAGGCATCATCCACACGACGTACGGTTGGCCAAAATTTATTGTCGGCGATGTAATCCAATGGAAAGGCTGCCGTTTTTCTGCTATATGGAAACTCCCAGTTGTCAGCGGTTACCATTGCCTGGGTATGAGGAGCGTTCTTCAGTAGATTGTGCTCGTCATCTTTATTTACCGATTCAATTTCCTTGCTTATCGCGATCATTGCATCACAAAAACGATCCAACTCCTCTCTGCTTTCGCTTTCAGTAGGTTCTATCATCATGGTTCCAGCCACCGGGAAGGACACCGTTGGTGCATGAAATCCATAATCCATAAGTCTTTTGGCAATATGCACAACCTCAATACCTTTCTCCCTGAAGGGTCGGCAATCGATGATCATCTCATGTGCCGCACGACCTTGTTCTCCGGTGTAAAGGACCTCATAATGGCCATGTAACCTTTCTTTGATATAATTTGCATTGAGGATGGCGTATTCGGTCGACTTTCTTAATCCCTTTTCGCCCAGCATGCATATGTATGCGTAAGATATAATGCAGGCCAGCGCACTTCCCCAGGGAGCAGCCGAGATGGCTGTAATGGCTTTTTCTCCTCCTGTCGGGATAATTGGATTAGTAGGCAAAAAAGGAACAAGTTGTTCTGCTACACAGATCGGTCCTACGCCGGGTCCTCCACCGCCATGCGGTATGGCAAAGGTTTTATGCAGGTTCAAGTGGCATACATCCGCACCGATCGCACCCGGATTGGTTAACGCTACCTGCGCATTCATATTAGCACCGTCCATATAAACCTGCCCGCCATATTCATGAATAATACCCGTGATCTCAATGATATCACTTTCATATACTCCATGCGTAGAAGGATAGGTTACCATAAGTGCAGCCAAATTATCCTGGTGCTCAATAGCCTTTGCACGAAGATCCTCCACATCTATATTACCTTCTTCCGTGGCTTTGGTAACCACAACCTTCATTCCTGCCATAACCGCACTTGCCGGATTGGTTCCGTGTGCTGAGGAAGGAATAAGACAGATATTTCTATGTGAATCTCCACGAGATTCATGGTATGCTCTAATAACCATCAATCCCGAATACTCTCCTTGTGCTCCTGAATTAGGCTGTAAAGAAGTACCCGCGAAACCAGTGATCTCAGTAAGCTGGTCTTCGAGTTTCTTCAACATAATCTGGTAACCTTCTGCCTGTTCAGTAGGCACGAATGGATGGATATTCCCCCAGCGTGCATCACTTAAAGGAAGCATTTCAGCCGCAGCGTTCAATTTCATGGTACAGGATCCCAACGATATCATCGAATGATTCAGTGCCAGGTCTTTACGTTCAAGCTTCTTTATATATCGCATCAATTCGGTCTCACTGTGGTAGGTGTTAAAGACCTCATTTTGTAGAAAGGTCGTACTCCTCGCAACCTCATTGGGAATGGCATTTCCCTGTTGTAATTCTGAAAACTCAATGGGTTCTTTTCCAATCGCTTCAGCGAATATCCCAATGATCTTATTCACCTCTAAAAGGGTGGTAGTCTCGTTCACTGAAATTTGAACAGTCTCCGCATCAGGATAATAGAAATTAACTTTTTGCGCCTCTGCGATAGGCCGGATCTTTTCAGATTCCGTCTTTATGGCAAGCGTATCGAAATAGCTGCTATTCGTTTGAAATAACCCCAATTGCTCCAGTCCATCCGCTAGTGTTGAAGCAGCATTATGTACTTTATCCGCAATATAGGTCAACCCGTTCGGGCCATGGTATACAGCATACATACCTGCCATTACAGCCAATAATACCTGGGCTGTACAAATATTCGATGTCGCTTTATCTCTTTTAATATGTTGCTCACGGGTTTGCAGCGCCATACGTAAGGCTCTGTTGCCATCCAGATCCTTGGTCACTCCAATTATTCTCCCGGGAATATGTCTTTTAAATTCTTCACGCGTGGCATAATAAGCAGCATGAGGGCCTCCATATCCGAGTGGTATTCCAAATCGCTGCGTGGTACCAACCACTACGTCTGCACCTATACTTCCCGGAGATTTCAGTTTCACAAGACTAAGTATGTCGGCCGCTACTGCAACTTTAATTTCCGCAGCTTTTGCCTTTTCTATGAATTCGACATAGTCAAACACAATCCCGGATTTACCCGGATATTGAACGATGGCTCCGAAAAATTCGGAAGAAAAATCGAAATCACGGTGATCTCCTACTACGAGTTCGATTCCCACAGGTTTGGATCGGGTAGTGAGCAGGGAAAGGGTTTGCGGCAGGACTTCATCTGAAACAAAGAATTTAACCACATTATTTTTCTTCTGAGCACGCTCGCGAACTGCAAACAATAAAGTCATTGCTTCTGCCGCAGCGGTGGCCTCATCGAGTAGCGATGCATTGGCAATCGGCATACCGGTAAGGTCGCTAACCATGGTCTGAAAATTGAGCAACGCTTCCAGCCGTCCTTGAGCGATTTCAGCCTGATAAGGAGTGTAAGCAGTATACCATCCCGGATTCTCAAGAATGTTTCGTTGTATAACAGCCGGTAAATAAGCTTCATTATATCCCAACCCGATGTAGGTATCGAAAACACGATTCTTCTTAGCAAGTCTATTGATGTGCTCAAGGTATTCCTGTTCGCTCATTGCTTCATCGAGTGCTAATTTATCCTTGATAAGGATCTCATGGGGAATAGTCTCAAAAACAAGTTGTTCCATGCTTTCTACCCCAATGGCTTCAAGCATTTTAGGGAGGTCTCTTTTTCGGGGACCAATATGTCTGCGGGCAAAAGAATCGGTATTCATAGTCGATAATTTATTGATTGGCAAAATTACGATATAAAGAGTAAAATATTTTGTTAAATTCAACATACAGAGAAGTATTTTTCCACGAAATATGCGAGTTACTAACACTTTGGCTATTTTTGTTTTATGAAGTACCTGAAGGCAGTCTTCAATTTTTACCTGGATAGTAGCATTCATGTAGCATTGGCTGTGTGTTCTTTGCTTTATCTCACGGTTTTTGAATACGATATTGAGATTACTCAGGAATTGGTAGGATTTGTTTTCTTCGGAACCATAACGGCATATAATTTTGTTAAATATGCCGGTGTAGCACGTTTTCACCACAGAAGCCTCACAGAAAAACTTCGAGTTATTCAGGTTTTTTCGCTGCTCTGCTTCGGAATGCTCATCTATTATTTCACGTTATTGCCCTTTACTTTATACTGGATCATGGCGTGCCTGGCAGGAGTGACGTTCTTATACGCTGTGCCGATTCTTGGAAGGAGAACATTGAGAAAGTTATCAGGGCTAAAAATATTCGCTGTAGCCCTGGTATGGGCGGGGATCACTGTATTGGTACCCTGGCTCGCTGTTGCGGAAAGCATTACCACAGATGTATGGCTAACCTTTGTACAGCGATTTCTTATTGTGGTAGTGCTTACCATTCCTTTTGAGATTAGAGACCTGCGTTTCGATGAAACTGCGTTAGGAACATTACCCCAAAAATTAGGGGTAATTACTTCGAAATGGCTGGGAGTTATAGTGATGTATGCCGGATTTTCGCTGGACCTGTTCAAAGATGAGTTCAGTTGTGCGCATTCGAGCGCCTTCGCAATTACATGCTTTCTTTGTGCCTTGGCCTTATGGGGAGCTAATGAAGTTCAGAAGAAATACTACGCATCTTTTATCGTAGAAAGCATCCCAATCGTTTGGGTAGGGTTATTTTATTTACTGAAATATTATTTTGAAATTTCCTGCTGAATCACTTCTCGTAATTCAATTTTATCCTTTTCAGGCATCGTTTTCAGATCGGCTTTCTGAATGATCTCGGTAAGTTTTGTATTCTCGGAAGAATGCTCTCTGCATACTGCACACATCCATTGATGCATTCTCATAAGTAACCTCTCAATAAAGCTCGACTCTTTATACTGAGATTTATCACAGATATGTGCTGCTTCGTTACACTTAAATAATATTCCTAAATTCATTTAAAACCAATTTTTCTCAAGGCACATCGCCATCGACCTACGGGCGCGATGGATGATAACCCAGAGGTTAGACGGTGTGATGTTAAATTCATTACATATGGCCTCCGTATCGAAATTTTCGATCGTTTTCATTTTAAAGATCTTTGCCTGTCGTTCATCCAGGCCTTCCATGCATTTTAGTATTGCCAGTCCTAATTCTTCGTTTTCCAGGAGGTCCTCTGCGGTCCTGTCGAAAGGATCTTTTACACGTTCTTCCAGCCAGTCACCTTCGGAGTCCTCATCGGTGTATTTAACCCGAATTTCGGCTTTGCCTTTGTTCGAATTAATTTTGCGATAGTGGTCGATTATCTTTCGCTTAAGTATTGAGATCAGCCAGGTACGCTCCGAAGCATCACCTTTAAAATTATCTTTCGACTTAAGCCCGGCAAGGAAGGTTTCAGAAATAAGATCCTGAGCGATCTCATGATCGTTTACACGCACAATGGTATAGTTGTACAGATAGTCGGAGTATCTGTCTACCCAATTTTCAGGATGTAATAATTCGTTACCCATAGTTTATCCGTGACGACTTTCAAAAATAGGAAAGTTTAGGCAACAAATTTGCCTTATTATGGCCGTTTTAAGAAATCAGTCAACTATGAGCATTGTCATTTCGTGTTTTCTCAACTATGTTATCTTTCGGCTGAATTTTGAACCAGTAAATAATGAAAAAAATTATACTCCTAAGTTTTACCATCCTACTGAATATTTGTGTATTCGCTCAGGATACGGACCGGTTTTACGCTACTATGGCGCGACAGGACGCCAGGGAATTAAAAGCAGATGCTCCCGATCAAATCGATATCTTAGCTGAAAAAGGTTATGAGGCGGTCGTATTTATGTCACCGTCAGCTGCAGAGTTACTTCATGGTCGGATTTTAGTTCACGGCCCCGGGTATATATTCAAATCTTCTTACGATGAAGCAATTAGTTCGATCAATAAGACGATCACGACTACCTCAAGCAGAATGGTTTTCAATATTACAGAAGATGAAAAAGTGAATGAAGCATTAGCGTTGATGAGCGTTCAGAATATTGAAGACCATATCATCGAATTGGAGAATTATGGCACCCGCTATCACACTCTCGCACCCGGAACTCAGTCTGCTATCGATCTAAAAGCCAAGTGGGAGGCAATGGCCGCTTTATACGGAAGAACCGACGTTAGTGTCCGGTTATATAATCATAACAATACTCCAATGCCTTCGGTAATTATGACTATCACGGGTGCGCAATTCCCGGATGAGTTTGTAATTGTGGGCGGTCATCTGGACTCTACTTCCAACCAGGGAAATAACGATGCTCCAGGTGCAGACGACGATGCATCGGGTATAGCAACTATTACTGAAGCAATACGAACCCTGTTTGAAGCAGATTTTGTACCCCAGCGCACCATTGAGATCATGGCATATGCTGCCGAAGAGATCGGTTTGGTTGGTTCCGGGGAAATAGCTCAGGAATACAGTTCTAACAACGTGAATATTTCTGCTTACGTTCAATTTGATATGACGAATTATAACGGTTCCGCAAACGATGTGTACTTGATAACCGATTTCACCAATAGTTCTCTGAACGGTTTCCTAATGCAGCTTATGGACCATTACAATGCTTCAGGAGCGCATCAATTCACCTATGGCACTTCACTATGTAATTATGGCTGCTCAGATCATGCGAGTTGGCATAATGAAGGTTATATGGCGGCATTTCCATTTGAAGCCAGCTTCGGGCAACATAACCCGAATATCCATACCCCAAACGACACCTTCAGCATTTCAGGAACAGCAGATCACGCTCTGAAATTCGCAAAGCTCTGTGTCGAGTTTCTTGTTGAGACAGCGAAACATAATGGACTTATCGGGGTAAGCGAGGTATCGGAAGAATTGTATGATATCTATACTTCAAATAATACGCTGTATTACAATTTCGATCAGTATGACGCGACTATTGATTCCATCGTGATTTATGACATAGCGGGAAGGGCCATTGTAGCTGTAGATGATCCCGAAAATGAGGGAAATATTTCTTTAGGACATCTTTCTTCCGGAATCTATATCGTCAATGTTCAGACAACGTATACCGAGTTTGTGAATAAGAAAATTAAAATTGATTAAAATACCGTAACTAAGGAGCAAGCCTTTTTAATTCTTTAGAAGACCCGCCCGTTTCAGCAATGCATCCGGGTTGGGTTTCTGTCCCCTGAATTTCACATACAATTCCATCGGATCCTGTGTACCCCCTTTTGAAAGGACATAATCTTTAAATTTTGTTGCTACAGTTTTATTGAATATTCCCTCCTGTTGGAAGTATTCAAAAGCATCTGCATCTAATACTTCCGCCCATTTGTAACTGTAATATCCTGCCGAATAACCTCCCTGGAAGATATGGGAAAAGGAAGTGCTCATGCATGTTTCCGGAGTATCGGGATATAACCGTGTCGATTCGAAGGTTTTAGATTCGAATGCCTTTACGTTTTCTATTTCTGAAGGATCTGCTCCGTGCCAGGCCATATCCAGTAATCCGAAGCTTAGCTGCCTAAGTGTTTGCATCCCTTCGTGGAATGTGGAAGAGTCTTTGATCTTTTCCACATATTCCATCGGAATGAGCTCATCGGTCTTATAATGTTTGGCAAATAGTTCTAAGGTCTCCTTTTCGTAACACCAGTTTTCAAGGATCTGACTGGGTAATTCGACAAAATCCCAGTATACAGAAGTACCGGACAGACCAGAATAGGTGGTATTAGCTAACATTCCGTGAAGGGCATGTCCGAATTCATGAAAAAGAGTGGTCACCTCATTGAAGGTGAGCAAAGAGGGTTTACTGGGGGTTGGTTTGGTGAAGTTACAAACTATGGAAATATGAGGCCGGTCATTAACTTCGTTCTTTATCTGCTGGGACCTGTAGGAGGTCATCCATGCACCGTTCCGCTTTCCTGGCCTGGGATGAAAATCGGCGTAAAAAAGAGAAACAAAAGCGCCCTCTGCGTCGGTCACTTCATATGTCTTTACCTCTTCGTGATACACATCTACCTTTTTGGTTTCAGTGAAATTAAGTCCGTAAAGTTTATTAGCCACGGAAAAAACACCGGCAATCACTTTTTCAAGTTCGAAATAGGGTTTCAGTTTTTCATCGTCCAGGTCGAACAATTTCTGCTTTAACTTTTCGGCGTAATAAGCACTGTCCCATTTTTGAAGTTCATCAATACCGTCCAGTTCTTTAGCAAACTGCTCCAGTTCATTGAATTCTTGAAGTGCGGCGGGCTTGGCCTTTTCCATGAGTTCGTTCAGGAAGGAAGTAACCTTTTGCGGTGTTTCTGCCATGCGCTCCTCCAGGACAAAATGAGCGTGTGAATCATAACCCAGGAGTAACGCTCTTTGATGTCTTAAATTGGCAATGCGAAGCACATTGGTTTCATTATTATGATCGTTATTCTTAAAAGCCCGCGAACCGAAAGCCAGCGATAATTGCTTGCGCAATTTCCGGTTGTCGGCGTATTTCATGAAAGGGATATAACTGGGATAGTCGAGCGTAATAACCCAACCTTCTTTTCCCCTGTCTTTGGCTATATGAGCAGCAGCTTCTTTGGCCCCATCAGGCAGGCCTTTCAGATCTTCTTCGGAAGTGAGATGCAGTTCATAGACATTCGTTTCAGCCAGCACATTTTCACCGAATTTCAGGGTGAGTTTAGATAGTTCAGCATCGATCTCACGCAATTTCAGTTTATCGGCCTCCTTTAGATTCGCCCCATTACGAGCGAATGCTTTATACTGTTTGTCAAGCAGCATTGCCTGCTCATGCGAAAGTTCAAGTTCGTCTTTACTATCGTGAACAGCTTTTACTTTTTTGAAGAGTGCTTCGTTCAGTAATAGGTCATTATTAAAATTGGTAAGGAGCGGAGATACCTCCTGGGCTATTTTCTGGATTTCATCATTGGTTTCTGCACTGTTCAGATTAAAGAATATACTGCTTACGCGATCCAATTGCTCTCCCGTTCTTTCGAGGGCCTCGATAGTATTTTTAAAACCAGGTTTTTCATCGTTGATCACTATAGCATCAATTTCCACTTTTGTATGCTGTATTAGATCTTTAAAAGCGGGAAGATAATGCTCGTTATTAATTTTGGAGAAAGGGGCCGTGGTGAATTTTTTTAATAAGGGGTTCATATGGAGATATTTTTTCAATCTGTTGTCAGGTCGAGCGCAGTCGAGACCTCTTCATCAGTGGGTTTATATTTCGAATGGGTCATGTTTCGGCACTCAGCTAAAATCTGTAACATATCCATGTTTCCTTCCGCCAAGGCCAGTTTCTTTTGCGCGCTCCATTTCTTAATTTTTTTTCAAAATATTAGGTCTCGACTGCGCTCGACCGGACAGCTCCTTTACGATTTTAATTTTTTTGCTCCTTCTTCAACTTTTAGCTTTAGCCCTTCTTTATAGGCCAGGACTTTGTCCAGAACACACTTGTCTGCCGATCCAATGATCTGCGCAGCCAGGATACCGGCGTTTTTAGCGCCATTCAAAGCTACAGTAGCTACGGGAACGCCTCCTGGCATCTGGAGTATGGAAAGAATAGAATCCCATCCGTCGATCGAATTACTGGATTTCACAGGAACTCCTATAACAGGAAGTGGAGACAGCGAAGCAATCATTCCAGGTAAATGTGCCGCACCACCTGCGCCTGCAATTATAACCGAAATACCTCTCTCGTGGGCGTTTCTACCATAATCGAATAATTTATCAGGTGTTCTGTGGGCAGAAACGATATCTACGTCCACTTCTATATCAAAACCTTTTAAAACATCAATAGCATCCTGCATAACCGGCAGGTCGCTCGTACTTCCCATAATGATTCCTACTTTGCTCATATCTCTTATTTACTGATCACTTTTATTGAATTCTTTACAGCTTCGGCAATCTTCCTCGCCTCGGCTAAGTTTTTATTAACAATGGTAACATGGCCCATCTTGCGAAACGGCCGGGTATGTTTCTTTCCATATATGTGCGGTGTTACACCATCCATCGCCATGATTTGCTCAATATTCTCATATACCACATCTCCTGTAAAACCTTCAGCACCTACCAAATTTACCATAATACCTCCAACTTTACTATCGGTTTTACCTAAAGGAAGATCTAAGATCGCCCTAAGATGTTGTTCGAACTGATTCGTATAACTGGCCTCTATACTGTAGTGACCACTATTATGAGGCCGCGGTGCAACTTCATTTACAAGAATGTCATCGTCATTGGTTTGAAACATCTCTACCGCGAGCAAACCAACATGGCCATATGCGATTGAAACCTTTTCTGCGATCTCTCTTGCTTTTTTCGCTACTTCTTCATCGATACGGGCAGGGCAGAGTACATATTCCACCTGGTTTGCTTCAGGATGGAATTCCATTTCCACCACCGGATATGTCAGGACTTCACCTTTAGGGCTTCGGGCCACAATGACTGCCAGCTCATTTTTAAAGGGAATAAGATCTTCGGCTATGCATTCTCCCTCAGAAAGTGCATTGAGATCGGCAGCGCTCCGAATGATACTAACTCCTTTTCCATCGTATCCTCCTGTGGTACTTTTCCATACAAAAGGTACGACTCGCTTATTGGAAATGACGGCATTTTTTAGTTCTGCAAGAGAGTCAAACAACTGAAATGGTGAAGTTGGGATCTCATTCGCTGTATAGAATTGTTTCTGAACTCCTTTATTCTGAATATTCCGCAATGTTTGGGACGAAGGATATACCTTCAGGCCTTCACTCTCTAGTTTTTCTATGGCATCCACGTTCACTCCTTCAATTTCAATGGTAAGAAGATCGACATCCTGTGCAAACGAATAAACGGTCTGGTAATCCATCAGGTCACCTTGCACAAAAGTGTCGCAGGATATCCTGCAAGGCGCTTCGGCACTGGAATCGAGGACTTTGGTTTTGATGTCGTATTTGCGGGTTTCGTAAAGCAGCATTTTTCCGAGCTGGCCGCCGCCTAAAATTCCGAGGGTAAATTCAGAAGAAAAATAATTAGCCATGGCGCAAAGGTACAATCTTCTTTGCAATTGTTATCTTTGCCACCTCGTTATGTGGCGATTTATTAAATCATTATTCAGAAAGAAAAAGAAGCGAATGAAAAACATCGTATTGTTTGGCCCTCCGGGTGCAGGAAAAGGAACTCAGGCCGAAGTTTTAAAGGAAAAATACCAACTGGTCCATATCTCGACCGGTGATGTATTCCGATACAATATTAAAAATGAAACCGAATTGGGAACCCTTGCCAAAAGCTATATGGATAAGGGGCATCTCGTTCCCGATGAGGTGACTATCAACATGCTGAACGCAGAAGTTGAAAAGAATGCCGATGCCAATGGCTTTATATTTGATGGCTTTCCACGTACAGAAGCCCAGGCTGTTGCTTTAGCCGAATTAATGGAAGAAAAAGAGAGTCAGATCAACGCTATGGTTGCCCTGGAAGTTGATGATGAGGTTTTAGTGGGGCGATTGCTGGAAAGAGGTAAATCCAGCGGTCGTGCGGACGACGCCAATGAAGAAGTAATTCGTGAGCGCATCGCCGAGTATTACAGGAAGACCGATATTCTTAAGAATTACTACCAGAAACAGGACAAGTATTACGGAGTAGATGGAGTAGGTTCTATTAAGGAGATCACTGAACGACTAAGCACGGTTATCGATAGATTGTAGGAAGTCGGGAGTCCAAAGATCAAATGCCGAATAAGTCTCTGGCCCGTAGTTCGAAGATTCCAAAATACCAGCATACCAAAAAATGACCGAAGGAAATTTTGTCGATTACGTAAAGATCCATGTCACTTCCGGAAAAGGAGGGAAAGGCAGTGCGCATCTGCGCAGGGAAAAGTACATTCCTAAAGGCGGCCCCGATGGTGGTGATGGCGGACGTGGCGGCCATGTGATCCTCAAGGCGAATAAGAATTTATGGACCTTGTACCACCTTAAATTCAAGAGGCATTATAAAGCAGGTCATGGTATGGCCGGAGGAAAGCAAACCAGTACGGGAGCCGATGGTGATGATGTCTATATTGATGTTCCCCTGGGAACAGCGGTGAAAAATACCGATACCGGGGAGTTGTTGAAGGAGCTCATGGAGCATGGAGATGAGATGATTATTGCCCTAGGCGGAAAAGGAGGTAAGGGGAATGCACATTTTAAGAGTGCCACCCGGCAAACTCCTCGCTATGCTCAGCCAGGATTGGAAGGGGAAGAAGGCAATTTCACTTTAGAAATGAAGGTTCTGGCCGATGTGGGCCTTGTAGGCTTTCCCAATGCGGGCAAATCTACCCTGCTTTCTGTGCTGTCCGCTGCAAAACCCAAGATCGCGAATTACGAATTCACTACGCTGAAACCTAATCTCGGGATCGTGGAATACCGCGATTACCAGACTTTTGTTATGGCCGATATTCCGGGAATAATCGAGGGTGCTGCGGAAGGAAAGGGTTTAGGGCACTACTTCCTGCGTCACATCGAACGTAATTCAACCTTATTATTTCTTATTCCCGCTGATGCGGATGATATACGTAAGCAATACGATATCCTGGTAGATGAACTACGCCGCTATAATCCCGAACTATTAGATAAGGAAAGGCTAGTCGCCATTTCCAAAAGCGATATGCTGGACGAGGAGTTAAAAACCGAAATGAAAGAAGAGCTGGACAGAGACTTCAAAGACATTCCATACCTGTTTATTTCGGCCGTGGCGCAACAAGGGCTGCAGGAATTGAAGGATAAGCTATGGGACATGTTGAATACAGATGAAAAAATTTAATTTTCAAGGGTTAAAATTCGTTAAAGAATAACAAAAACTCAAAGCGAAGCCTTCATTTTTAAGTATCTTTATTTAAAAATAGGACTATGAAGTCAGCAATGGCATTATTCGGTATTTTGTTGCTTGTTTCTTGTGGTGCAACCGTTGGCGTGGACTACGACGAACAAATTGATTTTTCGGAATATACCACCTATAATTTCTACCCTTCCATCAAATCCGGTCTAAACGAACTCGACGATAAACGCATCTCAAAGATTGCAGATAGTCTACTTCAAATGAAAGGACTCACGCGATCTGAGGATCCGCAGCTCTTTGTGAATTTCTTTGCTTCCGAAGTATTGACTAATTCAAGAAATACCATAGGTGTTGGAGTTGGGGGAGGTGGCCGAAATGTTGGGGTTGGTGTAAGCGGTGGAATTCCAATTGGCGGAAAGATAATAAACCAGCAATTAACAGTTGATTTAATTGACGTTGCCAGGGACGACCTGGTCTGGCAGGCAGTAGTGGATGGAGAATACAAGGAAAAGGCTAGCCCCAAGCAAAAGGAGGCTTATTATAATACAGTACTCTCCAAAATCTTAAAAAAGTACCCTCCGGGGAAAAATAAACGCGAAAAAAAATAGTTGTATATCTTTGCACACAAACCTACGCTATGAAGAAATTGCTTTTTTTTCTGCTTTTCCCAGGCCTGCTGTGGGCTCAGACGACTTTTCAAGAGGCTGAGGCGTTTTTCGATAATGAGCAATTTAATAAGGCAAAACCTCTATTTCAGAAGTTTTTAAAGGAAAATCCAAATCATACGAAAACAAGGGAATACCTCGGTGATATCGCGGGATATGCGAAAAACTGGGACGAAGCCATATCGTACTACGAACCACTGGTGGAAGAAGATCCCCGTAACGCCAATTATCATTTTAAATGCGGTGGAGCCATGGGTATGAAAGCCCTGGAAATAAGCCGTATTAGGGCATTAGGCTATATTGGGGACATAAAAAGACATTTCGAAACAGCTGCTAAGCTCGACCCAAAACATATTGAAGTGCGATGGGCATTGGTAGAATACTATATACAGCTGCCCGGAATTATAGGCGGAAGTGAGCGAAAAGCAATAAAGAATGCTAACGAATTGCTAAAAATCTCGCCTGTAGATGGTTATTTGGCGAACGGATATATCGCCGAATATACTGATCGCCCGGAAGATGCGGAAAGATTCTACAAAAAGGCTATAAAGGTTGGAGGTTCGCCACATACCTATGAAAAATTAACTAACCTCTACGAAAAGAATGAGCAACCCCGCGAAGCTATGCAAACGGCGGCAAATTCTCTCAAAAAGCATAAACGAAACAGTTTGAACTACCAAATAGGTAAGATTGCGGCTCAATACAACCTGAATGCCGAATTGGGCATTGATTGTCTTCAGGCGTATATTAAGAATTATTCTGTCCGGGATGGAGTTCCCAAGGATTGGGCATACTATAGGCTTGCACAGATATATAAGAATATAGGTAGAAAAGACAAAGCACTACAATGGATCGACAAAGCACTAACGGACAGGCCGGATTTTCCGGAAGCGATCCAGGAGAGGCATCACATACTTTCTTTGTAGTTTTAGGGCAAGTCTGCACCAGAGCTTGCGCTCTGCACAGACCGGGCTATCCGCAATAGTTTTACTTCGTAAAAGCTACCAGCTTCTATCCCTCTTGCGTTTCAAAATTGTACCTTTGTGAAAATTCAGAATTATCCATGCGAGTACACTTTATTGCCATCGGTGGTAGCGCCATGCATAACCTGGCCCTGGCATTACATGAGAAAGGATACGCGGTCACAGGAAGTGATGATACCATCTTCGATCCGTCAAAAAGCAGACTTCAAAAAAAAGGCCTATTACCCGAAGCTTTTGGCTGGTTTCCCGAAAAGATAAACCCAGATCTGGATGCTGTCATCCTGGGGATGCATGCAAAAGCAGATAATCCCGAATTACTGAAAGCTAAAGAACTCAAACTCATTATATATTCCTATCCGGAGTTCCTGTACGCACAATCCAAAGATAAAACCAGGGTTGTGATCGGCGGATCGCATGGTAAAACCACCATAACTTCTATGATCCTGCATGTAATGCACTACCACGAAAGGGAAGTGGATTATATGGTAGGAGCGCAACTCGAAGGCTTCGAGACTATGGTGCGGTTAACAGAAGACGCCGATTTCATGGTTCTGGAAGGAGACGAATATTTGTCTTCACCCATAGATCGCAGGCCAAAGTTTCATTTGTACAAACCAAATATTGCCCTACTTAGCGGGATCGCCTGGGACCATATCAATGTATTTCCAACCTTCGAGAATTACGTGGAGCAGTTCAGGATATTCCTGGATCAGATAACAAAAGGAGGTGCTATAATTTATAATGAAGAAGATCCTGCAGTAAAGAAAGTAGTTGAAGAAACCACAAACACAATAAAGAAATATCCTTACGGCACCCCTGCATACCAGGTTCAGGATGGTACTACCCTGTTGGAAACACCGGAAGGCCCAATGCCAGTAGAGATATTCGGAAAACATAATCTTAATAACCTGGAAGGAGCACGATGGATCTGTCAGCTCATGGGTATTGATGTCGATGATTTCTATGAGGCAATTGCCTCTTTTAAAGGCGCCAGTAAAAGACTTGAAAAACTTGGGGAAACATCAAGTGCTGTGGCTTACAAGGATTTTGCACACTCGCCTTCAAAAGTTAAGGCCACTACGGAAGCTGTGAAAGATCAATATCCCAACCGACATTTACTGGCCTGTCTGGAACTTCATACCTACAGCAGTTTGAACCCGGAATTCCTGGTTGAGTACCAGGGTGCTCTGGATGCTGCCGATACCGCCGTGGTATTCTATTCTCCGCACGCGGTGGCAATAAAGAAACTGGATCCTATCTCAAAAGAACAAATAGCCAGGGCGTTTCAGCGAGACGACCTCATTATCTATACGGATCCTTCGGAATTTAAGGAGTTCCTGTTTGCTCAGGACCTGGGTAATAATGCCTTATTATTGATGAGTAGTGGGAACTATGGCGGATTGGATTTCGATGAGGTTAAAGAACTGATCACAGATTCTTATAAATAGAATTGATAAATTCTTTATAATCCCTTTGGGTGTTTTGGATTAAAGCTTCTTTGGCCAATTCATAATCTTGAGGGATTTTGTCCTGCGACAACTTGAATTTGCCTTCCCAATTAGTGATCTCAATTTCAAACGCCTTGATATAATTTACCATCCGGTCCATTTTCGGATTGTCTTTTTTCAATACGAATTTTGGATCATTTCCCTCTAGAAAATCAGTCATATCTATCATGGTCTTCTTAACGGCTTTAGGATCAGTAATACGATGAATGACTCCGGTTATGTGTACGATGATGTAATTCCAGGTAGGAAGTTGTTCAGTTGAATATACCGACGGGGAAATATAAGTATCGGGCCCTTTAAAGACCACCGTAGCCGCATTACCATCATTTAATGTTTCGACTTGTGGATTGGTTGCATCAATATGAGCCACCAACCGCCCGGATGTCTCATTGTAAATAATTGGAATATGAGTGATATAGGGATGATCTTTTGAGGCAGTTACTAACAAAGCAAAAGGAAAGGCTTTCATTACAGCGATCATCTTCCGGCGGTCGTTAGTCTGATGGTGTGGCGGTGGATACATAAAATAATTTCAGATTACACTCCGAATTGACGCAGGTGATGATCCAGGTGTTTATACTGCATTTTACCCCACTGTTCATTGGTTAGTTTGCCGAAAGCCGGATGATCACCCCAACTTTCCTTATTTAATTGGCTTCCCAATTCATCGAGCATAGTGTTAAGTTTAGCTTTTTCAGCAGCAAAGTCCCGTTCTTTAGTTTCTTTGAATCTTTTTACCGTAGGCAGATTTTTTCGCCATAATTTATCGTTGTACATGGATTTTTTAAAAAACACATTCACCAGCCAATTGGGTTTGAGATTATAATTGTTATGCCCAAGCATAATTTCCAAAGGTCTCTGACAATGTTTGGCCATTTGCCCGTGGGTCATCTTACCCCATTGCCGCTCCGAATTTTCGTTTAACTTGTTGAGGCGATCTTTAACTTCCTTGAATGTTTCCTGATCTAGAAGTGATTTCATAATGACATTTTAGTTGTGATTAAAAGATACGAATTATTGATTAGTTTATTATCTTTGGAAATGTAGCAACAAATCTTAGTTCTGCGTTCTCACTTCCCATTTCATAGCTATTATTATGTCGTGCATTAGACATGTACGTTACACAGCTATTTTAATGTTATTTTATGTACACAAATAAGAGCTCTTTTACCATCAAAAGCTGGAATGAGGATGATCGACCCAGGGAAAAATTATTGAACAAGGGAAGAACTGTAGTTAGCGACGCTGAACTAATTGCCATCCTAATTGGTTCAGGAAGCAGGGCTGAGAGTGCGGTATCACTCAGTAAACGAATTTTGTCCGCAGTCGAATTCAATCTGAATGCCCTGGGAAAACTGAGTATAAAAGACCTTTGTAGTTTCAATGGGATTGGTAAAGCAAAGGCAGTAACCATAATAGCCGCCCTTGAACTTGGAAAACGCCGAAGAATACAAGCTGCGCTCGATCTTAAAAAAATCGCTTCCAGCGCAGATGCATTCGAAATTATGCAACCGGTGATAGGTGATCTCCACCATGAAGAGTTCTGGATCATTTACCTCAATAATTCCAATAAGGTATTACAGCTATCACAGCTCAGCAAGGGAGGTATCACAGGAACACTGGTCGACATCAGGCTGGCATTCAAAGAAGCACTCAATGTTGGAGCAGTAAGCATCATTCTGGCGCACAATCATCCCAGCGGGACACTTAAACCCAGCGAAAGCGACACCAAGCTCACAGCAAAGATCAGGAAAGCAGGAGAGAGTCTTGATATAAACATTCTGGATCATCTCATAATAACTGAAAAAGCGTACTTTAGCTTTGCAGATGAACAAATGCTTTAGTGCACATGTTGCTAATCTTTACTCAAAACCTTACACCTCGCATCGATTTTATTTTCAAGCATATATGCCAACGTATATTAGGCTTAGAAATTGGTTTTACTTCTGTGATCGAAGAATTTATAGGGCATCAGGGTCCTAAACTTTCGTACACAAAACAACCGATGGGCAACGAACTTTTTGTGCAAAGCTATGGCCTGCTTGAACAGGTGGGAGTGGAGGACCTTGAAATAAATGTGAAGCCCTGGGAAGATACCTATGGGTTCTTTGCCGTAGGTGAGAAGAGTGCTTTACCCTTTGATATTTTTTCATCGGCCTTCTTCCTGTTAAGCCGCTATGAGGAATATCTGCCTCATGTAAAAGATGAGCTTGGTCGGTTTCCTGCGATCGAAAGCCTGGGTTATAAATCGGGATTTTTAATGCAGCCTGTAGTGGATATGTGGGCCTATAAATGGAAACAGGTACTACAGCGTGCCTTTCCCAATATGGCCTTCCCAAAGAGACAATCGGTTGTGCATTCACTACTTAAGATCGAGCAACCTTATGAATTCATTAATAAGGGATTTGTGAGATCTGGGGCGGGTTATGCCATGGATATTTCGAAATTCCGGTTTCGAACCGTATTTAAGCGTACCAGGGTATTACTGGGTGTGAACAAAGATCCGCTGAACGTATACGATTGGATAATATCGGTGAGTAAATCGGGTGAGAATAAACTCACCGCATTCTTCCTGTTGGGAGATCATCCGAACCTGAGACACGGATTTAATTCCCGAAGGAAAAGATTTAAAAGTCTGCTTAAATATATCAGTGATTATAATGATGTTGGACTGTTGTTTTCATATCACGCCCTTTCCGACCTTGAAGCCCTCAAGTATGAAAAAAAACAACTTGAAGATATTACCCATAGACGGCTTGCGTCTGCTATGAATGCAGATTACCTCGTAATGCTGCCGGAGTTGTACAGAATTTTTGTCGAGCAGGAAATCGAAACAGATTATTCGATGGTGTACGAGGATACTCCAGGCTTCCGCGCTGGTACCTGTACACCGTTTTTGTTTTACGACCTGGACTATGAGATTAAGACCCCACTGATCATACATCCTATAGCATTTACTACGGAAGGATTCAATAAAAAATATGAATCGGATAGCCTGCAACGAATTTCAGCTCTTTACGATTTGGTAATGGAGTTAAATGGAACTTTTTCAGTATTTTTCAATATTCAAGATTTTAGTGAGCAAAAAAGTAATGCCATTTGGCGAAATTTATTTTCTGAAAAGTTGAATCCAAATGCCTGATACCATAACAGATGTTTTTTTCGACCTGGACCATACGCTCTGGGATTTCGACCGGAACTCGGCCCTCGCGTTTTCGCGTCTTTTCAGAACGCATGCGATCGAGATCGAGCTCAGCGAATTTATAGAAGTATATGAGCCTATTAATTTTGCGTACTGGAAGCTCTATCGGGAAGACAGGGTTAGCAAACAGGAGCTGCGTAGAGGCCGATTCAGAGATGCCTTCGAACCTTTTGGAATGTCCTATTCCATAGCGCAATTGGATGCGATGGCAGTCACATATATTGACGAGTTACCCAAAGACAATCATTTATTAAACGGTGCCTGGGAAATTCTGGAATACTTAAATCCGAAGTACCAACTACATATCATTACGAACGGATTTGCCGAAGTTCAGGCTTTGAAGCTCCAAAACAGCAGGATCGCCCACTTTTTTGATACAATAACTTCATCCGAAGAGGTAGGGTTAAAGAAGCCGCACCCTGTTATATTTGAAACAGCCATGGATAAAGCTTCGGTGCCACCTCGGCGCAGTATTATGATTGGTGATACCTTCGAAGCGGATATTCTTGGAGCAGAACAGGTTGGTATGGACACCCTTTTTTTTAATTACAGGAATGATAACGTACCAGAAACGTATAAGGTAGTTAATGATCTCACAGAGATTAAAAGCCACCTGTAAGGCACTATTCTAACTTTTAGTTCGTTACTATCTAACATAATGCCCCTATTATGAAAAAGAACCTATTAAAGCCACTTACCGTAATATTTCTATGCTTTGTGGCCTTTGCATGTGTAAAGGATACTGATTTCGATCAGGCGGAGGAAATTGCACTGACGCCGGTAGTAGAACTGGATCTCATATATTTTAATATTGAGGCCGGCGAGTTTTACGATGAAGTGAACAATATTCCAATACCTACCTTGACGGATACCACTGAGATTCGTTTTTTAGACGACACCGAGATTCAGGAAAGCCTTAGAAGAGCCGATTTCTTCTTCAAGTTTACCAATAGTATCCCCAGGAATTTTCAGGTGGATTTTCAATTCCTGAGTGAGCAGAATGATACTACCTATGCTACCCAGACCAGTGTGGCCGAGGGAAGTGTCCAAACACCTGTGATCACCGAATTTGAAGAAATAATTGAAGGAGACGATATATTGCAAGTCACTATGGCGAATCGCATAGTGGTTTCAGTAACCATTCCCGACGCAAATCCTGACCTCGAGGGTACCCTCAATCTGCAATCGAAAACAACATATTACCTGGAAATTAGAGATAGAGAATAATTACCATGCGAAATGTGTTAACTCTAACATTGGCTTTAGGCCTATCGGTTTGCTTTGCGCAAAATAAACAGCTTCTCTACGGTTTTGATGAGGTACCTCAAAGTTTAATGCTGAATCCGGGAACCAAGGTTCCGCAGAAGAAGCATTTCGGAATTCCCTTTTTGTCACAACTCCATATAAACGGCGGTTCTTCCGGGGTGAGCGTTTTCGATATCTTTGGTGAATCGAATGTAGATATCAATACCAGGATCCGGAATAAAATATTCGAATTAAAGAACAGTGATTTCTTTACTGCCACCGAGCAGCTTGAAATCATAAATTTCGGTTGGAGGGCCAATAATGAAATTTATTTCTCCGGGGGTATATACCAGGAATTGGATTTCATTTCTTATTTCCCCCGTGACCTGGCCATTCTGGCCTGGGAAGGAAACCGGGATTATCTCGATTATCCTTTTAACCTAGGAGAAATAAGTGCTACCGCCGATCTTTTAACAGTGTATCATTTTGGAGCTAACAAACAGCTTACAAAGAAACTCACAGCAGGATTACGTGTTAAATTGTATTCAAGTATGCTTAGCGCAAGGAGCGTAGACAATCAGGGGACATTTGTAACCACATTGGGTGGCCCCGATAGTCCTAATATCTATGAGCATACGGTTACTAATGCCAATGTCACTTTGAATACCTCGGGAATAGCTTCCCTGGACGGAATGGATAGCTCGGAAATACCGGGAGAGATAATCGGGCGTGCTTTTTTTGGGGGTAATTTCGGATTGGGTGTGGACCTTGGTGCCACGTATGATATTAACAATAGACTTTCTGCCAGTGCCAGCTTAATAGATGTAGGAATGATCTTCCATGGCAAAGATGCAGAAACTTATGAAGCAACAGGTACGTATACGCTGGATGGAATAGAATTGATCTTTCCACCATTAAGTGCCGGACAGCCTACATTACCATATTATGACAACCTGGAGGATGAATTGGAAGAGGAGATCCCTATCGATACTATTACGAGTGGTTATACTCAATTCAGGCCTTTAAAAGTAAATGCAGCACTTAAGTACAGTTTCGGAAAAACGGTGGGCAAGGGCGCCGAATGTGATTGCCGGAACATGGGGGGAGGAATCGACAGGGCACAAGCAGTTGGTGCACAATTTTACAGTATATTCCGTCCCAAAGGTCCCCAGATGGCTGGAACCTTATTCTATTATCGCCGACTCTGGGATTTTCTTGCAGCAAAAGCCACTTATACCGTAGATTCGTATAGCTATTCCAATGTAGGTTTAGGAATGGTGACAGATCTGGGTAAGTTTAATTTTTATATCGCCGCGGATAACTTGTTGCATTACGGCAATCTTGCAAAGGCAAAAAGTGTATCTTTACAATTGGGCTTCAATATAAAAATTGACGAGGAATGATAAAAAAAATAGCACTGCTACTGTTATTAAGCAGCTTTATTTCAACTACATACGGGCAGAAATCGGCAAGCGACTATAGTTATATCGTCGTTCCGGAATTGTTTGAGTTTCTTTTCGAAGAAGATCAGCATCAACTAAATTCAATGACGAAATTTCTGTTCAATAAATATGGCTTTAACGCCTATTTCCCTTCAGAATTACCTAATGTAAAACGTTGTGATGGCCTGCAGGCAGAAGTATTGGGTAAACCCGGTTTTGTCTACACGAGAATTACTGTGATCATAAAAGATTGCTACGGAGAGGAGATCCATAGGAGTGAAGAGGGCAAAAGCAAGTATAAGGAGTATAAGAAGGCCTATCAGGATGCCCTGCGTAAAGCTTTTACGAGTATAGAAGGTTTAGGTGTGCGGCAGAAAGAAGTCGTGGCCTACGAAGACGATCTTTCTACATATGATGAGGTAAATGATGAAACTGCAAAAAAATCATCCGGAACCGATGCTAAAATATCTGTGCTCGGAATGACGAATTTCCCTGGGTCGAAATTTACAAGTTATGAATTGGGAGGCAAGTCTTATCTGCTGCGGAAAACAATGGAAGGATATTCATTTTATGAAGAATCGGAAGATGCGCCGAACGGACTGCTTTTAAAAGGTGTTATTGTAATAAAAGAAGATAAGGCCATCTACACTTCCACGGAGGGAGTTGAACACAATGCCGGGTTCATGGAATCGGGAGATTTCATTTTAGAGTCTGCAGGATCCATTATTCGATATAACGCTGCAAATTAGAAGTCGTATTTGTCCTTCCATAGATCTTTTAGATAATTGCGAAGTGCGCTTTCCCTTTTGTTCTTTCCTGGCTTATAGAATGTCGTTCCTTTAATCTCCTCGGGAAGAAATTCATGAGGCACGAAATTGCCTTCATAATTATGCGCATACTGATAATCCTCACCATAGCCCAGTTCTTTCATAAGTTTAGTAGGTGCGTTACGAATAGATAGTGGCACAGAAAGATCCCCTGTCTGCCTTACGGTTTGTTGAGCAGCTCCTATGGATTTATAAGAAGCATTGCTTTTGGCAGATGAAGCCAGGTAAATGGCACACTGGCTTAAAATAATACGTGCTTCGGGATAACCAATTGTATTTACGGCCTGGAAGGTGCTGTTGGCCAATACCAGAGCTGTTGGATTAGCATTACCAATATCCTCAGAAGCTAGAATAAGCATTCTCCTCGCTATAAATTTCACATCTTCGCCACCTTCGATCATTCTAGCAAGCCAGTAAACGGCTGCATTGGGATCACTACCGCGAATAGATTTAATAAATGCGGATATGATATCGTAATGTTGCTCACCGGCCTTGTCGTATAGCACCGTATTCTTCTGAACTTTGTTTTGGACAATATCATTTGTAATTTCAACATCATCCGACTTCTCGGAAAGGACTACCAATTCTAGAATATTGAGAAGCTTCCGGGCATCACCGCCGGATAGCCGTAATAAGGCCTCCGTTTCTTTTAAATTAATTTTTTTTTGTAACAGAACTTCATCTGTCTTTATGGCGCGCTCAAGCAGGGCTTCAAGATCACTTTTACTAAATGGTTTCAATACATACACCTGGCAACGCGATAACAAGGCTGGTATTACCTCGAAACTCGGATTTTCGGTAGTCGCACCTATCAGGGTGATCCAACCTTTCTCTACGGCTCCTAAAAGTGAATCTTGTTGTGATTTGCTGAAGCGGTGGATTTCATCTATAAAGAGAATTGGGTTCTTAACAGCGAACAGATCGTCACTCTTCTTTGCCCTGTTTATTACCTCACGTACAGCAGCAACACCGCTATCTACCGCGCTTAAGGTATAAAAAGGACGTTCCGATGTATTCGCAATTATGGAGGCCAGTGTAGTCTTTCCTGTTCCGGGTGGCCCCCAAAAGATCATAGAAGATAGCATATCGGAATTGAACTGAGCAGTAAGAGCTCCATTGGGCCCTACGAGATGTTCCTGGCTGATATAATCTTCCAGGGAAGAAGGCCGTATTCGTTCTGCCAGAGGTTTATGCATAAGGAACTAAAATTACGATTTTAATACAGGATGTATACTGACAATTTATCATAAATTTGAATTGAGGAGTATTTTTTGAGAGACCAGTAGTATATGGCGAAAAAAAATAAATTAGAGTTTACCAGTGATGTGATTATCTATCCATTGATCATGGTACTTAGCCTATGGGTGGTATTCTGGGCTGAATTTCGTTTTGGCTGGCATTTAAAGTACTATGGCATTTATCCTCAGAAATTGGAAGGATTACGTGGGATTCTGTTTGGCCCTTTTCTACACAGTGACCTTCAACATTTATTCAATAATTCCATCCCTTTAATGGTACTTACCACAGCTTTGTTTTATTTCTACCGGGATATACGTTGGCGTGTATTAATACTTGGTGCCTTGCTTACCGGACTAATGACATGGATTATTGGTCGTCCTGCTTTACATATAGGAGCCAGTGGTATTGTTTATCTACTGGCAGCTTTTCTATTCTTTAAAGGAATATTTTCTAAACAGTATCAGTTGACGGCACTCGCTTTTGTGGTTGTATTTCTCTACGGAAGTTTGTTATGGTATGTGTTTCCTATAGATCCGAAAATTTCATGGGAGGGGCATTTATCCGGTTTTGCAGTAGGATTTGTTTTTGCGCTCTTATTCAGGAGTAACCCGATTCCAAAGCGAAAATTCGCATGGGAAGAAGAGAGCTATGACCCTGAAAATGATCCATTCCTGCGCCACTTTGATGAGGAGGGAAATTTTATCGAAAACTTACCTGAGGAAGAGCCAGCTTCGGAAGAACCAAAAAACATCATTATTCGGTATACAATCAGGAAATCCAGGGACGATAAGAAAGATAGCTCAGATTAGTGCATGCGTTGCCGGATGACCTCGTAAAGGAAAACACCGCTTGCCACGGAAACATTAAGAGAATTTATTTTACCAAGTAATGGTAAAGATGCGCTTTGATCGACAATTGATAACACCGATTTCGATATGCCTTTTCCTTCCGATCCCATAATTATGGCAAGTCCGCCTGTGAGATCGATATCGTAAATACTGTTATCGGTTTTTTCAGTAGCGGCTATTGTTTTAATACCTGAACCCTGTAAATAGAAGATCGCATCTTTAATATGATCTACCTTGCATATAGGAAGGTTAAATATGGCTCCTGCAGATGCTTTCACGGTATCACCACTTACCGGGGCTCCTCCTTTTTTTTGAATGATCACGGCATCAACACCGGTGCATTCTGCAGTACGCAGAATAGCTCCAAAGTTTCTCACATCACTAACCTGGTCGAGAATAAGAAATAAGGGGTCCTCTTTCGATTCCAGTAAACCCTCTACAACAACTTCAAGGGACTTAAAGGTGATGGGAGATATGCTTGCAACAATTCCTTGGTGATTACTTCGTATAAGTCGATCTAATTTTTCAACTGGGACGTAATTGATCGAAACAGCATCTGTGTCGATTAGTTTGAGAATTGCATCAATTTTATCGTTGGTCGATCCTTTTTGTATATAGAGTTTATCAATTGGTTTCCCCGATCGAACTGCTTCAAGTACAGGATGTATTCCGAATATCAGACTTTCTTTTTTCACATGAATGTAATTTGAAGTAAAAATAAAAAACCATCCCGCTTTATAGCGGGATGGTTTGTAATAAATTATAAAACTATAATTTAATTTGGCTTATTCAGCTAAGTACTTAACTCGATACCAAACTGCTGGTAACAAGAAGTTATCTCCTGTATCCCCACCTTGAAGCAATACTGCATCAATGGTTCCGCCATTCCAGACACCTGATCCGTTAGGATCACCTGCTTCAAGAGGACATTCGTCACATTCGGCTACTCTGGATATGTAAGTTCTTCCATCTGTAGTATTGATAACAGTCATGAATTCAAAGAAATCACCAGATTCGAATACTGTGGCGTCCACACCAAATAGTGCCGCCATATCAGCCGTAGTAAAGCTTACGTCGTATGGAAAACTAGTAGTACTTCCAAATGGTAATGCATCATCCGGAGCACCTTCGAAATCTCCCATTACGAAGAAATCAACATTTGCTATATTTCCGTTAGGATCTTCAACAAAGGCTTCGAATGCCGATTCTGCAGGGTCTGCACCTATGTGATACTTAACAATAGATGTACCGTCAGATACATCTGATCCAGTCCATGTCTCAGGTTGTGTTACAAATTTGATGAAGCCACCATTTCCTAATTCAGGGAAACGCCAGTCTTCTCTTTGCTCGCAGCTTGTTAGTGAAATTGATACTACCAACGCGATCAAAGCTAAGGGTAAAATAAATTTTAAATTTTTCATAATAAAAAATGTTTTAATTAGTCAATAAATCCGCCAGGGTTATTGTCCCAGAATACCTGGTCGGTAAGCTGACGCTGTTGGATGTTCGGGTTATTTTCTACCTCGTCTACCGGATACCTGAATCCTCTTGGGAATGGTCCCGCA
>JABDNT010000048.1 GCA_013043685.1 Flavobacteriaceae bacterium | reverse complement strand
GCCACTATCCCTTACCGAGGCTCTCGAAACCACCAAAATTCATAGTGTGGCCGGAAGGACCCTAGGTAACGGTGGCATTATGACATCTCGCCCGTTCCGTAGTCCGCATCACACTATCAGTGATGTTGCACTGGTAGGAGGTGGTACGTTTCCCCAGCCGGGCGAGATATCTTTAGCACACAACGGAGTATTGTTCCTGGACGAATTACCGGAATTCAAACGATCGGTGCTCGAGGTGATGCGTCAGCCCCTGGAAGATCGGGAGGTGACCATTGCCAGGGCCCGTTTTACTGTTACGTATCCCTCCAGTTTTATGCTGGTAGCGAGTATGAATCCCAGTCCGGGAGGGTATTTTAACGATCCTGACGCACCTGTTACTTCCTCACCGGCCGAGATGCAGCGATATTTAAGTAAGATCTCCGGGCCCTTGCTTGACCGAATCGATATTCATATTGAAGTAACTCCGGTACCGTTTGAAAAACTAAGCGAGGAACGAAAAGGGGAGTCGAGTCTTGTGATCAGGGAGCGTGTAACCAAAGCCAGGAAGATCCAACAAGTTCGATTCCGGAAGTATGAGAAACAGCATTATAATGCACAAATGGGTGTGAAGCAGATCAGGAAATATTGCCCGCTTGATAAAGCATCTTCCGAATTACTGAAAAATGCCATGGAGCGATTAAATCTTTCGGCCAGGGCTTACGACCGAATATTAAAAGTAGCGAGGACGATAGCCGACCTGGCCCTTTCCGAAGAGATTATCGGAAACCATATTTCTGAAGCCATTCAGTATCGGAGTTTGGACCGGGATGGGTGGTTGGGGTGATTATTTGTTCCACGGAGCATCCTTATAATCTTCTTCCTTGGAGGCAATTTCTCTGTTTTTCAATTTAAGATGCGTAGCATCCTTTTGTTTACTGCGATAGCCCATCAGGTGGAAGAATTTCCTGGTGAAGAAACGCGCGATATTCAAATCAACTACCAATTCTTCACGATTCTTAGAGCTCCAGTTAACCCCGGGTAAGGCCACAAGCAATCTGTCGAAGGAGATTTTTCGCATAAAAGCCGAGAGCTTTAAGAAAAATTCGGGGGTCTTTCGTATTATAAAATAACCGTCTTCACCCTTTCCCTGGTACAATGGCATAAAGATATGGCCTCGGTAAGGGGTTTCTAATTGATTTCCATTATTGATAGCGATGGTAGTGCCTTTGGGAACTTTCTGAAAGTTCACGTAACCATCGCAAATTATAAATTTATCATCCGGTTCTATACCTTGTCTGAATATGATCTCGAAGAACTTATTTTTGAAAGCCATGACGTCTTTCAGTTTCTTAAAATGCTTTTCTTGATTTGCATCTGTTGCGGAAAGGCAGCCGGTATATGCAAGCGTTAAGTATATAAAAGCGACACAGTATTCATAAGATTTAGGAGAATCGTGCTGACCGCCTTCAAACCCGAAGGCGACATATCCTAATTCATTAATATAACTAAGGAGCGGACCGTCGAGAAACTCCTCTATACCAAGGATCAAAGGGACCGGAAAGAGGCGAGTGAACTTACGATTAAGCAGACTGTCGTTTACGGTTATAAATGGCGCCGTTTCACCACTCGTGGTGTGCAGATCGAAAAAATAGAAAGGGCCATTCTCTTTTTCGAGTATGTCCTGCATGATTTCGTAGATCTCTTTCTGCTGCACTAACTCTTCATTAAATGAAATTACCTTATCATCTTTTAACCCTGCTAATTTTTCCTTGGTCCAAAGCCTGTTGAGATCTGCCTTGTTAAATCGAATACCTTTTTGCAGTGCATTCAAATTACCGCCAATAGCGTACATACTTCCTTTGAATTCCGGATTTTCTTTTTTCAGATTATCAAGAACCGATTTAAGTGCGAATACACCGGCGGGTTCGTTACCGTGAATACCGCCCGTAAATATTAGTGTGGGACCTTCTCCGGTCCCGGAATGAGAACCGATAAGGCGAGTGATTTCGATGGTTTTATCCAGGGGCGTACTGTGCAGCTTAATCATGGTAGTATGGTCTTACATCCATTACGGTAACAATACCAATCAGTTCCTCATTTTGAACAACAGGTAAACAACCAATTTCATTTTCCTTCATAATTTGGATGGCTTCCTTGATAGGTGTGGTAGCTTCCACCGATATTACTTCTTCCTCCATGATATCTTTTACCAGGTATCCTTTTTGATGATCTGCCGGGTTGTATTTATGTGCGTGTGTCCATGTTAATATTCCGCAGAGTTTTCCTTCGTCATCTTCAACCGGTACATGGTGAATATTATTCCATTCCATAATACTTGTAGCCAGGCTGGCCAGGTCATTTTTCTTTACTGTGAATAACATAGTGGACATTATATGCCCCACCCAATAGGATGCCTCAGCTAATTTATCATTTTCGTCGGCATCCGGCCATTTATTGACAGGATTTCCATTTTTTTGATTCAAATAGATCGATTTGGTAATAAGCCGAAGTGCCTTATCCTTTTTAAGTGTTTTTGTAAGTCTGCGGAAATTAGTGACCATCCAGGTAGAACCGGTGTTGCCTTTTAATCTCTTTTTAATCACATTTAGTAAACGCTTTATATCGGCTTCATCAATACCTTCTTTTCGTAATCCTTCATAAGCCATGGGAAGAAACACCTTTTTTACCAGTTTCCGGGCAGTATAATGCTTGCCTTCCCAGCACATAATAGCGTTTCTGCCCGTTCGGGCCGCTTTTATGAAATTGGATTTGGCTTCCTTGAAATCCATCACCTTGGACATATCATCAAATTTCTCCGGGCGGCCTCGCATGATACCTACCCAAAAAGCAAAGTTTGCGATTTCATCTATCACCGATGGTCCGGAAGGGATGTATCTGTTTTCAATCCGTAAATGTGGCTTTCCGTTTCCAACCCCGTAACATGCCCGGTTCCATGGATAAATGGTTCCACTATGCAGGTTCAGTGCTTCTAATTTTGGAATGCTACCCCGTTTTAAGATATCCAGGGAATTCTCTTCTAATTCCCGTGAGAGAATGATCTTGTATCTTGAAATATTCTCCTTGTATATATCGGCTGCGGTTCCGGTGGCCCAGTTATTTCCAAATGCCACGCGAGGCTCCTGATCCTTCAGTGCCTGTGAGATATTGCGCGTATCAATGCTTTGACGGAACAATGCTATCCTTGTTTCATCCCAGAGCTCCCTACCTAATAACAGTGGCGAATTACAACACATGCTTAATATCGGTCCGGCAATCGCCTGCGACCAGTTAAAACTCGAAATAAAATCATCCGGATCTATTTGAAGGTGTAATTGAAAGCTAGTGTTACAGGCTTCAAAAAGTACGGAGTCGTGAGCAATGCTCAATTCATCCACACCCTGCAAATTAAGTTGAAAATGGGATCTTCGAAGACCCATAAGCATGTCGTTCAGTGCAAAATACCTTGGATTAGGTGTTATGTAATCCATGGACAGATGGGTCTTTGAAATTGTAGGAAGGATACCTGTTAATATGATTTTGGCATTTTCTTCTTCCGCAGCTTCAGAAGCTTTTTTTAAGAGGGATTTCAAGCTGTTTTCCACCTCGGCAAAGCAATTGTCTTTGAGCTCAATGGGATCGAGGTTGATCTCTAGGTTGTAACGCGCTAATTCAGTTGTAAAATGCGGATCATCTATTTTCGCCAGAATTTCCTCGTTATTGGTAGCGGGCCTCCAGTCCTTGGTGACCAGACAGAATTCCTGTTCCGCACCGATGCGAGTTATTCCTTTTTCAATTTGCCCTTTTTCAAGCATGATCTCTAATGCTTCCACATCGTCAAGAAGATGTTGAATGAACACTGCTTTCTTTTCTTCTGAAAAAGAACGATTTACTTTTTGTTCGCCCATGCGTTTTTATTTATGCCATCCGCTCGGAATTTTGCAGAGGCAAATTGCGTAATTACAAGGTAATAAAAAATGATTTTCATCAGTTCTCCATTTATCAAAATGATACTGAGCATTTCTTCACGCTAATGCATTCGTTCATTTAACACTTTTTTAGGGTATGTCTGAAGTGTCAGTCGTATCTTTAATGTTTCTTTAAAACAATCAAAAAAATGTATCTAAAAAAATTGACAAAATTCGCGGCGATCGCATTCTTTACAGTAGTAATGTTCACATCTTGTGGCGATAAATCACAATCGGCTGAAGAAAGTGCGAAACTCTCTATCGAGTTTGCTAAATACGAATTGGAGAACGGTCTGGATGTTGTTTTACATCAGGATAAAAGTGATCCAATTGTTTCTGTTGCCATCCAATATGGTGTAGGTTCAAATCGTGAGAAAACCGGACGAACTGGTTTTGCTCACTTGTTCGAACATATGTTATTTCAAGAATCTGAAAACGTTCCCCAGGATCAATTCTTCAAAAAGATCCAGGATGCCGGAGGTACCTTGAACGGGGGAACCTGGAAAGACGGAACTATCTATTACGAAATAGTTCCTAAAAATGCTCTGGAAATGGTCTTATGGCTGGAAAGTGACCGAATGGGTTACCTTATCAATACGGTCACCGAGTCTGCTTTCTACAATCAGCAGGAGGTAGTTCAGAATGAGAAAAGACAAAGGGTTGATAATCGCCCTTACGGGCATACCAACTGGGTGCTTGATAAAAATATCTATCCCGATGGACATCCTTACAACTGGCAGGTTATTGGAGAATTAGTGGATCTTCAAAATGCAACCGTCGAGGACGTACGCGAATTTTACGATCGTTTCTACGGCCCTAACAATGCAACCCTGGTGTTAGCAGGAGATTTCGAAGAGGAAGATGCCAAGGCACTTATTGAGAAGTATTTTGGGGAAATAAAGAAACGTCAGGATGTTGCCCCATTGGAGCCACAACCTGTAACAATTGCAGAAACCAAAAGGCTTTATCATGAGGATAATTTCGCTACAGCGCCTCAACTCCATATGGTTTGGCCTACTTTACAACAATATACAGACGATGCCTATGCCCTGGATTTCCTGGCGGAGATCTTATCCAGCGGGAAAAAGGCCCCTCTGTACAAAGTATTGGTAAAGGAAAAAGACATTACTTCCAGGACTACTGCATATAATAATTCCCAGGAAATAGCAGGTGAGTTCCATATAATAATTACCGCGAATGAAGGTGTTGATCTTGATGAAGTTGAAGCAGGGATCTCTGAGGCTATGGCACTTTTTGAAACTGAAGGAGTGACCGATCGCGATGTTGAGCGTATTAAAGCTGGCCTGGAGACCAGTTTTTATAATGGAATTAGTAGTGTTTTAGGGAAGTCATTCCAGCTGGCACAATACAATGTTTTTACCGGAGACCCCGGTTTTATTGAAAAAGATATTGAGAATATCAAAGCGGTTACCAAAGAAGATGTAACACGCGTATACAATAAGTATATCAAAGATAAACCATTCGTACTCACAAGTTTTGTCCCCAAAGGACAGACAGAATTAATTGCTGAAAATTCAGTTGTTGCACCTGTGGTAGAAGAAGAAATTAAAGAGAATGTGGTAAAAACAGTGGAGGATTCAAACGAGGAAGTTGCCAAAACTCCATCTTTGATCGACAGATCTACAGAACCTGCTCAGGGTCCGGCACCACAGTTGAATGTTCCGTCGTCCTGGTCTTCGGAATTGGCAAACGGTATGAAAGTATATGGTATCGAACAGAATGAAATTCCGACAGTGAATTTTAGCCTTGTAATGGAAGGCGGACACTTACTTGATGATAAAAATAAAAATGGTGTCGCTAATCTAATGACAGACATCATGATGGAAGGAACAGCGAATAAAACGCCGGAAGAATTGGAGGAAGAGATAGAAATGTTAGGTGCGAATATCAATATGTACACTACACGAGAATCTATCGTGATAAGAGGAAATACACTGGTCCGGAATTTTAATAAGACCATGGCACTGGTAGAAGAAATCTTACTTCAACCACGTTGGGACGAAGAGGAATTTGCCCGGCTAAAGACAAGAACCATAAATGATATCAAGCGTGCCGAGTCGAACCCGAACGCAGTTGCAAATCGTGTTTACAACAAGCTGCTTTATGGAGAAGATCACATTTTTGCATACCCTACATCAGGAACGGTAGAATCTGTGGAGGCAATTACTATGGATGACCTTAAGTCTTATTACAATAATTATTTTTCACCCTCTGTAAGTACATTCCATGTGGTAGGTAAGATCGACAAAGACGATGCGCTGAAGAATCTTGCGTCGCTGGACGAAGGATGGGCGTCCAAGGATGTAAGCATTCCTGAATATCCTGCGGAAAATAACAGGGATAAAGCTTCACTTTATTTTGTCGATATCCCGAATTCAAAGCAATCTGTGATCAATATTGGATACATCGGATTGTCCAGAACAGATCCTGATTTCTACCCGTTAGAGGTAATGAACTATAAACTTGGTGGTTCTTTCAGCGGAAATGTAAACCTTATTCTTCGAGAGGAAAAAGGTTATACCTATGGAGCGCGAACCAGGTTTAGTGGATCGAAAATTCCTGGAACATTTACGGCGTCTTCCTCCGTGCGAACTAATACCACAGGTGAATCGGTACAGATCTTCAAAGACCAGATCGCCAAATATAAAGAAGGTATAAGCGAAGAGGACCTCGATTTTACAAAGAACGCCTTAATTAAGTCGAACGCCCGGCGCTTCGAAACCCAGGGATCCTTGTTGGGAATGTTGCAGGAAATGAGTATGTATGGCCTCTCATCCGATTATATCGCTAATGAAGAGACCATCATCCGCAATATGACCCTGGATCAGCACAAATCACTGGCCAATAAATATCTTGATGAGTCTAAAATGGCATATCTGGTGGTTGGTGATGCGGCCACACAATATGTCCAGTTCCAGGATATGGAATTCGACGAAGTGATGTTACTTGATAAAGAAGGAGAAGAAGTGAAATTAGAAGAAGTAGCACAATAATATAGCATCTGTATAAACAAAAAAGGGATACCGCAACGGTATCCCTTTTTTGTTTAACTTCATATTTTAAACCATTGTTTGAAACGTTTTTTTAAAAATATTGGACCGGGTACACTTGTGGCAGCAGCATTTATAGGCCCGGGAACAGTGACAGTCTGCAGTATCGCAGGTGTTACATACGGATTCACCTTGCTTTGGGCAATGGTTTTGTCTATCGTCGCTACCATTGTGCTTCAGGAAATGGCCGCAAGACTGGGAATTGTTCACAATAGGGGATTGGCAGCAACAGTAAAGGCTGAAATTGAAAAACCATTTATTCGGAATTTAGCTATTGGTCTTATACTGGCGGCCATACTCATTGGAAATGCTGCCTATGAAGCGGGTAATATAAGTGGTGGCGTCCTGGGACTGGAAACCATTTTTCAAGATAGCGGTGCAAAGATCGCAGGAATTGAGATGAATATGTTAAGCCTTATTATCGGGGCCATTGCGTTTTTAGTTTTGTATCTCGGAAATTATAAGGTTATTGAAAAGTTCCTTATTTCGCTGGTGTTGCTAATGAGCATTTCTTTCCTGATTACAGCAGTACTTACCAAACCACAAATCTCGGAAGTATTAAAGGGTATGTTCATTCCAAAATTCCCCGAGGAAAGTTGGTTAACGATAATTGCATTGGTTGGAACTACCGTAGTTCCGTATAATTTGTTCCTGCATGCTTCATTGGTGAAAGAAAAGTGGAAAGACAGCACACATCTTAAGGCTGCACGAATAGACACCTATATTTCGATATTATTGGGAGGAATTGTGTCGCTCGCGATTATCATTTGTGCCGCTGCTGTTCGTACTTCTGAAGTAAATAATGCTGCTGACCTGGCTATGGCACTTGAACCTCTTTATGGTGAATATGCCACCTATTTATTAAGTATCGGATTGTTTGCGGCCGGAATTACATCGGCTATTACGGCTCCGCTGGCAGCCGCTTATGTGGCGAGGGATTGCTTCGGATGGCAAGGCGATCTAAAATCGGTAAAATTCAGAGGCGTCTGGATGGTCATCCTGGCATTAGGTGTTGTTTTCTCCTCCATTGGTTTTAAACCTATTGAAATAATTCGATTCGCACAGGTTGCCAATGGTCTTTTATTACCCATTATTGCAGGATTTCTACTTTGGGTAGTGAACCGAACCAATGTTTTGGGCGGTTATAGGAACAATTGGTTGCAGAACCTCTTGGGAATCTTAATCCTAATCACAACTATCGTACTAGGCAGCATGAGCCTGGTAAAAGTATATCAAAGCTTATGAAAAGGTGGATAGACATTAACGCCGACCTCGGCGAAGGCACAGGATTAGATGAAGCTATTATGCCCTTAATTTCTTCATGCAGCATAGCGTGCGGAGGTCATTTCGGTACTGAAGAGACAATGCGTACTGCTGTGAAGCTTGCTAAAAAATATAAGGTGAAGATTGGTGCACATCCTTCCTTTCCGGATAAAGACAATTTTGGAAGAAAAGTATTAACTATCACAAAGAAAGAACTAACTCAGACCGTTTATCATCAAATATTACAATTCCTGGCCGTTTGCGAGATGGAAGATGCGGAGATTAATCATATTAAATTGCATGGCGCCTTATATAATTACGCCGCGAAGGATGCAGCAACTGCAGATGCAGTGGTAGAGGCAATTAGTAATTTAAAATTCCGGCCCAAACTGTATGTGCCACATGGAAGTATCTTACATCGGAAAGCAGAGAATTTACTTCCGTTGGTGTACGAAGCATTTATCGACAGGCGATACGAAGACGACGGAACTCTGGTACATAGAGGTCACCTAAAAGCACTTATTAGCGATCCAGAAGAGGCCTGGGAGCATTTGATACGAATGATAATAAACAATGAAGTAATTACTTTGAGTGGAAAGTCAGTATCTATGATTGCGAACACTTTTTGCATACATGGTGATTCTCCAAATTCCGTCAAGATTTTGGAGTACATAAACACGCAGCTAGAGTCTGAAAATATTTATCTGGAACGATGAAGCGAACGATTAGAAAATTCGGGAATTCGGCTGTTCTATTCGAATGGTCTTCAAATATTAAGGATATTGATTATACATCATTACTGTCTTTAGAATCTTACTTGTTAAAAGCTTATTCAGATGAGATACTTGAAACCGTCATGGCGTATACATCACTGGCCGTTTATTTTGAAGAAGGAACAGATCCGGATGACTTTATTGAAAATTTCGATTTGCAACAAGAGTGGGACTTTTTTGACGATACGAAACACAATACCTGGGTGCTTCCGGTATGCTATTCCAAAGAGTTTGCTCCGGATATTTCTATCGTTGCCAGTCAAAACAATATAAACGAGCGTGAAGTTATTCAGTTACATACCAGCCGCGAGTACCTGGTTAGGTTCATAGGCTTTTTACCGGGATTTCCATATCTCAGCGGATTGGATCATCGCCTATTCACCCCCAGGAAAACAAACCCTCGAAAATTAATTGAAAGAGGATCTGTTGGGATAGGAGGTGAACAGACCGGTATCTATACTATGGACTCTCCGGGAGGCTGGAATATTATTGGCCGAAGCCCGTTACAATTTTTTAATGTGTTACACAGGCCTCCATCATTACTTATTCCGGGAGATAAGATTCAATTCAGATCGATCGACCCTCATACTTTCGAAAGAATTCACCAGGGGGTAATAGAAGGAACTTATGAATTAGAAAGGGTAAATCATGATTGAGGTTCACAATCCCGGTATTTATTGCTCTGTTCAGGATCTCGGTAGATTCGGAAGCAGAAGGTATGGTGTGCCATTAAGCGGTGTGATGGACAGGCCCTCTGCTGTGAATGCAAATGCTTTGTTGGGCAATGAAGAATCGGCTGCAGTCCTGGAGTTCGCTAATCCGGGACCTAAACTATTCTTTAACAAACCAGCTATAATTGCTATCGCCGGGGCTACTTTTCAAGTTCATATAAATGGTGAATCTATAGCTACTAGTCAACCTGTTTTGGTAGAGACGAATAGTATAGTTGATTTGGGAAGGGCACAGGAAGGTGTCTGGGGATATTTGGCAGTAAAAGGGGGTATTTTGTCTGAATCTGTTTTAGGAAGTATGTCCTTCTATAGTGGCATTACCAGATTTTCCAGGATCACCAAAGGTCATATCCTTGAGATCGCTGCTCTATCGGAAAGTTCATCACAGGAAGTGAACTGGGGAAAGAAATTACCCGATTACAACGTTAATCATAAGATTGAAGCATGGCCCGGACCCGAATATGAATTGCTATCGGAATACAATAAACTTGCTTTGTTCGACAATGACCTGAAAGTAACACCACAAAGTAACCGCATGGCGAGCCTGTTAGTTTCAGAATTGGCGATATTGGCTCCTGAAATAATTACTTCACCGGTTCAGCCGGGGACGATTCAGATCACACCTTCAGGAAAAATAATAGCGTTGATGAGGGATGCCCAAACAACGGGAGGGTATGCCAGGATATTACAACTTTCAGATGAAGGAATTACTAACCTTACCAGAATACAGCCGGGAGAGAGCGTTCAATTTAAATTAAATTAAAATGTTTTTCAAATGCTCGTGACCTCATCGATCTACTGATAATTAATTATCAATATGATCCTTTATCCTTTTGATACTTTCTGTAATGGAATTATGGTCGAGTACTTCTTTTATGAATAGCAAGCTACTTTCGCTTAAATGACGGGATAGCGTAGGTTCATAGGTATTCCATTCTTTGAAAAACCTATCAGTGTCTTCTTGTCCGTTACCTCTTTCTGTGATACTATCCAGGTAGCTATTATGTGCCTTCAATTTATTGATTAAGCCTTGTCGTTGTGATTTGTTCTCGATCTTACCGTTCAAATAGGACTCTACATCTCCAATGGTCACTTTATGTGGCATAAATATCTTTATGAGTTCCGCTTGATTATACCTGTCTACGAAGTCACTCACATAGCCCGGTATTTTATCGAGGTTGAGTGCGGTTTGCAGGTCGGCAATGATGTTATCGGTTTCATTTTCTTCCTTTTGTATGGGATCTTGTTCGATCTTTTTCAGCAGGTTATCAAGGTATAATGTTTTGCTGTTTATAATTTCGATAAACACCACTTTCTTATTCTGAAAAAAATTGAAATTATCTTTAGACTGCAGATAGAGGTATAGATCCAGACAACCTAGTAATCCGCTGTTATCGATAGCGCCTGCATCTATATAATGCCCGTACCCTGGGATTTTGGCTGCCGGGCTGAACACGGGAAATCGATTGGTGGTTGAGACGGCTTCGTAGAAACTTAGTGTTTTTGGCCTTACTGAACTGTCTCCGTCTGAATATTCACTAAGCTCGGCCAGGTCTTCTGAAAAATGAAATATATTATCAAAATTATTTGCTTTCACAGACCATAGTATACCACGCCTGCCGGTAGTGGCAGCGGTGTTCATAATAAGTGATGGAAAATAACCACGTTTCTCATATACATCTTTCCAGAAACTGCGAAAGGATTGCCTCGAAAGCCTGTGATGGATGCTGTCCTCAACATAATTCTGATATTTTATCATAGCGTAATACGGCCGATCCTGCAGGGGATATTCCCTATTGAACGGCCATAGCTTTCTAAAGGAATCGAGGCCAAAAGTCAGGGTGAGGTCTGAAGAGGTGTAATTACCTTCCGATATTATATCAATTCGTTCCTCGAGCAACTTCATATCGTTTGAAAATTTACCGCTTAATTCTTTTGAAAGGCCCGTATATAATGCAAGGCCCAGAGAGCCTCCGGAAGCTCCCGAGAAGGCAATGGTTCTGTCCATTAACTGATCATTTGTTTCCCGGTGTAATTTTTCTAGTACATGAAGGGTCCATGCGTTCGACTTGAGACCACCACCGTGAGAAGCTATAAAAAAGACAGTATTGCCAGGGATATTCCGAATGTCGTTAATAAATTGTACTTCATGAAGATCATTGGAATTGTCATGATCGACCAATTCCAGTTCATGGGTCCTGCTCTCGGTCATCATACCTACTGCAAAGAGGGATAACAGCATAAAAATTCCGAAACAAACCAATTTAAATCTAAAAGAATGCTTGGGGGCTTCGCCGTTTTCCTCGCTTATTTGTTCACGGATCTTTCGATACGCAAAAAAGAATTTTCCTATCGCAGCAATTATAAAATAGTAGGTGTAAAAGTAGGCCAGTAAAATGGGCGTGCCATTAGGTAGATCTCCAACACGGATCGCCATATAGGTCGTCCAGATTACGATGACGATAGAAATGATGAAGTTGAAACTGAATAGTAAAAGGTAGTGTTCCGATTTGTACAATAAACGCTTGAAAATGCGCATGATCAGTAGCGTCAATTTAGAGCCGGAAACTTCGAATAATGTAACGACTTCGGCTAGTTTTGTTCTTAGAATCCTGAAATACAGATAGTTGAACATAAAAAGGTAACACGTAAAAACAAGGATAAAAAAGCCTATGCGGCTAAATAGTGAACCGAACACCAGGCAGGTGATCACCATTGCAAACGTAAGAATGAGCAGAAATGTAAAACGACTGGCCAGTCGTTTATAGATAGCTGTTGTATTATTGACCTGTTTCGCCTTTTGTACGGCGCGGCGAACATAAATATAGTGCAGTAGTGGAACAAAACACAAGGCAAAAAAGGCCCACATAGTTGTAGTTGTTTGTGCTTCAGACAGATTGAATTTAGGCATAAATGTCTTAATGATGAACAGTATCCAAACCGCATGAATTAGCAATCCGATGGAGTACCTCATGTAATGGGCGCGATCGTCCTTTTTGTAATTACCGCCAGGTTTTTCATGAAAAATAAAGACTTTGAACAACCGATATAACCACCTGCCTTTCGTGCTGCCTTTTGGTTTGAAGGGATATACTTCTTCCCATGTAGTGAAACTGGCACTATTGTTTAGATTAGCAGCATAATAGTTATAAATAGGGTAGTGAGACAGTGCCAGGGCAAGGGCATTGATCATAAAAAAGGAGAACATTAGTCCCCATTTAAAACCATTGGCCTCAATAAGGTCTACGAACATAGTAAAGGCCTGATCCATCTTAGTGAGAAGCAGGAGGATAAACACTATGATAAGTAGACTTAAGATCGACGCTTTGGTAAACTTAACGACAGACGAGAAGACGTTCGACACCCAGGTAATGAATGAAGAGAACAGGTTGTCCAATTTTTTGAACAATCCAGGGGATTGGTTAGTTTCTGGCATAATCCAAAATTTAGCTAAAGTTATTGGTAATCAGTGATGTAAACAAGGGGGTTTTTCCTGAAAGTTTTTAAGAGTCCTGTATCTTGATAATTCAACACAGGAAAAACCCCCAATTTCTAATAAGGATTTTTCCTGAAATTGATGCTATATATGTTGTCGGCATTAGGAATTGTGTATTTTTAGTACTTAATCCTTAAAAAAACTCAACAATGGCTAAACCTCAAAATTGTATTCCTGTTCAAGACGCAAAAGACATGTATAATAACTGGAAGAATTCACGTGGCAAGGATCTCAAAGCAAAAGGCTACAAGGATGTGAATGATTTCACTTTTAGTTTGGCAGAGATGCAGGAATTCGTCGCATATGTTGCAGAAGAGTCATCCAATGCAGGAATTTTAAATCCGGGCATTCGAATTTATTTCGCTGCAACCGGAGAAGATTCTCAAAGTACGGCAGCGGTATTTCTAGCTCCAACAACGGGCACTAGTTCGAATTCTGGCAACAATTATAATGTCGAACCATTGAATAGAGGCACCAACGGTTGGCCTCCAAACGCCTACTAAATTGAGTGTTTCAGATTTTATAATAAACACATTACCAATTACATTAATGGAACTACTTGCCGCATTGGCAGGTAGTTTCTTTCTTTATAAAACAAACGCCGCAAAGATCTCGAAGCAGCTTGTGGGATTTTTATGGATTACTTTTATTGTGGAAGTGATTGCGGCATATGCACCTATTGCCTATTTTTCAGATTATAAATATTTCTCATTTGTAAAAGATACAGTATTTGAGGACCATAAGTGGTTGTATAACATGTATTCACTTTTTTCAGCCGTCTTTTTAACTTACTATTTTCATCAGCATCTGCGGAATATAAAATGGAAGTTAATATTGCAGGTTACTTTAATCGCTTTTTCCGTGGCAGCCATTATTAACCTCATATTTAGCGGAGTCTTTTTTGTGTCTGATGCGCAATTCACGCTATTGATAGGCACTCTAATCCTGATCATGAGCATAATAATGTTCTATTTCGAATTGCTACAGTCGGATCTTCTTCTCCAATTAAAGCGGATACTTCCAATGTACATTTCAGTTGGTGTAATGGTTTTTAGCCTTTGCGTTACCCCGGTAGATATATTTTCTGAGTACTTTAGTGAAGGAAACGATAGTTTTGTTGTACTGAGAAATAATGTATACTTATACACTAATATATTCATGTATACGACTTTTATAATTGGATTTATTATATGCTCCAAAGAGAAGACATCTTATTAATTATCACTTTTGTGATTGTCATCTTCGTAATGGTGGCTTTTGTGGTTATTTTCTTTATAGCGTTTCAGCGAAGGAAGAATAAATTCATCATGGAACGTCTGGAAGCAGAAAAGAAATTCGAAAAAGAACTAACAAATTCCCGTTTAGAGATCCAGGAACAGACGTTAAAGAATATCGCCTGGGAACTGCACGACAATGTAGGGCAGTTACTTTCTGTAGCAAACATACAGCTCAATATGTTGCAGGGTCATGTTCCGGAGGAGGTTAAGGGGCAGATCAAAGAGACCAAAGATGTGGTCGCGGCTACAGTGCAAGAGGTACGGGCCTTATCAAAGACTTTAAATACAGAGATTATTCAGAATAATGGTTTAATTAAATCGGTTCGCACGGAACTGGAACGCTTTAACCGTCTTAATTTCCTGCACGCCGATCTTAAAATTGATGGTGAGGAAGCCACTATAAAAGGAGAGGACGAGATCATTATCTTCAGAATACTTCAGGAGTTTTTCTCAAATGTGATTAAACATGCGAAAGCCGATAATTTATTTGTAAATTTATGTTACGGGGAGAACGAACTGGAGATCATGGTTAAGGATGACGGTATAGGATTCGACACTTCCGTGAATAGAGATAATTCGGGCCTGCACAATATGAAAAGTCGGGCAAACCTGTTGGGTGCAACCTATGAATTGACCTCGGAACCTGGAAAAGGAACAAAACTTAACTTAGTATATCCCTTAAAGTCATGAAGCAGAACGAACACACTGTTGTAATCGTCGACGATCATCTTTTGCTTTCAGGTTCCTTAGAGAAACTCATTAACTCTTTTGACGGTTTCAGCGTATTATATCACGCCAGTAATGGTAAAGAACTTCAGCAAAAATTAAAGACACATAAAAGTCAGCCAGATATTATTCTACTGGATATCAATATGCCGGTAATGGATGGTTTTGAGACCGCGGCCTGGCTCACTGATAATCATCCTGAAATTAAAGTACTTGCCCTTTCTATGGAGGATGATGAAAAAGTCATTCTGAAAATGTTGCAAAAAGGAGCCAAGGGATATCTGCTGAAGGATATTCATCCGGATCGGCTTAAGATTGCACTTCAGGAAGTGATGGACCGGGGTTATTATCATTCCGAAAAGGTGGCTGCCACCTTATTACATTCTATTCAGCCATCGTATAATAAAGAGGAAGTGAAGTTTAAGCAAAACGAGCTTACCTTCCTGCAGTTAGCTTGTTCTGAAATGACCTACAAAGAAATTGCAGATGTGATGAGTTTAAGTCCGAAGACTATAGATGGTTACCGGCAAGAGTTGTTCAATCGACTTCATATCAAGAACAGGGTAGGACTTGTGATCTACGCTTTGAAAAACGATCTTATTAAAATTTAAATGCACGCATCCCAAATGGGGTCAACGGGTGGAGGTGCAATAATAGTAAGTTCCTCTTTTCTTACAGGATGAATAAAGGTTAACGACCTCGCATGCAAGTGTATGCTACCATTCTTGTTACTTCGTTTTGCACCGTATTTGAGATCCCCTTTAATAACACAACCTATAGACGAAAGTTGTGACCGGATCTGGTGATGGCGACCGGTTTCCAGATCTATTTCCAGGAGGAAATAATTATCTAGTTTCTTCACAAGCGAATAGTTCAGAATGGCTTTCTTGCTATCAGGCACCTCTTTGATGTGCGCATAGGACTTGTTCTGCTTCGGATTGCGTTTCATAAAGTGTACGAGACGATCGTTGTCTTTGGGAGGTTGGTTCTCTACTACTGCCCAATACACCTTTTTAGTTTCCCTTTCTGAAAACAACTTATTTAATCGCGATAAAGCTTTGGAAGTGCGCGCAAATACAACTATACCGCTGGTTGGCCTGTCCAGCCTGTGGACCACTCCAAGGAACACAGCCCCGGGTTTATTGTATTTTTCGGCTATATACTCCTTGACTACTTCAGAGAGTGGTTTGTCGCCGGTTTTATCACCCTGAACAATATCACCCGGACGTTTATTTACAATCAGTAGATGATTGTCTTCGTAGAGCACCAGGAGGTTATTCTTATTAGATCGCATAGCTACAGACTCGCTTAAACGAATATCTTCCAGATATCCAGAAGCGAAAATATCATGGTTAATAAGGCCACAGTCAAAGCAACACCTTTAGCAGTTCCGTTATTGCTTTTATGTGCTAATACGAAGGCCGCTAATCCAGGTATTATAAACAAGTGTCTATACCAGTAATCCATTACAGTTATGGCAAAAAATGCCTGGGACTCGCCTGAAATGGTTAAATATCGTTCTGCAATAAAATAATTTATAGTAATTATCGAGAGTATGCTGATTGCACTAATTGCGATAGATATTTTTAACCGTGACACTGTTTTTTAAAGTTAGTATTGTTCCTCTTCGTTCGGAAAATCACGACTCTTCACATCCTCGATATACTGAGTAAAGGCTGTAGTCATCTCTGCATACAAATCCAGGTATCTTCTCAAAAATCGCGGATTGAATTCGTGTGTCATACCCAGCATATCGTGAGTGACCAGTACTTGTCCGTCTACTCCGCCACCAGCGCCGATGCCGATTATAGGAATGGTTAACGACGAGGCAACCTCAGCCGCTAATTTGGCGGGTACTTTTTCAAGAACGATCGCAAAACAACCGCATTTTTCAAGGATCTTAGCATCTTCTTTAAGCTTATTAGCTTCTTCCTCTTCTTTGGCGCGTACCGTGTAGGTCCCGAATTTATAAATAGACTGCGGGGTTAATCCCAAATGGCCCATAACAGGAATACCTGCATTCAGAATTCGTTTGGCCGATTCCTTTATTTCTTTTCCACCTTCGATCTTAATGGCATGGGCCCCGCTTTCCTTCATGATCCGAATCGCCGATCGCAATGCTTCTTTGGGATCACTTTGATAACTTCCGAAAGGAATATCGACAACAATAAGGCTTCGCTTTGCTGCCCTTACTACAGAAGACGCATGGTAGATCATTTGATCCAGTGTAATGGGCAGTGTGGTTTCATGACCTGCCATTACATTAGAAGCAGAATCGCCAACCAGGATCACGTCGATGCCTGCACCGTCCACAATTTTAGCCATGGTATAATCGTAAGCGGTAAGCATGGAAATCTTCTCACCGTTTTGTTTCATATCCACTAAGGTCTTGGTAGTAATGCGCTTGTATTCCTTCTTAGCTACTGACATATAGAATTTTGTGACAATTAGTACGGTAAAAGTACTAATTTTAGAACTCATTAATGGAAAACCTAATTTAATTCACCTCTTATGAAGACCTTATTTTATATTACTATTTTCATCATTTCATTTCAAATTTCTGCACAGGACAGTTTCACGGTAGCTGATGCACGTAGGGTGATCGATATTTTTTTCGAAGGATTTCATGAAGGGGACACGATTAAAATGAAATCTGTGATGGTTGAAAATCTACCAACCCAAACTGTGTTCGCAACCAAAGAAGGTAAGAATATAGTGAGGGATAGCAGTGGTGACGATTTTATCAAAGCGATTGGTAACAGGCCGCCGGACCAGAAATGGGAGGAAAAATTGTTGGATTATAAAATACAGATCGATGGTAACCTGGCACATGTCTGGACGCCCTACGAATTCTGGTTCAATGGGGAGTTTCGCCATTGTGGCGCCAATGCCTTTACCCTCGCCAAAACCGATAATGGTTGGAAGATAGTTCATTTGATAGACTCCCGAAGAGTAAGTAGTTGTGAGGAGGAGTGAGGATCTAACAGTCGGAAATATTCACCTGGACCGCTAATCCCCCTTCACTGGTCTCTTTATATTTTGAGGTCATATCCTGTGCGGTAGCCCACATGGTTGCGATTACCTTATCCAGTGGGATTTTAGCATGGGCCGGATCGGAATCAAGGGCCATTTCACAGGCATTTATCGCTTTTAAAGCACCCATGGCGTTTCGTTCAATGCAGGGAATCTGGACTAGACCGGCAATGGGATCGCAGGTAAGACCGAGATGATGTTCCATTGCTATTTCTGCCGCCATCAGTACCTGCTCCGGCGTACCTCCCATGAGTTCAGTAAGTGCACCCGCAGCCATTGCCGATGAAACACCAATCTCCGCCTGGCAACCACCCATGGCAGCTGAAATGGTTGCTCCTTTCTTAAAAAGGCTTCCGATTTCTCCGGCAACTAAAAGAAATTTATTAATATCGACGTGGTCACCATCGTGATTTTCGATTACCAGGTAGTACATTAAAACCGCCGGTATTACTCCTGCGCTACCATTAGTTGGGGCGGTAACAACCCGGCCTAGTGAAGCATTTACCTCATTTACAGCCAGGGCAAAGGAACTGACCCATTTTAAGATCTGACGGAATTTAACTTCCGTATTTCTGATGGCCGAAATCCATTCGTATTCATCTTTATAAGGAGTTTCTCCTATGAGATTCTTGTGTGATTCGTAGGCCCTTCGCTTCACATTTAATCCGCCGGGAAGAACACCTTCCGTATGACAGCCCACATACATAGAGTTCAGCATAACATTCCAGATTTCCTTTAAGTCGGAATGTATCTCAGCTTTAGAACGGAGCGAAAGTTCATTTTCCATTACAATTTCACTAATGGATTTGTTTTCTTCTGAACAATAAGCAAGGAGTTCCGTTGCTTTTTCAACGGGAAACGGAAAATGACTAAACTTTTCCATTTTAATTTTTTCTCGCTTACGTTCCTTCTGCACTACAAAACCACCGCCTATTGAGTAATAGGTGCTTGTTTTCTTGCTGCCGTTCTTTAATAGTGCGTTGAATGTGATGCCATTAGGGTGAAATTCCAGGAATTTTCTGTTGAATTTGATGTGTTCCCCGGGAATGAAGACAATGGGAAGCTCTCCGTTGAGCAACAGTTTGTTACCGGCATGTATCTTATCAATTTCCGAAGTGATCTTTTCAATCGGGTAGGTAACCGGATCTGTGCCTAAAAGGCCCATCATTACGGCTATGTCTGTTGCGTGGCCTTTACCGGTAAGGGAGAGTGAGCCGTATAGGTTCACCTGGACAGCGGTTATCTCTTCAAAATGACCGTTTTTCTTCAGGGAGTCGATCCATCGTTTTGCAGCACGCCAGGGGCCCAGGGTGTGTGAGCTGGAAGGGCCTACGCCAATTTTAAGCATGTCGAAAACGCTGATGCTTTCCATACGGTTGTTTTACTGGGCAAATGTAATATTTTATAAAGTCTAAATATAAATAGGTTATCACTTCGAGTGATTTTCTGATGAAATCAGGAATATTGTGTTGAGAAGTGCGTTCCCGAAACACCTCACTTTGTTCGGCACTCGAACTGACATATATTATTGTCTTCTGTTTGCCAGCAAAGGAGGAGGTTCTCCGTTGAAAGGATTCCATCTACTGATACTTTTTGCTCCCATTCCGGCTGCTTTGATCACGGCTCTGTCTCCATAACGTTCCCGCATTCGGTCCATGGCCTGATATAGGTTGATAATCTTTTCGTTGTCTTCGAACAGGTCGATCTGCTGGCCGCCTTCCACCAGGTGGCTAAACCGAACCCCTACCAGGCGTACCAGTAGCCGGCGTTGATATAGGTTTTTGTAGAGTTCCATAACCACCGGCAGTATTTTATGATCTGCCGAACTGTAGGGAATACGCCTTTGCTGGGTATAGGTCTGGAAATCGGAATAACGGATCTTAAAGGTTACGCATGCCGTTAGTTTGTTACCGCGGCGTAGCTGGTAGATAAGGTTTTCGGCCATGGCAATAATGATGCTTTCCAGTTTTTTTACATCGGTGGTATCGCGGTCGAAGGTGCGTTCGGTGGAAATGGATTTGCGTTCGCTGTATTGTACCACGGGGCTGTTATCGATACCATTGGCCTTTTTCCAGATCAGCTGGCCGTTCTTCCCGAAGACCTTTGCCATCATCTCGATGGGCATTTTCTGTATGGTGTGTATGCGTTTTATACCCAGGTCACAGAGTTGGCGATAGGTTACCTTGCCAACCATAGGGATCTTGCTTACCGAAAGCGGGGAGAGGAAAGGCTTTTCATTGCCGCGCACAATATGTAGCTGATTATTGGGCTTAGCTTCCCCGGTTGCGATCTTGGAAACGGTCTTATTGACGGACAGACCAAAGGAAATGGGAAGCCCCGTTTCCTTGATGATCCGTTTTCTAATTTCTGAAGCCAGTTTATGGCAACCAAAGAACTTATCCATCCCGGTAAGATCGATATAGAATTCGTCTACGGAGGTCTTTTCATAGAGGGGGACACTTTCCTTGATCACATCGGTAACGGCATTGGAAAACTTACTGTAGATCCCGGAATTTCCCCTCAGGACAATAGCTTCCGGACATAATTGTTTTGCAAGTCGCATAGGCATGGCAGAGTGAATACCAAAGGAACGAGCTTCATAGCTGCAGGAGGCTACAACTCCGCGATCACTGGTTCCGCCAATGAGTACAGGCTTCCCTTCCAGCCGGCTATCGAGTAAGCGCTCGCAGGATACGAAAAAGGTGTCGAGGTCCATGTGGACGATGTTTCGAGTAGATATCATTTTTCTTTTCCTTCTTTTTTGCATCGCTCAAAAACTTTCCTTTCTTTTTTGCATTGCCCAAAAAAGAAACAAAAAAGTCTAGGCCTGCACCGTTAAATGCTAAATTCTACGGTTGCCTCTCTACGATTTATTAACCTTGTCCCACTTCGTGGGCCTTCAAACAACATAAATCGTTTTACGTTCGGCAATCTTGAATTTTACACATTTTCCGCTGAGGGCCCTTGGTATTTAAGCCTTAATGGAAACCCTTTTCGTCAGTATAGATGAGTAATTTCCGTTAAGAAATCGCGAAGCCTTGTAGTGATTTTAGGAAATTACGAATGGTTTTGAGGATTTGCCTCAAAAATACCTTCGAAAAGGTGCCTTTTCTTTTGCTTCGTTTTCTTTGGGTAAGACAAATGCGAAGCATTCATGAATACCTAATGCAATATTATCGCATGAATAAAGAAAATGAAGAGAATAAAATTATGCTCTGTTCTTATAACGCTTCGAATGCAACTTTGCGGTTGAACCATTATCCGAATAACGAGGATCCTCGATGATAGGATAACGTACCATTTTAGTTACTTCTATCGTAATGCAGTCGAATTCCTCTACTACCTTTCCTGTGATCCCGTAAATACCTTTTCCCCGAAAGCGGTATTGTGCTGCAACCGGCGGAAAATGAACCGTATCTATAAAATCGCCATCCCTATCCAGAAATGTTCCAAAGTGCATGCGCTTCCCATTAGAGGTAGCCGTATTCTTTACGGTTACCAGGTAGCCTTCAATAGTGATGACCTTTCCCACATAGTCCGGCAGATGCTTTGCCCGCATCTTGCTTCGGGAGGGGGCCAGTAGCAGTTTAAACGGATTGGACAAAGGAAACCCTATGAGTTCCATCTCGTCAAAGGCTTCTTCCAGTGGTGTGCTGGGTAGTTCGGGTGTTTTAAAACTTATCTTTTCAGCCTGAAAAAGGGTCTGAATGTTCTCGTCGAATGTTGTCTTGTTAATTTTCATATGTGCTTCCCATAAAAGTTCGCGTTTGTTTCTTTTTGTAAACCGAAAGGCATCTATCTTTATTAAAATGGAGATCTGTTCCATGGAGATCGGGATCCTGTCGAGAAAATCATCCAGGCTCATGAAATAGCCTTCTTCAGCTCTTTTCTTCAGGATCTTTTTGATCACTTTACTCTCCAGCGAGTGGAGGAACATAAATCCCAGGTAGATATCCTTTCCCTGGATCACCGTTTCCGCCCGGCTGTAATTGATACAGGGCGCCAGTATCCTGGCACCGTGCATACGGGCTTCGTGTACGTATAGTTCGGGTCTGTAAAATCCACCACCATTATTCACGGTGGCAACCATATATTCTAGTGGGTAATACGCTTTTAAAAACAAGCTCTGATAGCTTTCCACTGCATAGGAGGCTGAGTGCCCCTTGGCAAAGGCATAACCTGCAAAGCTTTCTATCTGCCGCCAGATCTCGCTGGTGAGATCGTCCGGTTTTCCGGAGGCCTTGCAGTTGTCGAAAAACCGGTCTTTCACTTTGGCAAATTCTTCCCGAGACCGAAACTTCCCCGACATTCCCCTGCGTAGCATATCGGCTTCGCCAAGGGTGAGTCCGCCAAAATAATGGGCCACCTTGATCACATCTTCCTGGTAGACCATTACCCCATAGGTTTCCGGCATGATATCCATCATTACCGGGTGAGCTTCCTTACGCCTTTCGGGAAAACGGTGCCGCAGTATGTACTCCCGCATCATCCCCGACTGGGATACGCCCGGGCGTATCACCGAGCTGGCTGCCACCAACCCCAGGTAGTCGTCTACCTGGAGTTTTTTCAGTAGCATCCTCATGGCTGGTGACTCCACGTAAAAACAGCCAATAGCTTTTGCATTTCGAAGCAGGTATTTAATGCGTTCGTCTTCCTTAAACCGCTTGATGTCGTGAATATCGATAGGCGGAAGGGTAGGGTGATTGTATTTCACGATCTCTACGGTGTCCTTTATTTTTCCGAGGCCCCGCTGACTCAGAATATCGAATTTGTACAGGCCGATGTCCTCGGCAACCACCATGTCGAACTGAGTGGTAGGGAATCCCTTTGGGGGCATGAAGGTGGCAGTATAATAGTGGATGGGCTTTTCAGAAATAAGAATGCCCCCTGCATGTATCCCCAGGTAATTCGGGAAACCCTGTATACGCCTGCTGTACATAACTACCAGTTGAGAAAGCTTGTCCAGCCTGCGGAAATCGTATTCACCTTTGGAAAGCTTATCCAGCTCCTCCTTCGGAAGTCCGAAGACCTTTCCTAACTCGCGGATGGACGCCTTGTATTTAAAGGTATTATATACCGTGAGCAGGGCTGTGTTCTTAAACCTTCGGAACATAAATTCGGTGATATCATCCCGGTCTGACCAGGAGAAATCGATATCGAAATCCGGCGGATTCTTGCGATAGAGATTGATGAATCGCTCGAAATACAGGTCGAGCTCTATCGGATCCACATCGGTGATGCGCAGCAGGTAGGCAATGATGCTGTTGGCGCCACTGCCACGACCCACATAGAAATAGCCTTTGCTGCGGGCATATTTCAAGATCTTCCAGTTGATAAGGAAATAGGAGACAAAACCCTTTTCCCTGATGATGCCCAGTTCCTTTTTTATACGGTCCAGAATAGCATCGGTAGGTGTGCCGTAGCGGTAGGGCAGGCCTTCATAAGTAAGTTTTTTCAGTAGTTTGAAATCGAGGACTTCGTTATTGGTGTATGAGTTCTGATTGTTGGGAGTTTCCTTGGAGAAATCGAATTTGATGCTGCAGTCCTGTAGCAGTCTTTCCGTATTCTCAATAAGCTCGGGGAATTCGGAAAAAGCCTCCTTCAGGCTTTCTTCGGAACAGAGTAAGTCATATTCGTTGCCCTGTTCGGAAACAGGGAGCTTACTGAGCAGGGTATTGTTGTCGATGGCCCTGAGCAGGCGGTGGGTATTGAAACCTTTCTTGCTGATAAAGGTAACGGTCTGCAACACCACCAGTTTGTCCTGCCGCACATTCCAGGGCGAGAATTTGAGTCGGTTAAGGTCCTCCTTCCGAACTCCTAAAAACTCATGCTCCAATAGTTCATCGCCTTCAAAACTTCTGAAGGGATAGATGACGAAAGTATGCGGCAACACTTCGGCACGATCGGGAATAATTCCATCATCATGCAGGAATCCGGATAAATACCTGTTGATATTCAGGAAACCTTCATTGTTCTTCGCCAGCATAATGAACTGCTGTTGGGCAGCATTCCGGAAATCGACCCCTATTACTGGGTGAATATCAAACTGAGGTGCCACCCGCATTATATCCAGGCAGGCCGAAGTATTGTTGATATCGGTTACCGCCAGGGTTTTGATACCATGATCCTGCGCCAGTTGGAGCAGTTCCTTGATGGCTAAAGTGCCGTAGCGAAGACTATAATATGTATGTGTATTAATAAACATGTTGGAATTATTCCAAATATATGGAAATATTCCAAATGTTGTATGGATTGTTGATAATTTTTTTGAAGTCGAAAGTCGGGAGTGTCACTTCGAGTGTTTTTTAATACCACAGGTGTTAAAAAAAGTATCGAGAAGTGGTTTCTGGGTATCGTCGTTATGCGGTTCTCGATACAATTTGCTTTGCAAATCATTCGAACTGACAAAAGGTTCTCGATACTATCCGCCTTTAGCGCATCACTGATTGGCCGCCGGATTTCGATACAATCCCGCTTTGCGGGATCACTCAATCACCGGCGGCTGTATCGAAGTGCAAGCGCATTTACCCCAACATGACATGGTGTCATATTACAGGCACTGGCACAATGATTGTCATAGTGATATCGATTTGAAACTTGAAATAACACTATAATTTATATTACAACGCTATGAGCAAAATAATTGGAATCGACTTAGGAACAACGAACTCGTGTGTTTCCGTAATGGAAGGAAGCGAGCCTACCGTGATCCCTAATGCCGAAGGAAAAAGAACAACTCCTTCTGTTATCGCATTCGTGGAGGATGGTGAGATCAAGGTTGGGGACCCTGCAAAACGTCAGGCCGTGACCAACCCTACCAAAACCATCGCTTCCATTAAGCGTTTCATGGGGAATAAATACTCTGAATCAAAAAAAGAAGCCGACCGCGCTGCTTACAAAGTAGTGAAAGGTGACAACGATACGCCACGTGTGGATATCGACGGACGCTTATACACGCCACAGGAACTGAGTGCCATGATCCTTCAGAAAATGAAGAAGACCGCCGAAGATTACCTGGGAGCCGATGTAACCCGCGCCGTGATCACCGTGCCTGCTTACTTTAATGACAGTCAGAGACAAGCAACAAAAGAAGCCGGTGAGATCGCCGGACTTAAAGTAGAACGTATCATCAACGAGCCTACAGCGGCTGCGTTGGCATACGGGCTGGATAAGAAAAGCACAGACCAGAAGATCGTGGTATTCGACTTTGGTGGAGGTACGCATGACGTGTCTATCCTTGAATTGGGAGACGGCGTGTTCGAAGTACTGGCTACCGATGGAGATACACACCTTGGAGGTGACGATGTAGACCAGAAGATCATCAACTGGCTGGCAGACGAATTCGAGAAAGAGGAGAGCATGGACCTGAGAAAAGATCCTATGGCGCTTCAGAGACTGAAAGAAGCTGCGGAAAAAGCCAAGATCGAATTATCATCTTCTAGTCAAACAGAGATCAACCTGCCTTATATCACTGCCACAGGCAGTGGGCCGAAGCACCTTGTGAAAACCATGAGCCGTGCGAAGTTCGAGCAGTTGATCGACGACCTGGTTAAAAGAACTATCGCTCCGTGTGAAGCAGCCCTTAAAGCGGCGAGCCTTTCTAAGAGCGACATTGACGAAATAATCTTAGTAGGTGGATCTACCCGAATTCCTGCAGTTCAGGAGGCGGTAGAGAAATTCTTCGGAAAGTCACCAAGTAAAGGTGTAAACCCGGACGAGGTGGTAGCCGTTGGAGCTGCTATCCAGGGTGGGGTACTTACCGGAGATGTGAAGGACGTATTGCTACTTGATGTAACACCGCTATCTCTTGGTATCGAGACCATGGGAAGTGTGATGACCAAGCTGATCGATGCGAACACCACTATCCCTACGAAGAAATCACAGGTCTTCAGTACTGCGGCCGATAATCAGCCGAGTGTTGAGATCCATGTTCTGCAGGGAGAGCGTCCAATGGCTAACGACAACAAAACCATTGGTAGATTCCACCTGGACAGCATTCCACCAGCGCCGAGAGGGGTACCACAAATTGAGGTGACCTTCGATATCGATGCGAATGGAATCATCAAGGTAACAGCGACCGATAAGGCTACGAACAAATCTCAGGATATCCGTATCGAGGCGAGCTCAGGCCTTACCGACGAAGAGATCCAAAAGATGAAAGCAGAGGCTGAAGCGAACGCTGAAGCCGATAAGGCAGCCAAGGAAAAGGCCGATAAGATCAACGAGGCGGATGCCATGATCTTCCAAACCGAGAAGCAACTGAAGGAGTTTGGCGATAAGCTAAGCGACGATAAGAAGAAGCCTATCGAAGATGCTTTGGAAGACCTGAAGAAAGCCTACGAAACTAAAGAGGTAGAGACTATCGAGCCTGCTTTAGAGAAGATCAACGAAGCCTGGAAGACGGCCAGTGAAGAGCTTTATAAAGCGCAAGCGGATGCTCAGCAGAATGGCGGACCGGCCGGAGATGCCGGAGACGCCGGAACTGGTGGTGACGAAGGAGCTGATGTTGAAGACGTAGACTTCGAAGAAGTGAAATAAGTCGGGAGACCGAAGACAGAAGTATAAAACCCCGCCATTCGGCGGGGTTTTTATTTTATATTACTTTCTTCAATCGATTAATCCTTAATCTCACCCTGGGTAACAGGGCCGAATTTTTCTGCAATAGGTTTAATTTCTGAAGCCTTGCCAATCATAATGATCTGGAACTTATCCTTAGGAAAATAAGTGGCAATGATGTTGTTAGCTTTCTCCAACGTCAGTCCGTCCACGTTACTTTCAAAATCATTGATAAAATTCTCATCGAAATCATACCAGAACATTTGTGTCAGTAAATTAGACAGTTGCCCGGTGGTCTCATAACGAGGCGGGAACTGGCCCTTTACATAATTCTTGGCTGAGGTCAGCATATCCTCGGTCAATCCCTTTGTGTGCAACCTGTCGATCACTTCCATAGTAAGGTCCAGAGCCTGTTCGGTGGTTTCCTTTGCCGTAAAAGTGCTCACGTAAAAAGATCCGCCGTACTTATAATTAACAAAACGGCTCCTTGCCCCATAGGTCAGTCCGGAATTGGTGCGAAGTTCTTCGTTCAGCATGGATGTAAATCGACCGCCAAACAACGTATTTACCACCTGTATGGCCACCAGGTCCTTGTTGTTCCGCGGAACACCCGGTGCACCGATATAATAGGTTGTTTCCTTGGCATCGTCCTTATTGATCAATACTACTTTTTCGGATTTTGGTTTCTGAATAGGATTTGATGCCAAATTCCCGGGTTCGGTGGCTCCTTTTTTCCAGGAGGCAAATGTTAGGTGAAGCATCTCCCTCATTTCGTACTGGTCGAAATCACCAACAATACTGATAGCCGCATTGTTTGGCAGGTAATGCGTTGCATAAAATTTCTTCACGTCTTCCACCGTAAGCTTACTCACAGTATTGATGGACCCGGACAATGAATTGCCGTATACATGGTCACCGAATAACTGCTTGTCGAAATAATTACCTATTACCGATCTCGGACTCTCTTTGTCCCGTTCAAGTTGCACAAGCATCCTGCTTTTTTCTTTTTCAAATTCTTCCTTGTCGAAAACCGGATACCGAAGCAATTCTTCGATGATAGGCATTACCGTACTAAGGTCTTTGGCCGCGAATCTCGACGATAAGGCAGCGTATTCCTTGGAAGCATAGGCATTCACACCAGCACCAATAAAATCCAGGCTCTCATCGATCTGAGCTTTCGTATAGCTTCGTGTACCATGCTTT
>JABDNT010000047.1 GCA_013043685.1 Flavobacteriaceae bacterium | reverse complement strand
CAACGCAAACTGAAAGATTGAATTTTTCCTCTGTGCAGAACAAGCCGGAATACCCCGACTTTTTGGACATCCAGATAAAATCCTTCCAGGATTTTTTCCAGCTGGAAACCAAGTCAGAAGAAAGAGGGAACGAAGGTCTTTATAAGACCTTTCTAGAAAATTTCCCTATTACCGACACCCGAAATCAATTCGTTTTAGAATTCTTAGACTATTTCGTGGATCCTCCAAGATATTCTATTCAGGAATGTATCGAACGTGGGTTGACGTATAGTGTGCCATTAAAAGCACGCTTAAAATTATATTGTACCGATGAGGAACACGAAGATTTCGAAACCATCGTGCAAGATGTGTATCTGGGTACCATCCCGTACATGACGCCTAGCGGTACTTTTTGTATCAATGGTGCCGAACGTGTTGTGGTGTCTCAATTACACCGTTCACCCGGTGTATTCTTTGGACAGTCATTCCATGCAAACGGAACGAAATTGTACTCGGCCCGTGTGATTCCATTTAAAGGATCGTGGATTGAATTCGCTACCGATATCAACAGCGTGATGTACGCATATATCGATAGAAAGAAAAAGTTACCGGTTACAACCCTATTCCGTGCCATCGGATTTGAGCGCGATAAGGATATTCTTGAGATCTTCGACCTTGCGGAAGAAGTGAAAGCTACTAAAACCGGTCTGAAAAAGTTCATGGGTCGCAAACTGGCTGCGCGTGTTTTAAAAACATGGCACGAGGATTTCGTGGATGAGGATACCGGAGAAGTAGTATCTATAGAACGTAACGAGATCATACTGGATCGTGATACCGTTCTTGAAAAAGAACACATTGAAGAGATCCTGGAATCGGGGTCTAAGACTATTCTTCTTCACAAAGAAGATAATCTGCTGGCCGATTATGCGATTATTCACAATACGCTTCAGAAGGATCCAACTAACTCAGAAAAAGAGGCAGTAGAACATATCTACCGTCAGCTGCGTAATGCCGAACCACCCGATGAGGAAACCGCTCGCGGGATCATCAACAAGCTTTTCTTTAGTGATCAGCGATACAATCTTGGTGAGGTGGGTCGTTACCGAATGAATAAGAAACTGGGTCTTGATATCGAAATGGATAAGCAGGTTCTTACCAAAGAAGATATCATTACCATCGTTAAATACCTGATCGAACTTATTAACTCGAAAGCAGAGATCGATGATATTGACCACCTTAGTAACCGTCGTGTTCGTACGGTAGGTGAGCAATTATCTTCTCAGTTTGGAGTTGGACTTGCGCGTATGGCTCGTACCATACGTGAACGAATGAATGTTCGTGATAACGAAGTGTTTACACCGATTGACTTGATTAATGCGAAGACGCTTTCTTCTGTAATTAATTCTTTCTTCGGAACAAACCAGTTATCACAGTTCATGGACCAGACCAATCCATTGGCAGAGATCACGCACAAGCGTCGGCTTTCAGCTTTAGGGCCAGGGGGTCTGTCTCGTGAACGAGCAGGTTTCGAAGTTCGTGACGTTCACTATACCCACTACGGAAGACTTTGTCCGATCGAAACGCCGGAAGGACCAAACATTGGACTTATCTCTTCTCTGTCAGTATATGCTAAAGTGAATAATCTAGGATTTATTGAAACTCCATACCGTAAGGTAGAAAATGGAAAGATCGATCTTAAGAATGAGCCGATCTACCTATCTGCCGAAGAGGAAGAGGAAAAGTTAATTGCACAGGCAAATATACCACTGAAGAAAGACGGTAAGATCGATAGTGACCGTGTGATCGCACGGATGGAAGGTGACTTCCCGGTTGTGGAGCCATCTACGGTGAACTATGCCGACGTCGCACCAAACCAGATCGCGTCTATCTCGGCATCACTTATTCCATTCCTGGAACATGATGATGCGAACCGTGCTTTGATGGGATCGAATATGATGCGCCAGGCAGTACCGTTATTGAGAGCGCAGTCTCCAATAGTAGGTACCGGACTTGAACGTCAGGTAGCATCAGATTCCAGAGTATTGATCAACGCAGAAGGAGACGGAGTTGTAGAGTATGTGGATGCAAACGAGATCGTTATCAAATACGATCGTACCGATGACGAGAGACTCGTGAGTTTCGACGGTGATAGCAAGACCTATAACCTGATCAAATTCAGAAAAACAAACCAGAGTACTTCCATTAACCTGAAGCCTATTGTAAAGAAAGGTGACAGAGTGACCAAGGGACAGGTACTTTGCCAGGGATATGCTACCGAAGACGGTGAATTGGCATTGGGTAGAAATATGAAGGTTGCCTTCATGCCCTGGAAAGGATACAACTTTGAGGATGCGATAGTGATCTCCGAGAAAGTGGTACGAGAAGATATATTTACTTCTATCCACATAGACGAGTATTCACTGGAAGTGCGAGATACGAAACTAGGTAATGAAGAATTAACCAATGATATTCCTAATGTTTCTGAAGAGGCTACCAAAGACCTGGATGAGCATGGAATGATTCGTATTGGAGCCGAAGTGAAGCCTGGTGATATTCTTATTGGAAAGATCACACCGAAAGGTGAAAGTGATCCTACTCCGGAAGAGAAATTACTACGTGCCATTTTTGGTGATAAAGCAGGTGATGTAAAAGATGCTTCATTGAAAGCCTCTCCGTCTTTACGTGGTGTGGTGATCGACAAGAAGTTGTTCGCAAGAGCTATTAAAGACAAGCGAAAGAGAGCGAAGGACAAAGAGGATATCGCAGAGCTTGAAGCAAAATATGATGCAAAGTTTGATTCATTAAAAGATGTTTTAGTTGAAAAACTCTTTGCAATTGTAGGTGGAAAAACCGCCCAGGGCGTCATGAACGATCTTGGAGAGGTAGTCTTCCCAAAAGGAAAGAAATATACCTTGAAAATGTTGAACGCTGTTGATGACTATACTCACTTAACCGGCGGAACATGGACAACAGATGATGCTACCAATCACATGGTAAAAGATCTGATGCACAACTACAAGATCAAGGAGAATGACCTTCAGGGTAACCTGCGTCGTGAGAAGTTTACTATCTCTGTGGGTGATGAATTACCTTCTGGTATTTTGAAACTTGCTAAAGTTTACATCGCGAAGAAACGTAAGCTTAAAGTAGGAGACAAGATGGCGGGGCGTCACGGTAACAAAGGTATTGTTGCACGTATCGTTCGTGAAGAGGATATGCCATTCCTGGAAGACGGAACTCCTGTAGATATCGTGCTGAACCCGCTAGGGGTACCATCGCGTATGAATATTGGTCAGATCTACGAAACGGTTCTTGGATGGGCCGGACAAAAACTGGATCGCAAGTACGCAACTCCAATTTTCGACGGTGCTACTTTAGACCAGATCAACGAACTGACAGACGAGGCTGGCATCCCAAGATTCGGGCATACATATCTTTACGATGGCGGAACAGGACAGCGTTTCGATCAGCCTGCAACTGTAGGCGTGATTTATATGCTTAAACTGGGCCACATGGTAGACGATAAGATGCACGCGCGTTCTATAGGGCCTTACTCATTGATCACTCAGCAGCCACTTGGTGGTAAAGCACAATTTGGTGGTCAGCGATTTGGTGAGATGGAAGTTTGGGCACTTGAAGCGTATGGAGCATCCAGCACACTTCGCGAGATCTTGACGGTTAAATCTGATGACGTGATCGGTAGAGCTAAAACCTACGAGTCTATCGTAAAAGGTGAAGCCATGCCGGATCCGGGATTACCGGAATCTTTCAACGTGTTAATGCACGAATTGAAAGGATTAGGTTTGGATATCAGATTAGAAGAATAAAGGAGGCCCCCGCTCCGGCGGGGGAATAACCTGATCTTCAAAAGGAGTGAAAAAACACTCCGAAAACAAATAACAAAATAGGATAGTACATAGCATTATGGCAAGAAATAAAGAAAACACAGTACAGAAATTCAACAAGATTTCTATTGGTTTAGCTTCTCCCGAGTCGATTTTGGCTGAATCCCGGGGTGAGGTACTAAAACCGGAAACGATTAATTACCGTACACACAAGCCTGAGCGTGACGGACTTTTCTGTGAGCGTATATTCGGACCTGTCAAGGACTACGAATGCGCCTGTGGTAAATATAAACGTATTAGATACAAAGGGATCGTTTGTGACCGATGTGGTGTTGAGGTAACCGAGAAAAAGGTACGTCGCGACCGTGTAGGACACATTAACCTTGTTGTACCGGTAGCACACATCTGGTATTTCCGTTCTCTTCCGAATAAAATTGGGTACTTATTGGGCCTTCCTTCGAAAAAACTGGATATGATCATTTACTACGAAAGATATGTAGTAATTCAACCAGGTATTGCGACCAACGAAGAAGGAGAGCCTGTTCAGAAAATGGATTTCCTTACTGAAGAAGAATACCTGAACATTTTGGATTCACTTCCGCAGGAGAACCTTTACCTGGAAGACAGCGACCCGAATAAATTTATCGCGAAGATGGGAGCAGAGTGTTTGATCGATCTATTGAATAGAATAGACCTTGATACGCTTTCATTCGAACTTCGTCACAAAGCGAATAACGAAACATCCAAGCAACGTAAGACAGAAGCTTTAAAGCGTCTTCAGGTTGTGGAAGCACTTCGTGATGCGAATAAGAATCGTGAAAACCGTCCGGAGTGGATGATCATGAAGGTTGTCCCTGTAATTCCGCCGGAATTACGTCCGCTTGTGCCTCTTGATGGAGGCCGATTTGCAACATCAGATCTGAACGACCTGTACCGTCGTGTGATTATCAGAAATAATCGATTGAAGCGATTGATGGAGATCAAAGCTCCTGAAGTGATCCTTCGTAATGAAAAACGTATGCTGCAGGAATCTGTGGATTCGTTGTTCGATAACACGCGTAAGTCTTCAGCAGTTAAAACCGATAGCAACCGTCCGTTGAAATCACTTTCAGACTCTCTGAAAGGTAAGCAAGGACGTTTCCGTCAGAACTTACTTGGTAAGCGTGTTGATTATTCCGCACGTTCGGTAATTGTTGTAGGTCCTGAATTGAAATTATACGAATGTGGTCTTCCTAAAGATATGGCTGCTGAACTATACAAACCTTTTGTAATTCGTAAACTGATTGAAAGAGGTATTGTAAAAACAGTTAAATCTGCTAAGAAGATCATCGATAAAAAAGAACCCGTAGTGTGGGACATCCTTGAAAATGTATTGAAAGGACATCCGGTGTTGTTAAACCGTGCCCCTACACTTCACAGATTGGGTATACAGGCCTTCCAGCCTAAACTTATTGAAGGAAAAGCGATTCAGTTACACCCATTGGTTTGTACGGCATTTAATGCCGACTTCGACGGTGACCAGATGGCTGTTCACCTTCCTTTAGGTCCTGAAGCTATATTGGAATCTCAGCTATTGATGTTGGCTTCTCACAATATTCTGAACCCTGCGAACGGATCACCGGTAGCAGTACCATCTCAGGATATGGTTTTGGGTCTTTACTATATGACCAAGCTGAGAAAGTCTACCGATGATGAACAGGTGCTGGGAGAGGGGCTAACCTTCTATTCTCCCGAGGAAGCATTTATAGCTTATAATGAGAAGAAAGTAGACCTGAATGCCGAGATCAAGGTAAGAACTAAAGATTTCAATGAAGAAGGAGAGTTGGTAAATCAGATCATTACTACTACTATTGGTAGGGTGATCTTTAATGATAAAGTGCCGGAAGAAGCCGGTTATATCAACGAGGTATTGACCAAGAAATCCCTTCGCGATATTATTGGTGACATACTGAAGGTAACAAGTGTACCGACAACCGCAGAATTCCTTGATGAGATCAAAGACCTTGGATACAAGTTTGCCTTCGAAGGTGGATTGTCGTTCAGCCTGGGAGATATTATTATTCCTGCTGAAAAGCAAACCATGATCGATAGTGCAAACTCTCAAGTTGATGGTATTATTGCCAACTACAATATGGGTCTTATTACCAATAATGAAAGATACAACCAGGTTATTGATATCTGGACCGCAACTAATGCCGAATTAACCGAGCTTTCCATGAAGCGTATTCGAGAGGATCAGCAAGGGTTTAACTCGGTGTATATGATGCTTGACTCCGGTGCAAGGGGATCGAAAGAACAGATTCGTCAGCTTACCGGAATGCGTGGATTAATGGCGAAGCCTAAAAAATCCAGTTCAGGTGGAGGAGAAATTATTGAGAACCCGATTCTTTCCAACTTTAAGGAAGGACTTTCAATTCTCGAGTACTTTATCTCAACTCACGGAGCCCGTAAAGGTCTTGCTGATACCGCCCTTAAAACGGCAGATGCTGGTTACTTAACACGTAGATTGGTTGATGTGTCACAGGATGTGATCATCAATGAAGAAGATTGTGGTACGCTTCGAGGGATTGAAGTTTCCGCACTTAAGAAGAACGAAGAGATTGTTGAAACTCTAAAAGAGAGAATTGTAGGTCGTACAGCGCTGAACGATGTGGTTCACCCGCTTACCAAAGAGACTTTGGTAGCTTCAGGTGATCATATTTCTGAAGAGATAGCAGAAGCGATTTCAACTTCTCCCATCGAGATGATCGAAGTTCGTTCCGCACTTACCTGTGAAGCGAAAAAAGGTATCTGCTCTCAGTGTTACGGAAGAAACCTGGCGACCAATAAAATGGTTCAGCGAGGTGAGGCTGTTGGTGTAGTTGCCGCTCAGTCTATTGGTGAGCCGGGAACTCAGTTAACGCTGCGTACCTTCCACGTGGGTGGTATTGCCGGAAACATTTCAGAAGAGAACAAACTGGTTACCAAGTTTGCTGGTAAAGCTGAGATCGAAGATCTTAAAACCGTAAAAGGTGAGGACAGCGAAGGTAAGACAGTTGATATTGTTATATCGCGAACTTCCGAGATAAAACTTATTGATGAGAAAACCGGAATTACTCTAAGTACCAATAACATTCCTTATGGATCTTCCATTTATGTGAAAAAAGGACAGAAATTAAAAGAAGGAACAGTTGTTTGTCAGTGGGATCCATATAACGGTGTGATCATTTCCGAATTCGCCGGTAAGATCAAATATGAGAACATTGAACAAGGAATCACTTACCAGGTGGAGATCGATGAACAAACCGGTTTCCAGGAAAAGGTAATTTCCGAATCAAGAGATAAGAAGAAGATACCGACGCTGCATATATTAGGAAAGAAAGATGAAGTAATTCGTTCGTACAACCTTCCGGTTGGCGCTCACCTGATGGTAGATGACGGAGATAAGATCAAGATCGGTAAGATCCTTGTGAAAATACCGCGTAAGTCTGCGAAAGCAGGTGATATTACTGGTGGTCTTCCACGTGTAACGGAATTATTCGAGGCGCGTAACCCATCTAACCCTGCAGTTGTAAGTGAAATCGATGGTGTAGTTTCCTTTGGAAAGATTAAAAGAGGTAACCGTGAGATCATCATCGAATCTAAATTAGGTGAGATCAAGAAGTATCTTGTGAAGCTGTCAAATCAGATCCTGGTTCAGGAAAACGATTATGTACGAGCAGGGATGCCATTGTCTGACGGTTCTATAACCCCTGAGGATATCCTGCGAATTAAAGGACCATCAGCTGTGCAGCAGTACCTTGTGAATGAAGTACAGGAAGTGTATCGACTCCAGGGTGTGAAGATTAACGACAAGCACTTTGAAGTAGTAGTTCGCCAGATGATGCGTAAAGTACGTATTGTGGATAGTGGAGATACTACATTCCTTGAGAACCAATTGGCGCATAAATACGACTTCATCGAGGAGAACGATAAGATCTTCGGAATGAAAGTAGTTGAAAATGCTGGTGATTCAGAGCACTTGAAAGAAGGACAGATCATTACACCAAGAGAATTGCGTGATGAGAATTCCATCCTGAAACGAGCTGATAAAGCAATTGCAGATGCAAGGGATGCTGTGCCGGCTACTGCTACGCCTATACTGCAAGGTATTACAAGAGCATCACTACAGACCAAATCGTTTATTTCTGCGGCTTCCTTCCAGGAAACAACTAAAGTATTGAACGAAGCTGCTGTAAGTGGTAAGGTCGATACTTTGGAAGGATTGAAGGAGAATGTAATTGTGGGTCATAGGATCCCTGCTGGTACCGGAATGAGAAACTACGATACTATTATCGTAGGTTCCAAAGAGGAACTGGAAGAGATGACACGCGAGAAACAAGAAGTAAATTATAACTAATACAAGACTTGCGCTCCTAACGGGGCGCAAGTTGTTTTAAATATACTAGTATGGCTAAAGAAAATAAACCCAAACAAGGGCAGATTAATATTGAATTGGATGCTGAGGTGGCCCAGGGGATTTACAGTAACCTTGCGATCATTAATCACTCACAATCTGAGTTCGTGATAGACTTTGTGACTATTATGCCGGGTGTGCCAAAAAGTAAAGTGAAATCACGCATTGTATTAACACCACAACACGCGAAGCGATTCTTAAAAGCGTTAAATGATAATCTTCAGCGTTTCGAGAATGCGCATGGAGAGATAAAAGATTATCAGCAACCTCCCATGCCAATCAATTTCGGGCCAACCGGAGAAGCGTAATTATAAAAACCCTACAAATTGTAGGGTTTTTCTCATTTTTTTAATAATAAGTCGCTGAATTCCAATATTTTTTATTAGGTTTACTATATAGACTTAAACCTCATATTCTCCCCATTTCAGTTTAAGTATTCAGGATTTTATTGATTTAATTCGCCTATGGTTCATAAACCTGGATTTTAGGAAGAATTGCCCCCTGTATCTACTTTGAAACTTGACGTCAATTGTTTAACAATTAATGTCAATGGAGATGAAAGTATGGTTTATCTTAATTTTAATAAGCGGGTATGGTCTGTCCGCTCAGGTGGGAATTAATACCACTAACCCACAACAGGCTTTGCATATTTCGGGTAGTTCAGAAACTGTTCGAATAGAAAGCCTTAATTCCACAAACAACAGTTATAATGGAGGGGATGTAAACGGAGATCTTGATCTCACCAACGACACATTTCCACTTTATGTGGATGAAAACGGGAATTTTACACTTGAGCTTAAAACCTATGTCAGTTCTGAGGATCTGGACGCCTTCGACGATACTGCACTACCAACAAGTGCTGTTGAATTACTTTCCACAAACGGTGCCGGCGAAATCTCTACCACTATAAAAACGTATTCTATCACGGTAACTCGAGCTTCTATACTGGAGGTTAAATATTCATTGAGTTTCGATGTTTATTTGAATTCATCAAAAACGGTGATAACAGATAATTTGGCCCGATTGATCGAAACTCATATTGAAGTTACAGGTCAGACACGCCACTACGGTCCATCCAATAAATGTTATACAAGCGGTACTTTGAACAGTGTGACTGGAACCATGTTCAATAGTAACACTGCCTACATCACATTGCCCTCGGCTGGCTCCTACGATATATCTTTTATCGGGCGAGTGCTTTCAGATGTTAAGGGCGGAGGGCCTGGTGATCCCGCGCAACAAACTTATGTTGAATTTGCTACAGGGAATGACTTTGTCTTCATGAGGTTGCATTAAAATGACTTATATGATAAAATATATAATTACTATATCATTCACATTTTTTGTCATGCTGGGATACGCCCAGGTAGGAATAGGCACATTGAATCCGCAAGAGGATCTGCATATTGCCGGGGCCTCTGCTACAATTCGAATAGAAAGTTTGAATTCCATAAATAATCCAACTTACAACGATGGTATCAAATTATCACCAGCTTATGTGGATGGCAATGGTACTATAACCATTGGAAATGGAACCGGCCCTGGTGGCCAGTTGCCTTTAAATTTTTTGATCGAAGTACCTGATTTTATTCCGAATGACCCTTATGGTTTTGGAAATACAGGAACTTCCGTTTTTAATGATAACACACAGACTTCGGTGGATGGTCAGGTAACTACAGTTACATTTACTGCTCCTCAAGAAGCGATTGTAGAAATAAAATATGGTATAACCCTTTTTATCACGAGTAGCGATCTATCGATGGCTCCGCCCTACTTTTATGTAACCTATGATCAGGCCGTAAGTGTTATGACATATTTTAAGGTAGATCTTAATAACGATGGTTTAAGCGGGGTGGAACTCACCAAAGATTATGGGCAAAAAGCCCAATCGTATACTACATTCGATCAGGGTACCGCAGGTTATCCTTATATGAACGGGCAGGCCTATCTAAAAGTTCCGGCTGGTACTCATACATTATATTTCTATGGTAGGGTAAATGATGCTTTAACCTTTAATACAGGTGTTGGTTTCGGTGGTGCGCAGGATTATTTAAAAATTAGAGTGTATAATTAAGTGATATGAGATTCAAGGAATTATTTATATTATTATTATTTGTTTCTGGAAGTATTGATATGACTTCCCAGGTAGGGATTAATACCACCAATCCACAAGAAGAATTGCATGTTGCGGGTGCAACTGCAAATGCCAGGGTTGATGGCTTGAATGCGACCAATAATGCTGAAAATCTAGGTGCAGGGTTGACTACCCGGGTATATGTAGATGCTGACGGGGATCTGGTTTTAGGGGATTCAGGGTCAACGATTGAGATCTTGGTGGATTCTGAAAATTACCTGGAAGATGTGGAGAATTCAACCAATATTATAAATCAGGTAGGAACTTCCATCGGCTATAATACAGCCGGTACACCCGCTAATATACCGGCTGCAACTTTTACACTAACCAAAAACGCCATACTTGAGATAAATTACTCTGTTTCATACTCCGTTTACAAAACTTCCAATCCAAATGGAAGAATAGACGACCGGCACGCACGAATTGTACAGACAGCCCTGTTTTTCAGGCAGAATACCATCGCAGGTCCGGCTGTGGTTAACGATGTTGACGGAAATCCAATAAATGGAGGCCCCTGGTGCATCGACGTGAATCCTGCAGGTACTGTCTGCCTGGAGACAGGAGGCATGATCGGTCTAAATGGCCAATTCTATACCAACGGAAACGGTAGTCGCGGCGCATATCAAAACTTCCGTAATACCGGTACCGACTATGTGAAGCTAGGCCCGGGAACTTATGTAGCCATGTTTGCAGGCCAATTAGCTGTTGGAAACGTTGGAGGTACTGGAGCCGTTAAAATGTATCTTGGTTCAGGAGATGATGACCTCCAGATCATTGCCTATTATTACGAATAATAAATCTTATTTCAATTTCCTTGTAAAATTTCATTGGTATATACCTACTGCCCAGGGACTTGCTTCCGTTTATAGCGACATATTATGATCTAACAGCAAAATAGCCATTGGAACCGTTGAAACGTCCGAAATCCTTTGAAAATACACAAATATTCATCGCGATGATGTATTTCATCGATGATAAAAAACATCATAACGAATAATTCGCTTATCATGTAAGAAAATACTTTCATTGCGTTTATATTTGTAGAGAATCGTAGGAGCCCCCATTAATGAAAATTAATTCTTACGAGGAACCCAAATTGAACTTATGAAATTCTATGCCCCCCAATTTCAGAGAGTTACCTCTCTATGGATGTTCACAGTTCTCGCACTTTATTTCTTTTCTATAAAGAGTATTGCGCAGACTCAGAAACCTTCAGTTCAATCGGGTGTTACATTCTCCTGGTCGGATACACAAATTGCAGACTCAGACCCGGCGACAATTAGTGCCATAACTATTAATGGCACAATATATAGTAACTTCGCCGCGCCCTCAACATACGCTTTAACTCGATTAGGACCAGACGGTCATCATGAGAACAATATCATTCTGAATGGTGTAAATGTCAATACAAATAGTTCTGATCCAAACTGGAACTCAGATGCCATAGCCGCATTCCAGGATAAAAACCTAAATCATTATTTCCATTCTAACGATAACGGTAGGGATATTTGTGGTGATTTCGTTACCGCAGGGACTACGGATGCACAAATTCAATCCTTGTATTATTCACCCGGTATACCTTCGAATGATGGTGGAATTCTGGCAATTTCGGAAAGAAATGCGAATAACTGTTATTATGTGGCCGTCTACGGAACTCCCGTAGGAGGGGGCCCTGACCAGTTTTTAGGAGATACCTTTGTGCGTAATAATTCAACACAATGGGGTCCACTATTTAGTGCGCCTCCATTTGGAGTTGATTATTGGAACTCAGGGCGCGTGGTAGAGAATGGAGGGACTTTAGGGATTGCCATATTTGTACTGGACGACCTGGCACCTGTTGGTTCGGTTATAACAAGAGTAGATTTAATGGCTTCGACTCAGGACCATGGTGACGGAAAAGTATTTATAGCACAGCGATATGCAAAACCAAAAACTGAAACCAGTTGTATGGACCAGGAATTCAACGGAACCGTGGACAATGGAAGTGCCCCGGTGGGATCAACGTATTCCCTGTTGAGTGGCCCGACTCCTGCAGGAGAATCATTTACCTTTAATTCTGATGGCTCCTACAGCTACACTCCCTCGGCAGGCTATCTGGGTGATGTGACCTTCGATTATGAAGTATGCCTGCCTGCGCCTAATTCAGGGATCTGTGATTCGGCTACACTAACCATAAACTATGTAACCTATCCAAATAACGGATGTCCGTGTAATTCTGGAGGTGCCGATGCGCCTTTATTGCAAAACAACTAAAACAATATTGAAACTTCTATTAAATACAGCATTATGAAAAAAATAGTCACTCTTTGTCTGCTTTGCGCAACTACTGTTTTCAGCTGGGCGCAGGTGGGAATCGGAACTACGAATCCCCAGGAGGCACTACATATTGCGGGAAATGACGGTTCAATCCGAATTGATGGATTGAATAGTTCCAACAACACAAAAAATATGGGAGGTACCGATATGTACAATGTGGTTGTTGATGCGGATGGTAATCTCGCCTTAGCGGATGTTTCCGGAGAACTATCTTCAGAGGCTTCCATGGTTTCTCCTGTGGTTATACAAACTGCGGCCAACTCGGGTATGAATTCTAATGAATTATACTCGAAGACTTTTACCTTAACTCAAAGAGCTTTGGTAGTTGTTACGTATCATATTTCTATGGAATTTGAAAACTATGACGGTTCTGACAAGGTAGACGATGGACGCGCTAAAATAGCCCATAACTATTGGTATCTTGGGGATGGAACTAGTCCGGATACTTCAAAGTCATATGGCATGACCAGTTCGGTATATTTCAGTTCAAGTACAGATACCGCTTCGGGATATATTTACAATTCCAGATCGGTCACCATTCCATTGGATGCAGGAACGTACAGCATTCACCTCAACGGTGCAGTGTACGGTGGAGGGTTGACCTCCGATGCTGCTTTTCGGGTGACTTTCGGGGATTTAGACCGACTAGATATTAACGCAATTTACCTGTAGTAGAAGATAAAAAATGTTTCGTTCTCTTCTTAAATACTGCATTATGAAAAAAATAATTACTCTTTGTATAGTTTGCTTAGCAACCATTTCGACTGGTTGGGCGCAAGGGGTTGGTATTGGAACTACGAATCCACAGGAAGCACTTCATATTGCTGGAAATAATAGCACAGTGCGACTTGAAGGGCTGAATAATATCAATAATCCGAAGAACAAAGGAGGTGCCGATTTGTACAACGTGGTAGTTGATTCCAATGGGAATCTGACATTGTTAGATATTTCAGGTGAGATGTCTTCAGAGGCTACTGTGTCATCTCCTGTTGTGTTGCAAACTATGGCCGATTCCGGCAAGAATTCAAATGAGCTGTACACCAAGACATTCACATTGACACAAAGAGCGTATGTGGTAGTTACTTATTATATCTCCATGGAATTTGAAAGCTATGACGGCAGCGCTAAAATTGTTGACGGCCGTACAAAAATTGCCAATAATTACTGGTATCTGGGGAACGGACTTGCTCCCGATACTTCTAAGAAATATGGAATGACAACGACAGTTTACACAAATGCGAATTGCGATACAGCTTCAGGTTACATATACAATTCGAGGACGGTCACCATGCCTCTGGATGCCGGAACCTACAGCGTTCATCTCAACGGTGAGGTATATGGTGGAGGGATGACTGCCGATGCTGCTTTCAGGGTAACTTTCGGAGACTATGACAGGCTGGATCTTAGCGTGATTTACCTATAATAAAGATTACAATCAACTATCTACTCCGCAGTTTCAAACTCACTAACAAAGTGCAATTTGACTGAAGGAAATTTGGACTGTGTCATTTGTAGTGTGAATGCCGAATCGGCAAAAAATACAAGTTGGCCTCGTTTGTCCTTGGCTAAAAATTTTGCTTTAACCCTTTTGAATTCATTGAACTCTTCACTGTTCTCATCTTCAGGTTCTACCCAGCACGCTTTATGAACATTCAGATTTTCGTACCTGCAGGTTGCACCGTACTCGTGCTCCAGTCTGTATTGAATTACCTCGAATTGTAAAGCACCAACCGTACCGATCACCTTTCGGCCGTTGAGTTCCAAAGTAAACAACTGAGCTACCCCTTCATCCATCAACTGGTCGATACCCTTTTCTAACTGCTTGCTTTTCATTGGATCGGCATTATTGATATACTTAAAATGTTCCGGAGAGAAGCTCGGAATTCCTTTGTACTGCATAATCTCGCCTTCGGTAAGTGTATCTCCTATTTTGAAGTTTCCGGTGTCGTGTAAGCCAACTATATCTCCAGGATAGGAGATATCTACGATCTGTTTCTTTTCAGCAAAAAAAGCATTCGGACTGGAAAACTTCATCTTTTTACCATTACGGACATGGAGGTAGGGGGTGTTTCTTTCGAAAGTCCCGGAAACTATTTTAACAAATGCCAACCGATCCCTGTGCTTGGGATCCATATTCGCATGAATTTTGAATACAAATCCGGAGAAATCTTTTTCTCCGGGTTCAACTAGTCTGGTATCACTCGCTTTGGGCCTTGGAGCCGGTGCTATTTCAATAAAACAATCCAGAAGCTCCCGCACTCCGAAATTATTCAGGGCAGATCCAAAAAATACCGGCTGCAGATGGCCTTCAAGATATTCGGCCCTGTCGAAATCAGGGTAAACTTCGTGCACTAATTCCAGTTCTTCTCGTAAAGTTTCGGCCACTTCAGGACCGATTAATTCTTCGAGTTCCGGGCTTGCAAGGTCTTCAATTTCAATGGTTTCCTCGATATTCTTCCGGCTGTCACCGCTAAACAGATTAACATTCTTTTCCCAGACGTTATAGATCCCTTTGAAGTCATAACCCATCCCGATAGGAAAACTCAGTGGTGTTACCTTCAAATGTAGTTTTTGTTCTATTTCATCAAGTAACTCAAAAGCATCTTTACCTTCTCTGTCCAGTTTATTAATGAATACGATCATTGGGATATTTCGCATTCTGCACACTTCAACCAATTTTTCGGTCTGTTCTTCAACCCCTTTAGCTACATCTATCACAACAATAACGCTGTCCACCGCTGTTAACGTACGAAAGGTGTCTTCGGCAAAATCTTTGTGTCCGGGTGTATCTAGTATGTTGATCTTAATGTCTTTATACTCGAATGCCAATACCGAAGTCGCCACAGAGATCCCTCTTTGTCGTTCAATCTCCATGAAGTCACTAGTGGCTCCTTTTTTAATTTTATTACTCTTTACTGCTCCGGCTTCCTGAATAGCACCTCCAAATAGCAATAATTTTTCCGTTAATGTTGTTTTACCAGCATCCGGATGAGAAATTATGCCGAAAGTTTTACGCCTGGCGATTTCTTTTGCTAAAGACATTTGAACACTTAGATTTTAGCGCAAATATAAGGCTTGTTTTGATGACATCGCAGCCCATTTTCAAATTTGATGTCCTACAAAGAAATTATTCATTAGATACCGAAAAATAAGGCATATACGTGTTTATACGTACATATATTTCCTACAAAAAACCATCAAAAAACCATGTAATTTGTGTAGTTCAACGAGTATTTATTACAGTTCGACTAATAGTTAAGCAGATGTTAATTCTGAACGTATTTTCCTACTTATATTTGGGTGTTATAGTTAGGGGTGATAACTATTGACCCCCAATTTTATTTAAACGACCATGTCATGCAAAAGAAGTACTCGATCAAATTTTTGATTACAGCATCCCTCGCATTTTTTTTGAGTTCATACGTATTGAATGCTCAAAGTTGTAACTCCGAATTGAGAGTTGTTAAAAACAGAAACGCGAGGTCCGCAATGGAAAATGATCCTACGAGATTTCAAATGGAATTAACTAATAATTCCTCAAGCTCACAGACTTATGAAATTCAGTATAAGGTTTTTGAAGATCCATGCGAAGTAGTAGGAGCTTCAAACTCATCGAACAGAAGCACCGATCTGAATGTAGCGATATATTCTAGAAAAGTACGTACCAATTCAATTACTGTTCCGGCACGCTCCAAACAAACGTTTTTGGCAGAAGTATCTGTTAATATCGGTTCAAAGCTCAACGCATGGAAATGTGTTCGACTGACCGCAGTATCTAATGCATGCTCTGAACAGGAAACGCAACAATTATTGAAAGTATACGTCTCCGATCCAACTGAACATTAAAGATTGAACATTGAAGATTTTAAGCCCCCAAAATCTACCCCGTATTCTTAACCGAATTTAATATTTGCTGGTAGTAAAATATTATAGGTTTCAACCTAAATCTCATTTTATGAAGAAGCAGCTACCCTTAAGAAGTATAATCATGAAAAAGGCGATTTTCCTTTTCTTAGCCCTAGTCGTATTTAGTTTAAATGCGTTAAAGGCTCAAGATATTACGCTACAAAAAGATGCTATAGAAAGCACACTTTGTAATCAGTTTGATATCACATTATCAGTCACTGGCAACCCTCCTCCGATACCACAGGAGGTTATTTTGGTTATTGACAGGTCTGGGAGTATGGGATTTGATATCCCCGGTGATACCCTTGAATCTATAGACTATGCGATCAGGGCTGCAAATGCTTTTGTGAGCAACCTTTTGAAGACAGAAAATAATCCTACAGGGTTGAATCGTGTAGGGATCGTATCATATTCCACAAGCGCAACTGTAGATTATCCGTTAAGTTTAGCTGCCGATAGCACGAATATTAAAAATGCTATCGACGGATTAGTTGCCAATGGAGGTACAAATATTGCCCGGGCCATGCAGACCGCCAATGATCATATGGAGAACAGGCCGGCCACTTTCGACTGTATAACTTCCAGAAGTATCATCTTATTAACTGATGGGGTTACGAATAGAACTTTAGGAGGATCGAGCTGTACGAGCAGTCCAACCCCTCCGTTTCCGGCAAACAATACCCAATGTATGACCGATGCTATTAATGAGGGCGTCGCAGCGCGAACTATAACGATTGGTACCGAAGATTATAATCAGGGAATATTTTCAGTAGGACTATTTGGTTCCATAACCGGAGACCAGTTAACAGCCGCTACCTTTGTACTCGATCAGATTCAGGATAAAGGGCTCTTTACTACGACGATGGCTGTGGATTTAGAGGGAATCTATGATCAGATATTGGACCAGCTGGCTCTCGCAGCTAAAATGGGAGTTGTTACAGATGTTTTAGGTGCCGGATTTCAATTGGTGCCTGGATCGCTTAGTGATCCCGTGAATGCTTCTTACAATCCGGGAACCAATACGATAACATGGAATGTAGGTGATGTGTCCAGTGAAACGCTGGTTCTAGACTATACGATCGAAGCTGTAGGTATGGATGGTTGTGGAATTCAGAATTCGGGAATGAGTACCATGAGTTATGAAGACGCAACATGTAATAACGTAGTTATACCGTTTCCAAATCCGCAGGTATGTGTGCCATGTCCGGATATTTCTGATCCTGTAATAGACCAGGTTGATTGTACGAATGTAGTTGATTATGCGGCTACATTCGATCCCGGAGTATGTACTCCTTTCTCGCTGGAATTTGTGTGGGAATTCTTTTTGAATAATGTATCGGTAGGAACAGCATCCGGTACTACTATGGGCGATCTTTCCGGAACGTTTACCTATACTGGTGGTGATCCGTTTGAAGGAGATTTCCGTGCCGAACTAACTTATAATGGAACCTATAATAATAATTGTAATCTGCCACCAGTAATGGTGGATTCTGAAATTCAGGTGTACTTACCGCCGGACATGCCAACCTCAAACGGTGATCAGTCAGAATGTGCAGGATCCCCGGTTCAAACACTTACAGCACAGGCTTCAGTACCTTTAGGTGAGAGTATCGTATGGTACGACGCAGCAGTTGATGGTAATGTAGTACCAGATCCATCGCTCAGTTCTGTTGGAACTGTGACTTATTATGCCGAAGCTGTGGATGACACAAGCGATTGTGTTAGTCTCGAAAGAGTACCCGTAACACTTACGCTCTATAATTGTGCGATCAATATTGAAAAAACAGCCAGTCCGAATAATCCGAATGAATGTAATCCAATTCCAGCAGGTCAGGACATCTCATATACTTTTACAGTAACCAACCTTGGAAATGTTGCTATCACAGATGTTGAAGTAAATGATCCATTGATCGATCCAAATCCAATACCAGGTCCCGATAGTGGTGACACGAACAATAATGGAGAATTAGACACTACTGAAGTTTGGACTTACACCGCTACGTATACAGTCACTCAGGCTGATATTGTAAATGGACAAGTAGAAAATACCGTAACGGTTGATGGCAATGTTACCGGTTCTTCATCCACTTATAATGTAAATGACGAAGACACTGAAACCGTTGCACTTTGTCAGAATGCCGAAATTGAAATAACCAAAGCAACCGATGGTGATACGGCTAACTGTAACCCATATGTGGTTGGAAGTACCATAAACTATACATTCACAGTAACCAATTTAGGTGATGTGGACATCACGAATGTGGTGGTGGACGATCCTTTACTTGGAGGTATAGTTACCGGTCCGGCAGGTGGCGACACAGACGGTGATGACGTATTGGATGTTGGAGAGGTCTGGACGTATAACGGAAGTTATAATGTTACCCAATCAAATATTGATAATGGTGTTGTTACAAATACGGCGACCGTAGATGGTGATACTGCCTTAGGTCCTGTTGATGATACTAGTAATAAGATAGATCTCGATATCTGTCAAAATTCGTCTATTGCCCTTATCAAGACATCAGATGTGGTCTTGGATCCAACCAACAACTGTTACGAAGTGGGCGTTGGTGGTACGATCACCTATACCTTCTCAGTAAAGAATACCGGTAATGTGACCTTAACGGGCATTACCGTTGCGGATCTCAACCCGGCTGTTACAGTTGTGGGCGGTCCTATTAGTTTGGCTCCGGGTGCGGAGGATACCACCAGCTTCACGGCCAGTTACACGGTGACCCAGGCGGATATTGATGCGGGTGAGTTCTCTAACCAGGCTACGGCTACCGGAACGCCACCGAGCGGGCCGAATGTGAGTGATACCTCAGACAACGACAGTTATGTAGGATCAGATCCTACGGTGACTCCGATCTGTACGGAGGCTAGCATCGCGCTGATCAAGACTGGAATTTACGATGGCTTTGACCAGGCGGGCAATTGTATTGCTGCTACCGGAGATGTGATCAACTATAATTTCTCTGTAAAGAATACCGGAAACGTAACCCTTACTGCGGTAACGGTAAGCGATCCATTGTTGACTACATTAATTGGAGGTCCTATCGTATTGGCTCCTGGTCAGGAAGACACCACCACTTTCAGTGGA
>JABDNT010000045.1 GCA_013043685.1 Flavobacteriaceae bacterium | reverse complement strand
GGGAAGATACACATGCTGTGGTTCTGGAACTTGTTGGAATCAAGACAGATTCGACCACCAATCCATCGTGTAATTTAACAGCGTTCTTTATCGTACCGTCCTTACTCTTCTGAAGACTATCTACTTCTATGTGATTGATCACAAAATGCTCCTCAAGTTGTGCCCTGGTATTCTTGGATATATTGGTCATATCTTCGAACTTATGAACCCCTTTATTCCAAAGCCATTCATATACCTGATCGCCACGAAACTTCTTATCGCCCAGGCTAATAAAAAACTCCTGCAGCTGTTCTTTGGACAACGCCCTGATATCTTTCTTCTCCAAACTCATAAGGTTGCAAAAGTACCATATAAAACTGTAGTAAAAAAAATAGGGAAAGCCTGGAAACTAAGGTATGGATGTAGAATCTATCGGCTTATGATAATCTTTTTCGTAATTGCTGCACCACTGTCCTCATCGATCAGGTGAAGAAAATAGACACCGCGAGCATAGGACTCAACATTGATAGTATTCATAGTACTCGATACCGAGCCGTAGGATAGCTGTTGGCCGGTAACTGTATAAAATTTATACACCAGGTTAGGATACCTGGAGTTCATCACGGTAATTTCTGATGAAGCGGGATTTGGATAAATCTCCAATTGTCCTGTTATTTCATTTTCAGGAACACTAAGTATGTTCTGCATACCATCCATATTGGTTTGTCCGGTTCCTCCTGGATCCAACCATTCCATAAGCCTGCTATCAGCTGTCGAGCCTGCAGCCCAGGATACTCCTAATCGTCCGTATATGTCATAGTCACCATTGTTCTGTATACCATTGCAGAACGACTGACCGGCGTATAATTGGCCGATCACCCTGCCATCTTCATTGAAGAGCGGGGATCCGGACGAACCGCTTTCTGTTGTACCAATTTCCCATCCGTCACCATTACCTACAGAAACTCCTTTTATCAACCACACTTCGGTACCATTTGCATTTTCCTTTATGGCGCCACTGTCATCCCGGCAAATCTTCATTATATCACCATTAGGGTGATGAATACCAACTTCAAATAAGGGCAAATCATCGGAATTGTCCCAGCCTGCAAATGTCACATCCCATGAGCCCGGGATCTCGTTATACAATTCCACAAGAGCAAAATCGGTAGTTGTGTTTTTGGCCTTTAATGCTGCGCCGCTCATCGTAAAATTTGTTTCAATATCACCACTCTCATTCTCAGTACCACACACCGGATTCGGACTAACCCAGTTAAAGCGTACAGACCATAATGCCGGGTCACTAAAGTCCAGGCAATGGTTAGCTGTAAGGAGATAGGGTGTTTTGTCCCGGGCGGTGTTGTTCATTAGCACAGCTGAACATAAGTATCCATTTCCTAAATTAAGTAAAGTCACTGCCTTTTTAACCAGATCTTTCTTATCATCGAAATCCTCCCCAATCGGACAATTGACATCATAGTTGCAGTCACCGGAATCATTCAATCCACGCATTGCATTCACATAGGCATTCACTTCACCCATGCGATACCCGTGAATAAGTCCTTCGACCACCAGACTTGCCTTTTCAGCCACATTGAAAGGCTGATAGTATTCTATCCAGATTATTTCTCCGGATACAAACCAGGCACCTAAGCGTTTATTCGGCCTATTGGAAGCCCTGGAGTAAGTTTTTGACACATCTGTACGGTCGTCATTGTAGAAATGAAGACGCCCACCCCCGGGAATATAGAATTGATCGAAATTAATACTGAGATTGATAGCCCCTGTAGACTTGATAGCGACCTGCCAGATCTTGTCTCCATTAGGAAGCTCGGTTAGAACTCCTTGCTCCTGAATATCCAGAGGAATATCCCGCTTGATACCATAACGCCATGGAAGACTTTTATCCCTGTCGTTAATCATGTCTTCCTGCTGAATATGGGACAGGTCTAAAAGAGGTAATTCAATAGGAGTGACAGACGTTTGAATATTTTGTTCCCAACTAACCGGCAAATAGTTGTCTTCATCCTGGGCATAGGAAGAGATAAAGATTGCAAAAAGAAAAAAGTAGAGTAATGCTTTTTTCATTTAAAGTATTGATTAGTTGAACTATAAGCACACTAAATTACCCTTTTATTTTGATTTTAGAAAATGGAACCTCCAGAAATTAAAAAACCCGGTAAATACCGGGTTTATATATTGTTTAGATGATTAACATGGCATCACCGTAAGTGTAGAACCTGTATTTTTCCTTAATAGCCTCGGCATACGCCTCCTTAATAAATTCATGTCCGGCAAAAGCAGATACCATCATTAATAAGGTTGACTTCGGTGTGTGAAAGTTGGTCACCATACTATTTGCTATACTGAAATCGTAAGGAGGGAAAATGAATTTATTGGTCCATCCACTATAAGCATTTAACGTATTATTAGAAGAAACAGAACTTTCAAGAGCTCTCATCACTGTTGTTCCAACAGAACAAATTCTTCTCTTCTGAGTAATTCCGTCGTTAATTATATCTACTGCTTTTTGTGGAATAATTATCTCTTCAGAATCCATTTTATGCTTTGAGAGATCTTCAACCTCCACCGGACTGAATGTTCCTAATCCCACGTGTAAGGTCACTTCAGCAAAATTGATACCTTTAATTTCCAAGCGTTTCAACAGGTGCTTTGAGAAGTGTAGCCCAGCAGTTGGGGCTGCTACAGCTCCTTCTTCCTTGGCGAAAATTGTTTGATATCGCTCCGCATCCTCGGGCTCCACATCTCGCTTGATATATTTAGGCAAGGGTGTTTCTCCAAGTTCGGTAAGTTTGCTTCTGAATTCTTCATAAGAGCCATCGAACAAGAACCGAAGAGTTCGTCCTCTTGAAGTAGTATTGTCAATCACTTCAGCCACCAACGACTCGTCTTCCCCAAAATAAAGTTTGTTCCCAATACGAATCTTTCTTGCCGGGTCTACCAGAACATCCCAAAGCCTTGTTTCGGGATTTAACTCACGTAGCAAAAATACTTCTATCCTTGCCCCGGTTTTCTCCTTATTTCCAAATAAACGGGCTGGAAAAACCTTGGTATTATTTAAAACCAGAACATCGTCTTCCTCAAAATAGTCGATGAGATCCTTAAACATTTTATGCTCAATAGAGTGATCTTTTCGGTTTAGAACCATTAACCTTGCCTCATCCCTGTTTGGAGCCGGGTATTCGGCCAAAAGATCAGCTGGAAGATCGAAGTTGAAATTGGAGAGTTTCATTCCCATAGAAGTGCAGTTTTATGATAAAAGCAGCAAATATACAATCTCAGGATAGGGGTTGTCAAGTAAAACAGGATTTATCTTTGAATTTCGGTGCGAATACCTGTCCTGGCAATAGCCTCCCAAAATGATGGAAACGATTTGGATACCACTTCGGGGTCCTCTATCCCTATTGAATGCTTTAATGCCAAAGGTGCAAAAGCCATAGCCATACGATGATCATCGTAAGTGTTTATGACAATTCCCCCATTCATACGTTCCGCTGGACTGAGAAGAAGTGAATCTTTCGTAATTTCTACTTTTCCACCCAATTTTTCGAGTTCGTTTTTTAGGGCAGCCAACCTGTCGGTCTCCTTAATCTTTAAAGTATGTAAGCCCGTTAGTTCACAAGCTATCCCATGCCCGAAACAACTTACGGCAATAGTCTGGGCAATATCGGGTGTTCTGGCCAGATCGAGGGTTAGTTTTTTTGTGACTGGCTTTTCATTTTTGGCAAGTACAATCCTATTATTCATTTCATCAAATCGAGTATCTACACCAAGTGACTTGTATATATTGCTCACAGCTGCATCACCCTGCAAGCTATTATGCTTATAGCTTCTGAGTGTAACTGACAGGTTTTCTGAAAGTGACACTACACTGTAAAAATAAGAAGCCGAACTCCAATCGGATTCAACAACAACATTAACTGGATCATGTTTCTCCAACGGATATATCTGTATCGAATTTTCACTCATATCAACCTGGCAACCTATCCCACGCAGCAAATGACATGTCATATCGATATAGGGCCTGGAAGTCACATTTCCTTTCATTTTAATTTTCAGGCCATTAGGTAAGGACGGTGCAATTAATAGCAAGGAGGAAATGTACTGGCTGCTGGTACCGGATTCAATTTTGACTTCAGTAGTCTGCAAAACAGTTCCCTGTATTTTCAGGGGTGGAAAACCTGTTTCACCTATGTATTCTATTTTTGCGCCCAAATTCCGAAGTGCATCCACCAATATGGAGATTGGCCTTTGTTTCATTCGATCGCTACCGGTTAATACTACTGTTCTTCCATCTTGAATAGCTAGATAAGAAGTAAGGAAACGCATCGCGGTACCCGCATGATGAACATCGATCTCACGGGAATTTGAATTCGCCAGTGCTTGCTGCAGAAGGCGGGTGTCATCACTATCGGACAGATTCGAAATACCAACATTGGGATAAAGTGCCTGAAGGATCAGTAGCCTGTTCGACTCACTTTTGGAACCCGAAACTTCAATAACCGGATGGTTATCTGCATAGGCATGATCTCGGCTGAGCATAGCTTTCATTTTTTCCGATCTTCCTTTTTCAGCCTGGCTCTGAATTTTCCAAAAGTAACAAAGAATCCATATACCAATCCTGCCGCGACTACTCCTCCAAAGAAATAAAGCGGATTTTGTTCGCTGAAATAAGCCATCGAAAAACCTTCGATTGCCCACTTAATTATGGTAAACAATACGGCAAATGCAATTGCCAGAGATATCACAGATCTCCAAAATCCTTTATGGTTAATAACGCGCTTCAACATTAGTTTAATTTTTTATTTCCGTGATGTCGATCGTGATCACGTTTTGTCTTCTTATCCAATTTTTTGTAGAAAGCTTCTTCAAGGTCAATTCCGGTCTGGTTGGCAAGGCACAAAACCACAAAGATCACATCGGCTAATTCTTCACCAAGATCCTTAGTTTTATCACTGTCCTTTTCACTTTGTTCTCCATATCGCCTCGCAATGATCCGCGCTACTTCACCTACCTCTTCAGTGAGTTGTGCCATATTGGTGAGTTCGTTAAAATAGCGTACCCCGTGTTCTTTGATCCATTGGTCTACCGCTTGTTGGGAGTGTTTGAAATCCATGATTTTAGATTTAATAAGTCCTGACTTTTCGTTTCATCATTTTACAATTCGACTGCAAAACATCTTCAGCTTCAACACCCGAAGGTAAGACAATTGGTTAATTTGCGTAATGCTCTAACGCGCATTTATTCCTTTATTTTTGAGTCTATAACTATAGTAACGGGACCATCGTTCACCAGAGAAACATCCATCATGGCACCAAATTTACCTGTATATACATCTTTACCTATCAATTGTGCCATTTCGCTAACAAATGTTTCATACATGGGTACAGCCATATCAGGACGGGCTGCTTTAATAAAAGATGGCCTATTACCTTTTTTTGTGCTGGCATGCAACGTAAACTGACTTACCACAATTATATCTCCCCCAGATTCCTGAATACTTTTATTCATAGCACCCCTATCATCTGAAAAAACCCGTAGACGTGCTATTTTCCCAGCCAGCCATGAAATGTCCTCAGGTGTATCTTCAGTTTCAACACCTAACAGTATTAAAAATCCGGAGCCGATTTCTGAAATCACTTTAGCATCTACGCTAACGGATGCTTCTTTTACTCTTTGAATAACTGCTCTCATATTATTTGCTGTTAGCGGTATGTATCATCATCGCCTGTCAAGATCTGCAAGTAACTTTTATAACGCGACCATGCGATTTCCTCATCTTCTATAGCTTTCTTAACTGCACATCGTGGTTCTTCCACATGCAGGCAGTTGTTGAATTTACATTCCTGCTTCAACCTGAAGAATTCCGGGAAGTAATCCCCCAATTCTTCATCGTCCATTTGAACAACACCAAAGCCTTTTATCCCCGGTGTATCGATGATCTTAGCGCCGAAAGACAAGTCGTACATCTCGGCAAATGTCGTTGTGTGTTGTCCCTGCTGATGTTGTTCGGAGATTTCTAAGGTCCTTAAATTCAATCCTGGCTCAAGGGTGTTAATTAAAGTGGATTTACCTACACCGCTATGCCCTGAAAACATACATACTTTTCTGTCCATCAGTGTTTTGACCTTGTCTATATTCTTACCTGTTTTAGCTGAAATTCCTAAACAGGTATACCCAATTTTACGATATAAAGCGGCCAGGTATTTGATTTCGAGCAACTCTTCTTCGGAACAACTGTCGATCTTATTGAACAACAATACAGCTTCAATATCATAAGCTTCAGCAGTTACAAGGAAACGATCGATAAAGGTCGTAAAGGTTACGGGATTATTCAGTGTGATTAGAAGAAACGCCACATCGATATTAGCCGCGATTATATGTGTTTGTTTGCTAAGCTTTACAGAACGGCGAATAATATAATTCTCCCTTTCGTCGATGGTATGGATAATCCCGACTGTTTCGTCTCCTTTGGTCTCCACATCGAAATAAACATGATCTCCTACGGCAACAGGGTTGGTGCTCTTTATGCCTTCAATTCTGAATTTCCCCTTGATCCTGCATTCAAAGAATTTGCCATTTTCGGCCTTTACCGTGTACCAGCTACCTGTCGATTTGTAAACCGTTCCTTTCATTCACTGCAAAATTCAGAAAATAAAAACAAATCGCATCATAATTCCTTTATATTTGCCGCTTGCACGTAAACAAAAACACTATTATGAAAAAAATCCTAATTACAATTTTCGCGGTTTTTGCCTTTGTTCAGGTAAACACAGCTCAGAATTATGAATATCAGTTAGTAACCGTTATCGAGTCGATTGTTCCCAACGGGGTAGGAAGATCGCGGATGATCACTGCTAACGACGCACGAGACTATAAAGAATTCACCTCAACACGTACTGAAGATGAAAATGGTCGAAATAAATCCAACCGTAGCGATATTCGCGTGAAAGGATTTGATGAAACCAAGCTACTTAACTTCTATAATATTGGTGGAATTCGTTTTCAGAATATCGCCGCCAACGACGCGTTGGTAATGTCTAAGATCAATACCATGGCAGAAGAAGGCTGGGAACTCGCTTTTGTAACCAGTGGAGTTGAAAGCGCGGGAGGAAAAGGCGATAATAACGGTATTTATATCACCCGTTATGTTTTCAGAAAAGCAAAATAATTCCTTTCTCAAATAAAAAAAGCCCGCTGTCTGCGGGCTTTTTTTATTTAGTCCTTCAAAATCTCTATAGGACCATTTTCGGTGGAAAGAAACAATAATTTGCCACCTCCGTTTATCTTCACAGTACCATCGATAGGTTCTTTCGAATAAGACCGTACATTCAAACGTGCGACAGGCAAGACACCAGTCAGGTCAAAATCACTCCATAAGTATCCGTTCTTACGTGAAATTAGTCGGACATCCCTCTGTACTGTTTTAGGTAAAGAAACTGTAATTCCACCGTTCATTGTGACCAAGGAAATTGGACGCGACCTGTTAACAGAATTAAATTTAATATCTATGGAGCCATTCGCCAGATTTACTAGCGCATAGTCCCCGATATTACGCCCTTTGAATGAACCGTTTCTGTGGTTTACCTCGATTCCGTGGAGCAGGTTTTGAAGGACAATTTCTCCGCCTTTTATCATTTCAACCTGAACAAAAATACGATTAGGTATGCTAAGAATAAAGTCTAGAGATTCGAATCCCTTCGGACTGCGGGCAGCTAGCCTGAGCGTTTTCCCATTTACTTTCATATCGTAATATTGGCCCGAAGCGCTATTATCGATCATTTTTCGTTTGGCCTGACTATCCGTGTGGACGACCTTCAATCCACTTTTATTGCCGGTTACACCATTCACGTTAACTTCTCCCCAATAGGACTTTACAATCAAGGTGTCGATAGCAGACATATCCGGAAGATCGTTTTGTGCTGCGCCACAGATTGACACAAAGAATCCAAGTAATAATAAGTTCTTTTTCATCATTTTAAATTTTTAGGTTTAGCATTGTTCAGTAATTGCAGAATTCTATTTTTTACGGTTTCCTCAAGTCCCACGGTATTGCGGAATGCATCGAGATCAGATCGAATATCAGAAATATCGGTTGCCTCCATTGCATTTAACATAGCCATCTGAACTGAGGGTGTGGAGCTCCGATTAAGATTTAAGAATAATTCTTCCGATTTAACATGATCGGGGGTGTAATTCTCTAGCAGGTCAAGTAGTGCCACTTTGATATTTGGATTTTCTTCATTCGCCAGTAGTAGTTTCACTTCTTCGATTTCCCCTTCACTTAATTTCTCCAAAGTGAGTTCATATACAAATGACAATTTATCCGGATTGGACTTCATGGCATTAAAATCTGCCAGTATCTCTTTATTCTGAAAAGGATTAAAGATCAGCAACAAGGCCAGGCCAGCGGCAAAAGCAGTGATAATCGAGATTGTGCGCAACCCTCTTGATGTATTAGTTTTAGACGTATCTGAAATTGATTCCATAAATTTCTGAAATCGTTCATCCGTTTTTTCAGACACCTTTTCATAGGGCAGATCCTTTATTCCGGAGGCGCACTGTTTTAAGGATTTGATCTCTTCTTTTAGATCACTTTCAGCTTCTTTCATCACATATCCATCAACGTGATCCATGATCTTTAAAAGTTCTTGTTCTGTTTTCATAATTCTTTAATTCCTGAATTAGTAATAATGGCATTAAGATTTTTAAGTGCCCTGCATACGCGTATCCTAATACTGTTCACCGAAACACCTTCGATCTGTGCAATTTCGCTATATGGTATCTCGAGCAGGTAATACATACTGATCACTTTCCGCTCCGTTTCACTTAAACGACCCATTGCATCTTTTAAAATTATACCTCGGTCAATTTGCTGAAAAGTGTACGATTGCTGGTAGCTTATTTCTTCTTTCGAATTCTCTAGTGATTTATGCTTCGAAAGCTTATTTCGGTAATCATGGAGTAAGTTATTTGACATTTGGTACATCCATGGTTTGAATTTACGGGAGGCATCAAAACCACCGCGGTATTTATAGATTCGTTCGAAAACTTCCATCAGCAAATCATTGGCGGCATCCCGATCCTGTGTTACATTGATGAAATAATTCAGCAGGATCGTTTTATAACGCTCGTATAGTTTTCCAAGGCAAGCATTGTTGCCTTCTTGCAAACCCTGCATTAATATTTCATCGTTTTCGAGTAGCATACACTTTATATACTTCAAATTAAGGAAAGCATTTCACAGAATTTAAAAAAGAATGGCAAGATTTATCAAAAAAGCCCGCTGTACGCGGGCTTTTCTAACTACTAATAACTTTTTTCTGGTGATTGATGGATTCCTGGTGAATGGCCTTAAAGATCCGAAGTATAAATTCTTCGCTTAATTTTTGGTCCTCACCTTCGAGGATCATCTTACCGAGGATCTCATTCCAGCGCTTGGTTTGTAAGATAGCTACGTTATTTTCCTTTTTCAGCTGTCCGATCTCATCCGATATCTTCATCCGTTTACCCAGTATTTCCAGCAGTTTGTGGTCTACCACATCGATCTTTGTTCGCAATGTAGACAACCTGTTCCTGAATTCAACAGCATCGCCTTCTTCTTTCCTGATACGTAGATCGATAGTAATCTGATCCAGCGTTTTTGGAGTTATTTGCTGAGCTGCATCACTCCAGGCATTTTCAGGGTCGTGATGCGTTTCTATCATGAGACCGTCGTAATTCAGATCGAGTGCCGTCTGGCAGAGATCGAAGATAATATCCCTGTTGCCGGCAATGTGTGACGGATCAAGAATTAAAGGAAGGTCGGGGAATCGATTCTGCAGATCTATGGGGATCTGCCATTCGGGATTATTGCGGTACCGGGTTTTTTCGTAGGTGGAAAAACCACGATGGATCACTCCTAAATTCTTAATTCCCGATTTGTGAAAACGTTCAACAGCACCTAACCATAGCCCGAGATCGGGATTCACAGGATTCTTAATAAGTACCGGTTTATCGGTTCCTCGCAACGCTTCCGCGATTTCCTGAACTATAAAAGGTGAAACTGTGGTTCGCGCGCCAATCCAGAGAATATCAACATCATGTTTTTGAGCTAGATCAACATGAGCCGGATTGGCGACTTCTGTAGTAATCATCATCCCGGTTTCTTCCCTTGCACGTTGCAGCCATTTGAGACCCAGGGCACCCACTCCTTCAAAATTACCAGGACGTGTACGCGGTTTCCAAATACCGGCACGCAATACAGTGGCATCGGTGTCTTTTAACTGATGTGCGATTTTAACCACCTGTTCTTCAGTCTCGGCGCTACAAGGACCCGCAATCACCAACGGATGGTTTAAATTCATGTCATTTAACCAATTCCTCAGTTCTTTTTTATTTTCCATCGGCATTTACATTAGTTAGCTTACTTGGAGCATTTTCTTTATTCTGAGTATAAGTCCCTACAATTTTAAATTCCTTAACTGTTCTGTTTAATTCTTCAGTCGCATCATAAAACTTCTGAAGATCGGTAAAAGTAATATCCACAAAGAAAGCGTATCGCCATGGCACACCAACCACCGGCAGCGACTGGATCTTGGTCAGATTAATATCGTAACCTGCCAGAAGCTGAAGGGCTTTACTTAAAGTTCCAACCTCACTCCCTAATTGAAATTTAATAGTCGCCTTGTTGGGAATTTTCTTATTGAAGCTGGAACCTCTTTTCCCCATAAGTACAAAACGGGTTTCGTTTTCCTTTATATCCTGAATATTACTATCCAGTATCTTCAATCCGTAACGATCTGCAACCTGCTTACCGGCTATTGCCGCAGCACCTTGAATGTTATTCTCTTTTATTCTTTTTGCTTCTGAAGCAGTGTCCTTCCCCTCAATGATCTTGAATTGCGGAGGAAATTTCCGAAGATAGTCTTTGCATTGTAAAAGTGCTACAGGATGTGAATGTACTTCGAAGATGTCGATTATTGACTCTGTTTCCAGGGCCATCAAATACATTTGAATATTAAGAAATACCTCATCGAATATTTCAAATTCATCTGCGTTAATGAGGTTGTAATTCGGCAAAATAGAACCCGCAATGGTATTCTCAATAGCCAGCAACCCATATTCGGCTTTACCTTCTTTCACACATTGAGTGACATGGTCGAATGCCTCGCATTTTATCAGCTCAACATTTTCGTTAGGAAATAATTTCTGAACAGCTTCGTCATGGAAAGATCCTTCAATTCCCTGTATTGCAATTTTCATAATTTTCGATTTTAATCCATAAAAAAACCCGGAAGTACATTTCCGGGTCATTCATGTTGTTATAACATCATTACTTAATAACCCGGACTTTTCCAAAAAAATAGAAAAACCAAAAGTTAAAGAATGTAGTGTTTGTATTCATCGTTGTTGTTGTTAGTGCTAAAGTAAACATTTAGGGACAACAACAAAATATTTTAGACTTTTTTTTTATGTACTTTTACCTCACTTAGAAAATGTCGATAACCGTAGAAAATATTAGCAAGGAATACGGCGCACAAAAAGCACTGGACACCGTATCTTTTTCGATCGCAAAAGGAGAAATCGTTGGGTTTCTTGGACCAAATGGAGCCGGGAAATCTACTTTAATGAAGATCTTAACTACCTACCTGCAACCTTCGGAAGGAAGTGCCGAGGTGAACGGGTATTCTATTTTTGATGCGCAAAAGGGTGTTCAACAAAGCGTGGGTTACCTGCCGGAACACAATCCGCTGTATCTCGACATGTACGTTCGAGAGTATCTTAACTTTAATGCAGATATCTATAACATACCTAAATCGGATATTGAAATTATTATAGAAAAGACAGGGCTATTACCCGAGGCTCACAAGAAGATCGGGTCCTTATCAAAAGGATATCGACAAAGAGTAGGTCTTGCAACTGCCTTATTGCACAATCCCGATGTACTTATCCTGGATGAGCCCACAACGGGGCTTGACCCGAATCAATTAATCGAAATACGTGAATTGATCAAGTCGGTTGGCAAGGAGAAAACTGTATTACTCTCCACTCACATTATGCAGGAAGTGGAAGCAATATGCGATCGCGTAATTATTATTAATCATGGAAAGATCGTATTGGATAAGAGGTTAGATGAGCTGAAATCGGGTGAGCAGCAAATTGTTGAAGTGGAATTCGACTATCGGGTTGAAACCGTTGCTCTTCAAAAATTAGATAAAGTCGCTAAAGTAGATAATCCTACTGGTTTCGTATATCATATCCATTTTGATACTAAGGAAGACATGCGTGGAAAAGTATTTGATTTCGCTCATGACAATGGACTGAAGATTCTTCAATTACATCAGAAGAACACGACTTTGGAAAAGCTATTCATAGACCTGACTACTGAAAAATAAGTCTACCCCTGAAAAATTCTTCTACTTCTACTATGGGTGGACGGTTCAAAGCAATAATATCGCCGAGCCCACGGATTTCCCCAATTATTGATACCTGGGGATTCACAATGATCTTATTGGTACTCCTTTGAAACACGTTGATATTATTCACTATAAGATCGGCTCCCTCCAACCGGGGATCTCCATCATCGAAACGGATTCCCATGTATTGTGCTTTTCCGCGTAAAAAGAAATTAGATAATCCATTGGATTGTACACGCAAGAGAATAACGTCAAGGTCGAGGTCGAAGTCTCCATCGTGATGATATACCTCAAGATTTTCTGGGTCATTGGAAATTAAACTCAATTCATCAAAGCCGAGGGTACCAAGGCTTTTTACCGGTAATCCTGAGCTGCTGCGTATCTCACGGATATCTGGAGAAGACACAAAAACTTTGGTGACATCATAATCCCGAACATAGTTACAACTATTGCGATTGCTAATTTTCAAGGTACTGTCCTCTACCACTACCTGAATTTCATCAATGAGGTTAGCGCCTGTCTGAACACGCACACTTTGCTGATTACCCTGCTGGATAATAAGCTGAACACGTTCCCAAACCTGAATTTTCTTAAATAGATCAACATCGTATTCCTGCTGAACAAGTTCACCGGAATCCTGAATACAATCCCAGGCATTGCCTGAGTCACACCCCCATAATGGCAGCGATACTAAAACTAACAATATTAATCTCTTCATCATTCTCATTAAATTCTTACACCTACTCCAAACTCAACAGCTTCTGCCTTGGCCCAGTGTGCTTTTACCGTGATCACGCCAAAAAACTGATCTTTGAAGAAATATCTTTTTATCCCTAATCTATTGTATACCCGGTTCTCAAATTCATAAGGCCAATATACATAATAACCCAATTGTGATACAAACGCCGATCTGCTGAATCGTAACTCATGGCCAAGGAATACACCAACACGCCTGTAGTCCTCATCGCCTGTAAGTCCGTCGATAGGAAATGCAACTTCCCTGTAACGTATCAACTCGATAAGGAAGTTAGAGAAGAAAAAGTCCACACCAACCTGAAAAGTACTTTTGTAATTAATTCGCTTATCAGCAAAGAAAGAAAAGGTATAGAACGGAAACTGTCCCAAGCCATTTACATCCGCTTCATTTTTTCCTGTTCGAATAACAGCATTGTATTTTATCCTCTCTTTATAATTTATGCTACGCCAGGAACCCACAGGAATATAGGTAGGGAAATTAATAGCGTCGGGTTGGTAACTCACTCCCACATTAAAGAATAAGGTATTTGTACTGTTATTAGGTGCTTTAAAATTGGCATTTGAATAATGCATGATCCCAAATCCAGCGTGAATACCAACGCCATCAAAAAGACGTTCCTTCACATAGTTAAGCTTCATATACGTAGAGCTCAAAAAATGACTACCATATGCGTTATTCTGAAAATTTGTTTCGGGATCGTAAGGATTGGTATTGTATGCAATACCCTGTCCCATAGTAAGACTGATAGAACGCTTCAAAAAATACCAGTTGAAATGGGCGTACAAACCATAATTTTCACCTAAATACGGATTCTTCATGTCCTGGTAGGAGAAAGTAAAGCCCCAATCCGGATAGTTCCAGCGTCCTTCGGGCTCGTTCCACCCATAGGTTTTCCGGTTGTACTGAACAATTAGTCCTGTTGGATGGTCTGTGATTAAATGGGCGATGTCCGGATTATGTTCCAGAATGCTTCCGGTGAAGATATCCACACCAATGGAATATGGAAATGTCTCCTTCTGCTGGGATACTGATAACTGAAAAGAAAGAAGTATGATGAATAAGCAAAAAGAGTTCCTCATTTTTTCATAGAATCGTGTAAATATACACTAATCTTCAAATATTAGTCGACCTGTATAGTATTCCTCAACATCCACAATTTTTGGTCGGTTTACAGCGATTATATCCCCTGTACCCCTAATCTCCCCCTTGATACTATTTATCGGATTAACCTTCATGATGTTAGCACTGCGCTGGAAGACTCTTAAATCGTCAACCAGGAATTCGGGCCCCTCAAAATATGGTATTTCATCGGCAAATTCCAATGTTGCCTCACGGGCGGATCCGCTAATAAAAAACCTGCTGAATCCATTGGCCCTGGTAACAAATCTTACACAGTTTACGTTTAGATAAAAATCACCACTTTTCCTAACATTTTCAATTCCACCTGAGGTGTCGCTTATCAATTTCAAAGTGTCGTATTCAAGAATTCCTTTACCAACGACATCACCCACCGAACCATTGCGAATCTCAACGATTTCCGGAGCGGTAACGAACACATTAATCGTCTCATAATCTCTCACCAAATCACAGGTGTTTTTATTCCGAACCACAAGCGTATTATTTAATACATCAACTTTAATTTCATCGATCAGATTCTCTCCGGCCTCAACCTGTACTTCCTGAATATCCCCCTGCATCAGAGATAAATTTACATTATCTTCAATACGGATCTTAGTGAAAGTCGCCACATCATAGTTCAGCGAGATAATAGCGCCATTGGTCCTGAAACAATCCGGAGCGTCCGCACTGTCACAGGCAAAACAAAGTACAATGACAATTATAAATAGTTTTTTCATATTATATCCTTACACCAAACCCTAATTCTATGGCTTCTGCGTTTGCTCCATGCGATTTAATGGATAACGCGCCAAACCATTTTTTGTTGAAATAATATTTTCCTCCTACCCTCGAATACAAACGGCTCTCATTCTGATAGGGATAGTAAACATAATATCCCAATTGCGTAACGATCCCGAGGTCGCCTATCCTGAATTCATGTCCTGCGAACAATCCAATACGCTTATAATCCGTATCCGGATCGATATTCCTGTTAGGGAAAGCGACGGAAACATACCTTATTTCCTCTCGCAGGTATTCAGCAAAAAATACCTCCGCCCCTAACTGAACTGTACTAAGGTAAGTTAGCCTCTTATCTGCGTAACCGGAAAGCACCAGAAAGGGGTGCTGTCCCAGGTTAAAATAATCACTGCTGTTGATCCCACCTCGTACTGCGAAATTCCACCTGACAGGCTCTTTTACTTTTTCATCTTCTATTTCAATATATTCTACCTTTCCGGTGTCTGAAGGGTCATAAGACATCCCTACTGTGAGCACAAAAACATTAGTGCCTGTATTAGGAGCTTTTAACGACCCGTTGGATTGGTGAACCAATGACATTCCTATATTCAATCCAAAATCTTTAAAGATCTTCGGTTGTGTATATAGAAGTGCAAAGGTTGTAGCCGACAATAAATGATTTCCATAAGCAATGTTCTTAGGATTGGATTCAAGGTCGAACGGGTTCGAATTATAACTTATTCCCTGGGCAAATTGAAGACGAAGCTTTCTTTTGAGAAAATAAAAATTGTAAAAGGCCAGCGCACTATAATTTCTGCCCAGATCTTCCGTCCTGAAATCCAGGTATTGAAAGGAAACTCCCCAATCGGGATAATTGAACTGCCGCTGCCACAACTTTTCCCCAAACGTTTTACGATTGAAACTAAGTGTAATGATCTCTGGATGCGCTCCTACCAGGTGGGAAATATTAGTATTATGCCGCAACAAGGTCCCATAGCCGTAAAATACTTCATAAAAGTCCCTATTCGGGTTTTTTTCCTGGGCAAAGATTGGAACGCTTAACAGTAAGAATAATAATATCTGCCGTGACATGCGCCAAAGGTATAATAATATGTTATTTGGCAAAAGGCAGATTAGAAAGGTCAACATTTCCACCCGAAATAATAATTCCGATATCATTTCCTTTAAATCGATCCTTCTCCTTCAGCAGGGCAGCAAAAGGAACTGCACAGGACGGTTCTACGATGATCTTCATACGTTCCCAGATTAAACGCAGTGCCTGCACTATTTCTTCTTCAGTCACCCGGATGATCTCTGGGACGAGTGCCTTAATGATGGGGAAATTAACCGAACCCAGCTCTGTACGCAGGCCGTCGGCAATTGTATTCGTCGTTATATTTGATTCGATTTTACCAGATTGCAGGGATCGATATGCATCATCGGCTTCGTAAGGTTCTCCTCCTATTGTTTTACAATTGGTGCCAAAATAATGGGTTGCCAATGCGGTTCCTGCCACCAATCCGCCACCACCAATCGGTGTAAAAACAAAATCAAGATCGGGATGCTCTGATAACAATTCCATTGCGGCCGTTGCATTACCTAATATCACCTCAATCTGGTTGGAAGGATGTAGAGGTGTTGCTCCATGTTCCCTTTGAATGCGTTCCGATTCTGCTACTCGGGCTTTTAAAGTAGATTCACATTCGGTAACTAATCCTCCATAATCTTTAACCGCTTTTTTCTTAACTGAAGGGGCATTAGCAGGCATCACGATATAAGCTGTTACACCAGCATTACGCGCGGCCAGAGCAACAGCCTGGCCAAAATTACCAGAAGAATGTGTTACAACTCCGGCTTTTTTTTCCTCCTCCGAGAGTTGAAGTATTGCATTCATGGCTCCCCGCATCTTAAAGGCACCCATTTTTTGGAAGTTCTCGCATTTAAAAAACACATTTGCGCCGGTAATTTCGTTTAATAACGAAGATTGTAATACAGGGGTGAAGTGTATAAAAGGTTTAATCCTTTCATGCACCCTGAGAAGTTCATCCCGCGTTGGAAGCATTGTATCCATGCTTCAAAAATAGCTAAAATTAATTCCGAAAATGAATACCGCACTCCCTATTTTCTAACGCTTTTATAGGATCGTAATAATTGTATTCCGAAGGTAATTTATTCTCACTGAGATACTTCCGAAGTGCATCATCACTATAGTAGAAGAACGGGCTAACTTTCAGTATTCCTTCCTCTGTAATACTTAAAATATCAAGAGTATTACGATGTGCTGTCTGACCTTTTCTAATATTGGTGAACCAAACATCCGGGCGATGGGCATCCAGGGCGCGTTTAAATGGTTCTAATTTCACTTTTTCAGAGAATGCCGAATGCTTCGGATTTTCGATATCTGGTCTGCCCATGGTATTATTCAGAAAGGCCGTAGTGTATTTCGGAGTGTAGATCTCGATATTCAATGCGAGAAGATCCATCAATTTTTTGGCGTGACGATAGGTGTCATCTGTATTATACCCAGTGTCACACCAAATCACTTTTATAGTACTCTCCAAAGAAGTAACAGCATGAAGTAAGACCGCAGAGAAAGGCCCGAAACTTGTGGTTACTATTGGCCTTTCAGCAACTTCCAATACGAATGAGATAATGTCCTTCGGCTCTTCATACCGCAGGTTCTGATTAAATAAATGTATGTTTTCAGAAGTAATTTTAAGCATAACTATAATAAACCTATAGATTTAGTAGAGTAAGCAAAACTACAATAATAATTTCGAATGGATTCCATTACTTTTCAATTAAATCGGCGAGCGTTGTATTCTCAAAAATCTGAAGCGTATTGTCCCGAACCCGGATCATTAGTTTATGGACGCTGCAAGTCTGCTCATCTGGGCAATCGTCACATTTTTCATAAAAATTAAGACTCACACAGGGCACCATTGCAATTGGGCCTTCAAGAATTCTATACACTGCGGCTATCGGGATTTCCGAAGGATCTTTCATAAGGTAATATCCTCCCCCCTTGCCTTTTTTAGAACCCAGGTATCCGGCTTTCCGAAGAATTAATAAAATGGTTTCTAAAAATTTGTGAGAGATATTCTCCGATTTCGATACTACTGAAATTTGAACAGGATCATAAGTCTCCTGCCTGGCCAGAAACGTAAGTGCTTTTAATCCGTATTTAGTTTTACGTGATAGCATTTCAGCTTAATTAGTGTAAAGATAAGGTTTCGAAGATACTTTACCCGTGTGCTTTAAAACAATTGTTCTGCTATAGACCTGATATTATCGCTTCTGCCCATAGAGTAATAGTGCAAGAATGGTACCTTCTCTGCTATTAATTCTTTACTTTGCTGTACACACCATTCTACTCCAACTTCGCGAACTTCCTGATTATTTGAACATTTCAGTACTTCTTTGATCAGTTCTTCGGGTAAGTCCGTAAAGAATCTATGCGGGATCAAATTCAACTGTTTTTTAGTCGATATAGGCTTTAAACCGGGTATAATAGGAGCCGTAATGCCTTCTTCCCTGCATTTATTCACAAAATTGAAAAATTTCTCGTTGTCGAAAAACATTTGGGTCACGATATAGGACGCCCCATGCTTCAATTTTTTCTTCAGAAAATGAATATCGCTATCCATATTGGGTGCTTCGATATGCTTTTCCGGATAACCGGCCACTCCAATACAAAAATCGGTTTGGGCCTGATTTTGAATATCCTCATCCAGGTATTCCCCGCGATTCAGTGCCGCGATCTGCTGGACCAGTCCAAGCGCATAATTATGCCCTTCTTTTTCGGGAGTAAAATAAGTCTCGGTTTTTACCGCATCTCCACGCAGCGCCATTACATTGTCAATTCCAAGGAAATCCAGGTCGATCAGGAAGTTCTCGGTATCCTCTTTGGTAAATCCGCCGCATAGGATGTGGGGTATGGCGTCCACCTGGTACTTGTTTTGAATAGCAGCACAAATCCCAACCGTCCCCGGACGTTTTTTTACGATTTTCTTCTGCAGCAATCCGTTCTCCATTTCCTTATACACGTACTCTTCCCGGTGATAGGTTACATCTATAAAGGGTGGTTTGAATTCCATCAGCGGATCAATGCTGTCGAAAATGGACTGTATATTCTGCCCTTTCAAGGGAGGAAGAATCTCAAAGGAGAATTGTGTTTTACCGTTTCCTTTTGCTATATGTTCTGTTACTTTCATTTACTCTGCTATACTTGATTGCAACCATTTGAAGGCTTTCGCCTCGGAAATTCCTTTCCGTTGTGCAAAATCCTTTACCTGGTCCGATTTAATTTTTCCCAACCCAAAATATCTGGATTCCGGCTGTCCGAAATAATACCCGGATACTGATGCGGCAGGCCACATGGCCAGACTTTCGGTGAGTGACACCCCAATAGCTTCTTCCACCTTTAAAATCTCCCAGATTGTCTTTTTCTCAAGATGGTCCGGGCAGGCTGGATAGCCAGGGGCGGGGCGAATACCCCTGTAATTCTCTTTAATAAGTTCTTCGTTATTTAATTTTTCTTCGGAAGCATAGCCCCAGTATTTCTTTCTTACCTGCTCATGCAGGTACTCTGCAAATGCTTCTGCCAATCTATCGGCAAGGGCCTTTATCATAATACTATTGTAATCATCATGTTCAGATTCATACTTTTCGGCTAACTCCTGGGTTCCAAATCCGGCGGAAACGCAGAAACAACCAATATAATCGGTAAGGCCGGTTGTCTTCGGAGCAATAAAATCGGCCAATGCAATATTAGGCCTTCCTTCTGCTTTCCGTGACTGCTGCCTCAGGGTCCTGAATATTTTCGTCTCTACAGTTCCTTTGGAAGCAACGGAAACTTCAATATCATCGTCGTTAACCGTATTCGCTTCGAATAATCCGAAAACCGCCTTCGCCTTCAGCAATTTTTCAGAAAATATTCTTTGAAGCATCTTCCGGGCATCCGAATATAATTCCGTAGCCTGTGTCCCCACTACGTCATCTTCCAGGATCCTGGGAAACCTGCCATACAGATCCCAACTCCTGAAGAACGGTGTCCAATCTATATACGACTCCAGAACCTCCAATGGAAGATCCTTTATTTCATGAATTCCAGGTTCATTGGGCAGGAATATTTCAGCAGTATACCAGTCTATACGCAACTTATTTTTTCTTGCATCTTCCAAAGACACAAATTCTTTCTTCTGCTGTCGGTCCAGGAAATTCTCTCTAAATTCTGCATATTCTTTTTTAAGATCTGCTTTATATCCCTCCTGCTTGTCTTTCTGAAGCAGATCACCCACAACAGTAACTGCCCTGGAGGCATCATTTACATGAACAACGGCACTGCTGTACTGAGGATCTATCTTTACAGCCGTGTGCGCCTTGCTGGTGGTGGCTCCGCCTATTAGAAGGGGTACCTTAAAATCCTGTCGTTGCATTTCTTTAGCAAGGAATACCATCTCGTCCAGTGAAGGTGTAATGAGTCCGCTTAATCCTATAATATCAACTGCTTCTTCCTTCGCGGTGGCAATGATCTTCTCTGGGGGAACCATAACACCCAGGTCAATTATTTCATAATTATTACAGCCCAGTACAACTGAAACGATATTCTTCCCTATATCATGAACATCACCCTTAACTGTTGCCATCAGGATCTTCCCATTCGATGAGGAAATTGCATCTTTGTCTTCTTCAATAAATGGGAGGAGATAAGCAACGGCTCTTTTCATTACACGGGCAGATTTAACCACCTGGGGTAAAAACATCTTACCACTTCCAAATAGATCACCCACCACATTCATTCCAGTCATCAAATGTCCTTCTATTACCTCAATAGGCTTATTTACGACTTTTCGGGCTTCTTCCACATCTGTTTCAATAAACGCATCGATTCCTTTCACAAGGGCTCGGGTAATTCGATCTTGTAGAGGTAGTTCACGCCATGACAGGTCGGCAACTTTCTGTTTGCGCTCTCCCTTCACTGTCTCCGCAAAGTCGAGTAATCGTTCGGTGGCATCTCCCCGTCGATCCAGGATCACATCTTCCACATGTTCCAATAGGTCCTTTGGAATATCATCATATACCTCCAACATGGCAGGATTTACAATACCGATATTCATTCCGGCTTGTATAGCATGATACAGGAACACCGAATGCATGGCTTCTCTTACTACATCATTTCCCCTGAAACTAAAAGAGACATTGCTTACGCCACCGCTCACACTGCAATGCGGCAGGTTCTTCTTAACCCATCGCGTACCTTCAATAAAATCCAGTGCATTTCTCCTGTGTTCTTCCATCCCGGTTGCAACTGGGAATATATTCAGATCGAATATGATGTCTTCGGGTGGAAATCTTAATTTATCAACCAGTAAATTATAGGACCGTTCAGCGATTTCGATTCGCCTTTCCAACGTATCTGCCTGACCGGTCTCATCGAAAGCCATTACGATAACCGCAGCGCCATATCTACGTATTAATTTTGCCTGACGAAGAAACTCTTCTTCCCCTTCCTTTAAACTGATAGAGTTCACCACACATTTTCCCTGAACAACCTGTAAACCTGCTTCTATGATCTCCCATTTAGAACTGTCTATCATAATGGGCACCCTGGAAATATCAGGTTCAGCTACGATCAGGTTCAGAAACTTTACCATGGCCTTTTTACCGTCTATCAGGCCATCGTCCATATTCACATCTATTATCTGAGCACCCCCTTCCACCTGGTGCCTGGCAACTGCTAGCGCTTCTTCAAATTGCTCTTCTTTAATTAACCGAAGGAACTTACGGGAACCAGCTACATTTGTTCGCTCTCCAACATTAATGAAATTACTCTCCGGCGTAATCACCAATGGTTCGAGCCCGGACAATTTCAAATATCTTATTTCTCCTGGAGTTTCGCTCATGGGACCTTTAGGCATTAATCTGGTTTAGTTCAAGCGGGCGAGGCTCGTATTTCGCAGCTAATTCTGCAATTGCCTCGATATGTGGCGGGGTTGTACCACAACATCCGCCTATTATATTGATAAGTTTTTTGTCCAGGTACTCTTCTATCTGCAAGGCCATTTGTGCGGGTGACTCATCGTATTCACCGAATGCGTTCGGCAATCCTGCATTTGGATAAGCAGAGACAGCGATTTCTGTTCTGTTGGCAATCACTTCAAGATGGGGAGTAAGTTGTTTCGCTCCGAGGGCGCAGTTAAAGCCCACACTCACCAAAGGTATATGTGATATAGAGATAAGGAAGGCCTCTGCGGTTTGTCCGGATAGGGTTCTCCCCGAAGCATCGGTGATGGTGCCACTCACCATAACCGGGATGTCAAGATTGCGTTCTTCTTTTAATTCTTCAATAGCAAATAAAGCAGCCTTGGCATTTAAAGTATCGAAGATCGTCTCTACCAATAATATATCAACTCCTCCGTCTACCAATGCCTCTGCCTGTTGTTTGTATGCTATTCTTAATTCATCGAATGATATCGCCCGGAAACCCGGGTCGTTCACATCGGGAGAGAGGCTGGCCGTCTTATTGGTAGGTCCCATAGCCCCCGCCACAAATCGTGGTTTATCCGGTTCATTTTTTGTAAGCTCGGCTGCTACCTCTTTAGCGATCTTTGCCGACTCGAAGTTAAGTTCATAGACAAGATCCTCCATATCGTAGTCGGCCATGGCTACTGTAGTGCCTGAAAATGTATTTGTTTCTACAATATCCGCTCCGGCGTTAAAATATTTCCTGTGGATCTCCGCAATTGCCTCGGGCTGAGTGATGGACAAAAGGTCATTGTTCCCCTTCAATGGCTTATGGAAATCCTTGAAGCGTTTACCACGGAAATCTTCCTCGGTAAACTGATATTGCTGCAACATAGTTCCCATCGCCCCATCCAAAACCAATATTCTTTTCTTTAATGCCTCAATGAATGCACTCATACTTTTTCTCCGTTTACATAGACCTCATAAGTCACTTCTACCGAACCTTCAAGCGTTATCGATACCGAACAATACTTCTCGAAACTCAATTGGGCAGCTCGTTTAGCCTTGGCCGGATCAACTTTTCCTTCAAGATGAATATTAACATGAATCGCCTCGAAGGGCTTAGCCTGCCGTACTTCCTTCCTCCTGCCTTCTACATCAATGTGGTATCCTGTAATCTCCTGGCGCTGCTTCTTAAGGATGGAAACAATATCGATCGCATTACATCCCCCAACCGCCATAAGCAGTAATTCCATTGGGCTGGCACCATTCACAACATCTTCAACCTTACTATCGATATGTACGGAAACGTTGGACGCTCCTTTGGCATCGAATAAAAAATCATCGTTGATTCGGTCTAATGTTACTTTCATGGCAATTTTGAATTATTTTTCAATTTTTTCGAAGGAGGTAACAATTCCCTTGATCAGCGCAGAGCTGAATCCATGATGTTCCATCTCATTCAATCCTTCAATAGTACACCCTTTGGGAGTCGTCACTTTATCAATTTCCTCTTCAGGATGAGCCTCATTTTCAATCAGCAATCTTGAAGCTCCATTTACAGTCTGATTCACAATAAAGCTTGCAACTTGCGAACTAAATCCAATCTGAATACCGCCCTGGACCATAGCCCGCATAAATCGGAGTACATAGGCGATCCCGCAGGCCCCTAACACTGTGGCTGCCTCCATTAATTCCTCATCTATAATCTGAATTTTTCCAATACCATCGAACAGTTGTCTTACTGTACCCAGGGTCTTTTCATCCCCAGTATTCGCACAGATACAGGTTAACGACTCATTCACGAATGCAGCCGTATTGGGCATTGCCCTGAAAATTGACAGCTCCCGTGAAGTAGCCATACCTAATTGCTCAATAGTAACCCCTGTGGCAAGGGAAACCAGTATGTGTTTGTCCTGTACAATCTCATCTCGCAGATCTTCCAGGATGCTAAGAATGTTGTGTGGCTTTAGCGCAACCAGGACCACCTCTGCATTTCTAAACGCAGCGCTGTTATCGGAAGTCACAACCACCCCGCGATTTTCAAATTCCTTTAGTGCAGATATATTTCTCCTTGTCACAGTAATATTAGCAGGAGCAGTGTATTCACTATCCAGTAATCCTTCCAGGATGGCAATTCCCAGGTTTCCACAGCCAATAATTGCTACTTTTCTATCCATATTCATTAGCGTTAATGATACAATTCAAAATTCAATGTCTGCCCTAAGGCAACATTACCGGTAAAATGCTATAAGAAATAAAACAATGTGAATACAATGTTCCTGGTTATCTATCATCCTCGCTGATGTAGAATTTAGCACCTTCTTTCGAGAGAAAGGGTTGCTAAGGCTTCACAGGGTCTAATCCCTCCACCTTTCTTGATAACATTACAGTAAAAGTTTGAACTTTATATTCACAAAGATTGGAAAACAGTTTCGACTTCTCCAAATATTTCGGGCATAATTTTATTCTCTGAATATCTCAGCGACCTTATTAACCGCTTAACAGGCTAGATTTTAATTGGGAATAAGTCGATATTTTGCCCGCAATCTTCTCCTTATGCACAATGTTTGCAATGGCCTGAGGAAGTATAATTTTTTCGGTGATTTCTTTTGGAATTACATCCAGAAATTTCACAGGGTGGGCAGTCTCCAGAAATACACCGAGCCCATCAAATCCTGTTTCTTTTATATAGTCCTTTAGTGCCGAATATCCAATGGCTCCGTGTGGATCGGCTATATAATCGAACTCGGAAAATAACGAATTCATAGCCGCCCTGGTTTCCTTATCACTGTAACTGTATCCGGAAAGATTATTTCTTAGGTTTTCGATATTGTGGTTGTGTAATTCCTCAATTCTAATGAAATTACTAGGCGCAGCCACATCCATCGCGTTGGCTATCGTCGCAATAGTTTCTCTTGATGTATAATCTCCTGTTTTCAGGTATTGAGGCACAATATTATTAGCGTTGGTCCCGGTGATGAAATGCGCCACCGGCAAACCTATCTTTTGAGCCATCATACCTGCACATATATTTCCGAAATTCCCACTCGGAACTGAGAATACAATAGGTTTACCTTCCTTTTTTAATTTTTTGTAAGCGATAAAATAATAGAACATCTGCGGCAGCCAGCGCGCCACATTGATGCTGTTGGCAGAGGTAAGCTTAACTTTTCCCTCAAAATCCTCGTCGAGAAACGCTTTTTTTACCATTGCCTGGCAGTCGTCGAAATTACCTGATACTTCAAGAGCCCTTATATTCTTACCAAGTGTGGTTAACTGCTTCTCCTGGATGTCACTCACTTTGCCCGAGGGATACAAGATCACTACTTCCACCCCATCTACTTCATAAAAACCATTGGCGACAGCACCGCCGGTATCTCCCGACGTCGCTACTAAAACGGTCACTTTTTCAGCTTTAGACTCATCCCTGTTGAAATACCCCAGGCAACGCGCCATAAATCTAGCCCCTACATCTTTAAAAGCCAGTGTGGGGCCATGAAACAGTTCAAGGGAAAAGATTCCCGGTTCGATTTCTACTAAGGGAAAATCGAAAGTCAAAACCTCTTTCACTATTCTGTGAAGATCCGGTAATGGGATGTCATCTCCCACAAATTGCTTGATGACCTCAAAAGCGATCTCATGATCGGAGAAAGCCTCTATCGACTGGATAAAGGATTCGGCAAGCGGTTTGATTTCGGTAGGGTAATACAGGCCTCTGTCCGGCGCCAATCCACGGATCACTGCTTCTCTAAATGAAACTACTGCTGCCTTCTTATGTAAACTGAAGTATTGCATTAATCATTTAAAATTTGAACACCGTTCTTATTTATTTTCGAAACATAAATCTTGTAATCAATACCAGAGTTCTTATATATTTCATCCCATGCGCTTGCAACTTTCTGTGCTAAATCTTCCCCTTTGGATAATGCAAAAACAGAAGGTCCCGAACCGGATATTCCGGCTCCAAGAGCTCCAGAAGCCATCGCGTTGTCTTTAAGCTGGTCGAAATGAGGTATGAAGATCTTACGGTGTGGCTCGGCCACATGGTCGGTTAGGGATCTCCCGATAAGATCGAAATCGGCAGTATGTAATCCGGAGATCAATCCGCCTACGTTGGACCATTGCGCAATTGCTGTTTTCATGGGGATTTGTTCCGGAAGAATTTTTCTGGCATCTTCAGTATTAACTTCTATCTGCGGATGGATCACTGTTACAACTAATTCGGAAGGAGTTGGAATGGAGATTATATCAAGCGGATCGTAACTTCGAATGAGGACAAACCCGCCATATAAAGCAGCTGCCACGTTATCGGCTATCGGCGAGCCACAAGCGACTTCTTCACCCAGCCTGGCGAATTGAAGTAGTTCCAACTTACTGTATTTTCCATCCAGGAACTTATTTACGGCAAAAGCCGTTCCTGAACTACTGGCTGCACTGCTTCCAAGTCCGCTACCCGGTTTATATTTCTTAATAATTTCAATATCAACCCCAAATGGCGATCCGGCATCCGTTAACATTTGGCTTGCTACCACCCCTGCAGAATTCTTGTTTGTTTCGAAAGGTAATTCGGCTCCATCAACTCTGGTAATCACAACCTGTCCTGAATCGTTCTTTCTAATAACCATTTCATCTCCAAGTGTGTCCAAAGCGAAGGCCATAGCATCGTATCCGCAGGATACATTGGCCACTGTGGCCGGCGAGAAAATTCGAATTTGATCCATAATTTATTTTTTACCCAGGCTAATAATGTCCCCAAATAAGCCTGAAGCTGTCACTTCCGCTCCAGCCCCGGCACCTTTTATTATTAGCGGCTGATCCGTATAACGATCGGTATAATACAATACAATATTATCCTTTCCATCAAGGTTGTAGAACGGATGGTCCTTACCCACTTCTTGCAGGCCTACCCTGGCCATACCGTTATTGAATTCGGCAACGTATTTAAGTCGGTTGCCATTCTTATCCGCCTTCGCAAATAATTCATCGAAATGAGCTGCTTCATCTTTTAGCGTTTGATAGAAATCAGCTACCGTATCCGATTCCATAGAAGGCTTCGGCAAGAAGGACACATTCTCTATGTCCTCCATATCGATCTTATGACCACTCTCCCTGGCCAGTATCAGTATCTTACGAGCTACATCCACTCCACTCAGATCAATTCTCGGATCTGGTTCGGTATAACCCTCATCCTGAGCTTGCTTGACTACATCAAAAAAGGTTGTTTCGGCGTTGAAATTATTGAATACGAAATTTAAACTACCCGATAGAACTGCTTGAATAGATGTGATCTGGTCGCCCGAATTGATAAGGTTATTCAACGTATTTATAACAGGCAGCCCAGCTCCCACATTGGTTTCGAACAAGAACGGGGCATTGTAATGCCTGGCGAGATTCTTTAATTCGATGTAATTGGAGTATTCTGAAGAACAAGCGATCTTGTTACAGGCGATGATAGAGATATTTTCTCTTAAGTAAGCCGCATAGCTATTGGCTACCGCTTCATTTGCAGTGATATCGATAAATATACTGTTTTGAAGATTCAGGTCCCTGATAGTCTCAAACCACTCTGTTTCACTTCTTTTATCTCCTTTATCCAGAGCATCCTGCCAATGATCCAGGTCGATACCATGCTCATTGAAGATCATTTTCCGTGAATTACTCAGTCCCGTCACCCTTACATTGAGGTAGAGATGATCGTATAAATGGTCTTTTTGCTGTCGGATCTGATCCAGTAATCTTCTGCCTACATTTCCAACACCAACAATAAATAAGTTAAGGGTGCGAACCTGTCGTTCGAAGAATTTATAATGAAGGGTATTCAGGGCTTTCTTCACATCTCGAGCGTCGATAACTGCCGAAATATTTCTCTCTGAAGCACCTTGTGCGATCGCCCTGATATTTACATTGTTCTTTCCAAGTGAGCTGAACATTCTGCCGCTGATTCCCTGGTGATTCTTCATATTATCACCAATAACAGCAATGATCGCCTGATCGTCCTCAATAACGGCCTTATTGATCTTACCTAAGGAATTCTCGAAAAGAAACTCCTCGTTTATCGCATGGGCAGCTCGTTCGGCATCAGCCGACTGCACTGCGATACATATGGAATGTTCCGATGAGGCCTGGGTAATTAGGATAACATTGATCTTTTCATTAGATAGCGCTTCGAAAAGTCGTTTCGAGGAACCAGGTATCCCTACCATCCAGGTCCCCTCTAGGGTGAGCAGGGAAATATTGGGCAGATGACTTATACCTTTTACAGGCCCAAAATCCAGGTTTCCTTCCCTGTTTATTAATGTACCCGGCGCCCCGGGCTCGAAGGTGTTTTTAATGAGTATCGGAATATTCAGTTCCAGCACGGGACGTATCGTTGGCGGATAAAGAACCTTTGCTCCAAAATGCGATAGCTCCATAGCCTCATGATAGGAGATCTCCTCTAAAGGGAATGCTTGTTTTACCATCCTGGGATTCGCGGTGAACATACCGCTAACATCCGTCCATATTTCCAATACAGAAGCTCGTAAAGAAGCTGCGATAATGGCGGCTGTGTAATCCGAACCCCCGCGTCCTAAAGTCGTAGAAACTCCTTCAGTACTGCGGGAAACGAAACCAGGCATGATAGTAACCTTCTTGCCGTTTGAAGAAAAGAACTCGCTTATATTTTTTGATGTCAGCTCAGGATCTACCTGGGCTCGGGTGTAATTGGAATCTGTTATGATAAGGTCCCGGCTATCCTTAAGCTGTGAATCTGACACCTTCGTTTTAAGGCTTTCAGAAATAATAAATGATGAAAGCAATTCCCCGAATCCAAGCACCTTATCCTGTGTTTTTTCTGAAAATTCGTTTATAAGGTAGATTCCCTGAAGGATCTTTTTCAGTTCATTCAGTCCTTCTTTGAGATGATCCTTTGCTTTTTCATCAAGGTTTAATTCCGCAGCAGTATCCAGGTGCCGTTCCTGAATGGACGCCCATAACTGCAAATAATGTTCATCCTTCAGATTCGCTAATTCGCCTGCTCGCTGTAACGTATCGGTCATACCACCAAGGGCAGAAACAACAGCGATAACCTGATCGGTTTCCGATTTAGAACTAAGTATATTGACGACCTTTGAAATATTTTCAGAATTCGCCACAGATGTCCCGCCAAACTTTAAGACTTGCACTTTCTCTACTGGTTAAAATTGAAGCTGTAAGTATACTAAAAACTTGAGGAAATAGTGATGATGATTGTCATAATCGGGGCATTTCAGCCATGTTTAATTCAGAATAACCCTATAATTTCATTAATTTTCAAAATCCTTTGATAAGTAACTATGAAATTGATCAAGCTGTTACTCGTTTTCATTCTTTGTTTTCCAATCACCGTCTGTGCTCAAACGGAAGAAAAAGTAATCTTTCCAGACGATTATTTCGGCATATACAAAGGCACTCTTAGTATCACATCTTCACGAGGGCCATCAACCTATCCTATGGAATTTCATCTGTTGCCTTCCGACACTATCGGCAAATACATTTATACCATTGTCTACGGTGAAGGAGATATGCGGCAGGAACGCAAATATACGCTCGTGACCAAAGATGCAGCCATGGGAGAATTTGTGGTAGATGAAAACAACGGAATCGTTTTGGACGACAAGGTAGTTGGCAACCGGATGTACAGTTTGTTTGAAGTCCAGGGTACCATCTTAACTACTTTCATCACCTTTGAAAAGGATCATATGATCTTCGAGATTGCAGCGGCTCAAAGGGAAAATTCGAACATATCCACTGCAAAAAACGAGGGACAGACAGAGGTAATTTCTTATCCGGTAACCACGGTACAGCGCGCAGTTTTAATTAAACAATAAACTTTTCAGATTTATTAGGATTTATGTACATTTGTGCGCTCGAAGAGGAAAGATTTGACTGATTGCAACCTCGGTAAAAAATGCTAAAGGCAGTGTAAACTTCCTTCATTAGGTTCGTCAAATCTTCCCACGAAAATTTAATAATTTATGGCTTATTTATTCACTTCGGAAAGTGTTTCTGAAGGACATCCCGATAAAGTGGCAGATCAGATAAGTGATGCGCTTATTGATAATTTCCTGGCTTTCGATCCACAATCCAAGGTAGCATGTGAAACTTTGGTGACCACGGGACAGGTGGTGCTTGCCGGAGAGGTAAAATCGAATATTTACCTTGATGTTCAGAAGATCGCGCGTGATGTAATTAATCGTATAGGATACACCAAAGGGGAGTATCAGTTTGATGGAAATTCATGTGGTGTCCTTTCTGCCATTCACGAACAATCCGAAGATATTAACCGGGGAGTCGACCGGGCCACGAAAGAAGAACAAGGCGCTGGAGACCAGGGAATGATGTTTGGTTATGCCACCCGGGAAACCGACGACTACATGCCGCTTGCTCTGGATCTTTCGCATAAGATCCTGAAAGAACTGGCCGTTATGCGCCGTGAGAACAAGGATATCACCTACCTCCGCCCCGATTCCAAGTCGCAGGTAACCATAGAGTACAACAACGACAATAAACCGGTTCGTATAGATTCCATCGTTCTCTCCACTCAGCATGACGATTTCGATGAGAACGAGGAAAGAATGCTGGAAAAGATTAAAAATGATATCATCTCGATACTTATTCCAAGGGTAAAATCTCAGTTGAAACCCGAAATACAGGCACTCTTCAACGACAACATTAAATACCATATTAATCCAACAGGTAAATTCGTTATCGGAGGACCCCATGGAGATACCGGATTAACAGGACGAAAGATCATAGTAGACACTTATGGAGGTAAAGGTGCCCACGGTGGTGGAGCTTTTAGCGGTAAGGATCCGAGTAAGGTAGACCGTTCAGCAGCTTACGCCACACGGCATATTGCGAAGAACATGGTAGCTGCAGGTATTTGCGACGAAATCCTGGTTCAGGTTTCCTATGCTATTGGTGTGGTTGAACCCATGGGAATCTTTGTAGATACATATGGTACGTCGAAAGTAGACATGACCAATGGTGAGATTGCCTCTAAGATCTCGGAGATCTTCGATATGCGACCTTCTGCGATTGAAGATCGACTTAAATTACGGCAACCCATGTATTCGGAAACAGCGGCTTACGGACATATGGGACGTAAGAATGAGATCGTTCACAAGACCTTTAAAACTCCCGATAATACCGAAACAACACTCACGGTCGAATTATTCACCTGGGAAAAGCTCGACTATGTAGATAAGGTAAAGGCCGCCTTCGGCATTTAACATTAGCTATATGATATTGTGATTTTTCGCCTTCTGCACGGCTTCTATCTTAGAGTGAACCTGCAGTTTCTTGTAGATATTTTCTATATGCTTGCGAACAGTGCTGGGAGAAAGGAAAAGATTGTCCGCAATAGCCGTATAACTCAATCCTTTGCTTAGTTGTTCCAGAACTTCTATCTCTCTTTTGGAGAGCGAAATCTCTTCCTGGTCCCTCGGATTATCAATATCAATAGGGTTTCGAAGTAATTTTAGTGTTTTCAGTGCGATGGACGGGTTCATCGCTGCACCTCCATTGAGCGTTTCGCGTATACCATTGTATAAATCTTCCGGATTAATTTCTTTCAATAAGTAACCATCCGCACCTGCCTTAATTGCATTGAAAATATTCTCATCATTATCAAAGGCGGTTAACATAATTACCTTTATCTGAGGATACTTTTGTTTAACAAGTTGTGTTGCCTCAATTCCATTCAGCACGGGCATTTCAATATCCATTAAGATCACATCGATATTGTGATTTTCCCCCAGGCGTTCAAGTAACTCACTACCGTTTAAAGCGGTCGTTTTAATAATCACGTCCTCAAAGAATGACAATTTTTCTTTGATCGCATGGATCAGGAAACTATTGTCGTCTACTATGGCTACTTTAAGGTTCATAAACAGAATTTTTGCGCTAGGTTAAATCCAAAGTACCGAAAAAACCCGAATAAAGAAAATAAGGCAGTTGCCTTATATTTTTGATCTTCAATAAGTACGGGCCAAAAATCATAAAACCCCATAAAAATGGGGTTTTATATTACTACAACATTTAACCGTATTTGCAGTCTGTGTAACCTGGCTAGTTAGTTACTTCTTTAGGTCATAGGCGAAAATAGAATTGTTGTCGGCTTTATAATACAGAACTCCGCCAAACTCATCTACTTCATACACCGGTTTCTTATCTTTAAGGACAATCTCCTTTTCCTTAGCCCCAGTGTCCTTATTCAATTTCACAAGACCAACTCCTTCGTCTAATTTGGTTAGAATGAATTGTGCATTTTCAGTCGCAGCTGTCGCTTTAAACCTTCGCAACATCTCTGCTACCGAAGCTCCTGTAGCCATTGACATGGCGTCCCCCAGGTCCGCATAGGACTCGCCTTTAGAGGTATAATAGCCTAATTTGTTCCTATGGGCATTCGCTTCGGCGTAAGCCGCCGTAGCAGTTGCCGCAGCCGCAACTGCAGTTACTCCCATAAGAATGGCCCCAAATGCGCTTTTTCCCGGTGCTCGGTGATATTCGTGCCAATTGGTTTTACCATTCCAATCCAGCATCATCATATTCTGGTCGCTGGTAAGTAAGATCCCGCCATTACGCACCTCAACACCAGTTGGGCTTTCTTTTCCGTCGAATTTTGACTCCGCTAATGTGCTAACATCGCCGGTATTGGCATCAACGCTGAAAAGATTCTTATCGGCGCTAATAAGGTATCGGGAGTTCTTTTCATCGTAGGTAGAACTCACCGCATCTGCGCGCTTGTACTTGAGTGGTTTCTTCCATACCTGATCTCCTGTAGAAAGGTTTACAATGTTTGCATCTTCGGAAGTGATATAAATAAGTCCTTGTGACGTATTAGCCATTGTAAGGATATTTTCTCCTGTCTTCAGTGGTTTTTTAAACAGGGTTTTTCCATCAAAGGAAATCTTATTAATACCGCCTTCATAAATTCCGAAGAGAATACCATCTTCCATGATATAGAAATGCTGTACATATCCTTTGGTTTTTGGCGCCTTATCCCACAGATCTTCACCATTACTGGCGCTCAGAAATCCAATCTTGGATTCGGAACGACTGCTAGCGAGTTTAGCCAGTCCCGATTTACCGGAATTATCAACGTTGCTTACAATTGCCAGTCCCTGTGGCAGAATTTCAAAATTCGACACATGACCTTTCACTTTATGAGCGTCTTCCCAAAGTAAGGATCCGTTACTTCCAATCTTATGGACTTTGGTATTGGATCCATTTGCTGAAATTTCGAATCCGTAGATCTCTTTTTCAGTTTCATCGGCTACCATCCATTTTATATCATCCACCTTGATCGACCAATCTTCAGATCCACTCTCTATATTGATCTTTTTAAGTGCTTTGGTTGTTGGAAGGATAAGGCCGCCCTTTAAAAGTAGAGGTCTCCCCGAAATCGTTTCGGAACCCTTCATAGTGAAATAGTGTTCCTGTTCACCCGATTCGAGATTGTAGATAGCCACCGCATTTGCATACTTGTCTGCCGCGCGTCGTTGACCACTTACCACTAGTTTATTCTGCGGCATCATTACATCACAGGTCCATATTAGTTTCCAGCCATTATCTTCAGTACTGAACAATTTCTTACCAGAGATATAATCTATCACCGCCTTTTTGGTTGTCATTGCACCGAATCCGGTTTGTCCTACCACCAGGTATGGAGCATTGGGAACAAAAATTAGTTCCTCTGGTTTAACTTTACCGTAATCCTGAAAATTGAATAACAGGTCATTGGTTCCAGGTTTAATACCCACCAGTCCATCGTTGGTAGCTACTACCATTGTTCCTCCCTGGGTTAAGGTCATGTCGTTGATCTTTCCGCCTACATCATAACGGAAATCCGGGGCTTCTGCCCGTTGCGCTAATGCGATTGTACTCATAAGAAATACAACACAAACCAGCGTGTACATTCCAATTGAAGTTTTCATAATCGTGGTTTTTAGTTTACACCTCAAAGATGTAGTATATGTCCAAGCGATTCAATACGGCAATTGCCCTATTCTCTTTAAGTTTTCGCCTGCTTTTGATAATGAGCATAAAAAACCGGAAATCCACGCATAATGCGAGACTCCCGGCTCCACGTAAAAACCTCAACACTGAGATTTTCTTAATATGTTTGAAATTAGTCGATAGTTACGTTAAATTGTCCCTGGGTGACCATCTTGGTGGTCATATCCTGAGCGTTATATCCCTCAAAAGTAAATGTACCTTCAAGCTTGCCATCTGCGTCTACAGTTACAACGAGCTCTCCCGGACCTATGCCCGCTGCAAAAGTCGCCAGATCTGAACCCCAGACCATCGCAGTTTGACCAACTAACTCGCCATACCTAAGATAATTAGGGTTGGTGAGATTATTCCCTGTTATATAGGTACCCGGACCATTATAATCGAAAATACCAAAGTTGATAAATTCACCCGTATTTGTACTTCCCTGGCCGGTGATTAATGTCATCCCGTTTGCAGTACTTTTAGTCGCTCCTATTAAGGTTGCAGGGTCCTGTGAAGCGGCAAAATCATTACCGTCTATCTTCGCAATAAACAGTTCTCCGCTTCCTCCATTATTACCTTCATTATTGTTAGTTTCATTGTCGTCATCGCTACTACATGCCGTAAGGACCAATGCCAAACATAGAGTTGCGTAGTAAAGTGATCTTCTTAGAGTTTTCATAATTGTTGGGTTTTAAGTAGTTGAACAAGGCAAAGATGCCTTATAACCCAACGCCACTCAATACGGCATTTGACGTATAATAAGAATTAACGAGTAGTTTCCTGTAAAATATTTTCTAATAATGAACGGAGTTTAGATTTAAACTCTCAATTCAAGGATTTAACAAGTTCTCCGTCTTTCCATTGACCAACTTTCGGACTTGTATCTTTTTCGCTGTAATAACCCCTACCACTATATTTTCCATTTAGCCATTGTCCACCATAATAGGCGCCATTATTGAACCAAAAACGTCCCATACCGTGGTATTGATTATCGTTATTGAACATCCCGCTGTACTTATCCCCATTGGCAAATTTATAGGTCCCTATGTACATGTTTCCATTTCGGAAGAATCCTGTAAAGGAATCACCATTGCTCCATTTGTAGCGTCCGTATTTGTCCTGGCAGTCTCCCGCGGTACAACCTGTGTCGTTGCCCGTCGAGTAAAAAGTGTGTTTTGATTCGAGGTTACCGTCATTAAAGATACCTTGTTCCCATTTATCACCAGTCTTTGTAACACCGATGCCATTTAACTGACCATTTCTGAAAACCCCTTTGATACTGTCATCATTATCTGCAGTATAGACCCCATAACCTTCCATTTGATCGTTTGCCCAATTTCCAATGTAATCGCCTGTATCGTTCCATCTGTATAAGCCATATCCGTTCTTCATTCCATCAAGCCAGAAACCGTCGTAATATCCGTTATCATACTGATACTTACCCCAGCCATTCTGGCAATCTCCCTTCACACAACCGGTAGAAACTGTTTCTTCCCTGGCGGGGGTATACATTTCCACAGGCTTGTACACAAAAGAAGCCATGGTATAATAACCCGGGAGGCGGTAAGTCTTAACACCGCTTACTGTTATCACCATATCATTTCCATCCTTTTCCGGGGTAACTTTTGAATAATCGAGCGTTTTACCTTCTTTGATTATTCCATACTCTTTATTGTCCGCATCCCTGTACCAATAGGTATTAATCGCTGTATACGAAAGTTTTTCGGCAGTATTGGAACCCCAGTTAGAAAATTTCCTGATATCTGGCAATCGGTAGGTGCTTCCCTCTTCGGATACATAATAAATGTAACTGCCTTCAATATTACAAAAGGGGCCGGTTCTCGCAGTATCATCAACAAAGAAAGAGAAGGAATACGGATTGGTGATGTAAAAATTGGTTCCTACGTTTTTTTGCAATATCGATGCCTTTCCTGAAGATCCGTCGGAAGCATTCTTAAAATCGGCTAGCAGGTATATATCCCGAGCATTCTTATCCAGAACACTCAAGGTATCTGTACTCAGGTATTTGAGATCCTTCACATTGGTTAATTTATTCCCGTTTCCATCGTACAATGTGTAGTCATAATCACCGGATTTGGTCCAATAAGGTCCGGTATTAGTAGATTGTGTGCTGCGAGGTGAAGGGACCTGTGCCTGCAGCGATATCGACAACGCTAAAAAAAGGGTTACCATGAATTTCATAATGACAAATTTTATATGAATGTTCAAATTAGTTAATTTCTTTCAATATTAAAATTCCAGATGCGGCAATACATCTTGTATTCGGCTGATCTTTTGCTGAAGATCGAGCTGAAATTCCCTGTACGACTCGCTATTTGGATTGAATGGTTTATGCGCAAGTCCGGATTGTATGGATGCGATCTCTTTGCGCAAAGGTTCGGTCTGAGGATCTATCCATACTCCCTCAAAACGATCCCAAATAATTTCTACCGCTGTCTTGTTTGGATGCAGCATATCTTCGGTATAAAAACGATAATCGCGCATTTCATCCATCATCATTTCATAGGATGGATAATAAGAGATTGCCGTATCACGATCTGTCAATGCATGAATTCCGGCTATAAGATGTGATTTGCTACGAGTGTTTTCTATAAAACCATCTTTTAAATGCCGTACCGGAGAAACCGTATATATGAGACTGGCAGATGGATTCAAACCATGAATGGCTTCGGCAATGTTATTCATGCATTCGGAAACATCCTGTACCGAGGCAATTTCTTTTCGAAACTCCTTTTGTGGTATTTTGTGGCAATTCCCTGCGATCTCGTTCGTCTTATGGTAACGATATCCCCAGGCGCTGCCGAAAGTTATGATCACATGTGTGGCATTTTTTAAATATTCGGTAAATTCCGCTAGCTTTTCGTTCAGAAGCTTCAGGTAGGTAATTTTATCGGGATGCGAAACCAGGGAGTGTACTTCCATGCAGCGCCATTGTCCATCTTGTTCGAAGATGTCTGATTCAACAAATTGAACCAACTTCACCGCACGCCTGATCAATCTTTCTATGGGTTTGGGATGAAATAAGATTCCAAAGGGATTCTGAAGATTCTGAAACTTGTAATAATCGAGCTTCGCTCCTATATTTTCGGTAAAACACGAGCCCAATAGTAACACCCTGGAATCGTAATCGATCTGATTAGATTCTTTTCTTATTGGTATTTGGGTTTGCAGTTTCATACCTAGGAAATATATTCCCTGGCGGCCGATAACGCCTCCGAAATTCCATCGGGATTTTTACCTCCGGCAGTTGCAAAGAATGGCTGTCCGCCACCGCCGCCCTGGATATATTTACCAAGCTCACGGACTATGGTACCGGCATTCAAATCTTTTGAAGCCACCAGTTCCCTGGAAATATAGCAGGCGAGTAAGGCTTTTCCATCATGATTCGATCCAAATAAAAGGAATAGATTTTCTATTTCGCTTCCTAATTCGAAGGCCAGGTCTTTCATTCCACCGGCATCAAGTGCAACTTCCCGTGCAATAAATTGAATTCCGTTGACCTCCTGTAATTCATTTTTAATATCTCCCTTCATGTCTTTGGCCTTGTCTTTAAGCAATAGTTGAATTTGCTTCTGAAGAGAATTATTTTCTTCCTGTATCTTTTCAATGGCACCAATCGGGTCTTTGGTATTATTCAACGCCCTTTGGACTTTCTTATACGCATCGCTTCTGTCTACAAAATACGATTTAGCAGCATCACCAGTGATTGCTTCAATCCTTCTCACGCCGGATGCTATTGCACTCTCGGAAGTTATAATGAAATGCCATACGTCACTGGTATTGCCAACATGAGTACCTCCGCACAGTTCCATGGATTTCCCAAATTTGATCGCACGAACCGTATCTCCATACTTCTCGCCAAAGAATGCCAAAGCGCCTTCATCAATAGCTTGCTGATAAGGTATATTTCGGCGTTCTTCCAGGGCAATGCTCTCCCGTATCCTGGCATTGACGAAATCTTCTACTTGTCGCAATTCGTCTTCCGATACTTTACTAAAGTGAGAAAAATCGAATCTCAGGTAACGGCTGTGAACCATAGAACCTTTTTGCGAAACATGTTCCCCCAGGATATTGCGCAGTGCCTGGTGCAGCAAATGTGTTGCAGAGTGGTTGGAAGCCGTCCTGGCACGCTGTTTTGCATCTACAACCGCTTTAAAACTTCCTTTCGGATCGCGTGGTAAATTCTTTACAAAATGAATAATAAGGTTGTTCTCATTACGGGTATCTACTACATAAACCACTTCACCATCCTGAGCCTCAAGATATCCCTTGTCTCCCACCTGGCCACCTCCCTCAGGATAGAAAGGAGTAAGATTGAAGACCAATTGATATAGTTCTCCTTCCTTCTGACTTTCAGTTTTACGGTACCGTGTTATTTTTACATTTGCTTCCAGCGAATCGTAGCCAATGAATTCTTCCTCTGAATCGTCGCTTAGGATCACCCAATCACCGGTTTCGACTTTACCTGCGGCCCGGGAACGTTCTTTTTGTTTCTGAAGCTCTTCATCAAACTCCTTCTCATTATATGAATAGCCCCGTTCCCTGAGAATGAGTCCGGTAAGATCCTTCGGAAATCCATAGGTGTCGTATAATTCGAATACTTTCTTTCCTGAAATTTCTTTATTCTTTCCTTCACCGATTATATTTTCAAGTAACACCAATCCCTGATCAAGCGTTCTCAGGAAGGAATGTTCTTCTTCCCTAATAACATTCGTTATAAGGTTCTTTTCTGATACAAGCTCGGGAAATGCGCCGCCTAATTGTTTGACCAGGGTTTCGGTAAGGCGAAAGATAAAGGGTTCTTTTTTATTCAGAAAGGTAAAACCATAGCGGATGGCTCGCCGCAATATTCTTCTAATCACATATCCGGCACCCGAATTAGAAGGTAACTGGCCATCGGCGATAGAGAAAGCCACGGCACGAACATGATCGGCAATAACCCTTATGGCTACATCGATCTTTTCATCTTTGCCATATTTGTTATTCGAAATGGCTTCGATCTCACGGATGAGTGGCGAGAAAACATCTGTATCGTAATTACTTTGTTTGTCCTGCAAGACCATGCACAACCTTTCAAACCCCATCCCGGTATCCACATGCTGAGCGGGAAGTTTCTCAAGGCTGCTATCTGCTTTTCGGTTAAATTGCATAAAGACCAGGTTCCAGATCTCTACGACCTGAGGATGATCTTTATTTACCAGATCGGCTCCTGAAACTTTAGCTTTATCTTCTTCGGAACGAATGTCTACATGTATCTCACTACATGGGCCACAAGGTCCCTGATCACCCATTTCCCAAAAATTATCGTGTTTGGAACCGTTGAGAATACGGTCTTCTTTTATAAATTGTTTCCAGTAATCAAATGCATCCTGATCTCTTTCCAGTCCTTCATCTTCATCACCTTCAAAAATCGTTACATACAGTTTATCTTCATCGATTCCGTATACTTCAGTGAGCAGTTCCCATGCCCATTCGATGGCTTCTTTTTTAAAGTAATTGCCAAAGCTCCAGTTCCCCAGCATCTCGAACATAGTGTGGTGGTATGTATCCATGCCTACTTCTTCCAGGTCATTATGCTTACCACTAACGCGAAGACATTTTTGGGTATCCGCAACACGTTCATTTTTTGGCGTACTATTTCCAAGGAAATATTCCTTAAATTGATTCATTCCCGCATTGGTGAACATCAGTGTGGGATCATCCTTGATCACCATAGGTGCTGAACGGACTATCTCATGTGACTTCGATTCGAAAAAATCTAAAAATTTGGAACGGACTTCCTGTGATTTCATACAACGTATTTTTGGCTCCGATTGTTTATAATTACTATCCGCAAAACAATTTCTATCTTTGCAGAACGTTTGGTTAAAGTTAACACTACCCTACAACGAGCAAAAATAAGTTTTTTTAACGTATGTCTAAGGTTAAATATTACTATGATAGTGAAACCCTGTCCTATCGAAAAATAGAGTCTAAAAAGGGACGAAAGTTTGGCATTTTCCTGCTTAGTTTACTTGGAATGTTCTTGAGTGGTTTTCTGCTGCTACTTGTATACATCAACTTACCCTATGTTGAAACACCAAAAGAGAAAGAGCTGAAGCGGGAACTGATTAATATGGAACTACAGTTCGAACTGCTGAATAAAAAAATGGAACAAGCGGAATTAGTTTTAACAGAAGTAGCAGACAGAGACAATAATCTTTACAGGGTTTACTTCGAAGCTAATCCAATACCAGAAGAACAGCGAAAAGCTGGATTTGGTGGTATTAACCGCTATAAGGATCTGGAAGGATTCGATAATTCGAGGCTAATTATAGGCACCAGCAGACGACTTGATATACTCACCAAACAAATTGTGGTACAATCCAGATCCCTGGATGAAGTAGCCAAGATGGCCGAAGAGAAAGAACAGCTGCTCGCTGCAATTCCAGCCATCCAACCCGTTAAGAATGAAGATCTAACCCGGGTTGCTTCCGGTTTCGGATATCGCACCGATCCATTTACCAAGGCACGAAAATTCCACTGGGGAATGGACTTCACGGCAAGACGAGGTACACCCATTTATGCTTCAGGAGACGGCGTAGTTAAACGTGCGGATAACACCGCCTCTGGTTACGGAAAGCATATCCGAATCGATCATGGTTATGGTTATGAAAGCCTTTACGCCCACTTATACGACTATAAGGTTCGAAGAGGCCAGCGGGTAAAACGCGGTGACCTAATTGGATTTGTGGGAAGTACAGGACGGAGTGAAGCCCCTCACCTGCACTATGAGATCTTTAAGGATAACGAACGGATTAATCCCATCAATTTCTACTACGGAAACCTAACTCCGGAGGAATTTGCTATCTTACTTCAGAACGCACAACAGGAAAATCAATCTCTCGACTGATGCATGTAGAACTGCCCGAAAAACGATATTATGGGATAGGCGAAGTCGCCAGGGCATTCAATGTAAATACTTCACTACTGCGTTTTTGGGAAAAGGAATTCGATGTACTTCAGCCTAAGAAAAATGCAAAAGGCAACCGAAAATTTACCCAGGACGATATTAAGAATCTTGAGTTGATCTATCATTTGGTGAAAGAGCGGGGGTTTACACTCGACGGTGCGAAAATTCATCTAAAGGAAAACCGAAAGAAAACTCTGGACAACTTTGAGATAATTCGTAAATTAGAGACTGTAAAAGCAGAACTGCTCAAAATAAAAAACCAACTCTAAAATCAATAAAACATGAAAAAATGGCTACCCGTGATCGTTATTGTGGGGCTCCTTGTTATTGGCGGATTCTACGCTGTGAATCTGAATAACGCCCTGGTAGAATTAAACGAAGATGCTTCCTCGCAGTGGGGAAATGTTGAAAGTTCGTATCAGAGACGTGCAGACCTCATTCCTAATATTGTGAAAACAGCGAAAGGCTATGCCGAATTTGAACAGGAAACGCTTACCATGGTGATTGAAGCAAGAAGCAAAGCGACTTCTGTTACTATAGATCCATCCAACATTACCCCTGCTCAGTTAGAGCAATTTCAGGAAGTGCAAAGCGGGTTAACATCGGCCCTTGCCCGACTTTTGGCTGTATTTGAAAGATATCCGGACCTCAAGGCAAATGAAAACTTCAAGGAACTTATTAACGAGCTGGAACGCACTGAAAACAGGATCAATGTAGAACGAAACCGCTACAATGAAAAAGTTCTACCGTACAATACTAAGATCAAAAAGATACCTGCTAATATGTTCGCAGGTATGCTTGGTTTTGATGAACGAGCCTATTTTGAAGCCAAAGAAGGAACCGATGAAGCCCCGGTTGTTGAATTCTAAAAAGTAAGTGAAAACCATGTCGAAACTTGAAGACTTTCTTATGCCACAGGAAGAAGCTGAGGTAATAAACGCTATTAGAAGCGCAGAAAAGAATACATCCGGAGAGATTCGTGTTCATTTGGAAGCTCATTCCAACATGGATGCGTTTGAAAGGGCTGCCGAAGTTTTTGATTTCCTTCATATGAATAACACTAAATTGAGTAATGGAGTCCTGATCTATGTGGCGGTTGAAGACCGTACCCTGGTGATCATGGGCGACACCGGGATCAATGAAGTTGTAGCTCCCGACTTCTGGGAAAGTACTAAAGATGTAATCGTGAGTCAATTTAAATTGGGTGATGTTAAGCAAGGACTGGTGGACGGTATCCTGATGGCTGGTGAACAACTCAAGCAACATTTTCCGTATGGAGGGGGAAGCGGCAACGAACTGACCGATAACATTTCAGTAGGGTAAATGCTAAAAACCTTAAAAAAATATCATCACTTATTGGCCCTGACTGCTTTTCTGTTTATTTCCGAAGCTGTACCGGCCCAGTTCGACATCCCGGAAAAACCACCAAAATCGCAACAAACAGCTGTATACGACTATGTAGGATTGTTAAGTGAATACGATGCAAATGCTTTAAAACGCAAGCTGGTAGATTATGCCGATACTACCTCTACACAAATCGTGATCGCGATCATCAGCTCTACAAACGGCGAGGATATCTCTTTTCTAGGGGCAAAATGGGGACAAAAATGGGGTATCGGGCAAGCCGATGAAGACAATGGAATCCTCATACTACTGGCAAAAGACGATAGAACGGTCGATATAAATACCGGTTATGGCATAGAATACAGGATCACAGATAGAATGGCCGAACAGGTCATCAATCGTTACATGATCCCCGAATTTAAGAAAGGAAATTATTACGCTGGCCTCGACAATGCAACTACAGTAATGATGCAAATGCTGGCTGGTGAATTCAAAGGAGAGCCTACAACAAATTTTCCTTACGGCCGTGTGATCATCATCGTATTATTTCTTTTATTTTGGTTCATTATGATACGAGCTTCCCGTAAAGGCCGGGGCGGTAGAAATGGTGGCAGCGGAGGAGGAATGGGGAGCCTGTGGGACATCATAATTCTGAGTAATGCCGGACGAACAGGAGGCAGCTGGGGCAGTGGTTCCGGAGGTAGCTTTGGAGGAGGTGGCAGCTTTGGTGGTGGTTTCGGAGGAGGTGGCTTCGGAGGAGGTGGCGCCAGTGGCAGCTGGTAATTTTCTAGTTGTACAGGTCCTTACAAACACATCTCGGTTTGGGGAAAAGAAATTCAAAATTCAGCATGATCTCATGCGATCCGAAAGTGGCCGTATTCAATCCTGAAGTAACATAATCGTAGGCGTAGCCAATAGAAATCCCTTTCGCAACTTTAAAATTCACCAGAGCTCCGAAGGAGTCCTGCAAACGATAAGATGCCCCCAGCCAAAAATTCTGGTTGATCAGAAACATGGCAGAGAAATCGAAAGATAATGGAGCGCCATTTGTATACTTGATTATAAAAGCAGGTTTAAATAAAAGGTTTTTATTCAAATCCATCACGTAACCTCCATTCGCAAAATAAGTAACCCGGTCGAGGGAGAAATATTCTGAATTTCCTTGATATGTCAATATTCGAGGGGCCGATAGTCCTAAATAAAACGATTCTCCTCTAAAATATAGTCCCACGCCTATATTGGGATCCCATTTATAATCCGCATTACTGAGAAATGGGTCGTTATTGTACAGCGGATCATTCAGCAGTTCAGGATCGATACTATATTTCCTGAAACCAGCTTTAAGTCCGAAGGTTAGCTTATACTCATCATACGGATCCAGGTCGATCTTATAGGATACATCGGTAGATAAATACGTGGTTCTTTCAAATCCAAGTTTGTCGTTAATAACCGACAAACCCAGACCTACATTCGAACCCGGTATAGATGTGTGCCCGGAAAAGGTTTGAGTTACGGGCGCCCCGTCTACACCCAGCCATTGATTCCTATTCAATAAATTGATCACCATTACCTCTCTGGATCCTGCATACGCAGGGTTGATAGATATGGTATTATACATATATTGAGAGAACTGTGGTACCTGCTGAGCATAGCCGGTGCATACCACGATAAGTAGTAAAAGTATGGAGAGTATGTTTTTAGTTCTACGCATTTATTCTGTTCCCAGTAAAATAAATCCCTGTATTGGATCGTAACCGCTATTCCTTAATGTTACCACATAGTAATACGTACCGGTAGGGAGTAATGTGGCATCTCCAAAAGATCCGGATGGAGAAACTCCATACCAATCATTATTGTAATTATTGTCCTTGTAGACCCGAACTCCCCATCTGTTGAAAATCTCAACCTGAACCGTGATATCACAAGATTCATTCGCGTTTGGGTTAAGGATATAATTCACTTCAAAAAAGTCGTTGAAACCGTCGTTATTAGCCGAAACAAGTTTCGAGATCGTAATATCGTCCCTGGATTGAATACATGGCAATTCAATACAGGAAGCACCTATGGACACATTGAATGTAGTGGCCCATTCGCATTCGTTCTCAATAAAAGTATATTCGAACTGGTACTCTCCCATCTCATGATCCGCCGGATCAAAGACTGTTCCGTCTAAAATGTCTATATCTTCACCGCTCCAATTACCATTAAGATCTGAAGTATTACTGATCAGGGTTTCGAGATTAACCGGATCGTCTTCAGGGCAAATTTCCAGTGAAACTACATCCACCTCAAAGGTTGGGCGTACTCTTATCCTCTGCTGATATGTATTTCGGTTGTCGCAATCATCGGCGACTACCCATGTGCGGATGATATCGTAGTCAATTTCAGTAACAATTTCCATTTCCTCATCATATTCCACCAGCACAGAAGCGGTACAATTATCAGTAAAGTCAAGGTCAGGTATTTCGGGGATTTCTTCACATGTTATATTAATTTCCGGCTGAAGGTTAGTTACCAGAATAGGAGCTGTTACATCCCGAATCACTATATCCTGGGTAACATTTATCGTATTCCCGCAATCGTCTGTGACACTGTAGGTTCTTGTTATTGTTTCAGGACAACTTTGATTATCTGATACATCCGAAACAAAAGCAACAACAGGGGTTGAGCAATTGTCGCTTGCATCGCTTACCACCGTTGGATCGGGGGCCGGAACATCTTCAATACATTCTACACCAATTGAAGGAGGATTACTTGCAGTAGGCAGTACATCATCTAATACCATGATTAATTGAGTAACTGTAATTGAATTGCCACAATCATCGGTAACGCTGTAGGTTCTTGTAATCGTTTCGGGACAGCCCTGGTTGTCGGACTCATCGGAGACGAAAGTCACCACCGGAGTAGCGCAATTGTCTGCTTCATCCGTAACAACGGCAGGATCCGGAGCTGGTATATCTCCGGCACATAACACATTAATGTCTGCCGGATTGCTTGCGGTGGGCAGAATATCATCTAATACAATGATTAATTGAGAAACCGTAATCGAATTACCACAGTCATCTGTAACACTATAGGTTCTTGTAATCGTTTCGGGACAACCCTGGTTATCGGACACATCGGAAACGAAATTCACTACAGGAGTTGAGCAATTGTCGGTTGCATCTGTAACCACTGCCGGATCGGGCGCCGGAATATCTCCTGCGCACTGCACGCTGATGGTGGCAGGATTGCTGGCGGTAGGCAGAATATCATCAGAAACAATAATTTGCTGTGTCACATTGATCGAATTGCCACAGTCATCAGTTACACTGTAGGTCCTTGTAATAGTTTCGGGGCATGATTGGTTATCGGATACTTCAGAGACAAAAGCAACCACAGGGTTTGAACAGTTATCTGCAGCATCGGTGACCACTGCGGGGTCCGGAGCAGGAATATCTCCAATACATTGAACATTGATCGAAGGGGGATTACTGGCTGTTGGAAGAATATCATCAGAAACAATAATCAATTGTGTAACTATGATCGCGTTTCCACAGGCATCGGTTACACTATAGGTGCGTGTAATAGTTTCGGGGCATGGTTGATTGTCGGAAACATCGGAAACAAATGCTACTACAGGAGTTGAGCAGTTATCGGCCGCATCGGTAACCACAGATGGATCCGGTGCAGGTATATCTCCTGCGCATACCACATTTATAGCAGGTGGATTACTGGCAGTTGGGTTTTCGTTGTCAGTTACAGTGATCGTTTGAACATAATCGGCTATTGTCACCCCGCAGGCATCTGTAAAATTCCAGGTATTGGTATACGTTCCTGCGCTCGGGCAACTTCCTGCCACAAACGGACCAGAGGTTTTATTCAGAATAAAGTTACACTTATCCGGTACTGGCTCCAGACTCTGAGCCTGGTTCAATGCAGCGGTATCATCACAGCTTACAGTCACATCCAGGGCTCCTGGCGCCGTTGCCCAATTCACTATGGGCTGATTAATATTCACCGAGTAAGGAACAGCCGAGCATGAGTTAGGGTCCGCTGTACTTACAGAAATAACCTGACCGGGATTTTGTTCACCAACGTAGGTAGCAGTGAACTGAAGATCGAATGATAAGGTGCAATCGTCTTCCAGAAAATAGCATTCGTCATTTATCTCAAGTTCAAAATCGATATCAATTGGCGGATCACCAACGTTGAGCATCCCATCGGCAACATTGAATACCAGGTCACCACTTACGGGATCGTAAGTATACGTTACTCCAGCCGGCAGGTTTGTAATTGGTATCAAAGTGGCCTGGGGAGGAATAACAGTTGCTAAAGTGACATTTAGGGCGTTGTCGTTTCCGTTATTCTGTATATTAAAGTTAAATCCTAAAGTATCTCCCGGGTTAGTAGGATTGGTTCCAGAAGTTTGTGTCACAACAAGCGGATTGAGGCTTGGCCGATATATTTCCACTGCCAGACCGAGCAGATATAGTCCATAAATCTCCTGATTCGAAGTAAGTCTTAAAGTCGCACTTGTTTGGTTATTGCCAATCACCGAATTACCGGGATTATCGAGTGGAAAGACTGCGGCATCAAATCCGAGGGTATTGATACTTACCGGATTACGATCTACAAAGTCACCATTATTGTCAGTGATTCGGCTATTAAAGAAGTTATTGGCATTACGTTGGGGAGCGGTTATATCTACAAAGTTATTAGCGACATTGCGTATTTGTAATCGGTCACCCGATAAGTTTCTGTCACCTTCCAATGCCCCCAGAACAATATTGGCATTCACATTTCCCCCCGGTGTGGTTTGGAAGCCACTGAAATTGATATCGAAGTTATTTATAATATTGGTGACATGAGCATATCCATCGAACAAGGTGATATTTTTCGCAGGAACATTCGGACTTTCATAAACAAAAACGATCTGCCATCCGCCAGCTGTGCCCACATCCTGGTCGTGAGCCATCAGGCCCTCGGCTGCTTCGACATTGGCCACCTGATAACTACCAAATTTATTAGGCAATGCCAGTACCTGGGGTGTGATATCTTTTACACATATGTATGGATCATTACTGAAATGACTTGTTCGCCCTCTAAAAATAACATCATCTGCCGTGACCGTGGTATAAGTAGTTTCACCCGGCAGCATTAATTTAACGTCGTTAAAATTCCAGTTGGGCTGATTGTCACTTCCGTTGGGTTGTTCCGCGTCTGCTGCTGCCCAGTAAAGAAACGCCCGGAATATGGTTACACAGGCACCACCTGTGGAAGGGTCACTAAAATTGGCATTGCTGGAATTGAAGGTATTAGGATCATTGTCGATATCGACGTATACATTGTTCGTAAAATCCTGGTTGTTTGCATTTCCGTTATAGTTGCCTGTGGGAGTTCTAGAAATCACGTTATTAGCAATAATGGTGAAATCACCATTAAGGTTCTCACTATAGCGTACGGAAAAAGGTTCCTGGATCTGTGCATTCATGACAAATCCAGAAACTACTAGGGATATTACTAAGCAGGTCGTTTTAAAGTTCATGTAGGTTTGTTTACAACATGATCAATCTTTTTATTCAAATATGTGTGAGGCTCGTGAAGACTAATAATCTTCGGATAAAATTTAATCGCATTTGCGAAAAAAGGGATATAGAGAGAAAATAATAAGCGGTTAATTCCCAGGGGCTTTTGTTTTCTCTTTACAATTATACGAGAAAACATCGCTTAAATGCACTTATTTTCGATAAAATGCATTATAAATTAACATTATGCTCTATTTTTTAACAAATAGTACGTTTTATCCTACAAAAACTAAACTTGTGCATCGAATTTTACAATGCCCAAGTATCTTCTTAAAATTATTTAATCTTTTGGTCCTATTTTATTCATTAAGTAGGTGGTTAAATTTTTCCACCAATCATTTTACGGTTTGCTATCTTAAAATAGATATATAACGAAGATCGATTCAAATGTGGGGAATTTGCATCGCATTATTAATACTAGAAAGATAATCAGTGGGATAAAAGTAGCCTAATTAGAATCGCAACACCAACGGAATTTGTTAATTATTTCTTATAGAATCCAACGCTCACCTATTGAGTAAAAAGATTTAAAATCTCTGAATCAAATCAATTAGAAATACATTTTCAGTTAGTTGTTACAGACACCAGATTATTTTTTGATGTACGCAGGAATATTTAGTGTTTTATATAATATGTAAGAATATTCCTACATTTATAATAATTGGAATAATTGACCTCTTTTCCTTCTTTAAATTATCATTTACACCCAGTTCAATCAGTTCTTTAATAAACTCTTAATTATTTTTTTCTGATGTAAATGGTAACCGGCACCCCGGTAAAGTTAAAATGCTCCCTCAACTTATTCTCTAGAAATCGCTTATAAGGTTCTTTCACATATTGCGGAAGATTCGCAAAGAATGCGAAACATGGATGAGGTGTGGGTAATTGTGTACAGAATTTGATCTTTACGTATTTACCTTTTAAGGCAGGTGGCGGAGTTGCCTTTATAATGGGCAACATAATATCGTTGAGCTCAGATGTTTTAATGCGCCTACTTCTGTTCTTATATACATCTACCGCAGTTTCGATAGCCTTAAAGATTCGCTGCTTGGTTAATGAAGAAATAAACACAATCGGTACATCGGTAAAAGGCTCGCACTGCTTCCTTATATATGTTTCAAATTCATTTGTGGTTTGGTTATCCTTTCCTTCTACCAGGTCCCATTTATTCACAAGGATCACAACGCCCTTGTTATTTCTTTCAGCCAGCCAGAAGATATTCTGAACCTGTCCGTCGAATCCTCGGGTAGCATCAAAAACCAGAAGCACTACATCACAATGCTCTATGGCTCTTACAGAGCGCATCACCGAGTAAAACTCCAGATCTTCTTTTACCTTACTCTTTTTCCGAATACCGGCCGTGTCTACAAGGTTGAATTCGAATCCGAATCGATTGTATTTGGTATCTATACTGTCCCTTGTGGTCCCTGCAATATCGGTAACCACAAAACGCTCCTCACCTATCAAGGCGTTTATAAAAGAGGACTTTCCCGCGTTAGGTCGCCCGACGACGGCAAACCTGGGTAAGGAATCTTCCTCCCTTTCCCCGGTTTCCGGAAGCACTTTTACGAGATCGTCTAAAAGATCTCCACTTCCACTTCCATTGATCCCGGAGATAGGATAATATTTTTCGAATCCCAACGAATAAAACTCCACGGCGTCGTGTAATCTATTCGCACTGTCCACCTTATTCACTGCAAGAAATACCGGTTTTTGGCTCTTCCGAAGCAATTGAGCAACTTCTTCATCCATTCCTGTAATACCCGTTTCAACATCTACCATAAAAATTATGGCATCGGCTTCGTCAATAGCAAGTTCCACCTGCTTATCGATCTCGGCTTCAAAAATGTCGTCACTCCCAACCACATATCCTCCGGTATCAATAAGGGAAAAATCCTTACCATTCCAGTCACTCTTACCATAATGCCGGTCGCGGGTAACACCACTGGTCGCATCCACGATAGCCTCGCGCCGCTGTATTAAGCGGTTAAAGAAGGTTGACTTTCCCACATTGGGTCGTCCCACAATGGCAACGATACTCATACTACTTGAATTTTGCAGCAAAAATAGTGCTTTTTAGAGGAAGGCATACCAATGTTAGCTTTAGTTTATTTAAATTTAGATACTTTGAAAGCTTTATCCTGAAATATCATGTCATTACCCAACGAAGTTGTTTTAAGACCCCGCTTTAAAATAGAACTGGAGCGAAGCAATGAAGATGCCTTACAAGCCTTCGAACTCTTGAAAAAGACCAGCAAAGATTTTGTGATAACCCGTGTGGATGATCATGTATTTCTTAAGATCCCCAGGGACAAGCAACATTATTGGTCACCTCAGCTGGATTTGGAGATCGTGACTTTTGAAGAGGGTAAATCGCAATTACATGGCGTATTCGGTCCGAAACCTACCGTATGGACCATGTTCATGTTCCTGCATTTCGCAGTCGCTTCCTTATTTATTGGATTTGGGATCTGGGCATACACCAGAGCCTCTTTAGACGAACCTTTCAGTGTACAACTTTTATTAATGGGCTTTATGGTACTTGCCTGGTTTGTTCTTTATTTTGCCGGGAGAATGGGTAAGGCCGCTGGAAAGGATGAAATGCATTTGCTGTATAACTTCATGAAAGAGACATTAGATATTGAGTAGTTAGGCCAGTGGATTTGTTGTATAGTCGAATCGTTTAGCGGACAATTAAAGAACTCCCGACTATTACTGCCTACTGATTGTATCCAAACCGGCGCAACTGCCTTTTATCACTTCGCCAGTTCTTGTTCACCTTCACGTAAGTTTCCAGATGAATCTGCTTTCCGAAAAAGGTTTCGAGGTCTTTACGAGCTTCTACTCCTACCCGCTTTAATGCAGCACCTTTATGCCCAATTATTATACCCTTTTGTGATTCGCGCTCCACCATGATCACGGCACGTATACGTATGATCTTCTCATCTTCAAAAAATTCCTCGGTATCGATCTCTACCGAATATGGGATCTCCTTTTTATAATGCATTAATATCTTTTCCCGAATGATCTCATTCACGAAAAAACGCTCGGGCTTATCTGTTAATTGATCCTTAGGATAAAAAGGTGGGGATTCGGGAAGTAATTCAACAATTCGCTGAAAGACTTCCGCTACCCCAAAATTCTCAAGTGCGGAAATAGCGAATATCTCGGCATTCGGGACCTGATCCTGCCAGAGCTTCAGGGCTTCGGCCAACTGCTCTTCATCACCTTTGTCTATTTTATTGATAAGCAGCAATACCGGTATAGTCGAATTCTTTATTTTACTGAAAAAAGCTTCATCCTTAAGTTGTTTTTCACCCAGTTCGACAAGGTACAATAGCACATCGGCGTCCTCGAAGGCGGATTTGACAAATTCCATCATGCTCTGCTGAAGTTGGTAAGCTGGTTTTATAATCCCAGGGGTGTCGCTTAGGATCACCTGAAAATCCTCCCCGTTCACAATCCCGAGTATACGGTGACGCGTGGTCTGAGCCTTAGAGGTGATGATAGACAATCGTTCCCCCACAAACGCATTCATAAGGGTGCTTTTCCCGACATTCGGATTCCCTATTATATTTACAAAACCTGCTTTATGAGCCATATTCGGATTTTGGACAAAGATACGTGAATTCTATTCTGAATCTTATGCTTTCAGGGTTTTGAAGATCTGGAAAAATTTGTAACAAAAGTTACCTATCTTCATTCAGGAAGTAACTACTTTTACATCTTATGATATCAGAACTGAAAGAAAGCTACGGAGCACACTTTGAAGACGCCCTGATTTCGGAAATCAACCAGGTGGGGACATTCAAAGAAGTTGGCGCCGGACAGAAACTAATGGAAATTGG
>JABDNT010000030.1 GCA_013043685.1 Flavobacteriaceae bacterium | reverse complement strand
TGGAGTACAGGAGAAACCACCCAGAGTATAACCGTAAGTCCAACTCTGGATACAACTTATACGGTTAACGTATATCAAAATGGATGTGAGGCGAGTGATACGGTTACGGTCTATGCAAATAATACTGTTATAGCCGATGCAGGAGAAGATGTCACAATTTGTGAAGGTGCATCAGTGGTATTAACCGCTTCAGGTGGTGATTCATATCTATGGAGTACCGGTGAAACCAATCAGAGCATTTCAGTGAATCCTACATCTACTGAATCCTATACTGTCTCTGCAATTATAGGAGATGATTTCGACACAGATAGCGTTACGGTTAATGTTAATGAACTTCCACAGGTAAATGCAGGTGAAGATGTTACGGTATGTGGCGGAATTGCTGTGACATTAATTGCTTCTGGAGGTAATAACTTCTTATGGAGCACTGGGGAAACCACTCAAAATATTACTGTTTATCCAACAGAAACAACAACATATACTGTAACCGTTGACAATAACGGATGCGAGGCATCTGATGATGTAATTGTTACAGTTGTTGATACGCCAATTGCGAATGCCGGGCCAAATCAAAATATACCAAGCGGACAAAGTGCAACCTTGACGGCTACAGGAGGAGGAACTTATTTATGGAGTACCGGAGAAACTTCGGCTACTATTATAGTATCGCCAGCACAAACAACCCATTACACTGTTACCGTCAGTAATGGAAGTTGCGAAGATTCAGATATCGTGAACGTTGCCGTTAATGGACAGCCTTCGGCATATGCTGGTGAGGACGTTACTATTTGTGAAGGTGAAAGTACTGTATTGGTTGCTGAAGGCGGGAATAGTCAATTGTGGAGTACAGGTGAAACAACCGAAGAAATTACAGTGAGTCCTACAGTTACAACAACTTATATACTTACTTCCTATCAGGGAAGTCATGAAAGTACCGATGATGTTACTGTTTTTGTAACTCCAACACCAGATCCTGATCTTGGTGAAGACCTGAACATTTGTTCAGGTGAAAGCTTAACTCTGACCTCACAACCAGGCGATTTTTACATATGGAGTACAGGTGAGATCACCCAATCGATTACAATTAATCCAGTTGCTACCACCATTTATACGGTTTTAATCGGCCAGAATGGTTGTGAAGGCAACGATGAAATAACGGTAAATGTTACACCAATCCCGAACGTTGAATTAGGTGAGGATGTGACTATATGTGAAGGAGAAATCCGGGTTCTGACAGCGACCGGAGGTGAAACCTATCTTTGGAGTACTGGCGAAACTACGCCGAGTATTTCTGTAAGTCCGTCTTCAACTACTACCTATACAGTAACAGCATATGAAAATGGATGTGAATCAACTGATGATGTCATCGTAAATGTGAACCAATACCAGGAGGTCAATGCCGGTGAGGACGTTACTATGTGTGGCGGTGACACCGTCACCTTAACAGCTACAGGTGGTCAGGACTATCTTTGGAGTACTGGCGAGACAACATCAAGCATTACCGTAAGCCCGACCCAAACAACTGCATATTTTGTTACATTAAATGCCGACGAATGCCCTTCTACCGATGAAGTGATAGTAACGGTAAACAGTTTTCCACAAGCAGATGCAGGCAACGATGTTACAATTTGCGAAGGTCAGTCAATGATCTTGTCAGCTTCCGGAATTGGAGAATATTTATGGGACACTGGAGAAACGTCTCAAAGTATTATTGTTTCACCAGCCATTACTACCACTTATACCTTAACAGTAAATAATGACGGCTGCGAAGATACCGATACAGTTACCGTTTTTGTTAACCCAACCCCTGAGGCAGATGCCGGAGAGGAACAAACTATAATTCTCGGAGAGAGTGCTACCTTAACTGCTAGTGGCGGAGATTCCTATTTATGGAGTACAGGAGAAACCACCCAAAGTATTACCGTTACTCCTGAAACAACTACTTCCTATTCTGTAACAGTTACTTCAAATGGTTGTGATGATATTGACGCTGTTTTAGTTGTTGTAAATGAACAGGCTGTTGCCGAAGCAAGTGAGAATGTTACCATCTGTGAAGGTGAAAGCACGATTCTTTCTGCCAGTGGTGGAAACACATATGAATGGAGTACCGGTGAAACAACACAAGAAATTACAGTTAGCCCCACAAGCACTACAACATACATTGTTACAGTTTATTTAGGTAACAGTTCAAGCTCAGATGAAGTAACAGTTACTGTAGATCCGTTACCTAATGCCAATGCAGGAGAAGATGTAACAATATGTGCTGGTGAATCGATTCAGCTAACCGCATCTGGTGGATCCTCATTCGAATGGAACACTGGAGAAACAACTCAAAGTATTACAGTAAGTCCTTCAGGAACTACATCCTATTCTGTTATTGTTGAACAAAATGGATGTCTTTCTTCAGATCAAGTAACAGTTAACATAAATGAACTTCCACAAATTGATCTAGGTAATGATACTTCGGTATGTTATGGTGAACCTTATACCTTAACAGCTCCTGAATCGGATTCATATCTCTGGAGTACTGGAGAAACAACTCAAAATATTACAGTTTCACCAACTTCTGTAACTAGCTATTCAGTGACCATTAGCCAAAATGGCTGTGATGCATCCGATGAGATTATCATCTCTGTTGACGATCTCCCATCGGTAAATGCTAGCAGTGATGTTTCTATTTGCTATGGAGAATCAGCAACCCTCTCTGCAACCGGAGATGGTGAAAGCTACCTTTGGAGTACCGGTGAAACAACCTCAAGTATTACCGTTAGTCCAGATGACACGACCATCTATACCGTTACAACTTTTCAAAATGGCTGTGAAGCTATCGATGATGTTAGCGTAATCGTTACACCATTCCCTGATGCCAATGCTGGTGAAGATATTTCAATTTGTGAAGGAGAAAACGTTACTATTATGGCATCCGGAAATGGAAATTTCTTGTGGAGCACAGGTCAAATCACACCTATGATAACGGTTTCACCTGCTGAAACAACAACTTATCAATTAACCGTAAATCTTAATGGTTGTGAATCGATCGATGAAGTTACTGTTTTCGTCAGTCCGACTCCGGCAGCCGATGCCGGTCCTGACATCAATATACAAGCAGGAGAAAGCGCTGTTCTAACTGCTACCGGAGGTGACACTTATCTTTGGAGCACTGGAGAAACGACTTCCAGTATTACTGTAAGTCCTTCTGATACTACCAGCTATACAGTTACTGTTGATTCTAATGGCTGTGAGGCTACCGATGAGGTCGTCGTTATTGTTGATGATCAGGTTATGGCTAATGCCGGTGAGGATGTTACTGTATGCGAAGGACAAAGCATAATACTAACGGCTTCCGGAGGAACATCTTATTTATGGAGTGATGGACAAACGGAAGCAAGCATTATTGTTAGCCCGGCTGTGACTACAACATACAGTGTAACCGTTACCACTGGTGACAATTCCGATACCGATGAAGTAACCGTATTTGTAAATGAATCACCAAATGCCGATGCGGGAAGTGATATAACAATCTGTCAAGGAGAGATTGTTAGCCTCACAGCTTCGGGAGGCGGTACCTATTTCTGGAGTACCGGTCAAACAGATCAAAATATTGAGGTTAGTCCTCAAAGTACCACAATATATGAAGTAATAGTGACCTTAAATGGTTGTCAATCCAGCGACCAGGTCACTGTTACAGTTAACCAAAATCCTGATGTCAGTGCCGGTGACGATGTCACTATTATCCAGGGTGATTCAACTACCTTAACGGCTTCTGCCGGCGATTCCTATTTATGGAGCACGGGAGAAACCACCCAGAGTATTTCTGTTTCACCAAATGATACTACTGTTTATTCGGTGATCGTTAATTCTGGAGGATGTGAAGGGATTGATGAAGTCATGGTTATAGTGAATGATACGCTTAATGCTTATGCCGGAGAAGACGTGACTATTTGTGAAGGAGAAGCAGTCGTCCTTACCGCGAGCGGAGGAACGGAATTCCTTTGGAGCACAGGTGAAACAACGGCTAGTATTACCGTAAGTCCGGAAACTGCAACCAATTATTCCGTTCAGGTAACCGTTGGCTCAAGCACCGATACCGATGAGGTTACCGTCTACGTAAACGATGGTCCTGACGTACAGGTAAGTGGAGACGAGACCATATTGATGGGTGAATATGTGACCCTGTCAGCATCAGGAGCCGACTCTTATTTATGGTCGAATGGTGCAACAGATCCCAATATAGCTGTAAATCCGAGTACGACTACAACTTATTCTGTAACCGGTTTTATAAATGACTGCGCTGAAACAAAAGATATTACCGTAAATGTTTTGGAGCCTGTTGAAGCATCTGCAGGACAGGATCAAAGCATCTGCGCCGGAAGCAGCATTACCCTGACAGCCTCAGGCGGTGAAAACTACGAATGGAGCACTGGTGAAACCACTCAGAGCATAACGGTTAGTCCGGAGGAGGATACTGTTTATACGGTTATGGTTTCGAACGAACTGGATTCCGGTTCAGATGAAGTTATGGTTTTGGTTGAAGCCTGTGAAGATCCGATAGGTGAGGAGCTTCCCATAGATTTACCACCCTTCCAATATGATATTTATTCAGCGAGCCCCAATTCGCCATTGTTCTATGCCAAGATTATTGGCTTGAGCGGGCCGGCAAGCCTGATTATCCAGGATATACAAGGCAAACTGATTTACTGGAAGGATATTGATAATAACAACGGTCAACGACAAGATATTCCGATTTATACAAACCAATACAGCCAGGGTATTTATACAATAACACTCCGGGAACAAGATAAATCGACAACGAAGAAGGTATTATTCCGATAGGGAATAATTAGATTGGTTAGTTAGTTTGAAAGGCGCCCTTTAAAGCATACTACAAAGCTTTGGGGCGCTTTTATTATTGGGCTTCAAGCTTGATGATCATAGCTTCATATTCACAATTTGCTATGGTGAAATAAACATCTTTCTCATCATGCTTTCCTTCGATATAGTAGGTTCGGCAGCTATCGAGTTTGGTATTGCTCTTTTTGAATTTGACATCGCCATATTGCAGCACACTCTGGATATCGATCGAATCGATGCCTTGTTCGATTAATTGCTCTTTGATGTCTTCAGAATAGACTAGGGTTTTTGTTCGGATGTTTTTGAGCACGCGTGCATTCGGACTATAATCGCAGGAGGCGCGTTTACCCGTTAAAAAAAATGCCAGAAAGACAAGGCCTACTGCAAGGCCGCCAAGGTAGTAGCCCAGACGATGAATAAACTTCATAAGTATCGATTAAGATCAGAAGATAAGCAGGTTGACGTCGCTGCAATCGAGGTCGAACCAGGCCGCCACCGATTTGTTGGTCAAAATGCCGTGGTAAAAGTACAATCCATTTTTCAATCCGCGATCAAAACGCAGGGCATTTTCTATACCGCCATCATCAGCGATCTTGAGAAGATAAGGCGTAAAGATATTGCTTATCGACACCGAGGCCGTTCTCGAATAACGCGCCGGAATATTAGGCACGCAGTAATGGATGACACCATGCTTGATAAAAGTCGGATTGTTATGTGTGGTCACCTCACTGGTTTCGAAGCAGCCACCCATATCGATACTCACATCGATGATAACCGAGCCGCTTTTCATCGTTTCCACCATAGCCTCACTAACGAGTACCGGCGCCCGGTTGGCGCCACGTACGGCGCCAATGGCCACATCGCAGCGCATCAGTGCCTTATGCACGTTCTTGGGTTGTACGGTAGAGGTGTAAATGTTGGTATTCAGATTGCTTTGCAGTCGTCGGAGTTTGGTGATGGAGTTATCGAACACGCGAATGTTGGCCCCAAGGCCTATGGCCTTCCGGGCGGCGAACTCGCCGACAGTTCCGGCACCCAGGATAACCACTTCGGTTGGCGGCACGCCGCTGATATTACCGAACAGCAGACCGTTGCCCTGGAAAGTGTTTGATAACAGCTCTGCCGCTATATGTACCGTCGCCGTTCCGGCGATCTCACTCAGCTGGCGAACGGCAGGATAGGCACCGTCTTCATCACGAATATACTCGAAGGCCAGGGCAGTAATGCGTTTTTTAGCCAGGGCCGTAAAGTAGGCCTTGGTTTGTGTTTTTATCTGCAGGGCCGAGATGAGGATGGTTTGGGGGTTGATCATCTTGATCTCCTCGAGGGAGGGTGGTTCCACCTTCAGGATCATGGGGCAGGAGAATACTTTGGCGGTATCTTTGGTGATCTCACCGCCGGCCTCGCTGTAGTCGCTGTCGCTAAAGGAAGCGCTAACACCGGCGCCCGCTTCTATAAGCACGCGGTGGCCGTTATTGACCAGGGCTGATACGGCGTCGGGGGTAAGGCACACCCGTTTTTCCTGGAAGGCCGTCTCGTTGGGGATACCGATAAAGAGCTCGCCTTTACGGCTGATGATCTCCAGTTTTTCCTCTTGTGGGAGGAGCTGTTCCTTTGAAAAGGGCGTAAACGATTTGGCCATAGTAAGGGATTAGAAACTTGAAGTTACGAATTTATTTGAATTTGAAAAACACTATAATTTTTGATTTTATAGATAATTTTCTATATTTATTTAAAAATAAAACAGAATTACATTGAATTACCGATATATTTTTATAAAAGATATAATTGTAATATCCTTAATTATAAGCCTCCCATTCATATATTTTATTTACGATGTTTTTCCAGTAAGTAATATTTTTGAAACCCCTTTTTTTATTTTTAAAACAACCTATTTTGAAAATGTAAATTATTTCGTATGGGTTCTTCTGGGTAAATTAATGATTTTAGCTTTTATAATTATTTGGTTTATTTCTTGTAAACATGTTTGGCGTTACTTCCTATTTTTTCCATTTATGATAGAATTCTATCGAATTTTTGGTGCCTTTAATGATGAGTTTAATTTTTTACCTCAAAGTTCTATGATTGGAACTTTTTTTTTCAGTCTTCCTTTTTCAATGGCGTTAATATTGATAATCAATAAAATATCAAACTTCATAAACAAAATTGACGTAAACAGTTTAGGTAAGTCAATTGATTGCGAAATATCAGATCACATTGGAAAAATTGCAAATACGAATATAACCTTATATAAAGTAATTAAGTCAGAATATAATGACTTGATTAATGAAATATATAATGAAGATTCACCGCAATATTTAAAAAGACTTAGCGATCTTAAATCAAAAATAAAATTAATAATAAATGGACATAAAGAATAAGGATTTAAATATAATCACAGTTCTTTTGATAACACCCTTTATAATTTATTTCTATAAATTATTTCCTGAGACTAATGT
>JABDNT010000028.1 GCA_013043685.1 Flavobacteriaceae bacterium | reverse complement strand
ATATAATCTTCACCAGTTACGGTGTTATTGGCTGGCTCCCGCATCTGAAGCCTTGGGCAAAAATGATCGCCCAGCGATTAAAACCCGGAGGCACTTTTTACATGGTTGAATTTCATCCCATCGCCTGGATGTTCGATTACCTTCAAGAACCTCCAATAATGATTTATGGCTATCAGCAAGAGGAGGCAATCTATGAAGAATACGAAGGCACTTATGCCGAGGATGCTAAATCAAAAATCACATCTAAGGAATACGGCTGGCATCACGGGCTGGGGGAGGTGATTACGGCCTTGATAAAGGCCGGTCTGCATATCGAATATTTAAAGGAGTACGAAGAATCACCCTACGATATCTTTCCAGACCTGGAGAAAACCGAAGATGGAATGTTTGCACTAAAGGATAGGTTATATCCGTTGGTTTATGAGATTAAGGCATTGAACCATGCTTTATAAACACTGCTTAATTTAATGTTCTTCATTCTCTTTAAGCAAATGCGGGAATTTTTTCTGAAATCGTTTTAACCTGGGAATGGAGACATTCCGGATATAAGGGTTGTTTGGATTTAGTTTTTCATAATCCTGATGATACTTTTCACCAACCCAGAATTTCTGAAAAGGCATGATCTGGGCGGCTACTTTCCCTTCGCCATGTATCTTTTCCTGTTCGGCTACCTTCTCATCGATGATCTTTTTCTGTTCCTCATTCTGGTAGAAAATAATAGAACGGTATTGCGAGCCCCTGTCGGGTCCCTGTCCATTCACCTGGGTCACGTTCTGTGATCCGAAGTATACATCCACCAGGGTGGCAAATGAAACAACCTCAGGATCGTAAATGATCTCCACAGCTTCTGCATGTCCGGTACGGCCGGTATTGCTCGATTCGTATGTAGGATTTTCGGTATGTCCGCCACTGTAACCCGAAATGGACTCCTTAACGCCCTTCACACTTTCGTAAACAGCTTCCACACACCAGAAACATCCACTGGCAAAATAAGCCCGCTCCAAACCGTTCTGGGCGGGTACTTCTAACGGTGTGAGATTGGCCTGTGCATCAGCTTCAGCTTCCTTATTTCCTTCATTGGAGGACTGACAGGCGCCCTGCAGGCTAAACAAGAGGGCGGTAATGAATATTGTGGTTAATCTTTTCATAGCTATTTTCAATTTCATTCCCGAAAAGTAACAAAAAAAGCCCTCACAGGTTGTGAAGGCTTTGTTATAATTTTAAACAAGGGTTATTTCATTTTAGCGAATATTTTACCCATTTTTTCGCGTTCCTCAGTCGCAAGTTCAGGATCTACAAGAATTCTACCACTGTGTTCATCGGTAATGATCTTTTTCCGTGAAGCGATCTCCATTTGTACCTGAGGTGGTATCGTGAAGAAAGATCCTCCGGAAGCACCTCTTTCTACCTGCACAACCGCTAGTCCGTTCTTTACATTCGAGCGGATACGCTTGTAGGCTTTCACCAGTCTCTCTTCAATATTCTTTTCGTATTTCTCCGACTCTTTAAGAAGTGATTTTTCTTCTTTTTCAGTTTCTGAAAGGATTTCGTTAAGTTCTCCTTGTTTGTGCTTCAGGTGATCCTGACGAGCTTTAAGGCGCTCCTTGGTTTCATCGATCACAACATTTTTTTGCTCGATCTGAGCCTTGAACTCCTTAATGTGTTTCTCGGCTAACTGAATTTCCAATTCCTGGAATTCGATCTCTTTACTTAAGGAGTTGTATTCCCTGTTGTTTCGAACATTATCTTGCTGAGCCGTATACTTCTTAATAAGCGATTTCGCCTCTTCAATAAGATTTTTCTTATCCTTAATACTGGTTTCAATTACCTCGAGGTCTGACTTCAGTTTCTCCATACGGGTGTTCATCCCGGCTACTTCATCTTCAAGATCTTCTACCTCTAAGGGCAGTTCCCCGCGTACATTTCGGATCTCATCAATACGAGAATCTATCAATTGCAGGTCGAACAGTGCTCTTAACTTTTCTTCTACAGTAGTTTCTGTTTTTTTTGCCATATTCTAATAATACCTAATTGGATTGGTGTTTATTTTCGATAAAACAAGCTTGCCTTGCGGCAAGGCAGGTGCAAAATTAGTGATTTTTTTCGAGAGCACATTAAGAATCAGCTCTTTTGTGAACTGCTCACTTTCGTAATGTCCAATGTCGGCCAGTAGTATTTCTCCTTCCGATTTAAAGAAATCATGGTACTTCATATCGGCCGTTACAAAAGCATCGGCACCTGCTGCTATTGCCGTATCTATGGCAAAACTTCCGCTTCCACCCAATACAGCTACTCTTTGCACCGGTTTTCCAATTAACTCCGAATGCCTGATGCAATCGGTTTGCATAGTACTTTTCAGGTGGGAAAGGAATTCTTCCTCCGTAACAGTACGCTCCATTGTTCCTACCATTCCCATTCCTATGTGCTGGTTTATATTATCAAGAGTGGTTACCTCGTAGGCGACCTCCTCGTAGGAATGCGCATTGAATAAAGCTTGTAAGACCTTGCCTTTCCTGTGTTTCTGAAAAGTGACTTCTATCCTTACTTCGTCCTCGAAGTGCCTCTCTCCCCGGGCTCCCAGCGTTGGATTAGCATTTTCATTTGGATTAAAACTGCCTTTCCCTTCCGTATTAAAACTGCAATTACTGTAATTGCCAATATCACCGGCTCCTGCTTCAAACAAAGCTTCTCTTACAGTATCGGCTTCCTTAGTGGGTACATAAGTGACTAATTTTTGTATCGTGCCTCGCTGCGGGATTAAAACGGATCGGTTGTTCAAACCAATCTTTTCACAGATCATTGCATTCACCCCGTTCCATGCATTGTCAAGGGCAGTATGTATGGCATAGATGGCAATATCGTACTTTATGGCTTTTTGTACCACTTTTTCAACGTAGGTTTCGCCAGTGATCTTCTTCAGTCCAGAGAATATGATAGGGTGGAAACTAACGATCAAATTGCAATCATTTGAAATAGCCTCGTCAACCACACTCTCCAGCGTATCGAGCGTAACCAGTATCCCGGTGATATCTCTATGCATATCTCCCACCAGTAATCCTGTATTGTCGAAATCCTCGGAATAAGATAAGGGAGCGATCTCCTCCAGAGCAGCCATTACTTCTTTAACCTTCATGCCTTTGTATTTTACGGTAAAGATAAAAAAGTATACTTTCGTTTTATGAAATGCTGGAAATATAAACCGCGTGTGACGCGTTTTGTATAACGCGGTGTTCCATCCAATCATAACAATCGTCTTTAGATACCTAAATGAAATATTTCCGCTTTCTCGGATTTCCATTTGCCATCCTTTATGGTTTTGTAACGGCCATGCGGAATTATATGTACGATAAGGGCTGGCTGAAAAGTACCGAATATGAAATTCCCGTGATCTGTGTTGGGAATCTTTCTGTGGGTGGTACCGGTAAATCTCCGATGATCTCTTACCTCGTCACTTTATTAAAGGATGAGTATAAGGTTGCTGTGCTTAGCAGGGGATACAAAAGGAAGACCCGTGGATATCTCGAAGTGAAGGTAGATCACACGGCACGGGAGGTAGGGGATGAGCCGCTTCAATTCAAACAAAATTTTTCAAATATTACTGTAGCTGTTTGTGCAGATCGGCGAACCGGGATCGAGAAGCTAAAATCCAAAGCCGACCTGATCCTGTTAGACGATGCGTTTCAGCACCGCAAGGTAAAAGCAAAAGTGAATATTTTACTCACCCCATGGGACGATCTCTACATAGATGATTATTTGCTACCTATGGGAATGCTGCGAGAACCAATCACCGGGGTTGCTAGGGCAGATATAGTTGTTGTGACAAAATGCCCTGATGGTTTTCCTTATGCGAAACAACAGGAAATTCAATTACGTTTGAATTTAAAACCGCATCAAAAACTTTACTTCTCGAAAGTCGCATATGATAATATGATTTATGGAAAGTCTGAAAATCTTACTTTAAAATATCTTATCGACAAACCTTTCACTCTTGTAACTGGAATAGCCAATCCAGAGCCATTGGTTGAATATCTAAAGAAGCACGGGTATCGATTTACACATGAGAAATATCCAGATCATCATGATTTTACAGATTCGGATATAAATAAACTTTCTAAACAGGAAATAATCCTAACTACCGAAAAAGACTATATGCGGCTGCAACCACATATCGATAAGTTCGCTTTGTACTACTTACCTATTAAAACCATTATTCTAAATGAACAGCATTCTTATTTCAAAGAAAGAATAGAAAAGGCACTGCAATAGGATTCTCTATACTTAGCTGTTCACAGGAAAAGTCTTGTCGCTTATTGAGCGATAGATCTTCTCAAAGAATTCTTCGGTCTTGAATGGCTTCGGAATGATCTCGTTGAAACCAGCACGGTAGAAATCGTCGAGATTTTCATCGATCGTAACAGCGGTCAGGGCAATGATAGGAATATCCTTGTTAAACGCGCGTATCTTTTGAGTAGCCTCTATACCGCTTATTCCCGGCATGTGGATATCCATCAAGATCACGTCAAACTCGTTCTCTTTTACCAATTTAATGGCATCCATTCCATTGTCGGCTACCATACAATTCATCTTGTTCTTTTCAAGGATCTTTCGGGTGATCATCTGGTTTATCTTGTTGTCTTCAACTACCAGGATCTTTCTGTTTTCGAGGGCTACATAATCCACGTCGTAAATAATATTTTTGGGGTTAATATCTTCTTTTACTTCTTCGGAAATATCTAAATTAATGTTGAACCAAAACTTGGAACCTTTTCCTAGCTGGCTCTCGAGATTTATTTTACTGCCCATAAGTTCAAGCAGGTTTTTTACGATTGAAAGTCCCAGGCCGGTTCCACCAAATTTCCGGTTGATCTGAAGCGAAGCCTGTGAGAACGTTTCAAAAATGCTTTTTTGTTTTTTCTTGGATATACCTACACCGTTATCTTCAATTTCGAAATGAAGGGAGACTTTCGAATTCTTCTCTTCCAATTTTCGAACACGAACAACCACATCACCATTCTGAGTGAACTTTACCGAATTACCGATAAGATTGATGAGGATCTGTGATAACTTCAAGGGATCACCCACAAGGCGATCAGGGATGGTTTCATCGTACTCCAGGTGCAGATTGTTCTTTCGGTCATCGGCGGATTTCTTCAAGGCGATCAATACATCATTAATACGTTTCTTGAGCGAGAAAGTGGTTTTCTCTATCTCGACTTTGTTCGCCTCGAGTTTGTTGAGATCCAGGATATTGTTGATAAGCGATAATAAATACTCCCCGGAGAATTTAAGTGAATTCAGATGTTCTTTCTGATGCGGTTTCGGATCTTCTTCCAGCAGAAGATGCGTTAAACCGGTTACCGCGTACAGCGGGGTTCGCAGTTCGTGTGTAATGGTTGAAAGGAATTGAGCTTTAGCCAGTGAGGCCTTTTCCGCTTTTTCCTTGGCCAGTTGCAATTCTATATTCTTATCCTGCAGCAATTCGTTGGCCTTTGCTCTAAGATTATTGTTCTTGTACAACGATAATGTAAGTAACGAAAGGATGATAATTAGTGCGATACTTAATCCAGTGGTCATCCTACCAAAGTTGATGGATTTCTGTTGCTTATCAATATTGGTTTGTTGTTCTTCGATTTTCTCTTTCAAGCTACTCACACTGGACTCGATTTCCACACCTTTGGCAATGGCCTGCAGGTAAGCTTGCTGGAGTGAATCGTTCTTAGTTTCGTATAAATGCAAGTTGGTGTTGATCTCTGCCAGGTCTCCTTTTTTCAAGGCAATATGGGAAGCTATCTTATAGCTCTGAACTTCCAGTTTAGTGAATGCATTTTTACCGATTAATACTCTTGCTTCCGACAAAGATTCCGCGGCGGCAGTAATAGAAGCCTCCGTGGAGGGGTCTTCCAATTCGATCAAAGCTTCCGCTTTACTCAAATAGGCTGATGCCAATTGAAATGCCATGTCGTTTTCTTCAAAAACAGCCAGGGTCGCATTGTAATAATTGATAGCGTCTGTGAGTTTGCCATTCTTGCGCTCAAGATCTCCTAAACCCAGAAGTACACAGGCACGTTGCGCCTCTGTACCTTTTGAAGTGTAAATATTCTCTGCGCGGCGAAAAAAGTTTTCGGCTTTAGATAATTCATTCAGTTGGGTTAGAATTAGGCCTTTAAGATTATAAGCGTGTGCCTTTAGAATTTCGTCGTTCTCTTTTTCCAGGTTTTCCAACGCCAGGTCCGCTTCATTATCTGCTTTCACATAATTTTCCAGGAAGTAATGCAATTCTGCAACCTCCAGTTGCAGAGCGGACTTGTAAGACCGATCCGAAAATTCGGCCGCGATCTTATTGGCATTGATGAGTTGGACGATCGCCTCATCGAATTTTTGCTTCGAAATCGCATCGCGTGCCATCATTTGATAGCTTTGAATTAGTTGTACAGAATCCTGTTCGACCTGTTGCGAAAAACAGTCAAATGAAAGCAAAAAAAGGGTAACTACCCAGATTTTCAAGCAAGTAAATTTTAAATTTCCAGCCGTCAAAACTATGTACTTGGGCGATAAATATAGTTATTTCCTCGATATTTGTAGGATTAAATCTACAATTCTTGACGAATATCCTACTTCGTTGTCATACCATCCGATGATTTTCACCATTTTACCAATTACTGATGTCATACCGGAATCGAAGATGCAGGAATAAGCATTTCCGATGATATCTACCGAAACTATTGGGTCTTCTGTATATTGCAGTATTCCGTGCAATGATCCCTGAGAAGCTTCTTTAAAGGCTTCATTTACAGCTTCTATAGTCACTTCCCGCTTGACATTTAAAGTAATATCGGAAAGGGATCCGTTAGGTACAGGTACGCGTATGCCGCAACCCCCAATAACAGTGGATAATTCCGGAAATATCTTCGTGAGTGCTTTGGCAGCGCCAGTGGTAGTAGGTACTATGGACTGGCTGGCGGCCCGGGCTCTTCGTAGATCCCGATGTGGCTGATCGTGTAGGCTCTGATCTGTTGTGTAAGAATGGACCGTCGTTATATAAGCCTGCTCAATTCCGCATAATTCATTGATTACCTGGAGCATAGGAGCCGCATTATTGGTTGTACAAGAAGCATTTGAGATAATATGGTCTTCAGGTTTGAGAATTTGGTCATTTACACCTAAAACAACGGTTTTTATGTCATCTTTTTCGGGCGGGACCGCCAATATAACCCTGGAAGCCCCGTTTTTTATATGATATTGAAGTTGCTCCTTGCTCTTAAATTTACCGGTACATTCAACCACTACATCGAGCTTTCCCCATGGTATTGCATCAATATTACCTTCTGAAGTAAAAAATATCTTGTTTTCGTCTAAAATGATAGAATCTGCATTGTATCCTATTTCATTAGGCAATACGCCGTGTATACTGTCGTACTTGAGCAGGTGACTCATGGTCTTTGGGTCTGAAATATCATTGATGGCGACCACATTTACATTCGGGTTATCTATAAGTTTTCTGAATAGTGTACGGCCAATACGGCCAAAACCGTTGATACCAATATTGACTACCTTGTCCATAATAGGCTATGTAAGGTGTTTTTGCGCTTTATAAGAAGATCGAACGAGCGCACCGCTTTCAACATGTCTGAAACCCATTTCCAGCCCAATAGTCTCATACTTTTTGAACTGCTCCGGGTTAATGAACTCCTTCACAGGTAGGTGTTTTTTGGAAGGTTGAAGATATTGTCCGATAGTAACGATATCGAGCCCGACATTTCGCAAATCCTGCATAGTTTGTAACACTTCTTCCTCGGTTTCACCCAGGCCAAGCATAATACCGCTTTTGGTGCGTTCTATGCCCTGTTCTTTAAGATAACGCAATACTTCAAGGCTTCGCTCGTATTTGGCTTGAATGCGCACCTCACGCGTAAGTCGCTTCACTGTTTCCATGTTATGGGAAACAACTTCAGGTTTGACTTGGATTATACGGTCGATATTGCGTGTTTCTCCCTGAAAATCCGGTATCAGGGTTTCCAGGGTCGTCTGCGGGTTCATTCGGCGAATGGCCTTGATCGTTTCAGCCCAGATAATCGATCCCATATCCTTGAGATCATCCCGGTCTACTGAGGTGATAACCGCATGCTTGATATCCATTATTTTAATGGAACGCGCTACCTTTTCAGGCTCATCCCAATCTACCGATTGCGGCCTTCCGGTCTTAACGCCACAAAATCCGCAGGATCGGGTACAGATATTTCCAAGGATCATAAACGTAGCCGTACCTTCTGTCCAGCATTCTCCCATATTGGGACAACTACCACTGGTACAAATGGTGTGCAAATTGTATTTATCGACCAAACCCCTTAATTCCGTGTATTTCTTACCGGTAGGGAGTTTAACCCTAAGCCATTTTGGCTTGGGCTGTGGTTTTTGAATATCGACAGTATTTACTTCCATAGCGGGGACAAAGGTACAAAGTTTACAATAAATTACTCATAAGAGAGTGCTAAGATACCAGGTACTGAATCCTACAAGAATAAATATGCTTACTACACTGTAAAACTTAAGAAAATTTCCGGGACGGGCGTCTACCGGCGTGTGTTTTCCTGAGATTAGCCTGTAATTGAAAAAAGCATAAAATGGAGCCGTAAGAAACGATAAGATGGTAGCAATTTCTACAAGAAGTTTCATTTCCGAAAGGAGTAAAAAGAAAATGATCAGGGTACCCCCGGCCAGAATCAACAGCCAGTACAGATACCCTTTTTTTAACTGTTTGCCGAATATAATTTCCTGGGTTTTATGCATTACTCTAGGAGATCCGTCGAGAGTTGTGAGAGTAGTGCTGAACATAGTAGTGAGGGCGGCAATACCAATAAGCATCTTTGCCCAATCTCCCAGGCTTTGTGTATACATCGAAATAAGCTGGTTGGCAAATACCCCGCTGTTCAGGGAAAAAGATTCATTTGCACCAAACATAACCAGCGCACCTAATGCCAGAAATCCTATCGCAAGAGCCGTCGTTGTAATATAACCCACATTGAAATCGAAACGGGATTGATCTGGTTTAATAGATGGATTAAGCTTCTTTTTTTCAACCGTCCAAATCGAATGCCAAATGGATATATCCAGAGGTGCAGGCATCCAGCCCATGAATGCAATAAGGAAAGCAACTGCAGCAGTTTCAGTTGGGAGAATGGGGTCGAATGAGGTAATAGCACCTGGGTCAACAGCAAAGACCACCGCGATGAGGGTACTAATAGTGAGTCCAATAACAATTATCTTCATTAGAGAATCCAGTAATTTATAGCGCCCAATAACCAGTATGGTAAAACAAATTACGGTGATGACTGCTGTCCATAACACCGGCGTACCAAAACCGAAAAGGGAAGTAGCGATCCCCGCCGTAACAATGGTGACCGCAGTTTGAATAGTGAACATCGTCGCGAAAGTAAGTACGAAGTAGATATAGATCACACTTTTGCCCATTTTCCGATATCCCTCAAGCAAGGACTCTCCTGTGGCCGAAGCATATCGCGGCCCGAATTGAAAAAACGGATACTTTACAGCATTTATGAGTAGCAAGGCCCAAAGCAGACCGAATCCGAAATCGGCACCAGCCCTTGTGGATTGTACCAAATGTGAAACCCCGATAGCGGCCCCTGCGAAAATGAATCCGGGCCCAAATTTTTTAAGGGAAAGCTTCAATGCGAGTGATTTTGGGTAATTATTTCCGAGAGGAGTTTTTTAGCACGTAACAATCGTACTTTAACATTATTGAGGGGTTCGTCCAGATGTTCAGAAATTTCGTTATAACTCATTTCCTGAAAATATCTAAGGTTGATCACATCCTGGTAATGCGGTTTCAGTTGTTTTATGAACTGAAGTAACTCGTCAAGATGCTGTTCGGTAATAAGCTTATCTTCGGGAGTAGGGGATACATCCGCGATTTTATGTACGTGTTCATCGCTGGTATCGGTGGTTTTAGAATGAATTGAGGCTTTTCTCTTCCGGCTTTTATCTATTTGAATATTTTTAGAAATGGTGATAAGCCAGGTACCGAAAGTATATTTCTCATTGAAGGTTTCGATCTTATCGAAAGCTTTGGCAAAAGTCTCGATGGTAATATCTTCCGCTTCGTATTCGTCTTTCACCCGCTTAAGTTGAAATCCATACACATCATTCCAATAGCTATCCAGCAAAAAACGAAATGCGCTTTGATTACCGCTTTTCGCCAGTCTTATCTGCTGAAGAATGTCATTTTTAGTCACTTCCAAGGGTGTTGTTTTGATTTCCTACTGCTAATAAAGATAAATAATTGAACACACACTAAAAATAATTCCAAAAGTGGAATAAAAACAACAAGTCCTAATTCGTTGAACTTCCTTGCAGCCTTAGCACATACCACATATTGTATCAAGAACCTGGATAATAAGATAGGTAGCGTGATTTTCCAGTTGTAAAATAGGAGTGCGCTAATAGCTATAATCCAGAATAACAGGTTGAAAACGTAATACGTCCCTAAGAGGAATTTATGTTTCGGCTTATAGAATTTCGCGGTGCTACTATGACGCTTTTTCTGTTTTATCCAGCTTCCCCATGACTTCTTTGGAATTGAATAGGTGAAAGAATCTGGATGGTATTGTAAAGAGGTATTCGTACTTGTTGCTGCCTGGTTTACAAACAGGTCATCGTCGCCTGAACGCACGTTCATGTGAGCGGTAAAACCCTTATTGGCATAAAATAAATTACTGGTATAAGCCAGATTTCGGCCAACACCCATATAGGGTATTCCGTTATAGGCATACGAGAAATATTGGAGCGCAGTAATAAGGGTTTCAAAACGAATCAGGGCATTCAGAAGCCCTGGCTTCTTATCATAAGCTCCATATCCAAGTATTATTTGTTTTTCTTCAGAAAAATTGGATGCCATATGGGTGATCCACGAGCCGGATGCAGGGCGGCAATCAGCATCGGTAAATAGCATTCTTTTATTCGAGGCTTTCTTTATCCCCAGGGTTAGTGCATATTTCTTACTTCCCCAGAATGCTTCATTATTTTCAACATCAACAACCTTTATCCGAGGATCTGAGTCTGCAAAATGATTCATTATTTCGAGGGTATTGTCCGAGGACGCATCATTTATAAGGATCAATTCGAAATTCGGGTAATCCTGGGCCAGCCACAGGGGTATGTGCTTGCTTAAGTTTTGCATTTCGTTTTTCGCACAGATAAGAACCGAAACAGGAAACTGAGCAGATTCGGATCGCTTACGGCCCCTATGAAATAAAAAAGTAGAGAAAAATACGTAGTAGATAGAATTAACCAGAACAACTAATCCGAGCAGGAAAATTAGTAGCATAGGCCCTGGTTGAAATTATGACGACTGATGGGCTTCCTCGGTACAGGAGTCGAATTGGTCCGGTGTCTTTCCACAAAAGCCACATGCTTCACCATCCTTGTTCAAAAATGGGCTCTGACTCGCACATGTACCGGCAAATTCCCCGTCCTTTTTACCCCAAATTTTTATGGCTATACCTGCAACAGCAAGTAATAATAAAAGCAGTGTGATAACTAATAGTCCCATCTCAATTAATTGAGAGGCAAAAATACAATCTTTCTTGGTGAAATGTGGCTATTTTGGTTATTTTTAGCCTTTGTAAAAAACAATCTCACTATGAAATTACCATTTTCGATCCTTCCCCTGTTAATTATTATTTCTGTCCTGGCCGCATGCAAGGAAGATGTAAAATCCGAAGCGGAATTGGAAGTCGCTGAGGAAGTTATAGCAGAGGAACCAAAACAAAACACTGAAAAAAAAGAAGCAATTTCCCAGGCAAATAGTGTGATGGCAAGGGTGATGAGTACTAAAGAATGTATGTCTTTTGCGAGATATATTGTCTCGGCAGAAGTATCGGATCAATTAATGAAGGAAGAAGGTCCCTATACCCTTTTCGCACCATCAGACGACGCCTTTAATTCGATGGATGAAGAATCGGTTAAAAAGCTACCTATGACAGAAAACAAGCCGCTGTTGGTGTCTATGGTTAAGAGTCATATTGTGGAAGGAACTTATGACTCCGTCACGCTTATCCAGGCCCTTAAGAAAGGAGCAGTCTCGCTTATTACTATTTCGGGAGAACAATTGACCGTAAGCAAAAAAGATAATGACATCCTTGTGACCGATTCAAAGGGAAATATCGCTACAGTTGGGAAAAGCGATATTCAAGCTAATAATGGAGTAGTGCACGTAGTGAATTCGGTACTTGGAATGGATTAAATCACATTAACTTCTGGTTCAATATAGATACCAAAGTCTTCTTTCACTTTTTTCTGAATCTTAAGAGCCAGGTTCCAAATTTCAGAACCGCTGGCGTTGCCATGATTCACCAATACCAAAGCCTGATGTTTATGAATACCTGCATCCCCGTATCGCTTTCCTTTAAAGCCAGCCTGATCGATTAACCATCCTGCCGGTATTTTGAATTGAGTAGCCGAAACTTCATAATACGGCGCTTCAGGGTTTTTACTTCGGAATTTCTTGAATTCCTCCGATGACAACACAGGATTCTTAAAGAAACTACCACTGTTTCCGATTTCTGCAGGATCAGGTAATTTAGATCTCCTTATAGAGATCACAGCCTCCGAAATATCTTTAATTGTAGGGTTTTCAATATTCCTTTTGGCGAGAACATCTGATATAGCTCCGTAAGAACTATTTATTTTATGATTTTTACTCGTTAACCTGAGCATGACGGAAGTAATTATATACTGGTCTTTGGCCTCATCCTTAAAAATAGAGTTCCGGTATCCGAACTTACATTCCTCACGGGAAAAACTTCGTAATACCCCAGTTGTACATTCGATAGCGGTACAACTTTCGAAAACATCCTCAAGTTCAACACCATATGCTCCAATATTCTGAATGGGTGCTGTCCCTGTATTTCCTGGAATAAGAGAGAGGTTCTCTATACCTCCGAAATCATTCTCAATGCAATACATCACCAATTCGTGCCAATTTTCCCCGGCTTGTATCTCCAGTATAACCTCGTCCTCAGTTCTCGAAAGCACTTCAATACCTTTTAAATTGATGTGTACGACCAGTTTGTCTATAGGGGCGGTAAGTAGCATATTACTTCCTCCGCCGAGAATGAAGACTTCATCGGGGGTATAATCTTTCAGTATGGTCCTGAGGTCCTCAAGGGATTCAACAGAAACAAAAGCCCTTGCGGTTACATCAATACCGAAAGTATTGTAGTTGCGAAGTGATTTGTTTTTTTCGATGAACATCAGCCGGGGTATTGTTCCAGGGCAGCTTTCAGGATACGAACTGCTTTTACCAGGCTTTCTTTCTGAAGAACATATGCAATTCGAATTTGGTTCATTCCTTCACCTTCAGACGAATAAAATCCTGCAGCCGGAGCGACCATCACAGTTTCACCATCCACATCGAAAGATTCGAGCAGCCATCGGGCGAAGTCGTCACTGTCCTTGACCGGTAATTCGGCAATACAGTAGAAGGCACCTTTAGGATGTCCGACTTTTACTCCTGGAATTTCTTCCAACAGCCTGATTAAAGTATCCCTGCGATCTTTATATTCGTCAATGACCTCATCAAAATAACTTTGAGGGGTATCGAGGGCAGCTTCACTGGCGATTTGCGCAAATGTTGGAGGGCTCAATCTTGCCTGGGCAAATTTTAAGGATGTTTGGATCACCTGCGGATTTTTCGACACCAGGCAGCCAATCCTGGCCCCACACATGCTATATCTCTTGGACACAGAATCTATTATGATCCCGTAATTTTCCATGCCCTCTTCTTCAAGTATGGAATAATGTTTAAGACCATCGTAGACAAATTCGCGATACACTTCATCGGCTACCAAGAACATATCGTGTTTTTTGACAATTGAAGCCAGTTTTTTAATTTCTTCCTTTGAGTACAGGTACCCGGTTGGATTTCCGGGGTTGCAAATGAGAATTGCCTTGGTCCTTGGAGTAATGAGGCGCTCGAACTCGGCGATTGGAGGGAGGGCAAAATTGTTTTCGATCTTCGATATTACAGGAACGATCTTAACACCGGATGCGGTGGCAAAGCCATTGTAATTCGCATAAAACGGTTCGGGGATGATAATTTCATCGCCCACATCGGTAATCGAACCCATTGCAAAAAGTAATGCTTCACTTCCTCCTGTTGTTACGATTATATCATCGGAGCCAACATGTATATTTTGCTTTTTATAATAGTTAGCGATCTTTTCTCTATATCCTTCCGAGCCTTCAGAGCGGGTATATGCGAGGATCTGCAGACTATGCTGACTCACAGCCTCCATAGCCGCTACTGGGGATTTTATATCGGGCTGGCCGATATTCAGATGGTAGACCGTTTTGTTAGCCTTGTAGGCTTTTTCAGCAAAAGGAACTAGTTTTCTAATCGGTGATTCGGGCATTGAAAGGCCCTTTTTAGATACTGCAGGCATTGGCTTTGAGTTATTCAGCAAAGTTGCGAAATATATTTATAAATCCATAGTGAAAACAGAGGCGTTCGCTAATTTTTCCATATCTTGAATACTATGGAAAAATTAGCGAACGCCATACGCACAATCTTCCTTTTGGCATTCTCTCTCCTTTTGTTTTCTGTGGTTAACGCCCAGAGCGGTTTTAAATTACCTCAGTCATCCAACAGGGACAAAATACCTTTCGAATTGGTAAATAATCTTGTGGTAATACCTGTTGAGATTAACGGAACTGAATTGTCTTTTTTACTGGATACCGGTGTTAGTTCTACCTTGTTATTTTCCGTAGATGACCTGGATTCCCTGCAATTGAATAATGCCCAACCTGTAAAGCTGCGCGGTCTGGGCGAAGGAGGTTCCATCGATGCGTTAGTAAGCAATAACAACACTATTAAAGTGGGTGAAGCTATCGATACAAATCACCGGATATTCATGGTGATGGATAAAAAGATCAATTTCTCAACAAGAATGGGAGTACCCATTCATGGAATTATCGGATTCGAACTCTACAAGGATTTTGTAATAAAAACCGATTATACCTCGAAGCGAATTACCTTATATCGGCCTGAGAAATTTGAACGAAAGAGATGTAAGAGTTGCGAAGTATATCCCATTGTATTTTATAATAGAAAACCTTTTCTCAGCGCACAGATTGCCTCGGAACATAAAGAGTCTGATGCCCTATTACTCATAGATACGGGTTCGAGCGACGGACTCTGGCTTTTCGATGAAGAAGATTTTATAACTGAGAATCCGAAAAATTACTTTAAAGATTTTCTAGGGCTTGGCCTCAGTGGTAATATCTTTGGCCTGCGATCGAAAATTCGCAGACTTGCCCTGAACTCCTTTCAGTTTGAAAAGGTAACCACTTCATTTCCCGATTCTAATACGGTGCGAAATATAAGGTCACTGCCTCAGAGAAAAGGTAGCCTTGGCAGTGAAGTACTTAGAAGGTTTACAGTGATTATGGATTATCGAAAGAAAACTATGATTTTAAAAAAGAACAGTCGTTTCGACGATCCGTTCTATTACAATATGGCAGGTCTAACCCTGGAACATGACGGGCTGATTCCAGTGAAAGAAGTGGATTATTTCAAGATAGACCCTGTGACCATGGCCACAGAGAAAAGAGAAGCATCGGCTATTTTTGATGTCTATAAATCACCTACCCTGCAGTTTTTCCTGGCACCGAAATATGTTGTAGCTGAAGTACGTGAAGGATCTCCAGCGGCTTTGGTAGGAGTAATGAAAGGCGATGAGGTGGTCAGGATCAACGGCAAGGCCAGTTATAAATATAAGCTCTATGAGGTAATCAATTTATTTTCCTCCAAGGCCGGACGGACAATTTCCCTTGATATTCTGCGAAATGGGATACTTCAGAAGAAAAAATTTGTCCTTCGTGAAGTGTTATAAAAAAACCCCGCCCACAGGCGAGGTTTATGATCTAATAAGTTCATTAACTTATTTGGTTTTTTCAAGGACGCTCTTTCCTTCGGCAAGAACTTCACCTTTAATTTTCAGGGCTTTTATCGCTTGATCCGCATTTGAATAAACGGTTACGGTCTTACGGATAGGCCCCACACGATTTGTATCATATTTTACCTGAATCGTACTGGAAGCACCCGGTGCGATTGGTCCTTCTGGTTTTTTCGGAACTGTACAGCCACAACTGGACTTTACATCGGCAATTACCAGGTCGGCATCTCCGGTATTTGTAAATTCGAATACTCGAACGCCGTCACTGCCTTTGGCAATTTTTCCATAATCGATGGTTTCGGCTTTAAAACTAATTTTAGCCTGCGCCTGAACTGTATGTCCAATTAAGGCAATTAACGCAATAAGTACTAGTCTTTTCATGATCTATTTAAATTTAAGGTATGCTAATGTAGCTATCTTTTTGGCAAACTGCAAAATAAGTTATTCACTTTCATAATAATACAGATATACCTACTTTTGCATACTTATTCCAAAAATTGGACCAAACTATGAGTTTAGCGGCAAAATATAGTGCTGAAAGTGTTGAAAACAAGTGGTATAGCTACTGGATGGAGCACGGTTATTTTCATTCCGAACCGGATGAAAGAGATTCGTACGCTATTGTTATTCCTCCACCAAATGTGACAGGAGTGCTCCATATGGGCCATATGCTCAACAATACAATTCAGGATGTGTTGATACGTCGTGCCCGACTTCTGGGATATAACGCCCTTTGGGTGCCGGGTACCGATCACGCCTCTATCGCAACAGAAGCAAAAGTAGTCGATAAACTCAAGAGGGAAGGAATCTCAAAAACGGACATATCGCGGGAAGAATTCCTCGAACATGCCTGGGAATGGACCCATAAACACGGTGGAATTATCCTGGAACAACTCAAGAAACTGGGAGCTTCCTGTGACTGGAGCCGAACAAAATTTACCATGGATGACGATTTGTCCGAATCGGTAATAAGAGTATTTGTAGATCTGTACCGTAAAGGAAAGATTTACAGGGGATATCGTATGGTGAACTGGGATCCGGAAGCATTAACCACACTCTCGGATGAGGAAGTGAACTATGAAGAGAAGCAAGGAAATCTGTATTATCTTCAATATGCGATAGAAGGAAGCGACGATTTCGTCACTATTGCAACCACCAGACCGGAAACTATACTGGGCGATACTGCTATTTGTATTAATCCCGAAGATGAACGTTTTACGCATCTTAAAGGGAAAAAGGTAATAGTTCCTATATGCAACCGGGTAATACCAATTATAGAAGATGAGTATGTCTCTATGGAATTCGGAACCGGTTGTCTGAAAGTGACTCCTGCACATGACGAAAACGACAAAATGTTGGGAGATAAACACGGGCTGGAGGTCATAGATATATTCAATGATAATGCGACCCTGAATAGTTATGGGCTTCATTACAAGGGCCAGGACCGTTTTCATGCCAGAAAAGAAATCGTAAAAGAGCTGAAGGAGTTAGGATTCCTTGCGAAGATAGAGCAGTATACCAACAAAGTCGGGACCAGTGAGCGAACCGGAGCTGTTATCGAACCAAAACTAAGTGATCAATGGTTCCTAAACATGAAGGATCTGTCTAAACCAGCCCTGGATGCTGTTTTAAATAAAGACGTTAATCTGGTTCCTGAAAAATTTATAAATACTTATCGGCACTGGATGGAGAACGTCCGTGACTGGAATATTTCCCGACAGTTATGGTGGGGGCATCAGATTCCTGCATACTACTTTGGGGATGGTAAAGAAGACTTTGTAGTGGCTGCAACTGTCGATGAAGCAGTTACCCTGGCAAAAGAGAAGAGTGGAAATTCAAATTTATCTGAATCGGATCTCAAACAGGATCCCGATGTGCTGGACACCTGGTTCTCATCCTGGCTATGGCCCATCACGGTTTTTAATGGAATCCTCGAACCTGATAATGCCGACATAAACTATTACTATCCCACAAAAGATCTCGTAACTGCGCCCGAAATTCTATTCTTTTGGGTTGCCAGGATGATCATTGCGGGTTATGAATATCGAAATGAAAAACCGTTCGACAATGTTTACTTAACCGGGATTGTTCGCGATAAGCAACGGAGGAAAATGAGTAAATCGCTAGGGAACTCCCCGGATCCCATCGAGCTTATTAATGAATACGGTGCCGATGGTGTGCGAGTTGGGATGCTTTTAAGCTCCCCGGCGGGAAACGATCTTATGTTCGACCTTGAGCTGTGTAAACAGGGTAGTGGATTTGTAAACAAGATATGGAACGCTTACAGGCTAATTGATGGTTGGGAGGTTTCATCGGAAATTGAACCTTCCGAAACGGGAGCAATTGCTATTGATTGGTATAAGAACCGATTCAATAAAACAATAGCTGAGATAGAAGACCACTTCGGTAAATACCGAATAAGTGATGCTCTAATGGCAACTTATAAATTGGTATGGGACGATTTCTGTTCCTGGTTTCTTGAAATGGTGAAACCGGCTTATGGACAGCCCATCGACAGCACCACCTACGCTGGAGTTATATCGATACTCGAAGACAACCTGAAAATCCTGCATCCTTTCGTTCCGTTTGTTTCCGAAGAGATTTGGCAGCATATCACCAAAAGGTCTCCTGAAGAGGCACTGATCGTAGCCAAGTGGCCTGAAATTGGTCCTTTTGATACAAACCTCATATCGGACTTTGAGTTTGCCGCTGAAGTGATCTCGGGGATCCGTACGATTAGGAAGGAAAAAAACATCGCATATAAGGAACAGATAGAACTTTCTGCTATTAACAGCGAAAATACCGGAACCGAATTCGATGGTATAATTTGCAAACTGGGCAACCTTTCCAACCTGAATTATGTTTCAAAACCACTGGATGGATCGATAACCTTCAGGGTGAAATCCAATGAATATTTCGTGCCGATTTCGGGAACGGTCAATGTGGACGAGGAAATTGCAAAGATCACGGAAGAACTGCACTATACAGAAGGATTTTTGAAAAGTGTTCAGAAAAAATTAAGCAATGAACGTTTCGTGAACAACGCACCAGAACAGGTTGTGAAAATGGAACGCACTAAAGAAGCAGATGCGCTTGCCAAGATCGAAACCCTGAAAGCAAGTCTCGCTAGCTTGAAGTAGTTATTTTCTGTAGATAAAGTAGTTCTTAACCGTTTCTATATACAATTGTTTGGCCTCTTCCACGGACAAATTCTGTGCCTGAAAAAGTGCGTTCGTTTTAAACGCATTAATTAGCGGCTTACCACCACTAGGCCGATCTTCGTCGTTGGTGGCTACCTTATAATAAGCGTACAACCGCAAAAGCACGTCGGCAGGAAAAGGTTCGGTATGTTTATTTATACTGTCTACCGCCTTTCGAAATTCAATATCCAGGTCAGATTTTGCCATTGTTACTTTGAGGCCAATACGGTGAGACCACCTTTTACTTTCTGATTCAATTCTACTGCCACTTTTACATCTAATGGCAGGAAGACATCCACGCGGGAACCGAACTTAATAAATCCGCTATCCGAACTCTGCGTTACAGTTTGGCCTGTTTCCGCATAGTTAACGATACGTCGCGCCATTGCCCCGGCTATCTGCCTGTGCAGTACATCTCCAAACTCTGAAGATCTTACAACGACGGTTGTTCGTTCATTTTCCTCACTGGATTTGGGATGCCACGCTACCAGGTATTTCCCGGGATGATATTTACTGAGCACAACTTTACCACCAACCGGATACCGCGTTACGTGTACATTGAGCGGGGACATGAAAACAGAGACCTGCAACCGTTTTTCATTATAATACTCTTTTTCAAATACTTCTTCAATAACCACGACTTTTCCATCAACAGGAGACATTACCTTGAAATAGTCGGGCTTGAAATTTCTCTTAGGGTTTCGGAAGAACTGAAGAATTAGTATTAGAAGAATAATTAAAACTGCGATTATCCCGAACTTCAAAATTTGATTTTCCACACTCATTTCGGTTAACAAACTCAATGAAATGCATAGCACTAAAGCTATTAGGATAATTTTATTTCCTTCCCTATGAAACATATTCCGAAATTTCTATAAAAGCATAAAGAAAAGGGCTTGCATAAATGATGCTGTCCAGTCTGTCGTATAATCCGCCATGCCCGGGCATCAAAACCCCACTGTCCTTAACCCCCGCCTGTCTCTTGAATTTAGACTCGATAAGATCACCTATAGTTCCGAAAATTGTCGCAATCAATGCCATGATAATCCACATCCATAACGGGTAGTAATCGAAAAACTTAAAGATAAGAAAACCTGCGATAAGCGAACCCGCTAATCCACCCAAAAAACCCTCAATGGTCTTCTTTGGAGATACACGCTCCATCAGCTTTTTCTTGCCGAAGTTTTTGCCAACTAAATAAGCAATACTGTCATTGCTCCAAACAAGGATGAAGACTCCTACTACCGCTTCAGGATTGAAATACCCTTTATGCATTGGGATGAGCGTAAGAAAGACAAAACCACCAATTAAATAAAATACCGTAGTCACGTATTTTTTCGGGCCAAACATGGCTATATCACTATCGCGAAATAACTCTTTCATTAGATAGAAACATACAAAGCAACACAGAATAAGGAAAAGGTATAAGGCGTTCCAATCGAATATCTCGTAACTCAGGAAATAGAATAAAGCCGCCAAAAGAATATAGGCTAACAAACTTTTCAAATTTATGATCCGGAGATACTCATTGAGGGTGATTCCTGCCAGGATAAAGAAGAGTCCCATAAACCATTCGCGCGAAGTGAACAATGAGAAAATGACAATCGAAATGTAAAGCACACCCGATATAGAACGCACGATAAGTTCCTTCATAAATTACAGGTCTTCCAGTAACAGCAAATATAGGTTTTTTGAGCTACTTCCATAACTCATGAAGTCCTTTTCTTTATTCGTTTCGAAGTCCTGAATCGTAGTTATATTGCTAGGAATATGACGCTTATTTTTCGATTTGATTTTCCGAAGTCCTTCACTGATGTTCTCTACCAATTGACTGGTAGTTGCAAATATGACGAAGTTGGCCGGTAATTCGTGTAATTTTTTCTCTTTAATTTGCTTTGAACAAAGCAGGATAGAACCGTTGTTAGACACAAGTGATTCACAGGTAGATAGAAAGAATTTTGCAGAAGGTTTATGCACGAAATTTAAATTGAATCCATCGAATCTTGAGGATAACATCTCGTCTAAACAAAAAACATCCTGCTCATACCAGTCGTTTTCAAGCAGGATATTGTCAAAAGCCTCAAGAATTTCTTCCATATTCTCACAGTAGAGGAATTTACCACCATTGCGATTAAAGTTATACGTAAATCTTTCATCGATAGGAAGGGTCTCTTCTGGGAAATACTTACTGTGTTCAGAATTTTTTGCTTTTTCTTCTGATCTGCCTTTAGGATTTAAAAGTCTTTTAAATAGACTCATTCTCGGGTATTGAGGAGTTCTTAAAATACGCTTAATCTCAAAGATATAAAATCTATATTGAAGTTATGTTACTGAAAATCTAAAGTTTTACGATTTTGGCTCAACCGGTTCTTCCGGTGTGATTACCTCGTCCTCTGTCTTTTCTTCCTTTTTCACAATAGGAACCGGCTTCTTGAACGGCCTCTCCCCGAAGATTCGTTCTAAGCTTTCCTTGAATATAACTTCCTTTTCAAGAAGTTCTTCAGCCAATTCAGAAAGTTTTTCTTTGTTTTGTTTCAGGAGCTCTATGGCACGTTGATATTGTGCCTCGATAAGATTTGAAATCTCCTTGTCTATGAGCTCGGCTGTCTTTTCGCTATAAGGTTTTGTGAAACCATATTCATTTTGTCCACTGGAATCGTAGTATGTTAAGTTGCCTAATTCTTCATTAAGACCGTAAATGGTCACCATGGCACGAGCCTGTTTGGTTACTTTTTCCAGATCACTTAAAGCACCGGTAGAAATTTTATCGAATATTACCTTTTCAGCTGCACGGCCACCCATGGTAGCACACATTTCATCCAACATTTGTTCGGGCCGAACAATGAGGCGTTCTTCAGGCAGGTACCAGGCAGCACCCAGTGATTGTCCTCGAGGTACGATGGTGACCTTTACCAAAGGTGCAGCGTGTTCCAGCATCCAGCTTACCGTGGCATGTCCAGCCTCATGAACCGCGATTGCCTTTTTCTCATCCGGTGTAATAATTTTATTCTTCTTCTCAAGACCACCCACAATTCGATCTACGGCATCCAGAAAATCCTGACGCCCTACAGATGTTTTCTCTTTTCTTGCAGCTATTAAGGCTGCTTCATTACATACATTGGCAATATCAGCGCCTGAGAAACCAGGTGTTTGCTTAGCTAGAAAATCTGTATCCAATGTATTGTCCTTCTTAAGAGGTCGAAGATGAACTTCGAAAATCTCTTTTCGTTCTCTAACATCTGGCAGATCGACATAGATCTGACGATCGAAACGTCCGGCCCTCATTAAGGCTTTATCCAGGACATCTGCACGGTTGGTTGCGGCAATCACAATCACGTTCGTATTGGTACCAAAACCATCCATTTCGGTGAGCAACTGGTTCAATGTATTTTCACGTTCGTCGTTGGAACCGGAGAAGTTAGCTTTTCCTCTGGCACGTCCAATAGCATCGATCTCATCAATGAATATAATAGAAGGAGATTTCTCCTTGGCTTGCTTAAACAAATCTCTTACTCTGGAAGCACCTACACCCACGAACATTTCGACAAAATCCGAACCTGACAGGGAGAAGAAAGGAACTTTCGCCTCACCGGCAACCGCTTTTGCTAATAATGTCTTACCGGTACCCGGAGGGCCAACCAATAATGCACCTTTGGGGATTTTTCCACCCAGGGCCGTATATTTTTGCGGGTTTTTAAGGAAATCCACAATCTCCTGAACTTCTTCCTTTGCACCTTCCAATCCGGCCACATCCTTGAACGAAGTCTTAACTTCCGTTTTCTCATCGAACAATTTCGCTTTGGACTTCCCGATATTAAAGATCTGTCCACCAGCTCCACCACCAGCTCCTGCCGACATGCGGCGCATTATGAAGATCCAGATCCCAATTATCACAATGAAGGGTAAAAGGGTAAGAAACAACTCTCCCCACATATTGCTGTCCGTATTCCAGACAACTTTTGTATCAATGCTATTCTGAACCTTTATTTCGTTGATATTGTTTTCAAAATTCTGTAAGTCTCCAAACTCAAACTGGTAGTAAGGCTCATTCGCTGCAGATGGGAAAAAACTTTTCGTCTTATTTGCGGAATGCACTGGCTTTTGCTTCGCATCAGGGGTAAGATAAACCTTAGCAACTTTCTTATTGATTATCTCGATTTTTTCTACATCACCATCTCTTAGGAAATTCTCAAATTCGGCCTGAGTAGTCTTTTCAGGTTGAGACCAACTACTTCCTCCAAAAAATTGAATACCCAAAAATATCATTATGATGGCCGCATAGATCCAATACGCATTGAATCTTGGCTTCTTAATTTCTGGTTTTTTATTCTCGTTCGCCATAAGGGTCCCTCTTTAGTACGTTGTTTGTATTTTAACAGATTTGGCATCTCCCCATAATCCTTCTATGTCGTAAAACTCGCGAATATGCTTTTGAAAAACATGAACAACTACATGAACATAATCCAGTAGTATCCATTCTGCATTTTCACTTCCTTCCACATGCCAGGGTTTTTCTTTGATTGACTTGCTAACTAATTTCTGAATGGAATTTACGATCGCGTTGACCTGTGTATTTGAAGTCCCGTCACAGATTATAAAATAGTCGCATACTGTATTTTCTATCTCCCTGAGATCCAGAATTTCAATATTCTGGCCCTTCACTTCTTCGATTCCTGATATTATTTGAGTAACAAGCTCATCTGTTCCGGTTAATCTATCTATCATTAATAGTTATTTATTTGCGCAAAGTTATTACTTTTTTGTTTCTTGAAACGTTATAAAAAACGTAAAGTAACACAATCTTTATACTATTGAAATTAATCAAACTTAGTGCCATTGCTTCTACAAACTCTTATCTGAGAGACTTAGGGATGAAAATGTACCTTGAGGATGAAACTGTAGTATGGGCCGAATCGCAAACCAAGGGAAGGGGTCAGCGAGGTTCATCCTGGGTTTCTGAAGCAGGTAAAAGCCTTACATTTAGTATGTTCAAACGATTTTCAATGCTTTCTTCCGAAGAGCATATTAAAATAAACCTGGCAGTTTCCCTGGGTATTTCCGCATCCATGAATCGACTAAAAATTCCTCAGATCACGATAAAATGGCCTAACGACATTATGTCATATAATAAAAAACTTTGCGGCATTCTCATAGAGAACCAATTACAGGGAAATTCTGTTATCGGCAGTATAATTGGAATAGGTATCAATGTGAATAATTCCGTATTTCATAACCTTCACAACGCTGGATCTATGCTAATGGCAACAGATATTATGTATGACCCTGAACGCGTGCTAAGTCAGGTTGTTGCAGATATATCTGCGCAATTAGACAGAGTGGAGAACACAGATTTCGAAACGCTGAACCGGGAATATCATGACTTAATGTTTCGAAAAGATATAATTTCGGTTTTCGAGCATAACGACAGATCGCTTTTCAATGGGATTATAAGAGGGGTAAGTAATTCAGGTAACTTACGTATCGAAATGGAAGATGAAAGCGTACAGGAATTCAAAGTGAAAGAAATACTATTACGCTATTAAAGCTGTTCCATATTGTTGACCAATGTCTCCAGGAATTTAGTAATGGGGCCCTTTATCATCATTGCCATCATTGGATTGAATTCCCCGTTAAAGACTAATTCCGCCTCCGAAGAATTTACACCGTTATCCTCAATATTCCCCGTAAGCTGAAAGGGAATCTTATCGCTAATGGCTCCAAGAACCACCTTATTAGGGGAGGAAACTTCTTTCACTTTCAGGCCAATTTCAGGCATACCTTTTAATGCGAAAACAAAGGTATTGTCACTTATTACCTCAAATTTGCTGATATTTTCAGGCATTAACTGCTCAAAATTCTTCACATCACTTAAATATGAACAGAGGTCTTCAGCCGATTTCTGAACTTGTACTTTTTTACTTTCAATTTGCATTTAATTTGGAATAAGGAATGCCAAATCGGCGATTTATTTATCTTCAGTGTTGACGACCATTTTCGGATCCCAGTTGGCAGGATTAGTACGCCAATGGGAAAGTAGCGCACTTTCCTCGGAGGTAATATAGCCCGATTTTTCAGCTTGTTCCACGATTTCGTTGTAATTGCTCAGCGTATGGAGCGCAACATCGGCTTTATCAAAATTCTTTTCAGCAATCTCAAATCCATAAGTAAAAATAGCCACCATGCCTTTTACGTTAAGATCTGCTTCTCGCAGTGCCTCGACGGCAGCCAGGCTACTTTTTCCTGTGCTAATTAGATCCTCTACAACCACTACATTCTGATGCGCTTCAATAAGCCCCTCAATTTTATTCTGCCTTCCATGTTTTTTAGCTTCCGGACGCACATAACAAAAAGGAACATTGAGGTAATCGGCTACCAACATGCCGATTCCTATCGCTCCGGTCGCCACACCCGCGATAACATCCGGTTTACCGTACAAAGTTTCAATCTGAGAGGCAATTTGCTCCCTTAGAAAATTACGGATCACTGGAAAGGACAGTGTAATTCGATTGTCACAGTAAATCGGAGATTTCCAACCCGAAGCCCATTGAAATGGGTTTTGTGGTTGTAATTTTATTGCATTAATTTGCAGAAGTAATTCGGCTGTTTTTTGAGCGGTCCCCTTATTTAAAATCATACTGCAAATGTATAAAGTTTTTGTGAAAGACATCCCAATAATTCTCTCTACTGAGAAAAATATTGGAAAGCAGTATACCTCTATTCCATTAAAGTTTGCGAGATTTAAAAAGTTAATAAAAAGGATTAACGAAGGCGAACTCCTTTATGTGAATCTATATCATAAAAATGAGGAGTCTCTTGAGAAATTCCTTCGTAAAAAATTACCCGTAGTAGAGGCTGCAGGTGGGTTAGTCTTCAATAATAAAAGGGAAATACTTTTTATCTATCGAAATGAGAAGTGGGATATTCCAAAAGGCAGGATCGAAAAGAACGAAAGCCATCAGGAGGCAGCAGTTAGGGAAGTGGAAGAAGAAACTGGTATAAAAGGCCTGGAGGTTAAGAAATATCTTACCACAACCTATCATGTATTTAAGAGAAATGGAAAATTCAAACTAAAGATCACCTATTGGTTTGAGATGTATTCCGAATATAACGGAGTATTCAAGCCCCAGGTGAAAGAAGGTATTCTGAAAGTGAAATGGAAAAATTTCGAAAAGTCCCAAAAAGCCCTTCAGGATTCTTATGAAAATATAAAATTACTCTTTCCAAAGGAATATTTACTCGTTCACCCTAATGATAGGGTATCGTAAGTGCGCTTTTTCATAAAAATCGGATTTCTTATGAATCCAGTCTAATTGTGAATACCAGTTTCTCGCAAACTGAGGTTCCTGCAGCTTTTTATCCTCAAATTCTTTTCGTATTTCCGGATTCTCATTGAGAAAATTCAACGCGACATCCTCCCATACATAAGGGGAAAACCCTTCTTTTTGACCCAAAATTGTATCGAAATAATTCCAGTTGAAAAATGAATCCGGAGCCATTGGTTCCAGTGTTTCCAATAAATACCGCATACCGGGTTGATTTGTGTCCACGATGTAATCGCCGGCCTCCAAAGAAACTTCCTCGGTGGTCATTTCAACTTCCGTATTGTAATGCGGATAATGACCTTCATAGGGCCTGCGACTCGTCTCGGTAGACGTTATCCTGTAAACCTGGGCAGTGATCGTGCTATCTTTTGGTGCCTTTGTATATTCTATTTTGTTCAGGCGAATCAGTTCCATGACATTCCAGTATCCCTTGGGAATGATATACTTTCTTGGAATCGTAGTATAGGTCACCGGTTTAAATTGATCGTAATAAACAATCTCTTTGGTATAAGGTTTTAAACTGTCGTATTTTAATCTTCCGGCACCCGTTATTTCACTTTGTATTAATTCAGCCTCATAGCCTTTAAACATTAACATACGGGATCTGGTGCTATCCACTTTCCAGCTCAACGGATACTGATCTCCGGTTTTGAATCGACTATTGGCTTCTTCCCGCATTGCAATAATGTTTTTAGCGTCCGCATCAGCAATGGTGATAATTTCATTAAGCATAGTATAAGTGCCATCCACACGAGTTTTGTAAGGTTTTAGCATATGAGTTTCAACCATCATTCCAATCGTATTGAACAAGGTGCTATATCCCGTAGAATAACGCGGCCCGTCAATGAACTGGGTAAATCCACTTTCTGGTGTTCTGTTGAAAACATTCACATATGGTGTGATATCCCACTCTTTGTTTTCGAGGGAATCTTCTAATTTTGGCATTAAAGATTCCTGCATATATTCTCCAAGAGCTCCTCCCAACTTATTGTGCTGTGTGAACAAATGTGTAAGGGTATATTGATAATCTGCCCCATTACTAACATGGGTATCAATGAACAAATCCGGTTTTACCGTTCGGAAAAGATCGATAAAGGCCCTGGTGTTTTTGGTGTCTGCCTTGATGAAATCACGATTCAGATCGAAATTTCTTGCATTACCCCTGAAGCCGTACTCTTCTGGTCCGTTTTGATTGGTGCGGCTCGTGCTGTTTCTGTTTAGTGCACCTCCAATGTTAAGTACAGGAATTACAGCGACAATGGTATTTTTGGGAGGTGCGATCTTGCCTTCAGCCAGATCCCTCATGAGTATCATCGAAGCATCGATTCCATCACTTTCCCCGGGATGTATCCCATTGTTTATTAGAACTATTAGCTTTTCATCATTACCGGAAAATTCAGATTCGAAGCTTCTGTTCGGATTAAAAGTTACCAGATTCAGGCGTTTTCCACTATCGGTTCGGTCCATGTCGTATATCGCAACAGAGGTATGTGCGTCTGCCAGTTGAGTGTAAAATTCAACGACCTCGTCATAGGTCGCCGTCTCCATGCCACCGGACTTCTCGAATTTTGTTGTAAAATCGAACGAAGTTTCTTCCTTACTTTTACTACAGGCACAAAGTACAGATAATACTAATAGGGGTATAAGTTTTCTCATTTAGTTAGTTAAATAATTGTCAGAAATGCATTGACAATGCTACTTATGATCGTTTTCGGTAAAAAAAATGAAGATAAATAAAAATACTTTTATTTTACTTTCCTATATTTGTTTAACAATATTAAACTTTAAACTTTTAATTATGAAAAAAATTACATTATTAAGTGCGGCTTTTCTTGTATCTGCGTTTGGTTTTGCTCAGACTGAAACTTACGTGAGCGAGACTGGCGGGATCAACGACCCGGTTGTTTATGTTAATCAAAACGGCGGTATAGAAGCTGATTGTAGTCTATCTGGTCCTGGAAATGCTTTTGAGAACGGAAAAAGTTGTACTCAAAACCTAGGGCGTATTGTTGCTCACGATTTTGTTGTTGCTGCTGATGAAGATGGTCTACTTGAAGTGATCAATGCAAATGTATTTATCGGTGGAACTGGTTCTGGTGTGAATGCTGCTTTTGTAGACGTTTACGTTTGGGGTGATGCCGGTGGAGCTCCTGATCCAGGAAACCTTATTACTTCTGAACTTGGATTTGTTCCAGACAATCAGGTAGTAGTTGGTACAAACTTTGGTTTCGATGTTTGGGATCTAACTTTAGATATTACTGATGTTGCTCTACCTGGTCAGTCAGGAGTTGCAACTTCTTACTGGATTGGCCTTTCTGTAGAAGCTACAGATGCGAGTAACTTATTCTGGGAAAACTCAACTGCCGGACTTATCGGAGCTGGAGAAGCTTATGATGATGGTGGTGGCGGAGGATTCGTTATTGACAATACTCTAGAAGGTGTTTACACTTTCGATGTTGAGTGTGAGCCTATCTTAGGCGTTGGTGATAACTTAGCTGAGCTTGTAAGTATCTATCCTAACCCTGCAACTACAAGAATCAATATCCAGGTTCCTGGAAATATTGAAATCACTAATGTTGCTCTTTATGATGTATTAGGTAAGAATACTGGTGCTACTTTGGTTAATGGCTCTGTTGATGTATCTAACCTTGCACAAGGTGTATACATTTTAAATATTCAGTCTAACAGAGGAACACTTACTCAGAAAATAGTAAAAAGATAATTTTGATATCAAGAATATCTTAGAGAAAGCCCCGCATTGCGGGGCTTTTTTTATACCCTTCCATTACTATAGATAATTCAAGGATAATGAGAATTGAAGTCATACACGGGGATATAACCAAAGTCAACGCCGATGTGATTGTGAATGCTGCTAACACATCGCTGTTAGGTGGAGGAGGTGTAGATGGTGCGATTCATAAGGCGGGAGGAAGTGAAATCCTGGATGAATGTATCGAGATAAGAAACAAACAGGGAGGCTGTAAGGTGGGTGAAGCGGTGATAACCACGGCAGGTAACTTAAACGCCAGAAGGGTAATTCACACTGTTGGGCCAAAGTGGAATGATGGAATTTACAACGAAGCAGAATTGCTGCGAAAATGCTATTTAAACAGTCTGAAACTTGCGGAAGAATATAAACTATCCGTGATCGCCTTTCCGAACATCAGTACAGGTATCTATGGTTTCCCGAAACAAAAGGCGGCGAAAATAGCTCATGCAGCCGTGACAGGATATGAAGCGATGTCATTGGAACAAATACTATTTGTATGCTTTGATGACGAGAATTACCGTTTATACACCAAGCTCTTTAGTGAGCAATAAAAAAGCCCCGCGACAGCGGGGCTTTTTAAGTTTAATTTCATTTGATTTACGCATTCATCGAAATGAGGAACTCTTCATTACTACGCGTAGATTTGATACGGTCATTAATGAATTCCATAGCTTCCACAGGGTTCATGTCGGCAAGATACTTGCGCATTACCCACATTCTTTGAATTGTGTTTTCATCCAGTAAAAGATCGTCTCTACGTGTACTGGAAGAAGTTAGATCGATAGCAGGGAATATTCTGCGGTTGGAAATTTTTCTATCGAGTTGTAATTCCATATTACCTGTTCCCTTAAATTCTTCGAAGATCACTTCATCCATTTTCGATCCGGTTTCAGTAAGGGCTGTTGCAATAATACTTAATGAACCACCATTCTCAATATTCCGGGCCGCACCAAAGAATCTTTTCGGCTTATGCAGGGCATTTGCATCCACACCACCACTTAAGATTTTACCACTGGCAGGTTGCACGGTATTATACGCACGTGCCAAACGGGTAATAGAATCCAGAAGGATCACTACATCATGCCCACATTCTACCAGTCGCTTTGCTTTTTCTATCACTAAGTTTGCGATCCGAACATGTTCCGTAGCTTCTTTATCGAATGTAGAAGCTACTACCTCGCCACTCACATTTCTTTGCATATCGGTAACTTCCTCAGGACGTTCGTCGATAAGTAGAATGATCTGGTAAACCTCGGGATGATTCGCAGAGATGCCGTTTGCAATATCCTTTAGGAGCATCGTTTTACCGGTTTTAGGCTGGGCAACGATCATTCCACGCTGTCCTTTTCCTATAGGTGCAAAAAGATCGATAATTCGTGTTGAAACATTACTTTGGCGCTCGGCAATATTGAATTTTTCTTCAGGGAAAAGAGGTGTAAGATGCTCGAATGCAACTCGGTCCCGAACCACGTTCGGACTAAGTCCATTAATTTTATTCACCTTGATAAGCGGGAAGTATTTTTCACCCTCTTTTGGAGGCCGTACTTCACCAAGTACCGTGTCACCGGTCTTTAACCCAAAAAGTCTTATCTGTGATTGTGAAACATAAATATCATCGGGAGAGGACAAATAATTGTAATCACTGGAACGCAGGAACCCATATCCGTCCTGCATAATGTCAAGTACGCCTTCGCTCTCTATGATGCTGTCAAATTCGAAATCAGGTTCTTTGTACCGATTGCGATTGTCTTTGTTCCCGTTCTTACCGGGTTTATCCTGTCCATCGCGTTTACCATGGTCTCTCTTCTGTTGTTCTTTTTTCTGATCAACACCTTTTTTGCTAGCTTGGGTTTGTCTGCCATCCTGCTTCTTACCTTGAGCCTGCGGTCCTTGCTGCTTCTTTTGCTGACCACGTTGCTGGCCTCGATTATCACTTCGCTGGCCTTCAACGCGCTGTTTATCACTGCGCTGCGGACGTTGGCGGGTAGTTCGGCTATCGGTTTTCTGGTGTTGTTGTGGTTTTGTTTCTTTCTTTTCTGAAGGGGTATCTACAGCAACCGCTTTAACGGCAGTAGGATTTGCCGCCTGGTAATCGAGAATTTGATAAACCAGGTCTAGTTTTTTTAAACTGCGGTATTTAGGTACGCCTAATGTTTTAGCTAGATCCTGAAGTTCAGGTAGCTTCTTTGCTTTTAATTCTGAAATTTCAAACATTTAAAATTCTATAAGTTTAACTGATAATGTTGGTCTTTTTAGACCGGGATAGTGTGTTGAAAAATTATTGAAGACTAAGTAACCGAATTCGAAGTGGTTACCGATTGGTAGTGCAAGTATACAACAATAAATTATATTTTGCATTTAATTTTTTTAAAAAGAAACCTTATTTTTGCTGTCCATTTAAAGGACTACAATGTTACAACGCATTCAGACGGTATATCTTATAATTTCAGTGCTTATAATGGGAGCACTGTATTACTGGTTTCCTACTTTAAATGACCAATCAGGCACGGCAATAATAAGCCGTGAAGAACCATTGGTTCTGGGGCTGATAGGAATATCGGTCTTACTGGCAATTATTTCAATATTTAATTACAAAAGGCGTAAAGGACAATTTGTGCTGAACCGCTTAAACATCATATCAAACTTTGTATTACTGGGAGTTTTCGTATACAGGTCGCTAACTTTATCCGGAGAGACGTTAGTCTCTGAGAAGGGTATTGGGGTGCTTTTTCCCATCATTTCTATCGTTTTTTTAGTGCTGGCCAATAAGGCCATAAAAAGGGACGAGGATCTCGTAAAATCTGTAGACCGTTTACGCTAAACCTTACATCTTAGTATATTAGTGCAAAATCCCTGAAGTATGCCAACTTCAGGGATTTTTATTTTTTTATACGATAAAGGCTATCGGCTATATTCTATCACTTCCAGATCACCTATCTCGGACCCGGAAATTGTAAATCGCAACATCGTCCTTGCCTTGTGAAATCCATGCTTTCCAATAGCACCCGGATTCATATGCAACAACCCCAATTTTGCATCATTCATTACCTTTAGTATATGGGAATGGCCCGTAATAAAAAGCCGGGGTGGATTACTTCCTATTTCCTCCCGGATAGCCGGACTGTAACGTCCGGGATAACCACCAATATGCGTGATCCATACATCAACTCCTTCGCACAAAAAACGATTGTTTAACGGAAATTCTGAACGGATGTTAGCATTGTCTATATTTCCATATACTGCCCTAAGCGGTTTGATATTCTTAATTGCGTCTGAAACATCTATGCTCCCTATATCCCCCGCATGCCATACCTCGTCGGCCTGCTCCACGTGTTTTAGGATAAGATCATCAATATATCCATGGGTATCACTTAACAGGAGGATTTTTTTCATTTGTTTATACGATGTACTTCGGGAAGACAGGCTTGATTGCCTATCTTTGTCAATTCAAAAATACAGGAATTCTTGCGATATTTTGTCGATATATCATTCAACGGAAAAAACTACCATGGCTGGCAAATTCAGCCCGATGCCCTAAGTATACAGGAGGTGTTAGAACGGACTTTTTCCACTTTCTTTCGTGCTGAAATCAAGGTTGCCGGTGCGGGAAGGACGGATACAGGAGTGCATGCCTCACAAATGGTAGCACATTTCGATATGAATACTGAAATTGAAGATATGAATGAAGTTATTTTCCGACTTAATTCATTCCTGCCAAAAGACATAGCCATTCTCGATATTTACCCAGTGATCGATGAAGCACATGCGAGATTTGATGCTATTGAGCGGGAATATCAATATGGGATTCTGTTCGACAAAGATCCTTTTCGGGTCGATGTGGCGTATCAGATCCATCAGATGCCGGATATCGAAATAATGAATCAGGCTGCTCAGCTGTTATTGGGTCATCAGGATTTTCAATGTTTCTCCCGTTCCAATACCGATGTAAAAACGTATTATTGTGATGTTAAAGAGGCTTCCTGGGAATACGAGGATTATTTTTTAATCTTTACCATTGCGGCAGACCGATTTCTTAGGAATATGGTCCGGGCTATTGTTGGAACCCTATTGGATGTAGGACATGGTAAGATTACTATTGAAGAATTTCAGGAAATAATTAAAAGTAAAGATAGGACCAAAGCAGGAGCATCAGCTCCGGCACATGGATTATTTTTAACAAGAGTAGAATACCCCGAAACGATTTACAAATAAATGGCAGAATCTGGTAAGGCATTCGATTTTAATTTGTTCAGGCGATTATTAGCGTACGCTAATAAATATCGCGTTACCTTTTATTTTGTTGGATTTGCCGCTGTCATCATGTCGGGTCTTTCCATTTTACAACCGTTTTTACTACAACAGGCCATAGATAACTCTATCATTCCCCAGGATGGTGACGGTCTCATGTTCTATATAATCCTTATGATCGTCGTGCTATGCCTGGACGTAATATTTCAGTTCGCATTCATCTTTTATGCGAATTGGCTGGGACAAAGTGTGATAAAGGATATTCGAGTGAAACTATTCAAACTCATGCTGAGTTTTCAGATGAAATACTACGATAAAAGTGCAGTGGGAAGGTTAACTACCAGGGCTGTAAACGATATAGAAACCATCTCAAGTATTTTTAGTCAGGGGTTATTTGTAATCATAAGTGACTTGCTGAAGATGCTTGTAATTATGGGCTTTATGCTTTATCAAAGCTGGCGACTTTCACTCATTGTGTTTGCCATTCTACCTGTTATTCTCTATGCGACCCGGGTATTCCAGAGAGCGATGAAAACAGCTTTTGAAGAAGTGAGGAATCAGGTGGCAAATTTAAATTCATTTGTCCAGGAACGGATCACTGGTATGAAGATCGTACAGATATTTACCCGTGAAGACACCGAGTATAAAGAGTTCCAGAAGATCAACGAAAACCACAAAAAGGCCTGGATAAAGACGGTATGGTATAACTCTATCTTCTTCCCAATAGCCGAAATGTCTTCAAGCGTCGCTATTGGTTTAATAGCCTGGTATGGTGGGCTTAATGCTGCAGCCGGTGGTGTTATCACTGTTGGACTTATTGCAATGTTCATACAGCTTTCACAGATGTTGTTCAGACCCCTAAGGCAGATCGCAGATAAATTCAACACCCTTCAAATGGGAATGGTTGCCGCCAATCGCGTTTTCGGAATTTTAGATACCGAGTCCAGTATTCAGGATCATGGAACCGTTGAGATGTGCCGGAGTGAGGGACTGATCGAATTCCGGGATGTTCATTTTGGTTATAATGAGGGCGAAGAAGTGATAAAAGGAATATCCTTTACGGTGCAACCTGGAGAAACTGTCGCTATTGTAGGTGCTACTGGCGCAGGTAAATCCACTATCATCAATCTACTTAGCCGGTTCTATGAAATAAACGGAGGAGAGATAAGGATAGATGGCGTTTCGTCTAAAGAATATACCTTGTCTTCACTTCGGAATCAGATTGCTGTTGTATTACAGGATGTGTTCCTGTTCGCCGATTCAATTCTGAACAATATCACGTTGAATGATCCTACGATCACAGAAGAGCAGGTGATCGAAGCAGCTAAAGAGATCGGGGTTCATAAATTCATTGAATCACTGCCCAATAGCTACCACTATAATGTAAAAGAGCGCGGAACCACACTCTCCTCGGGACAACGTCAGCTAATCGCATTCCTGCGAGCCTATGTAAGTAATCCGGAGATTTTAATTTTGGATGAGGCAACGTCATCGGTAGATTCCTATTCCGAAGAAATGATACAGAGAGCCACTGAAAAAGTGACCCAGAATCGTACTTCAATTGTGATCGCACACCGACTGGCCACAGTGAAAAAGGCGGATAAGATCATCGTAATGGAAGATGGTAAAATTGTAGAAACCGGCACCCATAGAGAACTACTCCGAAAGGAAGATGGCCATTACAGAAACCTTTACGAGGTCCAGTTTATGGCCGAAGAGATAATGTAGGACACACCCTTTTTTGCCTTCTCTGCTTCAATAACCTGTTGGAAGAAGTCTGTGAATGCAAACAGGTAAATAAGTAAGACTATCACGAACAAGACGTAAAACATTCCCAGGATTAATAAGAATAGCAAGGTTTTTAGGAAGATCTGAACAAAGTTCAGGTTATACATTCGCTTTAAAATATAAGCGAAGTAGAGAATCTGAAGTGGGAGCCCAAGAATCGAATTCAGAAAGAACAGTTGTTTATCGAACTGCGCTATGAAAGAAATGGTTGTTACAAACAAGGAAGCTTGGGCGTAGGCATACATTGTAATTACAATATGTTCAGTGTAATTATACTTCTTGTTTTTAAGAAATACGAGTCGGGACATAAGCGCTAATACCGGTACCATTAAAAAAAAGATGAACGCCTGGTATTCGAAGATTAGATAAAGCATGTCCGAAGTGAATTGAACCTGGGCTTCATTTTGATTCACGGCCCCGAATAATCTGTCATAAACGCCAGGAAAATACTTTTGATTTATAAAAGCGAATAATCCGGCGTATGTAATTGCAATCGCAAAATAACTTACAACGTTAACATATTTCTTCCGTGTACCATCTATATAGGTCCCAATAACATCCTCAGGCTTTTTGAATAACATGATAAATGTTTGGAGAAACTTGTTGTCGTAATTTAAAAACTGTTCACTGAAGCTTTCAATCAGGTTTCGCAGAGCAAGTCGGTTCCTGATCACCTTTGCCCCGCAGGACTGGCAGAAATTATCCATTTCGGAAAGTGGATGGTCACAATTCTTACAATTCATTCCTAACTTAGATCTTTTTCAAGGATACTATATAATTCTTCGAGGTCTTCGAATAAAACAAAATCCCCTTCTTTGATATAGGATATCTGTCCGTTCTCTTCGGAAACCACTATGGATACCGCATCACTTTTCTCGGTTATTCCAATTGCTGCCCTGTGACGTAACCCGAATCGCTGTGGGATGTTCCGGTCATTCGAAATAGGCAGTATCGCTCGTGTAGCTGTAATGGTATTGTCTTCTATGATCATAGCTCCATCATGCAAAGGGCTATTCTTAAAGAATATACTTTCAATGATGGGTTGGTTCACGGTCACATGCATAGCATCGCCTGTACTTTTTACGAAATCCAGGCTCTGGTTACGCTGAATCACAATAAGGGCACCGGTCTTAGTACTGGACATTTTGCCCAATGCATTTATAATGGCCCGTATGTTGGTAACCGCGGTACTGTCTTCAGAAAAGAAAGTGAGTCGTTTAAAAAGCCTTTTCCTGGCCTTGAAATTTGTGGACCCAAGCAGAAGTAAAAATTTTCGGATCTCCTGCTGAAAAACAACCACCAGCGCTATCATACCTACCCCAAGGAATCCTCCTAGTACATAACTAAGCATTTCCATCTCAAGGAGTTCGGTAAGTTGCCAGGTCGCGTACAGGATCACGATCCCAATGAAGATATTGATGGCTACTGTCCCTTTGACAAGTTTGTAAAGGTAATACAACAAGATTGCGACCAGCACGATGTCGACAATATCAATAATCCGAATGTTGGTCCAATCAAAGAGATCCAAAGGGCGCAGGGTTTTTGTAAAAGTAGTTAAAAATTTAAAAGTTATTGCGCATCACTTAGTTCGGAAACGAGCCTTACACATTCCATTGCCTCTTTCACATCATGAACCCGAAGCAGGTGAACTCCTTTTAAAAGAGCTATACTGTGCAATGCTGTTGTTCCATTAAGGGCTTCTTTGGCACTAACCCCAAGGGTTTTATAGATCATGGATTTCCTCGAAATTCCTACCAGTAATGGTATCTCAAGCTGTTGGAAAAGTTCCAGTTCATTCATTAAAGTGAAATTCTGAGTACGGGTTTTCGAGAATCCAAATCCCGGATCGGCGATGAGGTCATTTATCCCTGCCTTATTAGCTTCGGAAATAATTTTTGAAAAGTAATGAAGTACGTCACGGGTCACCTGGTGGTAATTGGTGTGCTGCGTCATTGTTTGTGGAGTGCCGCGCATATGCATTGCGACATAAGGAACCTGAAGGCCGGCCACTGTTTTGATCATTTCTTTATCCATATGGCCACCGGAAATATCATTCACCATACAGGCTCCATGGGCAACTGCTTTTCGGGCTATTTTACTTCGGAATGAATCAATGGAGATTAACGCTTTGGGAAATTCTCTTAAAATAGCTTCAATCGCTGGCAGCACTCTTTCCAGTTCATCGGTTTCAGAAACATCATCTGCACCGGGACGTGAACTATACCCCCCTATATCCAGGAATGTTGCACCCTGTTGTAACATTTGTTCTGCCTGAACAAGAATATCCCGGATGGCCATTGTTTTTCCACCGTCGTAAAACGAGTCCGGAGTCACATTGATTATCCCCATTACCCGGGGAGTGGACAGGTCGATGAGAGTACCTTTACAATTGAGTGAATACAATTTTTTAAATTGATTTATTTAAGCGAAATTTACGCAAAATCTCAGAGACCTGATGTCCAAAACCTCCAAACAATACGATGCGGTAATATCCAACTGCAGATCCCTCTTTGAAAAGAAAATGAAAGATTACGGAAGTGCGTGGCGCATACTGCGATTACCGTCATTAACCGACCAGATCTTTATTAAAGCGCAACGTATCAGGAGTCTCCAGCAAAATGAGGTGCGAAAGGTGGACGAAGGTGAAGCGAGTGAATTTGTAGGGATCATTAATTATTGCATCATGGCCCTCATTCAGCTGGAAAAAGGTATCGTGGAACAACCCGATCTGGAGCTGGAAGAGGCGTTACAATTATATGATGAGAAGATTTCTCTTACCAAGCAGCTCATGATGGACAAGAACCACGATTATGGAGAAGCCTGGCGAGATATGCGGGTAAGTTCATTAACAGATCTGATACTGCAAAAACTATTGCGTGTTAAACAAATAGAGGATAATCAGGGTAAAACTCTAGTTTCTGAAGGTATTGACGCTAATTACCAGGATATGATCAATTACGCGGTGTTCGCGTTAATTCATTTAAACCAACAATAATGAAAGCATTAGTAGGTGTAACCAGAATATTTGTCGGAATTTTATTTATCATCAGTGGTCTTATAAAACTTAACGACCCGGTTGGTTTTTCATTTAAACTTCAGGATTATTTTGCTCCTGAAGTACTTAATCTTGAATTTCTCACCCCCTTCGCTCTGGTTATTGCCATTTTCGTAGTGATATACGAGGTTTTATTGGGCGTTATGATCATTATTGGATATGCAAAGAAATTTACGCTTTGGAGTTTGTTATTGATGATCGTGTTCTTCACTTTCTTAACTTTTTACTCGGCAGTAACAGGAAAAGTAACAGATTGTGGCTGTTTTGGAGATGCCCTGAAATTAACACCCTGGCAATCGTTCTACAAAGATGTGTTCCTATTGGTGCTTATCCTGATCTCATGGTTTGGAAGAAAACATATTCAACCTTTCTTCAGCAGAAACATCAGAAGCCTTACCGTATTTGCCTCTTTGGTGGTCTGTCTGGCCATTATGTATCATGTTTTGATGCATCTGCCAATCATAGATTTCAGGCCTTATAAGATTGAAGCTAACATAACAGAGGGAATGTCAATTCCCGAAGACGCACCCAAGCCTATTTTCGAATATGCATGGAAATTTAATGTGAATGGTGAAGAAAAGATCATTACTACCAACGGTGATTATCCGCAGCAGGAGGGAGAGTTTATTGGGGTCGAGACTAAAGAAATACAGGCAGGTTATGAGCCACCTATTCACGATTTTAGTATGGAAAGAGGCGGAAACGATTTTACCGATAGCTTTCTGAACGCCGAACATGTTATTGTGGTAATAGCGTATAGTTTGAGTAACTCTGAAAAAGAAGGCTTCATACCAGTGCGTGAAGTCACGGATGAGGCTCTGGAAAAAGGCTACCAGGTGATTGGTCTATCCGCTTCTTCGGAAGAGGTTACTGATGCGTTGGTTGAGGAGTATGGTTTGAATTTCAAATTCTATTTCTGCGACATGACTACCCTTAAAACGATAGTACGCAGTAATCCCGGAATTTTGGAACTTCAGAAAGGAACTATCAAACAAAAGTTACATTGGAACGATGCCAGTGAACTGCGGCTAAAAGAACTTCCGAAATCGAAGCCTGAGATGGACATGGCACTCAAGCAGAAATTGGATAGCATCGCGGAACTGGATCAGCGATATCGCAAGCTAATGTACCTGGATACGGAAGCCGAAAGGGCAGAAGCGGCGAAGCAAGCTGGTTTTGAGGAAGAAGATTATAGCATGGAAACCTTGTGGGCGAGGCAGTCGAAGATTGATAGTACGAACATGGAATTCATAGCTGGTATATTGGATACTAATGGCTATCCGGGCAAATCTATGGTAGATACCGCTAACAAAGCGGCCTGGTATGTTTTACAGCACAATCCGGACAGGATTGAAGAGTATCTCCCTATGATTAAAACTGCGGGTGAAGAGGGCGAATTACCTTTCAACCTCGTAGCTATGATGGAAGACCGCTACCTTATGGGTAAGGGTGAGCCACAGATCTACGGAACCCAGGGAATGAGTTATGATGACGAACGCGGAAACTTGATATGGCCTATTTCGGATCCCGAAAATGTAAATGAACGAAGAGAGCAAGCAGGTTTTGACAACACAATAGAAGAATATGCCAAAGCGCTGTTCGGTGAGGATTTTGAATACAAGGTCTTAACAATGGAAGATGTTAAAGAAGATTAGGTGGGTGGATATATACTTCAGAAGATAGGTTATGCGCTCCTCACTCTTTTGGGAGTAGTTACTGTGATCTTTCTGTTATTCACCATCCTGCCCGGAGACCCCGCAAGAATGATGCTGGGACAAAATGAAACAGCAGAGCAGGTTGCTATTGTGAAAAAAAAGTACGGTTTCGATAAGCCCGTTGGTAAGCAATACCTTTATTATATTAACGATCTGTCTCCGCTGTCTTTTCACAGTAATAATGCTGAAGATTATACATACCTGTCGGAAGATAAATACAGCGCAACAAATTTATTCCAGATAGGAAATACAGAGGTAGTGTTAAAGCTACCTTATCTGCGCGAGTCCTTTCAGAAGAATGGAAAGAAGGTTAGTGATGTAATCGCGGAAACACTACCTAATACTGCGATCCTGGCTGTCTCAGCTATTATCATTGCTATGATACTGGGTATACTGCTGGGAATTATATCGGTACTATTTAAAGATGGCTGGCTTGATAAAACCATTCAATTGGTCAGTACTTTGGGTATGAGCGTGCCATCCTTTTTCAGCGCCATCATTTTTGCCTGGATATTCGGCTATATGCTACATGAATATACGGGGCTAAACATGACAGGCAGCCTTTATGAAGTGGATGATTTTGGCGAAGGAAAATATATTCAGTGGAAGAACCTGATCCTTCCTGCTATCGTCCTTGGAATCCGACCACTGGCAGTGGTTACACAGTTAATGCGGAATTCTCTGCTGGAAGTACTAAGTCAGGATTACATAAGAACAGCCAAGGCTAAAGGACTTGCTTTTGCGACCATCATAAGAAGGCATGCCCTTAAAAACTCGCTGAATCCGGTAGTAACTGCTATTTCAGGATGGTTCGCATCCATGCTGGCCGGAGCGGTATTCGTGGAATACATTTTTGGCTGGAATGGTTTGGGAAAGGAAATAGTAGACGCTTTAAACACGCTGGACCTACCCGTGATCATGGGAGCAGTTCTTATTATCGCTACATTATTTATATTGATCAATATATTTGTCGATATAATCTATGGATGGCTGGACCCGAAAATTAGCCAGCAGTAAATAGATAACCACACATACCAAGATACTAACATACCTAAATACCCAACATGAGAAAACAAATAGTAGCAGGAAACTGGAAAATGAACTGCGATCTCGCAGAGACCGATGCTTTGTTGAACGACCTAAAAAAGCAGTCGATTCCGGATAGCACCCATGTAATGGTAGCTCCCACCTATACAAATTTACAGTCAGCAGTTCGATCCCTTGAAGATTCATCTATTACCGTGGCTGCTCAGAATATGCATCAATCGGAAAGTGGAGCATTTACAGGTGAGATCTCGGCTGCTATGCTTCAAAGCATAGGAGTTGATCACGTAATACTGGGCCACAGTGAGCGCCGCGCCTATTTTGGTGAGACCAACGAGCTTCTCGCAGAAAAAGTAACTACCGCGTTAAATCACAATATGAAAGTGATCTTCTGTTTTGGTGAAGAATTGGTCGACAGGCAGCATGGGCGTGAATTTGATGTGGTAAAAGATCAGTTAAAATATGGATTATTCCATGTGTCTGAAAGTGATTGGCAGCATATCATACTAGCTTACGAACCCGTATGGGCTATAGGTACAGGAGAGACAGCATCTCCGGAACAGGCACAGGAAATGCATGCGTTCATTCGGAAGACATTGGCCGAAAACTATTCTCCGTCGATTGCTGAGGAGGTATCCATCCTATACGGTGGAAGTGTGAAGCCAGGGAATGCATCGGAAATATTCGGTAAGGCCGATGTGGATGGCGGGCTCATAGGCGGAGCTTCACTGGATGCAGAAAGCTTTACGGCGATCGTCAACGCGTTTCAGTAATCAATCATGATCTATTTAGGATATCATTTTAAGGTCATCCCAAGGCAACCCGGTACTGAGATCCTTATTGCCGAATTAGCGGAAGCAGGTTTCGAGAGTTTTGTAGAAACCGAGGAGGGGGTGACTGCGTATATTCAAAAGGAGGACTGGAAGGAAGATATCTTTCATGATGTCCGGGTGTTGCGATCGGATGAATTTGAAATCAATTACTCTTCCGAAGTGATCGACCAGGTGAACTGGAACGAAGAATGGGAGCGAAATTTTGATCCTATTGAAGTCTCTGATACCTGTGTGGTTCGGGCTCCGTTTCATAGAGAATATTCACTGCCCTACGAAATCGTTATTGAACCCAAAATGTCTTTTGGGACCGGCCATCATGAAACTACTCACATGATGCTCGAATATTTACTGGAAAGTGATCTTGAAGGCAAAACCGTTTTGGATATGGGCTGCGGAACTGCTGTCCTTGCCATACTTGCAGAAATGCGTGGTGCCGATGCGATCGATGCTATTGATATAGATGAATGGTGCGTGGAGAATTCCGAAGAGAATGTTGCTCGTAATGCGTGTAAGAATTTACAAGTATTCCTTGGCGATAGCCGCCTGCTTAAGCAAAAGAATAAATATGATATCATAATTGCCAATATTAACAGGAACATCCTGTTAAATGACATGCCTGTCTATACCTATAGCCTGAAGAAAGAAGGCATTTTACTGTTGAGTGGATTTTATTTGGAGGACCTGTCTTTAATAACTGAAACCTGTAATAAGTTGCAGATGCAATACGTTGATAATAAGGTTCGAAATAATTGGATTGCGGCAAAATTTGTAAATTAGCAGGTGTTATGAGTACCAAAAAGAAATACGAAGAAGAGGTACTTCTCGCTGAAAAAGAAGCTACCGAAAACCAGATCGTTCTATACAACGACGACGTGAATACGTTCGACCACGTCATCGACACTCTTATCTATGCCTGTGACCATACACCGGAACAAGCCGAACAATGCTCTTTAATTGTTCATTACAAAGGAAAGTGTACGGTAAAAACCGGGGCCTTTGAGGACCTTAAACCTCGCTGTACTATCCTTCTTGAAGCCGGACTTTCGGCTGAAATTGTTTAAATTCATGGCTATATAGTTTAACAGATATGTTAAATTATTCTCACAATTCCTTTATTTTGTTTGATTTATGTTTAAAAAAAACATTAATGTGTTGCAAAATTGATAAATTTTAGTAAATTTAATCTGGTTAACCTAACAAGTATATTTACTAATTTAATCCATCAACTATGAGAAAACTCAGATTAGGTCTCATAGGCAGTTTCTGCCTAGGGCTATTATTGGCATCATGTTCCAAGGATGCAGAATTCCTCCCCGAAGACACCGACGCAAATCTAACTCAGGAAGTTCCGCAGGAAGTCTATGACGCCGCAGCTATTCTTGAATTAAATCCCAATTTCATTCGCTACGATGATTTTCATTTCCCCGACGGCAGCAGTGAAGTAAGACTATTTTTCGAAGACGATATTGTCATGACCGAAGAACAATTATTCACTTTGGCCAAACTTGCACAAGATGCAGGTCAAGAAAGACAGTATCGCACCTTTAATTTGGTTAGCCAGGGGCGGAATATCTCTATCATTGGTTATACCGGTGGTGGTGGCTATGGTCTTTCCAGTAAAGAACGAACCGCACTGCAGTGGGCAGTAAATAACTACAACCGTTTAAGTGGTGTATCTATCAGCTTCTCACTTACCTTCGGAACAAACTACCAGAGCAAAGATATGGTGGTCTATCATAATCCGAACCAGGGAGGTGCTGGTGGAAGTGCTGGTTTCCCAAGTAATGGTCTGCCTAATAAATATGTACAGATCTACGGGCTTGGAGGTTATAGCACCAATGTGAATGAGCATGTTATTACTCATGAGATTGGCCATTCGGTAGGTTTTCGCCACACAGACTGGTTCAGTCGCCAGAGCTGTGGACAGAACGTTAATGAAGGGTCTGCCGGAGTTGGTGCTGTTTATATTAATGGTACACCTTCAGGATACGACCCCACATCTATAATGCTCGCATGTTTTAGTTCCAGCGAGGATGGAGAATTTAACGGTAATGATATTACAGCCCTACGAAATATGTATTAACACATATTGACCATCAACGTTGTAATAAAAAGAAGCAAGTCGGAAACGGCTTGCTTCTTCATTATTATAGTATATCATATCCCTTTGTATAAATCCTTTCAATTACAAAAGCAGGTATGAATATCTCAATTTGAAATAATTAATAATAGCTTTTACCGAACACTTCATACTTAACTAACAAGGCTGAATACATGGAATAATAGATAAAAGTGTTGGGAATCTCAATAGAAAAAAATTATTAGTATCTTTCCATTTCAGACTAATGACAAATTAAAACTTCACAAATGAAAAAAATTATCCTTACCATCGTCGCCATTGTCTTTACAAACTTAATGGTGCAGGCTCAAAAAGCGGATGCGTCTACAACCACAACCACAACCAAAAAAGTTGAACAAACAGCCTATTCAGGTGCCGATGCTGATCCGGATGCTACACATCCCACAACCACAAAGCAAAAGGCTAGTGGGGAAGAGAATAAAAAGGCACTAATGGATGTTGAAAAACAAAAAGCGGACTATAGGAAACAAGCTAAAGCCAAAGCCAAAAAGAAAAAAAAGGACGACAACTAGTCAATTGTTCCACATAAGAAAATAGGGCACACCATTAGGTTAATTGCCTGCAATAGTGTTAAGGGTGTATATTAGTTCTATTGAGAACGGTACAAGTGTAGTTATATTAAGGTATTACAAACTAAGTACTCACACCTTAAAGTCTACAAAATGTTATTTTTAGAAAGCAAGCCATTTAGGCTTGCTTTTTTTATAGGTTCGACCATCAAAAATGCTCAAGGACTTGAACGAGAATAGAAGTCCTTTCTTGCAGACAATCAGTTATTTAGTGCAATTTAATTGTGACTTTTCCGTACCTTTATGGAAGATGAAGTTTAATTCAAAACAACTTAATCATGAAAAGAATTATACTATTACTGGTGGCCGTGGTGCTTACAGCACCTGTTTTGGCCCAAATGGAAACATATGTTACTGAAACGGGAGGTGAAAATAATCCCGTTGTATATATCGACGTAAGCAATCCGGAAACTAATCCACCTTGTGGTGTAAATATTAGTAGTAATGCATTCGAGAATGGAAAGAGTTGTACCCATAGCTTAGATCGCATGGTTGCCAACGACTTTACCGTTCGGCAAGGCGAGGACTTAATGCTGGAGAGCATTACTGTTAATGTCTTTATTGGAGCAACAGGTTCTGGCGTGAACGCATCTTTTGTGGATGTTTACTATTACAATGACTCCAATGGTGAACCTGGCTCCATAATTGGATCAGAATTGAATGTTTACCCGTATTCCCAGGTAGTAATAGGGACTAATTTTGGTTTTGATATATGGCAGATCGAATTGGATGTTCCGGACCGGGTATTTATTGGTCCGAATAGTGCTTCCAAAACCTATTGGATAGGCATCTCTATGGAGGCAACAGATGGCAGTAATCTGTTCTGGGAAAATACGACTGTAGGTCTCGTTGGAAGCGGGGAAGCCTATGATGATGGTATGGGTGGTGGTGGTTATGAAATAGATTCCACACTTGATGGTGTCTATTTTATTACAGCCGAATGTGAAACAAGACTGGGTGTTGATGATAATTTTGCCAATAGTGTGCAAATTTATCCTAATCCTGCAGCCGATGGTATAGTGCATATTACCTCACCATTTTCGGGTGAGATACACTTAGTACTTTATGATGTTGTTGGTAAAAAAGTAATCGAGACTGTTTTAGAAAGTGATAACCGACTTGACGTAAGTACTCTGAACACTGGTGTTTATATGCTTCAGATTACACAGGACGGAGTTTCAGCAATAAAGAAATTAGCGATTAAGTAACCTCATTACTTTAAACAATGTAACATAAGAAAGCAAGTCGGAAACGGCTTGCTTTTTTTGTATTTTTATAATTATTAAATTTAAAAATACTTATATTTGCAGCCCTAAAACGGCCTCGTGGCGCAACTGAATAGCGCATCTGATTACGGCTCAGAAGGTTACAGGTTTGAATCCTGTCGAGGTCACAGAAGAATAGAAAGCTCACCAAAGGTGGGCTTTTTTATTTCCACGAGGATTGTAGCTTACTACAATTCCGAAGAGGAATAAAAATAACAAATCGAAGATTTGTGGCTTTGCATTTAGACTACGGAGCTTAATAAGGAAGGCAGCATTGTCATTCACGTTTCCCACGACTAGAAAATGCCATAAGAAAATAGGGATGTCATTGTACAGGATTTATTAATTGGTTATTTTTAGGGATGATCAACCTCGAAGCCTTTATCCGGGATATTCACGATTTTCCCAAACCCGGAGTTACCTTTAAAGATATTACTCCTCTGCTCATGAATGCTGAAGCTATTGCCTATTGTGCATCCGCCCTGGCTGAACTTACGGAGCGACAAAAGGTGGATAAGATCGTAGGGATCGAATCCAGGGGCTTTTTTTTTGCCACTCTGCTAGCCAATGAGTTGGACGCTGGTTTTGTTCCGTTACGTAAAGCAGGAAAACTTCCTTTCGACACCTTAAAAGAGCCTTATTTACTTGAATATGGTATGGATGCACTGGAAATCCATGAAGACGCCATAGAGCCTGGTGATAGAGTAATACTGCATGATGATGTATTGGCAACCGGGGGCACAGCCCAGGCAGCCTGTAAACTCATTGAGAAACTGGGCGGCGAGATAATTCAGTGTAATTTTTTAATAGAATTGTCCTTTTTAAGAGGATACGAAAAAATTAAGAGGCAAGAGATCCGCTCGCTGCTTACGTATTAATCCAAAGCATTCTTGGTTACCCAGAGGCGATAGCCAAAAATGGCTAGCTGCCATTTACTGGCTTTGGTAAGATCCACCTGTCTTTTAGTGAAACTGGGAAGAACTACTTTATTGATCTTCGCCAAAGCTTTAAAGAAGCTTTTTTTCATATTAGAAAGATACAAATAAAAATCCCGCCGTTTAGCGGGATAAGCACTTCTATACCGGAATATTAATGAAGTGCTATTAGAAGTTTATCTATAGGATTACCGTTGTCAGCCTTTACGAATATAGTTTGCTTACTTCCTTTATTATTAATCGCATTTCTTGTTATCTTCGCTGCATACCTTAATATATATATGAGCGTACTGTTTATTCTTATCGGACTGGTCCTTTTAGTTGTGGGTGGCGAGTACCTGGTTCGATCTTCCGTTGCGTTGTCTTTTAAGTTGAAACTGTCGAAAATGGTGATTGGATTGACGGTAGTTTCATTTGCGACATCCGCGCCGGAATTACTGGTAAGTGTAAATGCTGCTCTTGGTGGTCATAGTGATATCTCTCTCGGTAATGTAATAGGTTCTAATATAGCCAATATTGGCCTGGTGTTAGGAATTACCGCAGTGATTACTCCTTTAGCTATAGATCAGGATTTCTACAAATTCAATTGGCCGGTAATGATGTTTTTATCGGTAACTCTATTCTTCCTGCTAACTACGGGCAAGGAATTGGATCGCCTTGAGGGTGGTGTTTTACTGATACTGCTATTAGTTTATTTATTCATGCTGATACGAAGGGCCAGGATAATGGGAGGTATAAATACCAAAACAGAACCTGAGGGTGTGGATGACGCGCTTTCCAAAGTTTCCAACGTAAAGATCATGCTTTGGCTATTCATCGGAGGGTTAGCATTATGGGGTGGGAGCGAACTACTTGTAAATGGAGCCGTGGATCTTGCCACTAAGTTAGGGGTAAGCGAACGGGTAATTTCGGTGACTATGATCGCGGTGGGTACCAGTGTGCCCGAACTAGCTGCATCGGTGATCGCAGCTTTGAAAAAAGAAAAGGCAATTTCCCTTGGGAACTTAATTGGCTCCAACATTTTTAACATCGCGTCGGTATTGGGAATTACCGCTCTCATTCAACCCATCACAGTGAAAAGTGAAGCATTACTTAGTAATGATATTTTTTGGATGCTCGGTTTCGCTGCTGTCCTGATCCCCTTAGCATTTCTTCCCAGGTCTTTCGAGATTGGCCGATATAAGGGCGTTATCATAGTGACAGCCTACGCACTCTTTATAAGTTTGGCATTTATAAACTGAGTTAATTCAGGGTATAGGGGTCAAAATTCAATTATTTCTTACCATTCTATCAAATTTTAGGGGGTTATAAACAGCCTGCCGTATATTTTTAATAACTTTTATATAAAAATTAGGGGGGTCTCTATATTAAAAAGTTATTTTTGCCCCGTTCAACCTTATAAACTTATAATACAATTATGTCTACGTTACGATTTAGTGCTATTCAAGAGACTTTCGACCATAAACCGGTTGCTGTAAAGGAACCGAAACGACGTTCTGAAATCTTTGGAGCCAACGTGTTTAGTGAAAATGCGATGCGCCAATACCTCACAAAAGATTCATTTAAAAGTGTAATGGATGCTATCGATAAAGGTAGTAAGATCGACCGGGCCGTTGCCGATCATATTTCCACTGGTATGAAAGAATGGGCTATCTCCAAAGGAGCCACTCATTACACGCACTGGTTTCAACCATTAACCGGGGCAACTGCCGAAAAACACGATGCTTTTTTTGAAACCACCGGGAACGGTCATGCTATAGAGAAATTTGGTGGAGGACAATTAGTACAACAAGAACCGGATGCATCCAGTTTCCCTCACGGAGGGATTCGAAACACATTCGAGGCAAGGGGATATACTGCATGGGACCCAACTTCACCCGCTTTTATCTATGGTACTACCCTGTGTATTCCTACCATCTTCGTTTCCTATACGGGAGAAGCCCTGGATAATAAAACGCCATTACTTAGATCGCTGCAAACAGTAGACAAGGCAGCGACAGCTGTCGCGAAGTATTTCGACAAGAACGTTACTAAAGTCCATGCCACGCTAGGTTGGGAGCAGGAATATTTTTTAATCGATACAGCCTTAGCTATATCTCGCCCTGACCTTTTACTGGCTGGCCGTACTCTTTTAGGACATGCCGCTGCAAAGGGTCAACAATTGGATGATCACTACTTTGGATCCATCCCAACTCGTGTCCTGAATTATATGAGAGACCTTGAAAATGAATGTATGTTGTTAGGAGTTCCTGTGAAGACCAGACATAATGAAGTGGCTCCAAATCAGTTTGAGCTTGCACCCATCTTCGAGGAGGCTAACCTTGCTGTCGATCACAACTCATTATTGATGGATGTGATGGACAAAGTAGCAGATCGTCATAATTTCAGGGTGCTTTTCCACGAGAAACCATTTGCGGGAATTAACGGTAGCGGAAAGCACAACAACTGGTCTTTGGCTACTGATACGGGTGTAAATCTATTGAGTCCTGGAAGTACACCTATGAAAAATCTTCAGTTCTTAACCTTTTTTATCAATACAATCAAAGCGGTTTACGAGTATGAAGAATTGTTGAGAGCTTCAATTGCTAGTGCAAGTAATGATCACAGGCTGGGGGCTAATGAAGCACCTCCTGCTATTATTTCAGTGTTTATTGGTTCGCAATTAACTGAAGTGCTCGATGAGCTTGAGAAAGTGACTAACGGTAAACTATCACCCCAGGAAAAGACCGAACTGAAACTCAACGTGGTTGGAAAGATCCCTGAAATTCTCCTGGACAATACAGACAGAAATCGAACTTCGCCTTTTGCCTTTACTGGTAATAAATTCGAATTGCGGGCTGTAGGATCTATGGCCAATTGTGCAGTGCCGATGACAGTATTGAATGCTATTATGGCACAACAGTTAACAGAATTCAAGGAAAGTGTGGATGTTCTTATCAAGGATAAGAAAATGAAAAAGGACGATGCGATCTTCAATGTACTTCGGGAATATATTAAGAAGTCTAAGAACATTCGATTTGAAGGCGATGGCTATGGAGAAGCCTGGGAAAAAGAGGCGGCTAAACGTGGATTGAGCAATAACAAAACGACACCGGAAGCTTTAAAGGCGTATGTATCTAAAAAGACCATTAAGTTGTATGAGGATCTGCAGATCATGACTAAAGTTGAGATCGAGGCCCGCCACGAGATCCAGGTGGAGGAATACGCCATGCACATTCAGATCGAAGGTCGGGTATTGGGAGATATAGCGAGAAATCATGTGATTCCAACTGCGATCAGGTATCAAAACATCCTAATAGAGAATGTACAGGGATTAAAGGATATTTATGGGAATGCGTTTAAGAAGCATGCAGGAGAGCAAATGCAACTCATCGAAAGTATCAGTGTACATATTGCCGAGATCAATAAAGGAATAACCGATATGATCAACGAACGTAAGAAGGCAAATAAAATTGATGATGCAGAGAAACGGGCCTTTGCTTACTGCGATAAAGTGAAACCTTATTTCGAAGAAATTCGATATCACTGCGACAAACTGGAACTTTTGGTCGATGATGAGATTTGGCCATTAACCAAATACCGCGAATTACTGTTTACCAGATAATTCTGATAAAAAAAAGAGTCGCCAAAGCGGCTCTTTTTTTATTAATATTATTCAATAATGCCGTTTAAATCACGTTTATTTTTTAGAATAAAAAGATAAAATCGATCTGTAATCACAGGAAATATTCGCAACTATCAGTTACTATGATAGTTAGCGAATCTGTAGGTTAAACCCTTCATTTGTAAGAAAATACGTGTATACGCTTATTGCTTTTTAATAAAATGTGACTTACTTTAAGGTAAAATTTGGTAATAGAACTTCACTCCTCCTTTACTATTATCGATTCAATATGAACATCCAGGTTAAATGAGTTAGTGTCTCGTACATTTCTAAGCTGAAAACTTAATTTGGATTTCAATAGCAGAGTGCTAACGCCTGCTTTACTGTTGAAAATGATTCTTCACTTATTTAACATGGAACATACGTCCGGATGACGTATTTGAAATGACTTTAATCGATATGCGTTAAGCGTGTCAGAACCTCTAAATATTCACATTATGAAAAAGTTAGTTTTATGTGCATTTGCACTTATGTTAGCAACGATTGGGTTCGCCCAATTTAATGACAGTGATGTACTCCAAGTGGGTATATTAAACGCTTCTGATGTAAATCAGATAGGTTGGATTAATGACTCAGACGTTTTCCAATTAGGAATTCTAAACGATTCTGAGGTAGATCAAATGGGAATTGATAATAAATCATTAGTTGTTCAAATTGGTGGAGGCAACGAAGCCGATGTTCTTCAAATGGGATGGCTAAATGATTCTTTCGTTTTCCAATTAGGTGTTACTAACGCAGCCGCAGTTGGACAAGTTGGATGGTTTAATGATTCCGATGTTGTACAATTAGGATATGATAACGGAGCACTTATTCTTCAAGGAGGAATTGCCAACGACTCCTATGCACTTCAGTTAGGTGGAGATAATGGTGTAATGGTAGTACAAGGTGGTATGATAAATACTTCTACTTCAATTCAATTAGGACACTATAACTTAGGCTTCGTAGGCCAATTGGGATTTGCGAACGATTCTGACGTATGGCAAATAGGTTGGGGCAACGCCCAATGGACCGAACAGTTTGGAGTTATTAATGACTCTGATGTATTACAAGTTGGATTATACAACTTTAGCTATGTGCATCAAGAAGGTTTGGGTCACATGAGCAACGTTGTACAACTTGGAGCTGGAAACACTTCCGTAGTTACTCAATATGATATGGGTGGAGGCGGATTCTAGGTCTAACGTCATTCTGTAATTCATCACAGATAGAACTGTGATGCCGGAAAGTAGTGTATAAGGGTTCTCTTTTGATCCGCTTATGCACTACTTTTTGACCTTTTGAACGCCTTGTTCATTAGACAGTTAAAAATCCCTTTGGTAGAGTGAGCAAGGTTTATTAACCAAATTAAGTAGAAATGAAAATTCAATTACACATATGGATTTTGCTACTTGTCTTATTACCGGTCTTCGGCGCTTTTGCTCAGACCTATAAAAATATCGAGATCAGGCCGCGAACAATTTTAATTGGTGAGACCAATCCATTAAATCTTATGACCACCGAATTACTTCGGAACAATACAACACCTCAAAGACGTACTTCCAGGGATGTACACATAAGGCAGATAGGATTTAATAATAATTTTACCTCAAATGTTCGGAGTGCCGCGTCAGATATTTTACTGTTTCAAATGGGTAATCACAATGATGCATATTTGAACAGAAGTGCCATTAATATCGAAGAACAGATTATACAACGTGGCAATAACAATGTTTTCTATGACATTGGAAGGAATTGGACATTGTACCATAAGGGTCAGATATACCAGCAGGGAAATAACCAACGACTGCTTTATTTAGGTACTAATTCGCTTTCCGAGCGGATTAGGGTTTCCATGCGGGGTAATAATCAAACTGTGATTATTAGAAATATAAATCGCAGGTGATGATTAGAAATCTGTCCATATTAAAACTGGCTCTTTGGGTCATGGTCCTGATGTCCGGATCAATCACAGCACAGATACATAATACACGTGTTGCTGCGGAGATTTTTTTGGAAGAAAATACTGAGTTTATTTCAGTAACCGGATTCGCTTATAACAAAACAGAAATTAATCACAGTTTGCGCTATGTAATGTCTGTAATTTCAAAAGACCCTGAAACGTTGAACAGGGTAAAGAATGATCAGAACGGGCGTTTTGTTTTGAGCCCAGGCGAAAAACGAGAGCTTGCAAAAACTACCTTAAACGCGAAAGATACAACGCGTACAATTCTATTATTACTTGTTTACGATTTGGATGAAAACCTATTGGGGAAGGATAGAATTGTTCTCAACGATGATTCGGAAGTTAAGAGCGAAGTAGTACCACTCGATGAAGCTAATGACGTTTTAGAACGATTTGCTATGAGCGACGGTGTTGAACTTCGGGGGATCGTATTGGAAGATACGAAAACTAAACCCGGTCGCGATTTCTACAGTATGTATTACTCCGCCTATATGGCTAATAACATCAACGGACCCAAAATAGTTAGCATCAATGAAGAACTGACTATCGGAAACAATACCAGGATAGAACTTTACATTGGTGACGACTTGATAATGGCATTTTTTGTTCAACCCAAGAATGACTATATGAAAGCTATGTCTTACGAAGCTATCAAGCGAACGATAGCGTATTTCGAAAGACTTAAGAACGATAAAGGATTAATTAAATTCTATAAATAGGGCGTTATGAAACAATTGATAATAATACTGATTTTTAGTATTTGTTCGTCTGGATTTGCCCAACAACTTACGTATACTCCAAAGAATCCCGCGTTCGGAGGTGATCCCTTCAATTATACATGGATGTTGAATTCTGCCAACGCGCAGAATCCGTTCTCTGAAGATCAATTCGATGTGGAACAATTTGGAGATTTTGCAAACTTCGATAATACGTTCGGAAATCAATTTACTAACCAATTCGGTACACAAACACCCGAAATAGGTACTTCCCGAAATGGTAATCTCGAATATGAAGTTTACGAATCTACCCAAGGCCTGGTAATAAACATACTGGATATTACCACTGGAGAATATACGCAAATAATCATTCCAAATGGATAATACTATGAGACCACTGTTAACCAAATTAGGAATTCTAACTTGGTTTGTGGTTCTAAGCGGTTGTGGTGCATATTTTAACCAACCTATCATTAATGAAGATGCAAGGATCGCAGAAACAACAAGCCAAACTGAAAAGCTAATTGAACTACCCGCACCGGAAAAACCTATTGTAGTAGGTGTTTATAATTTCAAGGATCAGACGGGACAATATAAGAATATAGAAACCGGAAGTACTTTTAGTACTGCCGTCACTCAAGGAGCCACCACTATCTTGATCAAGGCTCTTGAAGATTCCAAATGGTTTACTCCCATCGAACGTGAAAACTTCGGGAATCTGCTAAATGAACGTAATATCATTCGGACTACCCGACAGGAGTATTTGAAATCGGACGATGAACGAAATCAGAAGTTAAGTCCGTTACTTTTTGCCGGAATATTACTGGAAGGAGGTATCATATCGTACGATACTAACATTCTAACCGGTGGGGTAGGAGCACGGTATTTTGGAGCCGGCGGATCATCACAGTACCGCCAGGACCGTATCACAATTTACCTGCGTGCCGTGTCCACATCAACCGGTGAAATCCTGAAAACAGTAAATGTATCCAAAACCATACTTTCTCAAGCAGTGGATGTTGGTATATTCAGGTATGTAAAATTCCAGAGATTACTGGAGGCTGAAACCGGGTTCACCAAGAACGAACCCACCCAATTAGCAGTTCAGGAAGCTATAGAAAAAGCGGTCCAACTGCTTATCTTAGAAGGGATAAAGGATCAGTTGTGGAAAACCGTTGATGGACCGGAAGCAGATACTGCCCTGATAGCCCAATACACCGAGGAGATGGAACTGGAATCGAATACCTCTCTATACGAAAGGAAGTTTCTTGAGAATGATTATCGACATACGATAAATGTTTCAGCCGGACTCGCCTATGTGGACAGTGATTACACCTCCGGAATCCTTGATTATAACTTTGAGCTTACATATAAGTTCAAGATTATTGATCGCTTTAATATTGGGATTACTTCTCAATTCTTCAGGTTGAATTCAACTAGCGAGACCAATCACTGGTGGATTGATGAAACGCTATTCGCAGAATATACGGTATTGCCGCATGATCGCTTAACGCCATTTGCCTATGCTGGCGGTGGATTTATGCTCTTTGCGGATAATTCACCGAAAAAGTATCTGCAGCGCGGAGATACATTCCTCACACTGAAGTTCGGAGCCGGACTTGAATACATAGTTTCGGATAAGGTCTCCTTTGTACTGAAAGGAGATTGGAACCCTACATTCACAGACAAGATCGACAATGAGATACGAGGCCGACGTGATGATTACTTCTTCACATTTGGAGCAGGAATCAATTATCATTTCGGTTCACGCAAGAAGGATGATAATCTAAATTAATAATTGAAATCATGAAACGTACATTTAAATATATAGCCCTTATTGTAACGGCCTTCCTTTTTGTATTTTCCTGTAATGAAGATAAAATAGGTGAAGATGAATTTGGAGCATTGAAAGGGAAAGTTGTCGCAGCGGGATCGAATGAACCACTACCTAATACCAGAATATCGACTAACCCTGTTTCCAGTACAGTTTTTACAGACAGCTCGGGAAATTTCTTGATCGAAAGTATCCTGGTAGGGGAGTATGCGGTGGAAGCAAAGAAAGATGGTTTCTTAACGGATTTTGCACCGGCCACCATTAATGGAAACCTTACTTCAAATGTTGTGTTTGAACTGGAAGTTTCAACCTTTAACAACAGGCCTCCAACAACACCTGTGCTGTTAACCCCAGAAGATAACGAGATGATTCAGGGGGTCGAAGCCATCTTTAGCTGGGAATCTACAGATCCGGAAGAAGATCCTATTGAGTATACCTTAGAACTTACTAATATTGATACCAATGAGGTACTCCTATTTGAGGAGCTAGCCGATACCACGCTTACCTATTCTGAGCTTACACTAGGTACTGAATACGTATGGCATGTAACCGCGACCGATAATATTAACGATCCGGTGGTGAGTGAGGCAAGTGCCTTTGAGGTAATGCCTCCTCCGATTGATAACAGAATACTGTTTGTTAGAAAGATCAATGGTAATAACGTGATATTCTCGGCCGATGATGATGGAGTCGAGTTTCAGCTTACTTCTTCTGAAGTGAATAGCTATCGACCCAGAAGAAATCTATCAGTAAATAAAATTGCCTATCTGCAGTCGGATGGTGCCAATGCAGATATATTTCTCATGAACCGGGATGGAACCGAGAAGCGAAAAGTGACAAGCACTGTTAAGCCTAATGGTTTCAATTTGAACGAAATCAATTTCGAATGGCCGGATGATTTTATCAATATATATTTTCCTCGAATGGATAAATTATACCGCATTCAATTCAATGGCGGAGGTTTAGCAGAAGTATATCAAACACCGGACGGATCATTGATCTCTGAGGTCGCCATAAGTAACAATAGTGATCTCATCGTTTTAAAGACCAATAATTTAGACGGGTATGATGTTAGGATATACACGATTACCTTCGCTGGTAATGAAACCGGTACCATCCTTGAGAATGTGAACGGAGCAGTGGGTGGTCTGGATATTTCAGTGGATAATCAGAAGATTTTATATTCTTATGATATATCCGGATTTGAGGATGCAAGCTACCGAAGGTTAGATTCACGAATGTTTATTTACGATAGGGTTGAATTGACCACTACCGACATATCCGATAACAGACCAAACGGAACCAATGATCTGGAACCTATATTCTCGCGAAACGAAGCGTTCGTGATGTTTACAAATACCTCGAATGACGGGATATCCCGTAATGACATATTTACCCTGGAGATTGGAACCTCGAGTTCCAGAACTCTCCGTCATGAGGACGCCTTTATGCCTGACTGGGAATAGAGGTAATTTGTTGATTGGAAAAAGCCTGCACTAAGCGGGCTTTTTCTTTTATATTAATGTCGCCTACGGTGGTATATACTTCTGAAAAATGAGTCGAAAAGCAATGTGAAATGAGTAATTTAGTTTGCTCATTATCAGACGCTTTGGACATCGAAATACACGATTTTTCGAAAAGGTTTTCGAAAAATAATGCTTAACAAAATTTTAACATTTCTTTGAATACGATTGAATGGTCTTTTAGTCCCTTATTTATCGTTACTCGTCTGTAAAGTTATTCTCATAAAGTAGGAAAAGTACTACAACACATTGATTCAGAGAAATATACGTATATACTCGTATTTCATTTTACTCATTTTATAATGATATTTGATATAACCAAAGAGTAAAATATTTCTCCTCCAAATTTATTCTTTTGGGACATAAAACAAACCCTAATAATTGAGATCCCAAATCTCACTTATGTATTATCTCCGAAGTTCTGGTTGAATTGAAAGTTAGTAGTTAGTAAAATAACTCGCATCAAAGAACATATCCCCTTAAAATTTAACGTAAGTAATACGTTGTGATAACTTCGAAATTGAAGCTGACAACTAATATTACATTGAAATTTTGAATTACTATTAATCAATATATAACCTCTAAATTTTTTAATTATGAAAAAAGTAGTTTTATGTGCAGTAGCACTTTTATTTGCAACGGTTGGGTTCGCCCAATTTAATGACAGTGATGTTGTTCAGATAGGTATTCTGAACTCATCTGATGTAGACCAAACAGGTTTGGCAAATGATTCTGATGTAAATCAGATCGGATTAGCGAATGACTCTGAAGTTGATCAAATTGGAATCATAAATGATTCTTATGTTGCTCAATTAGGAATTGCGAATACATCCGATAACTTACAGGTTGGATTTGCTAACAAGTCGGTAACTACGCAAATCGGAGCGTTAAACTATTCTGAAGTTGACCAATGGGGCGTTCTTAACAACGCCAGAGTTGACCAGGTTGGAATAGCTAACTATTCTGATGTTAATCAGTATATATTAGGTAACGATGCTAATGTATACCAACGAGGATTGTTTAACGGTGCTCTGATTAATCAAGTAGGTATAATCAATGATGCGGATGCTATCCAATTAGGTGCATTCAATTTGTCCGCGACTTTCCAGGAAGGATTGGCGAATGATACGTATGCCCTTCAGGTAGGTGTTGGAAACCTTGCAGGTACTCACCAATTAGGAGCATTTAACACAAATACCACGCTTCAGTTTGGTTTAGGTAACTGGAGTGTTACAGATCAGCATGGTTTGGCCAATGATTCTGACCTTCTTCAAATTGGAGTTGGAAACGGAAGCTGGACAGAGCAGTATGGTATTATCAACGACTCTGATGTACTACAAGTTGGGTTCTTCAACTCCAGCTACACGCATCAGCACGGACTTGGACACATGAGTACAGTAACTCAGCTAGGAGCAGGAAACTCTTCTGTAGTAAATCAACATAACCTATAATAAGTGTAAAAACCTGGAATTATGAAAAAAGTAATTTTATGTGCAGTAGCACTTTTAGTAGCAACAGTTGGGTTCGCTCAATTTAACGACAGTGACGTAGTTCAGATAGGTATTTTAAATTCCTCTGACGTAGACCAAACAGGTTTATTCAATGATTCTGATGTGAATCAAATTGGACTTGCCAACGAATCTGAAGTAGACCAATTAGGAATCCTTAACGATTCTTATGTTGCTCAACTTGGAGCTGGAAACAATTCTAATGTAGACCAGAGAGGACGCAGAAACAAGTCTGTGACTACCCAAATAGGTGTATTAAACTATTCTGAAGTTGACCAACGTGGACGCCGTAATGTGTCCAGAGTTGACCAGGCAGGTATACTTAACTATGCTGATGTAGATCAGCGTGGCCGTCGCAACGATGCGAATGTGTATCAGAGAGGTATACTTAACGGTGCCGCGATTACGCAAGTTGGCCGTCGTAACGATGCAGACGCTATCCAGTTAGGAGCATTAAACTTATCAGGGACGCTACAGGAAGGTAGAAGAAATGATACGTATGCCCTTCAGGTAGGTATTGGTAACCTTGCAGGTGCTCATCAGCTGGGACGAAGAAATACGAATACTACACTTCAATTTGGTGTAGGTAACTGGGCTGCAACAGATCAGCATGGAATTAGAAACGATTCCGATCTTCTTCAAGTAGGACTTGGGAATGGAAGCTGGACTGAGCAATATGGTGTCATCAATGACTCTGATGTACTACAAGTTGGATTGTACAACTTTAGTTACACGCATCAGCATGGTCTTGGACATATGAGTACAGTTACTCAATTAGGAGCCGGAAACTCATCTGTTGTGAATCAGCACAATGGCGGAGGAGGGTTCTAAGAATTTCTCAGTGTATAAGGGAGGTCAATTCGATCTCTCTTATACACTCTTTATAAAATAAAAAGGATTAAATAGATAAAAGAATTTCAAAATTGTTACCTTCAGTGGTAGCAGCAAAAACCTAACTAATAATTGAAATGAAATTAAGTAATCGCATATACCTTATTGCGCTTATTGCCTTATCTTCTGTAGGCTTCGCAGTGGGTCAAACTTATAAAAATGTGGAGATTACTCCCCGGGCGTTAGCGGGTGGCAGTGCCGATCAGCTAGCTCTCTATACTTCTCAATTCTTACGAAATAATACTCCTTCCGCAAACTCCGTTTCAAACGAAATATTTATTCGACAGGTAGGTAATAATAACCAGTTCACTTCAGAAATAAGGTCGGCAAGAAGTAATGTATCTGCATTTCAGCAAGGGAACAATAATGAAGCTTATGTGAGTTTGGAATCAGTAATTGTAGATGAATTTATACTTCAGCGTGGAAATAATAATGTATTTTATGATATAGGATCTGATTTAAAGTTGTTCCATAATGGGCAAATCATACAGAGTGGATCGAACCAGCGATTGCTTTTTTTAGGTAATAATTCATTATCAGACCGCATAAAAGTAAACATGCGTGGTAATAATCAAACGGTCATAGTAAGAAACGTCAAACGACAATAATAATGTTCAAAAAAACACACATATCTTTAGGTATGCTGTTTTTTTTAATCTCGCTATCTAACATGGGTATTGCTCAGATATACAATACACAAGTTGCGGCTGAGATTGAAATGAATCGCAATTCGGAATTTATAGAAGTGGCAGGAACTGCGTATAACAAAACCCAGATCAATCAGAGCCTGAGATACGTGCTTTCCGTAATTAAAACAGATCCTGGTGGTAATCTTTCAAAAAATGATCAGGAAGGTCGGTTTGTGTTGCAGCCAGGCGAAAAAAAGAAATTGTCTATCACCACTGTAAATGTGGACGACAAGACGAAAGTTATAATCTTATTACTAGTATACGATTTTGAAGAAAAACTATTAGGGAAGGATCGAGTTGTCCTTAATGACGATTCAAAAGACAAGAAAATTGTATTGAAGCCAAAGGAAAATACAGATGTACGAACAGAGTTCGCCATGAGCGACGGCGTGGAATTAAGAGGTATTGTCCTGGAAGATACCAAGACAAAACCTGGCCGCGATTTTTATACACAGTTTTATTCGGGATATATGTACTATTCGGTGAATGGTCCTAAAATTGTGACCATAAAAGAAGAACTGGCAATAGCAAATAACACTAAGATCGAAGTATTGATTGGCGAAGAAATGATAATGGAATTTATTGTACGGCCTCAGAACGACTTTATCCGCGGAATGGCAGATCTTGCCGTCCGAAGAACTATGGCGTATTTTGAAGACCTTAAAAAGCAAAAAAACATCGTAAAACAATATAAATAATAACTTATGAGACAAATTATCTTAATTCTGTTTCTTTCTTTAGGTACGTATGGGTTTGCGCAACAGCTTACCTATAGAGCAAAAAATCCTGCCTTTGGTGGAGACCCGTTCAATTATACCTGGTTGCTGAATTCTGCGAACGCTCAGAATCCTTTTAGCGAAAACGACCTGGGAATTGAGGCCTTCGATAATCTAGCGGGATTTGATAACCTTTTGAATAATCAGTTTAACGACCAATTTGGCGGACAAACCCCTCCTCTTGGAACTTCCCGAAATGGAAATCTTGAATACGAAGTTTTTGAATCGACACAAGGACTCGTAATTAATATACTCGATATCACCACGGGTGAACAAACACAGATTATAGTTCCAAACGGATAATATATGAAACAGATCATAGGTAAAATAAGTCTAGTACTATTCTTAATTTTATTCTCAGGTTGCGGGGCGTACTTCAATCAGCCCATCGGTAACCAGGAAGCCAGAATAGGAGAGAACACGGAACAGACGGAGAAATTGTTGAAATTGCCCTTGCCAGACAAGCCCATAGTTGTTGGTGTTTATAATTTCAAAGATCAGACCGGACAATATAAAAACATTGAAACCGGAAGTACTTTTAGTACGGCCGTAACCCAGGGAGCGACGACCATCCTAATCAAGGCTCTTGAAGATTCCAAATGGTTTACACCGATTGAACGAGAGAACTTTGCGAATCTCCTGAACGAAAGGAATATCATTCGTACTACCCGTCAGGAATATTTAAGGAACGACGACCAGAGAAATCAGCGTCTAAGTCCGCTGCTATTTGCTGGCATACTGCTGGAAGGTGGAATTGTCTCTTACGACACCAATATCCTTACAGGTGGAGTTGGGGCGAGATATTTTGGTGTAGGAGGTTCTTCTCAGTACCGACAGGACAGGATAACAATTTACCTGCGGGCAGTTTCAACATCAACCGGTGAAATACTGAAAACAGTAAACGTCTCCAAGACCATACTATCTCAGGCAGTAGACGTGGGGATATTCAGATACGTTAATTTCCAACGATTATTGGAAGCTGAAACGGGATTCACAAAGAATGAACCCACACAACTAGCCGTACAGGAAGCCATTGAGAAAGCTGTAGAAGTGCTGATCTACGAAGGGATTAAAGATCAGTTATGGACCACACTGGATGGCCCTGAAAAAGATAAGGAAGTTGTAGACCAATACCTTCTGGAAAAAGAACTTGAGGCCAATACCGACCTTTATGAACGAGAATTCCAGAAACACGATTATCGACATTCAGCTCATGCGTCCTTCGGACTGGCTTACGTTGATGGTGATTTCAATACGGGAATTCTGGACTATAATATGGAATTGGGATATAAATATCGATTCATCCATAGTTTGAGCCTCGGGCTAACAACGAATTTTTTCAGGTTGAATTCCACAGGAGATACGCGTCATTGGTGGATATCTGAGGCGGCCACAGTAGAATACAATATTCTGCCAAATGATAAGCTCGCGCCATTTATCTATGCGGGGCCTGGTGTTTTACTGTTCGTAGACGATTCGCCCGAACTTTATTTGCAGCGATTGGATGCATTCTTTTTTCTGAAAATGGGGGCTGGATTGGAATATCAGGCATCAGACCGGGTTTCCTTTATAGCAAAAGGAGACTGGAACGCGACCTTTTCAGATAAGATAGATAATGAAATAAATGGAAGAAGAGACGATTACTTCTTTACTTTCTCTGCCGGGATCAATTATCATTTCGGCTCTAAAAAATCAAAATTAAAGACTAACCGATAAGCGGAAAATTATGAAAGGCAGTTTTAAATATATAGCATTAATCACAACTACATTTCTGCTTTTGTTTTCTTGTAATGAAGACAAAATTGGTGAAAATGAATTTGGAACGCTAAATGGTAAAGTTGTAGCCGCAGGGACCAACGAGCCACTTGAGAATGTGCGTATTTCAACGAATCCGGTGTCAAGTACAGTTTTTACCTCGGAATCGGGAAATTTCACCATAGAAAATATCGAGGTAGGGGATTATTCGGTGGAAGCGAAGAAAGATGGATATTTAGCCGATTTCGCTCCGGTTACTATCAATGGAAATGTGTCATCGAATGTTGTGTTCGAACTGGAAGTTTCAACCTTTAATAACAGGCCTCCTACCACACCCGAGCTCTTAACTCCGGAGGACAATGAAGTAATTGAAGGAATCGAAGCCATCTTCAGCTGGAATTCTACAGATCCCGAAGGAGACCCAATTGAGTATACTTTGGAACTTACCAATGTAGAAACCAATGAGGTTTTACTCTTCGAAGAACTTGCCGATACTACTCTTACCTATTCTGAACTTACACTGGGTACCGAATACTTCTGGCAGGTCACTGCGACGGATAATATAAACGATCCAGTGATCAGTGAAGTAAGTAGCTTCGAAGTGATGGATCCGCCGGTAGATAACAGAATATTGTTCGTAAGAAATATGAATGGAAATAATGTGATATTCTCCTCCGATGATGAAGGCAATGAGTTTCAGCTAACATCTTCCGAAGTGAATAGTTACCGGCCAAGGCGTAATATCTCTGTAAATAAAATTGCCTATCTCCAATCGGATGGTGCCAATGCCGATATATTTATCATGAACAGGGACGGTACCGGCAAACAAAAAGTGACGAGCACTATTAAGCCCAATGGTTTCAATTTGGATGAAATTAATTTTGACTGGCCGGATGATTTTGTAAATATATATTTCCCGCGATTGGATAAATTATATCGTATTCAATTCAATGGTGGTGGTATAGGCGAGGTATATCAAACCCCGGATGGATCGTTGATCTCCGAAGTTGCCGTAAGCGATAATAGTGATATGATCGTTTTAAAGACCAATAACCTGGATGGTTACGATGTGAGGATTTACACAATAACCTTCGCTGGTAACGAAACCGGCACCATCCTTGAGAATGTGGATGGAGCAGTAGGTGGTCTGGATATTTCAGTGGATAACCAAAGAATATTATATTCCTACGATGTTTCCGGATTTGAGGATGCGAGTTACAGAAGACTGGATTCCAGGTTGTTTATTTATGATACGGACGCGATGACCACTACGGACATCTCAGATAACAAACCTAACGGTACTAACGATCTGGATCCGATATTCTCACCGAACGAAGCTTTTGTTATGTATACAAACACCTCGAATGATGGAATATCACGAAAGGATGTTTACACCCTTGAAATTGAAACTTCGAGTACAAGAACGCTTATACATGAGGATGCTTTTATGCCGGATTGGCATTAAATGAATAGAATATTAAAGGAAAGCTCACATTGTGAGCTTTTTTTTATTGCTTACTTTTGTAATCAAAGTAAATCATGAGCCAGGAAATTTCTAAAAGGTATGCCCAGCGAGGTGTTTCAGCATCGAAAGAAGATGTGCACAAAGCGATAAAGAACGTGGACAAAGGCCTGTTTCCCAAAGCCTTTTGTAAAATAGTTCCGGATTACCTTACCAACAATAAAGAGTATTGCCTGGTGATGCATGCGGATGGGGCCGGCACAAAATCTTCCCTGGCTTATATGTATTGGAAGGAGACCGGAGATCTTTCGGTATGGAAGGGCATTGCTCAGGATGCATTGATCATGAATATTGATGACCTTCTCTGTGTAGGAGCGACAGATAATATAATGTTGTCTTCAACCATCGGTCGAAATAAGAATTTGATACCAGGAGAAGTTATTTCAGCCATAATCAATGGTACTGAAGAACTGATTGAGGATTTGGCCAGGTTTGGAGTTCACATTTATTCTACCGGAGGGGAAACTGCCGATGTAGGCGATCTGGTTCGGACTATCATTGTGGATTCTACAGTGACCGCACGAATGAAACGAAGCAGCGTTATTGATAATGCAAACATTAAAGAAGGTGATGTTATAATTGGATTAGCATCTTATGGTAAGTCAACCTACGAATCTGAATATAACGGCGGAATGGGAAGCAATGGTCTTACTTCTGCCCGTCACGATGTCTTTCATAAATATTTAGCTGAAAAGTACCCGGACAGTTATGATCACGCGGTACCTCAGGACCTGGTATACTCCGGATCGAAGAAGTTAACCGATGCTGTAGAAGGAAGTCCGCTGGACGCAGGTAAATTAGTCTTATCTCCTACTCGCACTTATGCCCCTGTAATTAAGAAAATCCTGTCGGAAATAAATACTAACGCCATTCATGGAATGATCCATTGCAGTGGTGGAGCACAAACAAAGATTCTTCATTTTGTAGATGATTTGCATATTGTGAAAGACAATATGTTTGAAATCCCCCCGCTGTTTAAGTTAATTCAGGAAGAGAGCGGTACTGATTGGAAAGAGATGTATCAGGTTTTCAATATGGGACATCGCATGGAACTGTATGTTCAGGAAGATGTTGCCTCTGAGATAATAGCGATTTCCAATTCATTCGATATTGATGCCAGGATTATTGGAAGGGTAGAATCTTCTACACAAGGGAAAAAGCTTACTATCCGTTCGGAACATGGTGAGTTCGTGTATTAGCGGGAGTGAAGACTTCACTTATCTGGAATTAGTAATTATTGTAAATTTGCAGGATCAGAAAGATTTATGTTAGAAAAACTTCAAATTGTTAAGCAGCGTTTCGATGAGGTGAGCGACCTTATTATTCAGCCGGACATTATATCCGATCAGAAGCGATATATACAGCTGAATAAAGAATATAAGGACCTTCGTATCCTCATGGATAAGCGAGAAGCTTATATAATGGCCAGAGAGCGCATTGAAGAAGCAGAGGAGATCATTAAGGATGGCAGTGATCCTGAAATGGTTGAGATGGCCAAAATGCAACTAGAGGAGTCCGGCGAACTAATCCCGAAACTGGAAGAGGAAATTAAATTCCTGTTGGTCCCAAAAGACCCTGAGGATTCCAAGAATGCGGTTATGGAAATACGTGCGGGAACCGGTGGAGATGAAGCCAGTATCTTTGCTGGAGATCTTCATAGAATGTATACAAAATATTGTGAAGGCAAAGGCTGGAAGGTGAATGTGGTTGATTTTAGTGAAGGAACCAGTGGTGGATTTAAGGAGATTCAGTTTGAAATTGAAGGAGAGGATGTATACGGAACGTTAAAATTTGAAGCCGGGGTTCACAGGGTTCAACGCGTTCCGCAAACAGAAACCCAGGGCCGGGTTCATACTAGCGCCGCGACCGTTATGGTCTTTCCAGAAGCAGAAGAATTTGACGTGGAAATAGATCCTAAGGATGTCCGAATCGATTATTTCTGTTCTTCAGGCCCGGGCGGACAATCGGTGAATACCACCTATTCGGCAGTTCGTTTAACGCATGAGCCCACAGGCCTGGTAGCACAATGCCAGGACCAAAAATCACAGCATAAGAATAAGGAGAAAGCCTTTAAAGTACTTCGATCCAGATTATTCGATCTCGAACTTGCCAAGAAGCAGGCTGAGGATGCCGAGAAAAGGGGGTCTATGGTTACCAGTGGAGACAGAAGTGCAAAGATCAGAACATATAATTATCCGCAGGGACGGGTAACTGATCACCGTATTAACCTGACATTGTACGATCTAAGTAATATTATTGACGGGGATATTCAGAAGATAATCGATGAACTTCAGCTCGTTAGTAATACTGAAAAATTAAAAGAAGCTGGAGAAACTTTTTAGGATGCAGCTGGACACACTTATTTCAGAGATTCGCAAAAAACAGTCCTTCCTGTGTATAGGATTGGACGTGGATCTTGCAAAGGTTCCTACTCATTTACTGGATCGTGACGATCCTATTTTCGAATTCAATAAAGCCATTATCGATGCCACAAACCATCTCGCTGTGGCATATAAACCGAATACAGCGTTTTATGAAGCGTATGGTCTAAAAGGATGGAAATCTTTGGCTAAAACTGTAAACTATCTCAATGAAAATCATCCTGAAATTTTCACCATCGCGGATGCTAAAAGAGGGGATATTGGAAATACATCAGCTATGTATGCCAATGCATTTCTGAAGGAATTGAATTTCGATAGCATCACCGTGGCTCCTTATATGGGAAAGGATTCGGTAGAGCCGTTTCTTGCAGTTGAAAACAAGCATACGATATTGCTGGGCCTTACATCTAATGAAGGGGCCTACGATTTTCAAACAAAAATGCTGGGTGATAAAGAGCTATACAAGCAGGTACTGAAAACATCACTATCCTGGGAACATTCCGAACGATTAATGTATGTAGTAGGGGCCACTAAGGCCGAATATCTCGCTGAGATACGAAATATAATTCCGGACAGCTTTTTATTAGTCCCCGGAGTGGGTGCTCAAGGCGGAAGCCTCGAAGAGGTTTGTAAATATGGAATGAATGATACCGTTGGACTGCTGGTAAATTCTTCCCGTGGGATTATTTATGCTTCACAGGGTATTGATTATGCTGAGGCTGCCGCACGGGCTGCCAAAAAACTTCAGAATGAAATGCAGCGTATATTGTCGCGACATGGGCATAAGAATTAAGACAACTTGTTAACGTTTATTCGATTCGTGATCTTTGATACGGTTGAAGATGTACCTTGCTTCCTGGTGAAACTCGTCACTTTTCTTTGTATCGCTTAACGCTGCCTTAAATGACTTCTTCATTAATTTCTGGTAACGCAATTTTAATTTCTCGATTTCTGTTTTTTTCTTTAACCAATTCAGCATCTATCTTAATCTTTTTTTGCAAAGATAAATTCCGAAGTTGGTAATATTTACCAAATATGGGTTAAAGCATTGATAAAAATCTTTCTTAAGAGAGTCGGGAAGTTAAATTAGTTAACGTTTAATCCTGCAAGGCAAAAACCTTCTGCAATAATGTCGTTGTTCTCGAATTTATTTTCGTCCTGATATTCTTTTCTTCCACAGCGATCATCTTATATACGCCTTTCAGGGCTTCATTAGTTACATAGTCCGTTAGATCCGGGTTAACCTTGTTCACAAAAGGGACGGTGTTGTATTTATTGATAATATTCGCCCAAATCTGGTCTGCACCCACCTTGCTGAAAGAACTTTCGATCACCGGGTTGAACTTATTATAAAGTGCCTGGTTAGTCCTGTTTTGAAGATAACTGGTTGCAGCATTGTCTGGCCCTAATAATATGTTCTTGGCATCATTGAAGGTAATTCCTTTTACGGCATCCACGAAGATAGGTGTAGCTTCTTTCACTGCATCCTCTGCAGCGCGATTCAATACTTTCAATCCTTCATCTGCCAGATTTCCCAGGCCTATATCACGCAGGGTTTTATCTACTTTTTGCAATTCTTGCGGCAGCAGGATCTTAACAAGGGGGTTTTTATAGAATCCATCCTTGCGAGTGAGTTTAGTCACTTGTTTATCAATTCCGAAATCGAGAGCCTGTCGCAGGCCATTACCAATCATTACGGGATCGATGCCTCCCTGGCCACTGGGAATAGTGCCTACAACACCTTGAAGTTCTGCACAGGAAGTAGTTATAAATACAAAGGTAAAGACTAAAGCAATTTTAATGTAACGCATAGGTTAATGATTAAGAGAGGCTAAAAATATAAAAAAAGCCCTTCAAAATGAAGGGCTTCTTTAAAGTATAATATTACTTTCGGAAAAGCTTACTTAATAACTTTTACAGTTTTAGTAGTATTTCCAACAGTTACTTGTACCATATAAGCTCCAGAAGAAAGTGCTCCCATATCAATAGTAGGAGAAACAGTACCTGGTTGAGCTTGAAGAACTAATTTTCCAAGCACGTCATATACAGAAATATTTTGAACTGCTTCTTTAGTAGAAATGTTAAGGATATCCTGAACTGGGTTAGGATACACTGATAAAGCAACAGTATCGAAATCGTTAGCACCTAGTAAGCCGTCATCGAATAATACATCATCGATGTACATTTCACTTACACTAGCTCCTGGGAAATAGTTAATACCTCCAAGTACAGCGTCATCCTGGAAAGCAGCGTCAGGTGATGTTACACCACCTATTGTAAAGCTATACGTCAGCGCATCTACATCTACATAAAGTAAAACAGAGAACCACTCATCATGTGGGAAAGTCAAACCACTTAGGTCAGACGTAGGGTTACTATCAGTAATTCCGTTAGGATTACCATTTGCTTCGTTGAAATAGATATTTCCAGAGTTAAATACTCCACTAAATGCAGTACCTACAGGAGGAGTTTGACCTTGAATGTTTAAATATCCTTCTTTTCCTGTTGGAATATAGAAATTCCATATCAACGAATAATCACCAGAAGTTTGGTTACCCAATAGTAATACTGGGTCTCTACCTTCATCTCCAGGAGATAAAAGAGATTGATCGCCAGAGGAAGCCTGTGTATCAACTACAAGCATACCATCATTTGAAGCTCCACCGTCGTTAGTCCAGCTAGTCCATACAGTAGGGTTTTGAGTTCCCATCTCACCTAAATTGTAGAACTCCATGTCGTCTTCGATTATCTGTGCATTTGTATAAGTAAATGCAAATAATGCCAACGCTAATAAGTAAATTTTTTTCATAATAATTAAGTTATTTGTTGTTTAATATTGAACCTGCAATATACAAAAATATTCAATAGTTCAACAAATTTTAAGTTTTTTTTCGACCTCAAAATCTCTCGCAACACGCGTGGTTTGTTAGCTTTTTAGTAAATTTGCTCAAATTTTTTAAATAGAAAATTCAAATGCAGCAATCCCCTCCATATAAACCTAAGAACAAAGTCCGAATTGTTACTGCCGCTTCACTTTTTGACGGGCATGATGCTGCTATCAATATAATGCGCCGGATAATTCAGTCTACAGGGGTAGAAGTTATTCATTTGGGACACGACAGAAGCGTGGAGGAAGTAGTGAATACAGCTATTCAGGAGGATGCAAACGCAATTGCCATGACCTCTTACCAGGGAGGGCACAACGAATACTTTAAGTATATGTACGACCTGTTGCAGGAGAAGGGAGCCGGGCACATAAAGATATTCGGAGGTGGAGGTGGTGTTATTCTTCCGTCGGAGATAAAGGATCTCATGGATTATGGGATCACTCGTATCTATTCCCCAGATGATGGAAGAGAAATGGGGTTACAAGGCATGATCAACGACCTGGTGGAAAAATCAGATTTTGCCATAGGCGAGACCTTGAACGGTGAAATAGACCATTTATCTGAAAAGAATCCCGGTGCTATTGCAAGAGTGATCTCATCGGCTGAGAATTTTCCCGAGATCGCTAAAGAAGCACTGGACAAAATTCATGAAAAAAACAAAAATATCGCAACACCCGTCCTCGGGATCACTGGAACAGGAGGCTCTGGTAAGTCATCACTTGTTGACGAACTCGTGAGACGATTTTTGATCGACTTCCCGGATAAGACGATAGGATTGATCTCTGTAGATCCCTCTAAGCGAAAGACCGGTGGAGCCCTATTGGGAGACCGTATCAGGATGAATGCCATCAATTCCCCCCGGGTCTATATGCGCAGCCTGGCGACACGGCAAAGTAACCTGGCCCTTTCCAAATATGTTTCTGAAGCTATCGAAGTATTAAAAGCCGCGGAATACGATCTGATCATACTGGAGACCTCCGGGATCGGACAAAGCGATACCGAAATCCTCGAACACAGTGATATTTCTTTATATGTGATGACCCCTGAATTTGGTGCGGCTACGCAACTGGAAAAGATCGATATGCTCGATTTTGCCAACCTGGTGGCTATTAACAAATTCGATAAAAGAGGTTCTCTCGATGCACTGAGAGACGTGAAGAAACAATATATGCGAAATCATAATTTATGGGACACCCCTCAGGAAGAACTTCCTGTTTATGGTACGATCGCCTCCCAGTTCAACGATCCGGGAATGAACCAGCTGTATAAAGCGGTCATGGACCTGTTGAACGAAAAAACGGATTCTGAATTAAAAAGCAACTACACCATTAGTAACGAAATGTCTGAGAAGATATTCGTTATTCCGCCTGCACGCACACGGTACCTTTCTGAAATTGCCGAAAACAACCGAGCATACGACACTACGGTAAATGCACAGGTTAAGGTAGGTCAAAAACTTTTCGGGATCTGGAAAACCATAGAATCTGTCCTGGGTTCAAAACCTGAACTCGGTAAATTAGGATTAGAGATCGATTCTGAATCGGTATCTGAAGAAAATAAGGAGTTCCTCAGACTTCTGCTAGCCGAATTCGACCGTGTAAAAATGGACCTGGACCCGTATAACTGGGAAATAATCACTGGCTGGAACGATAAAATTTATCGTTATAAAGCAGATGTTTACAGTTTTAAAGTAAGAGGAAAGGAGATCAATATTGAAACCCACACCAAATCGCTGTCGCATTCACAGATTCCAAAGGTGTCACTGCCAAAATATGAGGCCTGGGGAGATATTTTGAGATGGACCTTACAGGAAAACGTTCCGGGAGAATTTCCGTATACCGCAGGACTCTATCCTTTTAAACGAATGGGTGAGGATCCTACAAGGATGTTTGCTGGAGAAGGCGGTCCGGAGCGCACTAACCGGCGTTTTCACTATGTAAGCCTGGGAATGCCTGCTAAGCGTCTGTCCACAGCTTTCGATAGTGTGACCCTTTATGGGAATGATCCGGATCACAGACCGGATATCTATGGTAAGATAGGGAATGCTGGCGTGTCCATTTGTTGCCTGGACGATGCCAAGAAGTTATACTCGGGTTTCGACCTAAGCGACGCAATGACTTCGGTGAGTATGACAATCAATGGCCCGGCACCAATGTTGCTTGGATTCTTTATGAATGCAGCCATCGATCAGAATTGTGAGAAATACATAAAAGAAAAGGGGATCGAAAAAGAGATCGAGAAAAAGATCGAGAAAATATATAAGGACAATGGAACGGAGCGTCCACGATATCAGGGTGATCTTCCGGAGGGAAACGACGGTTTGGGCCTTATGCTTTTAGGAGTAACCGGAGACCAGGTACTTCCAACTGATGTGTATGAAATGATTAAAACTGAAACCCTGAGTCAGGTTAGGGGAACAGTTCAGGCAGATATCCTTAAAGAAGATCAGGCTCAGAATACCTGCATATTTTCTACCGAATTCGCTCTACGCTTAATGGGTGATGTACAGGAATATTTTATAGAAAATAACGTACGAAACTTTTATTCAGTCTCTATTTCCGGTTACCATATAGCCGAAGCAGGAGCCAATCCAATTACCCAGTTGGCGTTTACACTAGCCAATGGTTTCACTTATGTGGAATACTATTTGTCGAGGGGAATGGATATCAATAAATTCGGTCCAAACCTCTCCTTCTTCTTCAGTAATGGCATAGATCCGGAGTATTCGGTGATAGGTCGTGTGGCGAGAAAAATCTGGTCGAAAGCATTAAAGCACAAGTACGGTGCGAATCCGCGTGCTCAAATGCTTAAATATCACATTCAAACTTCTGGAAGATCATTGCATGCCCAGGAAATTGATTTTAATGATATCAGGACGACTCTTCAGGCACTTTATGCGATTTACGATAATTGTAATTCGCTTCACACAAATGCATACGATGAAGCCATAACCACACCTACGGAAGAAAGTGTACGCCGTGCCATGGCGATCCAGTTGATCATAAACAAGGAATTAGGGCTTGCCAAGAACGAAAATCCTATCCAGGGATCGTTTATTATTGAAGAACTTACAGATCTTGTGGAGGAAGCGGTCCTTGAAGAATTCGATCGAATCACAGAGCGGGGTGGGGTGCTGGGTGCCATGGAAACCATGTACCAACGAAGTAAGATTCAGGAGGAGAGTTTGTATTACGAGACACTGAAACATACAGGTGAATTTCCGATTATAGGGGTTAATACTTTTCTAAGCAGTAAAGGTTCACCCACAGTGTTGCCGGCTGAAGTGATTAGAGCAACCGAAGAGGAAAAGCAACAACAGATCGATACACTCTCCAATCTTCATAAAACCTATGAGCAAAAGGCAGATGCATCAATCAAAGAGGTACAGCATGCCGCCATCCAGAATGAAAATTTGTTCGAGCGATTGATGCAAGCCACCAAATATTGCTCATTGGGCGAGATCACCAATGCTTTATTTAAAGTGGGCGGGCAGTATCGCAGGAATATGTAAGCAGAGAACCACTTTTTCGGAACGAAAAAGGGTGTGAATCGCTCATCCGGAGCGACAATTATATTTCTATTAAAGAATTTGCTGAAGCCTTAAAGTGTCAACATCCAGTGGCGCTGTAACTTTCTGAATTTCTTAATTTCACCACGAAGAATTGGGAGAAAATCTTTACCGTTACTGCTCGTAAGTTCCAGTCGTTCACAATTCTTGTAGAGCCTGTTTATCAATTTAGTTACCGATGCGGCATATTTGTGTTTTTCTTCGGCATAGGTCTGACTTTCGGCTTTCAGAATTTCTGGCACCAGAGATACAGATTGCTGCACAATATCACCACCGAAGTAAATATACGGGTCTTCGTTACCGTCTTCCTGAAGCACAGCAAGATCATCGGTCATATAGTTTGAAATATGACGAGATAGGGTAAAAATGTCCTGCGCCTTTTTGTAAATAGGCGACTGAGGTAACTTATTTGGAAAACTCGGAATCATTTTGGAGCAAGCAATTTTTTTATTTACCCAAATTTACCACTAACTAAACCGATTTGAGTATTGAATTTAAATTAAAATTGTATTTTTACTTTAATAAATAAATAATTTTAACAGAATACTTATAAATGAAAATCGATTTACTAAACCGGAAAATACTGAAATGCCTGCAGGAAAATGCCCGCATGTCCAATGCGGAGATAGGACGCCAGGTTGGGGTCAGTTCCCCGGCTGTAGCGGAGCGTATGCGCAAGATGGAGGATTCGGGTTTGATCAATGGGTATAAAACTGTTGTTTCCCCTTTTGAAGCGGGGTATCAATTGAAGGCAATAATCATTCTTCGGGCCTTTATGGGGAAACTTAAACCTTTTCTGGAAAAAGTAAAAGAATATGATGAGGTACTAAATTGTTATCGTATCACCGGAAATGAAAATATCATTATGGAAGTGGTTTTAGAGAACCAGAAACACCTGGAATCATTTATAGACCAGTTAATTATATACGGAGAAACCAAAACCCAGATCGTACTGTCTCATATAATTGCCAACAGGGCTATTAAACCTGTTTAATAATTTTAATTGACGATCACCGTATGAGGAACTTCCGAAAGATCCCAGTCGATCACTAATCCTCCGGCCAGAGAATGTGCGATTTCAGCACCATATAAAAATTCACATAAATAAAGAGCAGCCTCAAAACTTTTGGCACCGCCTGCCGAGGTGATATATTTACCGTCATGGACAAACAAGACATCTTTGCGTATGTCTAATGAAGGAAACATTTCCCGCATAGTATCGATGTCGGTTGGGAAAGTAGTGCAAACAGAATTATTCAGTAATCCTGCCTGCGCCAATACAAACGCACCATCACAATGTGAAGTGACGAAAAGAGCCTCAGCGTCAACCTTTCGCACGAATTCAAGCATAACTTCATCTTCAAGATCACTATCCAGGTGATGCTCGGCGCTTGGAACAACCAGTATATCAATTTTCGGAATAGGATCTTTGGTATAGTTGAAATCGGGTAAAATACGCATACCTTCAAAGGAGGTAACAGCTTCATCGGTGTTAGCCACTGTAAAAACATTCATAGCCTTAATACCTTCCCTGAAAATGGTATGTTGAAAAATATCGTAGGGAGCCGTGAGCTCCGTATTATAGACCCCGTCCATAATAAGGAAAGCCACGTTGTACCGGGTTGAATCCAGTTTTGGGAACGTTTTCTTAGTTTCCGAAATCGCCTCGGCCGCATGATTCATTTCTTCCGAATGGTGACCGCAGCTAAACAACGCCACGAATAAAATCAAGATTAATAACAGTCTCATATCAATATTAATACGTAGTAAAGTTAGGTGATTTTTTAAGGAATCGATACAAAAATAGCGTGAGAAGGGCCACACCCAGCAGTACATAGAACATAATGTTCCAGGTTGTATCGTAGCCGAAGGAATTTACCAGGTTCATACCGCTATTATGGCCAATAATGTGTGACAACGAAAAACTCATACTGAAGACGCCCATATAACTCCCTTTTCGGCCTTTAGGCGACATAGATAAAGCGAGGGCATTTGCGAAAGGCGAGCCTATCATTTCACCCAGGGTCATTAACAGCATTCCAATGATCAAGACCCCCGTCCAACCACTCATATTCAATACGATAAAACTTAAGGCGAGGAAAACCACCCCCCAGAAAGTCGCAATAGTTCTTGATATTTGTATACGCTCCAGCCAGCCTACCAGAGGCATTTCCAATAGAACGATCACCGCCCCATTTATGAAAAGTAAGGCACCGATGAGGTCTTCCGATAGAAAATGCACGTCCTTGTAGTATAGTGGCATCACCGAAAAATATTGGATAAACATGATCCCGTTTGCTACCATGATCAGGAAAAAGATCATGTACGCAAAATTTTTAAAGGGTGGAAGCCCTTCTTTCAGTGCCTCCTCTTCGTCACGATCCTTATTCACCTTCTTGGGCTTAAGGACTATATAAAGCAGAAAGGCGGCTATTACACAAGTCACACCATCTATCCAGAAAAGAGCGCTGTAATTGATCCGTGCAATAATTAAACCTCCAAGTACCGGCCCGATGGAGAAACCTAAGTTGATCGCTAACCTTATTAAGGCTATACTTCTTGTGACATTTTCAGGTTTGCTGTACGCATCGCAGGCAACAAAAATAGCTGGCCGGTATGAGTCTACCAGGAAGATCGCGATAAAGATACCAGCGCAAACAGCGTGGAATGTATCGAGGAATTGGATTCCTATAAAACCCAAACCGCCAAGAAACAAACTTAGAACGATCACTTTATGGAAACCCATTCGGTCCGTTAACCACCCACCCACATAAGTGCCGGCTAGCGATCCAACCCCATAACAACTCATAATCCAGCCTACTTCTGGAAGGGTAAATCCTTTCGCCTTGACGAGATATAGTGACAGAAACGGTATCACCATAGCACCCGCCCTGTTAATGAAGGTAACCAGGGAGAGCAACCAGATTTCCCTGGTTAGCCCGGTGAAGTTGTTTATATAAGAATTAAATAGTTTTTTCACAGTTGGTTGTTCTATAAAAGTAAAACGTCCCGGAGGGTACCGGGACGTTTTACAATCGAATTAATTTATGTTCATATAAATCAACAGACACGCCGGCAGTATACTCCCTTTCGAGTTACTTGTTTAAGGGTATTCGTGTACATGTGGACTTTCATATTGAATGTTTGAAAATCAAAAGTAGAAATTATTTTCTGAAGTTATTTATCATTATTTCTTAAATTCGGATTATGAGAATAATTACACTTATTATCGCATTATTATTTCTATTACCTGCTGGGGCTCAAAGCAAGAGAAAGTTGATGAGAGAGATCGTGGCCTTTCACGAATCGGAAAATGCAAGATTCAGAGATCCGGCTACATCTCCGTTGAAGCTGGATAGAATTGCAAGCTTTAAGGCCCTTGAAGTCTATCCTATCAATCTAAAGTATAGCGTGAAGGCAAAACTAGTTCGTACTCCGGATGAAGAACCATTTTTATTGAGAACCAATACGGAACGTTTGGCTGAATATGTAAAATATGGAGAAGCGTACTTCGAAATTGATGGTAAGGAACTCATGCTGAATTTATACAGGGATCCTTCCGGAAATGAATCGGAATCTAATATTCTATTTGTGCCATTTACAGACCTTACAAGTGGTGACGGTTCTTACGGCGGTGGCCGATATCTTGAATTCAAAATACCTGAAAAAGAAAACTTCATACTTGATTTCAACAAAGCGTTTAATCCATACTGCGTATACAGCGATCGCTATTCGTGCCCGATACCACCTCGCGAAAACGATCTGTTTGTACGTATTGAAGCGGGAGTGAAAGACTACAATAAATATTAAATAAGACGGGATAGCCAGATGCCTAGTACAACGGCACCAAATCCAAGAGCCAGGCTTCCGAAGGTGTAAAGGGAAAATGAGAGAAAATCTTCATTTTTAAGCAACGCATAATTCTCATAGGCAAAGGCTGAAAACGTAGTAAATCCACCACAGAAACCGGTTGCAGTAAACAGCAAAATATTTTGAGAAATAGATGTGTTTTTCAGTGCCATTCCCAGGACAACACCTATAACCAAACTTCCTACAATATTTACGACAAACGTTCCCGCAGGGAACTGCAGGTATATACCATCGAGCCATTTCCCTATCGCATAGCGCAGAGCGCTTCCCAATCCACCACCTAAAAATACCAGAAGAACGTGTTTCATCTGTTAAAGCCGGGAGTAGAAGGAGTTAATACTGGGATGTAAATCTCGGTGATCCAATTGGCCGGGTTAGGTACATTTCCGGGATCGTTAGCATATACTTCGAACATCTTTCGACCGGGATCCATCATTAGATTATTCTCTTTGAGATAATTCTGTGCCTTGGCATACCCTTCCGAGAGATAATCGTATTTTCCTTTTAATGTTGTCTTTAATGCGTCCACAGGCGCCATATAACTGCAGAGAACCGGGCTTCCCTGCGGGGTTATTACCCTTGCTGTAACAGGAATGGCAGCAGAAAAGATAACCGTCCCGTTTTGTTCGTCAACCTCGTTGTAAATAGTAAAAGGCATACCTGCCATACTGATATTGTTCTCCTGTATAAAGCCCGAGAGTTGTCCCATCATTGAGGCCATTTTATCCCCGATTTCCGTCATTTTGGACGAAGTGGTATTGTACAGGTAAAAACCACCGCCATGGCGCGTAATTCCATCGACTGTGATCTCATAAGCATTCATGGATTCTTCAACCTCGGTTTCCAGGTTTGCAAGGCCTTTATCGTACATTCTTTTGACCGCAACATCGAAATCCTCAGATTGAAATGCCATAAAGACCTTCTCCATAAACGAATGCTCTCCTTTCATTCCCCAGGTCACTTTGGTTTTTCCTGCCTCCTCAGAAGGTTCGAATTTCCAGTAGATATCGCTTTCGGAATCTCCAATGGGTGTATTAAATATTATTTTCTGATCGATCTCTTTATTCGGGATTATCTTAATGGTCTGCATCGAGCCATCACCCATAACATCACTGGTCCATGAATAGGACGCTCCCTCGCCCTCGGTTTTTTCGGCATAAGTGAATTCCATACTCGGATCTTCTTCCTTCCAGGGTCCCCATTTCGCCCAATTTTTATAATCCTTCACATTGTTGTAGATCACTTCAGCTGGAGCATTGAATTCTTTCGATTCCGCAACGTCAAATTTACCGTCTTTGGTTCCGAAGTAAATACCTCCGGCAACAATGATTATGAGTAATAAGAAAAGTAAATATTTTAGGATTTTCATCTTCGTGGGGAGTTGATTATATATGCTAAGATAATCAATTTTATACGTGCTGTATATCTTTAAAAGGAGGAAATGATTTGTTACATTTGTAGAAATTAAAAACCAATAATATGATGAGCAAATTTTTTATTGCGATAGCTATATGCAGTTTGATGTTTGTTTCTTGTGCAGACGACAAGAAAGATGATCAAAATAAACCTGAAACTGCGGAAGTAGTTACCGATGATTTTAAATACCAGATCGATCAGTTTGCAGACCTGAAAATTTTAAGGTATCAGATCCCGAGTTGGAATGATCTGTCTCTGGATGAACAAAAACTTGTGTATTATCTAACCCAGGCTGGTTTGGCAGGCCGCGATATTATGTGGGCACAGAATTATCGCCACAACCTTACCATCAGGAAAGCTTTGGAAAACATTTACACCAATTACGACGGTGATAAAGAGTCTGAAGACTGGAAGAACTTCGAAGTGTACCTGAAGAGAGTTTGGTTCTCAAACGGAATTCACCATCACTACAGTACAGCGAAGCTCAAACCTGATTTTTCGGCTGAATATCTTCGCAGTTTGTTAACGGCTACAAATACGTCCCTGGAAGGCGAAGCATTCGACGTGATATTTAACGACAAGGATGCTAAGAAAGTGAACCTTTCCAAAGATGCAGATATCGTACTGGAAAGTGCTATAAATTTCTATGGACCCGATGTAACAACTGCCGATGTAGAGAATTATTACGGAGCCATTGAAGTGGATAGTGAAGAGCCAATTGAAATAGGATTGAACACCAAGTTGGTTAAGGAAAATGGCCAATTGGTTGAAAAGGTCTATAAGAGTGGCGGACTTTATGGCGGCGCTATCGACAAGATCATTTACTGGCTGGAAAAAGCAAAAGGAGTAGCAGAAGATGAAAACCAGGCTAAAGCGCTTGGCCTGCTTATCGAATATTACAAAACCGGTAGTCTGGATACCTGGGACGATTATGCGGTAGCATGGGTGAATTCTACCGAAGGAGATATAGACTGGATCAACGGATTTATTGAAGTGTACAACGATCCTAAAGGTTATAAAGGGTCCTATGAAACCATTGTTGAGATCAAGGATTTCGACATGTCGAAGAAGATGGCGGTGCTGTCCAAAGAAGCACAATGGTTCGAGGATAACTCACCTTTAATGCCGGAACACAAGAAGAAAGAAGTAAAAGGAGTTTCCTATAAAACCGTTATCGTGGCGGGAGAAGCCGGAGATGCTTCACCCAGTACTCCGATTGGTGTGAATCTTCCTAATAATAACTGGATCCGTCAGAAGCACGGAAGTAAATCGGTTTCATTAGGAAACATAATCAATTCGTACAATAATGCAGGAGGAAGCGGAAGACTTCAGGAATTCGCTCATGATGAGGAAGAAGTTGAACTGGAGAAGAAATATGGCCAGTTGGCAGATAAATTGCATACGGCCTTACACGAAGTAGTTGGACATGCTTCGGGGCAGATCAATCCTGGTGTAGGAACCCCCAAGGAAACGCTGAAAAGTTATAAATCGACTATTGAAGAAGGTCGTGCCGACCTATTCGGACTATATTATCTCATGGATCCTAAATTACAGGAACTGGGATTGGTGGAAGACTGGGAAGCAACGGGAAAAGCTGCTTATGATGGTTACATCCGAAATGGTTTAATTACACAATTGGTTCGCCTTGAGTTAGGTGATGATGTAGAAGAGTCACATATGCGTAACCGTCAGTGGGTGAGTGCGTGGGCATACGAAAAAGGAGAAGCCGATGGTGTGATAGAAAAAGTGACACGTGATGGTAAAACCTTTTACGATATTAAGGACTATGCGAAGCTAAGAGAGATCTTTGGGATGCTGTTGAAGGAAACCCAGAGAATCACTTCGGAAGGCGATTACGAAGCGGCTAAGGCCCTGGTAGAGGATTATGGTGTTAAAGTGGATCAGACTTTACATAAAGAAGTGTTGGAAAGAAACAGTAAGTTCGAAGCAGCTCCTTATGGCGGATTTGTAAACCCTGTGATCGTGCCGGATATGAATGAAGACGGAGAGATCACCGGCTTTTCTATAAAGCAACCTGAAACTTTTGAAGAGCAAATGCTGAACTACTCGAAAGAGTACGGTTACCTTTCAAATTAAAAGAAAGGTCAGTAGAAAATAAATTAGTGTTATGCCTTCCTGTTGAAAAACAGGGAGGTTTTTTTATTGTTTCAGCAACCACTTAGCCATTAGGAGCAGTCCCACAAAAACCAAAAATCCTATCAGGATCCAAAAACTTCCTTTATAGTGTTTTCGGTGTAGTTTTTTATCCCGTCGATAGGAGATGACCATTATGATCACGAATGCGATAACAAAACAAATAGCGAAGATCAACTGCCCGGTAGTGAACATAAATTTGTAGATTTACGTTTGCAAAAATACAACCTTAAACTCACTTTATGAAGAACAAAATTGCCGCGGTTCACGAATTTCACGCAGCTTTCGGTTTGGGTATAAAAAACACACCCACTGCCGACCTTGGAGAAGCTAAAAATCTTTTGAGATATAAACTGATGCGTGAAGAAAACGAGGAATATCTCGAAGCTGCAAATGACAACGATTTGGTAGAAGTTGCCGATGCCTTAGGTGATATGCTGTATATCCTATGCGGAACTATTATTGAGCATGGGATGCAACATAAGATCGAAGAAGTTTTCAATGAAATCCAAAGCAGCAACATGAGTAAATTGGGAGCCGACGGCAAGCCGATTTACCGAGAGGACGGCAAAGTGCTGAAAGGCCCAAATTACTTCAAGCCAAAAATTAAGGAAATTCTGGAATCTTAGTTATACTACCCTGTATCTCCAACCGAAGGGATCTTCAGAACGGTTGTACTGGATATCCATTAATCGCGACTTGAACATAGCAGCATAGCTATCTTCTTGTTTCGGCAGATCGTAAGTGACTTCTCCATGGCTGAAAGCACTGATTGGACTAATTACGGCAGCAGTTCCGGCACCGAATATCTCTTTTAGGGATCCGTTTGCGTGTGCTTCTTTTATCTCTGCAACCTTTACAGGTCTTACTTCAGCTTTTATGCCCATTGTTTCGGCCAGTTTTAGCAGGCTCTTACGTGTTACGCCATCAAGGATTCGATCACTGGTTGGAGCCGTTAACAAGGAATCATTAATTCTGAAGAAAATATTCATGGTTCCGGCTTCTTCCAGGTACTCGTGCGTATGAGAATCTGTCCAGATAACCTGCTGAAATCCTTTTTCCTTGGCGAGGTTGGTAGGGTAGAACTGGGCACCATAATTCCCTGCTGCCTTGGCAAAACCAACACCACCATCGGCGGCGCGGCTGTAATGCTCTGAGAAGACTACTTTCACATCTCCTGAATAATATGCCTGGGCAGGAGATAGCAGGATAATGAATTTGTATTCATTCGAGGCAGAGGCCGAAACCCCAACCTGGGTAGCCATGGCAAAGGGCCTGATGTACAATGAATTTCCAAGTCCCGGTTTTATCCAATCCTTGTCCATTTCCAATAAGGTATTCAAAGCCCCGAAAAATAATTCTTCCGGAAACTCCGGAATGGCCATCCGTTTAGATGATTTGTTAATTCTTCTGAAATTTTCATCAGGACGAAACATAAAAACCCCTCCATCATCATCCTTATAAGCTTTCATTCCTTCGAAAACAGCCTGCCCGTAATGAAATACTTTGGCGGCCGGGGATATCGAAATTGGACCGTATGGAAGGATTTGGGCATTTTGCCATCTGCCATCTTTATAGTCACATGAAAACATATGATCTGAAAAGACAGTTCCAAATTCTAAAGAGTCAAAATTAACATCATTAATTCGTGATGTTGAAGTTTTCTGAACGGTGATACTGGATGGGGTGGTAATATTCATCAAGAGGTTGTTTAGAGCGTAAAATTAGGTAAAATTTTGTCTATAAAAAACGTAAAAATTTCATAAAATTGCAGTATATTAATAGCTATTCAAATTTATAAACAACTACCATGAAAAAATTATTGTTATTAGCTTTAGCACTAGTGATTTTAGCTGCTTGTAAAACTGATAAAAAGAATGAAGAACCCGTTGTAGAAGCGGAAACACAGGAAATGGCGTATCAATCATTCGGTGAAAAAATCACCGCGGATAACGTGTTGTCCAGTGAAGAATTAATGGAAAAGTACAAACATCTAAACATCGGTGACTCCATTGCCGTAAAGTTCACTTCAGAAGTAAAAGAAGTATGCCAGAATAAAGGTTGCTGGATGAAGATGGATATGGGTGAAGAAGAAGCAATGGTTCGCTTTAAGGATTATGGTTTCTTTATGCCAAAGGACATAGCCGGGCAAAAAGTTATTGTTGACGGGTATGCCTTTGTTACAGAAATGAGTGTGGAAGATCAACGTCATTATGCTGAAGATGCTGGTAAGACCGCCGAAGAGATTGCCACGATTACCGAGCCCAAAAGAACATTGTCTTTCACTTCCAGTGGTGTGTTGATTCCTGAAATGGAACCCGCTATGGAGAAACAGTAGCGATTGAAACGAGAATTCCTTATTACGGGAGATGGATCTGTAACCATCCATCTCCCGGAATGGAATGAACAATATCATTCCAAACATGGTGCTATCGCGGAAGCTGCACATGTATTTATTAGCTCGGGCTTCGAGTATTTATTCCAACAGAACCCAGACTCATTAAAAGAGCTATACATACTTGAAATGGGTTTTGGCACCGGCCTGAATGCCTATCTTACATTACTTCAAACCTTTCATAAAAAAATTAAAATTCACTACACGGGTGTGGACGCGTATCCAGTGGATACATCCGAAGTTGATAAACTCAACTATCCCGATCTGGTTAAAGGATCGGAGGCATTATTTTTAAAGCTACATGAGATATCCTGGGATGAAAATACGGAGATCACCGATCATTTTCACCTTCTCAAACAGAAAAAACAATTTTCGGAAGTACAGGACGAAAACCAGTACGATCTTATCTTTTTTGATGCTTTCGGGCCAAGGGTGCAACCTGAATTATGGACCGAAACAATTTTCAAGGCCATGTTCAGGTCTTGCAGAACAGGAGGCGTTCTTGTAACCTATTCAGCAAAAGGGAGCGTGAGACGTGCGATGGAATCTGTTGGATTTAAAGTTGAACGCCTACCCGGGCCACCAGGAAAACGGGAGATGCTCAGGGCTATAAAATCCTCCTAAACTTGCGTTAAAGCAGTTGGTGTTCGGGTCGAATTAGAGTAATTTTCACAAAAATTTTCGATGAATATTCTTATCACGGGAGCAACAGGTGTCATTGGAACACACCTGGTTAAGGCCTGTTTATCAAAAGGACACAGGATTCACTTTCTGACAACACGGAAAGAAAAGATTGAATCTAAAACTAATTACAAAGGCTTCTACTGGAATCCGGATACGGGTGAAGTTGATAATCAGGCGTTTAAAGATGTGACCGTCATCATCCATTTAGCAGGAGCGTCAATTTCGAAAAGGTGGACGAAATCTTATAAAAAAGTCATTCTTGACAGTCGAATAAAAACGGCCAAACTTCTGTTTACTGCGATGCAGAATAATGAGCACAGTGTTACTCATTTTGTATCAGCAAGTGGGGTTAGTATATACCCGCCTTCTTTCACAAAGTTTTATACTGAAGAGGATAATGAAGTCGACAATTCATTTCTGGGTGAAGTTGTCAAGGCCTGGGAAGATGCTGCGAACCAATTTAAACAATTGGGAATAAAGGTTACTAAAGTCCGGACAGGGCTAGTTCTCGCAACAGAAGGGGGTGCATTGCCGGCCATAGCTGCTCCGGTGCGAAAAGGAGTGGGGGCTCCCCTGGGATCCGGAAATCAATGGCAATCGTGGATCCATATTGATGATATGACGAACATTTATCTCAACATCATAGAAAATGGATGGGGTGGAACAATAAATGCGGTGTCGCCGAACCCAGCAACCAATAAGAGACTCACGAAACTTATTGCGAAGACACTTAAAAAACCCTTATGGTTACCAAACGTTCCTGCATTTGTATTAAAATTGCTTTTAGGTGAAATGTCAATGCTCGTATTGCAAGGTCAATTGGTAAGTTCGAAGAGATTAGAAGAGGCCGGTTTTAGCTTCCGGTTTTTCAATCTCGAGAGCGCTTTAGATGATCTTTTAAAGGATTAATCTGTACTTCAGTCAAAAAAACAACCCATATACTATTTTACGACTTTCTTTATTGAAAAATAATGTTGTGACATTTTGGCATTATCCAAGAAATGGCAATACTTTTGCAGCCAAATTATATATTGAAAATTTAGATCTTAAATGAGTAAAAAGACCAAAAAAGCAACGGCTGTGGCCGAGGAAGAAATAGACATGAACAACACTGAAACGTCCGCGAAGCAATCTAAAAAAGCGGAAAAGAAAATCAGTGAAATTGAGCATCTTTCTAATGAGCTTCAGAATGAAAAGGACAGGTATCTTCGCCTTTTTGCTGAATTTGAAAATTATAAGAAGAGAACAGGTCGTGAGCGTATAGAATTGTTCAAAACGGCTAGTGAGGATGTGATGGTATCGCTCCTTCCTGTTATTGACGACTTCGACCGGGCGCTGAAGGAAATTGAGAAATCTCACGATGACAATCTCTATAAAGGAGTTGAATTAATAAGCAATAAGCTCAGAGAAACGCTCAAATCCAAAGGACTGGAAGCGGTAGGAACTCAAAAGGGGGACATATTTGATGCTGAGATCCATGAGGCCGTGACCCAAATCCCGTCACCCTCTGATGATATGAAAGGTAAGATCATAGATGTGATAGAAAAAGGTTATAAGCTCGGAGATAAGATCATCCGTTTCCCAAAGGTTGTGATAGGACAATAACGATATGAAAGACGATTTTTACGACATACTCGGCATTTCTAAGAATGCGTCAGCAGCGGAAATAAAAAAAGCGTATCGCAAGAAGGCCATAGAATATCACCCGGATAAGAATCCGGGAGACGCTAAAGCTGAGGAAATGTTCAAAAAAGCAGCCGAGGCGTATGAAGTACTAAGCGATCCGGATAAGAAAGCGCGATACGACCAGTACGGTCATCAGGCATTTGAAGGAGGAGGCTTTGGCGGCGGAGGTATGAACATGGAGGATATCTTCAGTCAGTTTGGTGATATCTTCGGTGGTGCCTTCGGTGGTGGCGGCTTTGGCGGTGGATTCGGCGGCTTTGGTGGTGGCCAGAGACGAGTTAAGGGAAGTAATCTGCGTATTCGTGTGAAACTTACCCTGGAGGAAATTGCCAACGGTGTTGAAAAGAAGATTAAAGTTAAACGCAAAAAAGTTGCGCAGGGGACAAGTTTCAGGACTTGCGGGACGTGTAACGGACAGGGACAGGTTACACGAATTCAGAATACGATATTAGGAAGAATGCAAACGGCTACTACTTGCTCCACCTGTGGTGGAACGGGCCAAACAATTGAAAAGAAACCTCCCAACGCCGACTCACAAGGAATGTTATTAACCGAAGAAACGGTATCAATAAAGATTCCGGCGGGTGTTGTGGATGGTATGCAATTGAAAGTTTCGGGTAAAGGAAATGAAGCTCCCGGGGGCAAAGGTATCGCTGGTGACCTGCTGGTTGCCATAGAAGAACAACCGCACTCAACACTGCAGCGTGAAGGTGATAATTTACACTACGATCTCTATATAAGTTTTTCTGAAGCCGCACTAGGGACTTCCAAGGAAATTGATACAGTAACCGGTAAAGTTCGAATTAAAATAGAGCCCGGAACACAAAGTGGAAAAATACTTAGATTACGTAAGAAAGGGGTGCCGAGCATCAATAGTTATGGCACAGGAGACCTTTTAGTGCATGTGAATGTTTGGACGCCCAAATCCCTCAGTAAAGAGCAGAAGGAATTCTTTGAAAACATGCGCGCTGACGATCATTTCCGGCCAAATCCAGAGAAGGAAGATAAGTCGTTTTTCGAAAAGGTAAAAGACATGTTTTCGTAAGAAAAACAACCTATTTAAATTATTTTATATATATTTGGTTTGTCACTAATCTATTAGTGATAATTTTTCTTTTTCATAGCAATTTTTTTCCCACCCTTTAAGTAATTTCAGGGTGGGTTTTGCATTTTTTAGAACCACTCGCAAAGTGATATTTTAGTTAAATTAATAGTAAGGCTCTCGAAATACAGATGAATACTCTAAATACATTTATACATGTGATTTTTGTAACATTTGCAGCCTCGGGTCTACAAACTTGAGAATTGTTTTTTGCTGCGGAATAATGCAGGAAACAATTAAATAAATTTACACCGATACAAAAAGCTATGGACAATCTTTTAGTCGCGGACAAAGTTTCAAAGTCATTTGGAGAATTTAAGGCCTTGAACGATGTTTCGATAGCGGTTCCAAGAGGAAGCGTTTTTGGCCTCCTCGGGCCTAATGGAGCCGGAAAAACCACACTAATTCGTATAATCAATCAAATTACTATGCCGGATACGGGTTCCGTGATCCTGGACGGGCAACCTTTAAAGCCCGATGATATAAGGCATATTGGATATTTACCGGAAGAGAGGGGGTTGTATAAATCTATGAAAGTTGGGGAGCAGGCATTATACCTTTCGCAATTAAAGGGCCTTTCCAAGCAAGAAGCGAAAAAACGATTGAAATACTGGTTTGAACGCCTTGAAATTGGTGACTGGTGGAACAAGAAAATTCAGGAACTTTCGAAAGGGATGGCACAAAAAATCCAGTTTGTGGTCACCGTTTTACACGAACCCAAGCTACTTATATTCGATGAGCCCTTCAGTGGCTTTGATCCCATTAACGCTAATTTGATAAAAGATGAAATTTTACGTCTTAGGGATAATGGAGCGACGGTAATATTTTCAACGCATCGGATGGAATCGGTAGAAGAGATGTGTGAACATATTGCCCTTATTCACGAGGCGAATAAGATACTCGATGGCAAACTGATAGATATAAAACGTGAATTTCGCTCGAATACCTATGAAGTAGGCCTGATCTCCGGAGATCACAACTCGGCCAAAAGTCGCCTTGCTGAGAATTTTGAAGTATTCCCGGCCGATTTTAAATCTATAAACGATGAATTTCAATGTAAAGTGAAGATCCCGGAAGCTACATCCGCCAATGACCTTATTTCATTGCTCACCACACAGGGCCAGTTAACTCACTTTGTTGAAGTGGTTCCTTCCGCTAATGATATTTTCATCCAAACTGTTCAAAACAACTAATCCTAACCACATGAATCATTTATCGTTAATTATAAAGAGGGAATACCTTAACAAGGTAAAAAACAGGGCTTTCATAATTATGACTTTCCTGAGTCCGTTGATCATGGTCGGGATCTTTACACTGGTCGCTTATCTGTCGCAACTCAATAATGATAAGGTTCGGACTATCGCTGTGTTGGATGAGAGCGGTATGTTTTCCGATGAGTTTGAAAGTGGTGATAATCTTAAATATAAGTTGGTTACAGGAAGCGACCTTTCTGAAGCAAAGAAGGCAGTGGAAGCTTCAGGGGATTATGGATTGCTTTATATTGCGGAAGTAGACTCTCTCGATGCATTATCTGAAAATATTACCTTTTATTCTGAAGATTCACCTTCGTTTATTCTTTTAGACAACATCGAAGATGCCATAGCTGCCAAAGCAAATACCCTAAAACTGCAGGAAGCAGGACTGGATCCGGCGAAGATAGAGTCGCTTCGTATCCGAATCGAAGCTAAATTGGAAACATTTGGCGGTGAGAAAACGTCCAAATTAAGCACCGGGCTAAAACTAGGATTTGGCGGACTAGCGGGGTACCTGCTTTTCATGTTTATTATTATTTATGGGAATATGATCATGCGCAGCGTTATCGAAGAGAAAACCAGCAGAATAATCGAAGTGATCATTTCATCGGTGAAGCCCGTTAAACTCTTACTGGGTAAAATAATAGGAACATCCATGGCCGGAGTAACACAATTTTTAGCCTGGGTTATTTTAATTGGCGTTTTCGGGATGGTTATTTCAGCAATATTCGGGATAGATGCGGGAGCCATGCAACAACAGGAAGCGATGGCGCAGGCTGAAGCCCTTAGTAACGACGGAGCATTCGTGCAGGACATTATGATGGAATTGAACAATCTGCCTATTTTAAACCTGGTGATCATGTTCATATTATTTTTCGTGGGGGGGTATTTACTATACGCCTCATTATATGCTGCTATAGGAGCCGCTGTAGATAGTGAGACAGATACCCAACAATTTATGCTACCTATTATAATGCCGTTAATTTTAGCTGTATACGTAGGTTTCTTCACCGTTATCGACAATCCGCATGGTACTGTTTCACAGGTGTTCTCATTTATTCCGTTTACTTCCCCGGTGGTCATGCTGATGCGAATACCATTTGGAGTTCCTTTATGGCAACAAATTCTTTCGGTAGTTATTTTATTTGCTACTTTTATGGGGACAGTTTGGTTTGCTGCGAAAATTTACCGGGTAGGGATTCTTATGTATGGTAAAAAGGCAAGTTATAAGGAACTGATCAAGTGGCTTAAATACTAAAAATGTTTCAGAAAGAAAAAGTAACCGATTCGATTCAGGAGGTTGTAAAGACAGATATTTGGGGTTCCATTAAAGAATTCCTGAATTGGGGATTTGAATTTGGCCAGGGTGAGAACCAGATTAAACTTACAATCGGGCTCTTGTTACTTATCGTAATTACTTTTCTGATCGTTGGTTTCATACTGAACCTTATCCGGAAACTCTTCACCCGAAAGATGGATGATATTGATACGCGAAAATTCGTAAGTGTATTCAAGTTCATCAAGTATGTTGTATATATCATCGTAGTATTTGCAGTACTGAGCCTTGCAGGTGTGAATATCACGCCTTTCCTGGCCGCCTCGGCTGCATTGCTTGTTGGATTGGGATTAGCCCTACAGGAGTTATTCCAGGACTTGATCGCAGGGATGTTTATCATTACGGATAAATCATTGCTTGTTGGGGATATCATCCAGATAGATGACAAGGTAGGACGCGTGATCGACATTAAGTTACGCACCACCAGGGCACTGACCCGTGACGATAAAGTGATTATCATTCCAAATCACAAATTCATTAGTGATAGCATAATAAACTATACTCAAAATCATAAAACCACCAGGGAAAGCGTTACTGTAGGTGTGAAATACGGAACGGACACACGGCTGGTGGAAAAACTATTGCTTGAATGTGCTCATACTCAAAAAGGAGTACTTAAAAAACCAAAACCATTTGTTTTATTTAATGACTTTGGAGATTCAGCCCTTATATTTACATTGAATTTTTATATTGGAGATAGTTTTATTGATCCTATAATAAAAAGTGACATTCGATTTAGAATCGATGAAGCATTTCGGGCAAATGGTGTTACCATACCATTCCCTCAGCGCGATGTCCATATTTATCCAACACAAACGAAGGATCAATAAAGACAAAAGACTATCAGTTATATTTCAAAAAGACATCTAATTTGTTATCTCATGATTTTGGGATACACCTCGCTTTTTGGACAAGCCACAGACCTGGCTCGAATCGAATATACCTTTATTCCACAGTCGAATTCGAATAACAGCATTAATAGATTTCGCGGCTTTGTGAATTTTCCAATTCCGCTGGAGTGGGATGGCAGTTATTTAGTACCCGGAATTGAATATCGCAACGTCGATCTTGATATTGAAGACAAGGTTCCATTTGATACAGAGAATCTTCGCAAGTTTCAAATGTTTCGTCTGGGAATTGGTTATACCTTTAAAATGACTGAAGTTTGGCGCGTTGGCATGAGGGCTGGTGTGGAGATAGCGTCCAATTTTGAAGAAAGAACAGCCGTTTCTTCCGACCTAAGATTTACAGGTGCCGCATACCTGGTAAAGGACAGATCCCGGGATTCTACAGGTACAAAAGATCGCTTTATTATTGGATTGCAATACAGCACTAATGCAGGGCGGCCTTTCCCTATTCCGGTAATTAATTATTTCAAAAAGTTTCATCCCGACTGGTCATATACGGTAGGTGTTCCTAAAATGAATTTAAAGCACTATATCACCAAAAAGCAAACAGTCCAGAGCTTTATAACAATAGACGGATTTTTTTCCAATATACAGAATGATCTGCCTATTCCTGATGGCATGGGAATGCCGAAAATAGCGGATAATATATCGATGACCACAGTCATGGCGGGATTAGGTTATGAGTACTTTTTCAGTAAGTATGTTTTGTTTTACTTTTACGGGGCTTATACCGGATATAATGAAATAAGACTGAGGGATACCAATAGAAATAGTCTTTATAGGATCAACGAGGAAAATACTTTTTATATTAGAAGCGGAATTAAACTTAAATTATAACAATGCCAAAAATTTTAATAATTGAAGATGAAGCGGCCATTCGTCGCGTTCTTGTGAAAATTCTTTCCGAAGAAAGCGACACCTACCAGGTAACGGAAGCCGAAGACGGCCTTGAAGGCATTGAGAAAATTAAGAAAGAAGACTACGATTTAATACTGTGCGATATAAAGATGCCTAAAATGGATGGCGTAGAAGTACTCGAAGCAGTGAAAAAAATAAAGCCAGAAGTTCCTATTGTAATGATTTCAGGACATGGGGACCTGGATACTGCTGTCAACACAATGAGACTTGGTGCGTTCGATTATATTTCGAAACCACCCGACCTTAACAGACTTCTAAACACGGTGCGTATTGCCCTGGACAGGAAGGAACTGGTTGTGGAAAACAAAAGGCTCAAAAAGAAGGTGAGCAAGAATTATGAGATGATTGGGGAATCAGCGGCAATTACCCATATCAAAGACATGATCGAAAAAGTAGCTCCCACAGAAGCACGGGTACTTATTACCGGTCCTAATGGAACGGGTAAGGAATTGGTTGCGCACTGGTTGCATCAAAAAAGTGATCGTGCAGGTGGGCCGATGATAGAAGTGAACTGCGCCGCAATTCCCAGTGAGCTTATTGAAAGTGAACTGTTCGGCCATGTGAAAGGAGCATTTACTTCTGCGAATAAAGACAGAGCCGGTAAGTTTGAAGCTGCCAATGGGGGTACTATATTCCTGGATGAAGTAGGGGATATGAGCCTCTCCGCTCAGGCAAAGGTATTACGCGCGCTTCAGGAAAATAAAGTTCAGCGCGTAGGTAGTGACAAGGATATTAAAGTGGATGTTCGGGTAATCGCTGCAACTAACAAGAATTTGAAAAAGGAAATTTCAGAAGGAAAATTTAGGGAAGACCTTTACCACAGATTGGCGGTTATACTCATAAAAGTGCCTGCTTTGAGCGAACGAAGAGAGGACATACCATTATTAGTCGATTATTTTACAAAGAAGATAGCAGATGAACATGGGACAGCCCAGAAGAAATTTTCAGAAAAAGCACTGAAGAAATTAAAGGAGTACGATTGGACGGGTAACATCCGTGAATTACGCAATGTGGTGGAAAGGCTAATAATTCTTGGTAGTACTGAAGTAAGCGAAGAAGACGTAAAACTTTTCGCATCTAAATAAAACAACATGGAACCTATAGAAATTTCAAAATATAAGATAACTTCGAAAGTTTCAATTAGCGATCTTAATACCCATGAGGACTTCAGAAGTGACAAGAAAACATTATCCAGTTCACTTCGTGAGACGAGAAAGAAACTTGGAAAACTTCAGGATACTTTATACGCACATGGTAAATACGCGGTCCTGGTTTGCCTGCAAGGAATGGATACTGCAGGAAAAGACAGCCTCATTCGAGAAGTTTTTAAAGACTTCAATGCTCGTGGGGTGGTTGTCCACAGTTTTAAGGTACCTACAGACCTGGAGCGCAAACATGATTACATCTGGCGACATTACATCGCCCTGCCGGCCCGAGGGAAATTTGGCGTATTCAACCGAACACATTATGAAAATGTCCTGGTAACCCGAGTTCATCCCGGGTATATTATGGCTGAAAACCTTCCAGGTGTTCATAGTACCGACGATGTGAACCAGGCATTCTGGGACCGGCGTTTTGAACAGATCAATAATTTCGAGAAAACAATTGCCGAAAATGGCACGTTAATCTATAAGTTCTTTCTGAACCTTTCTAAGGATGAGCAAAAAAACCGACTTATACGAAGGCTGAACAAGCCAGAAAAGAATTGGAAGTTTTCACCAGGTGACCTCGATGAACGAGAGTTGTGGGATAAATATATGTTCTGCTATGAAGATATTCTGAACAGAACATCCAAGCCCCACGCTCCCTGGTACGCTATTCCGGCAGACAATAAACCTGCAGCGCGATTGATTGTTGCTTCAATTCTTCTTCAGGAAATATCAAAATATGAAGATATCAGAGAACCGGATCTCGATCCGGAAGTAAAAGCCAAAATATCGGAGTATAAGGACCGATTGCAAAATGAATAAATATAATTGCGATATTCAGAATTGAAAATGAAAGAAAATTTTTTGCTAAATAACAGAATTACTTTAATCACCTCATTGTTCGTGATCTTGATGTCCTCTATTTCGGCACAGGTAGTGAACAAGGAAGACTCGATAACAATTCGTTCCCTGTACGATGCAGCATTGTTAAATGGTAAAAGTTACGATTGGCTGGATCATTTATCCAATGAAATTGGAGGCCGCTTGTCCGGATCAATAGAGGCTGAAAAAGCAATACGGTATACAGAATCGGAACTAAAAAAATTAGGTCTCGACAAGGTGTGGCTTCAGCCTGTTATGGTTCCGAAATGGACGCGTGGTGTAAAAGAATACGCTTATATTGAAACCGCACCCGGAATTACGTCAACCACCAATATTTGCGCCCTGGGTGGATCGGTAGCCACACCCAGTGGCGGTCTTAAAGCATACGTGGTTGAGGTTCAGAGTTTCGAGGAGCTTGAGAAACTGGGTCGATCTGCGATAGAAGGGAAGATCGTATTTTACAACAGGCCTATGCAGGCGAATCTTATTCGCACTTTTGAAGCATATGGCGGATGCGTGAATCAGCGATACGCCGGTGCTATGGAGGCAGCCAAATACGGTGCGGTGGGAGTTCTAGTTCGATCTATGAACTTACGCAAGGACGATTACCCACATACAGGTGCAATGACTTACGGGGATACTCCCCCCGATCAAAGGATACCTGCCGCTGCAATAAGCACCAACGGTGCCGATTATCTCAGCAGCGCATTAAAATTGAAATCGGATCTAAAATTTTACTTCAAGCAGTCCTGCAGGACTTACCCCGATGTTCAATCGTATAATGTTATTGGCGAGATCACGGGTTCAACCTACCCGGATCGATATATGGTTGTGGGTGGCCATTTGGATTCATGGGATCTGGGGGATGGCTCTCACGATGACGGAGCGGGTTGCGTGCAATCCATGGAAGTCTTACGATTGTTCAGGGAAATTGGTTATAAGCCAAAGCACAGTATTCGTGTAGTACTTTTTATGAATGAGGAGAACGGACTCCGTGGTGGAAGAAAATATGCTGAAGAAGCCCGGCTAAGAAATGAAAAACATGTTTTTGCCCTTGAAAGTGATGCGGGTGGATTTACTCCCAGAGGTTTTTCTTTCGATACCGATGAAAAAAACTTTGCCCAAATAGAGAGCTGGAAAAGTCTGTTCGAACCCTATCTCATACATTCATTTGTAAAAGGAGGAAGTGGAGCAGATATAGGCCCGCTGAAGGATGGCAGCATTGTCCTATCTGGATTGCGACCGGATTCTCAGCGTTACTTCGATCATCATCACTCAGCGGTTGATACATTCGATGCCGTGAACAAACGCGAGTTGGAATTAGGGGGCGCTACAATGGCGAGCCTGGTATACCTGATGGACAAATACGGTACTAAAAGTGAATTTGGAGTTATCAAGGATTAAATTATGAGTTTCCTGAAGGCAGAATGGAGAAAATTGGCTCTCGCCAATTATGAGGTCGACCCTGAGATACTCAAACCGTATCTGCCTTATAAGACCGAACTGGATATATGGAACAATACGTGCTATGTAAGCCTGGTTGGGTTTATGTTTATCAACACGAGCGTGTTTGGGGTCAAGTTTCCGTATCACGTTAACTTCGAAGAGATCAATCTTCGGTTCTATGTCCGCCACAATGATGGTAAGCAATGGAAAAGGGGGGTGGTCTTCGTAAGTGAGATCGTTCCCAAACCACTAATATCCTTTGTTGCAAATACCCTGTATAACGAACATTATACAACCCGTAAGATGTTTCACAAATGGGAGGAAACCGAGAATACTTTGGAAACCAGTTACGGATTTTTTGAAAAAGGCAGGGCTCAGTCGATCGCTGTTTCAAGTTCAAAGATCGCTTTACCCTTCCCGGCCGAATCTGAGACCGAGTTTATTACAGAACACTATTGGGGCTATACTCCTAATTCAGAAAAGGAGACAACAGAATATGAGGTCACGCATCCACGATGGAATGCCTACGAGGTACTTGATTATAATATCGATTTTGATTTCGAACTTGCCTATGGGTTGAATTTTGGGATACTGAATGAATTGGAACCACGTTCCGTGATGCTGGCAGAAGGTTCTGAGATCACTGTAGAATCTAAAAAAATACTGAAGTAAAAAGCTTTTCAGATTTCACTTTCGAAAAACTATTGCTTCCTTACCTTTGCTAAAACCCCAACCGCCTTGCTTAAGCAGTACACAAAAGAGTTCAGATACAATTATCGACTTGCTACCCCGGTTATACTTGGAATGCTGGGACATACAATCGTGGCCCTGGTAGATAATATCATGGTAGGACAGTTAGGGACTGCCGAACTTGCCGCGGTTTCATTAGGGAATAGCTTTATGTTCATTGCCATGTCGCTGGGAATTGGTTTTTCTACAGCAATCACACCATTGGTGGCAGAAGCTGATGGAGAAAATAACTTTGAAGCGGGAAAGTCCTCTTTTAAGCACGGCCTATTCCTTTGCACTGTATTGGGAATCGCTTTGTTCCTGATGGTATTTTTAGCAAAACCACTCATGTACTACATGAAGCAACCTGAAGAAGTGGTACAATATGCCATGCCTTATTTGAATTTGGCCGCTATTTCATTGGTTCCCCTCATCGTTTTTCAGGCGTTCAAGCAGTTCAGCGATGGATTATCCATGACACGCTACCCAATGTATGCGACCATACTGGCGAACATTGTGAATATTTTTCTCAACTATATATTCATCTTCGGAAAGTTGGGGATGCCGCAGCTTGGGGTGGTGGGGGCCGCAATAGGAACTTTAGCCGCCAGAATAATTATGGTAGTGTATTTATGGTATTTATTATCACAACATCATAAATCAAGACCTTTTGTACTTCATATAAAATTGTTTCGTCTGTCCAAAAAGATGCTGAATAAAATCATGGGGCTTGGTTTTCCGTCTGCGCTGCAAATGTTCTTTGAAGTAGCCATTTTTACGGCTGCTATCTGGCTTTCCGGTATACTTGGTAAGAATCCCCAGGCAGCTAACCAGATCGCTCTGAATCTATCGTCTATGACGTTTATGGTGGCGATGGGTTTCAGTGTGGCGGCGATGATTCGGGTGGGAAACCAAAAGGGACTAAAGCGATTCCGCGAATTAAGGCGTATTGCGTTTTCAATATTCCTTCTTTCCACAATGCTGGCCGTGGTTTTTGCTATTTTATTCGTGATATTCAATGAAACATTGCCGAAATTATACCTGGATTACGATAACAAAGCGGAGTTTGCCGATAATTTCCAGGTAGCTACCATCGCTGCCAAGCTTCTGTTGATCTCTGCTATATTCCAGATTTCCGATACATTACAAGTGGTCACCCTTGGCGCGCTCCGTGGGATGCAGGACGTCAAGATCCCAACTGTTATTACGTTTGTAGCCTATTGGTTGATCGGATTCCCGATTTCGTATTACCTGAGCATGGTTTCAGACTATGGCAGCGCAGGAATATGGATCGGACTATTAGCTGGGCTAACCGCCAGTGGAATCATGTTGTTTATTCGTTTTAATTATTTGTCGAAACGATTAATACTGAAGTTTTCAGATAACTAAGACTTCTCTAACCAGGGTTTTTTAATTTCCTCGTATTTTAGCTGAAAACTAATTTATGGAACTCCCGAAATATCTGCTTGGTGATAATACAGATTTCCCTGACGCTATCTTCGTTGTGCATACCGAGTTTCCCCGATTTGTGATCGATTTATCCAATGATGAGGTAGAATGGCTGGAGGAATTCGATCAGCATGATCAGAAGGAACTGGAAACTGAAACCGAAAATTATATTAGAGAGGCCAGCGAATTCTACGATAGGGAAGTAGCTCGTTACGGGAATGATTGATACGCTGCTCACATACGATACAGAGCTTTTTCTCTATCTCAATAACCTGGGTACCGAACGCTGGGATGGGTTTTGGCGTATTGTCACTGAAAAATGGTCCTCCATTCCTGTGTATGTGATACTCTTATACCTGGTCTTTCGCCATTACGGTTTAAAAGGAACTATCATCATCCTTATTGCAGTTGCATTAATGATCACGGCAACCGACCAATTAGCAAATTTATTCAAGTATGGAATTGAAAGGCCAAGGCCGTGCCGAGTGGAAGCCTTGCAGCAGCAAATGAGGTTTGTGGCAGATGGTTGCGGGCGCTTTGGTTTTTTCTCGGCTCATGCGGCTAGTTCCATGGCTGCAGCAGTCTTCTTAGGATTGGCACTCAGAAAGTACCACAAATATTTACCTTTTATATTGCTATTCTGGGCAGTGGTAGTTGCCTACAGCAGGATATACCTGGGTGTTCATTATCCTTTGGACATAATAACCGGAATGTTCTTTGGGGGAATATTAGGATGGTTATTCTACAGGCTTCAAGTATGGGGACAGGTTCGTTTTAACGGCGGCTAACCAGGTACAGATCGCGATAGAGTCGCGGTTTGTGGGATCGATCACCTTTTGCCTTTGGATTCATGTCGTAACGCCTCACGAGTTTTGTGTCAAAATCTTTGAATGAGGTGTTGAAAAGTTTCTGGTCGTCCCGGGATACAAGCACACCGAATTTTTCATCCGATGGTATGTTTGTTTTACCATCTTCCAGGAGAACTTCTATCGGTTTGCCATATGCCCATATCAGTTCCGGCGTGAAATAGGTTAGCTCGTATACGTTCACATTCGTTTTGTCCTGCCACTTATTCAATTCAGCAAGGCTTGTAAATTCCGGGTTCACGGTGAGTGTTTTCGCCAATGGCATTCCGAAACAAATGATCGATGCTATGAAGAAAATAGTACCAAAGAAAACCGGTTTTATTTTTTTCTGAAATAAGTGCCGAAGCATATAGATACCAATACCGAATAGCATCAATGATAACAAGATGAACCACACCCACTTTCCGGCTAGCTGATCCTGCAACAGAAAATATCCTCCAAAGGGAAAAGCGAGGCCAATGACCGAGATTAGTCCGAAATTAAAATACACAGGCCATGTTTCTCTTTTATCTTTTAAATCTGAAAAACGCCTGAAGAGATATTCTATATAAAAGCCCGTATTCAGCGCCAACGGAATTAGAACCGGCAGGAGATAGCGCGATTTCTTTTCTGGAATAATGGACAATAAAACAAGTGAAATAATCGTCCATAGGAATGTGAAACGATAAGCTTTTTTGTCGAATACCCTGTTTTTAAGATATGGATATAGCAACCCTATAAATGCCATTATCGTCCAAACACCACTTTGAGTAAAGAAACTCCAGTAATAATAGAAGGGCCGCACATTATAACCAGTCCAATTGGAAGTCTCGCGCTTAGTGATCTCTGCAACTGTCTCCGGATCGAAGGTGTAGGTGTACCAGTGCCACCAGCCTGAAATTATGGCTGATATAACAAGAAACAGCAATAACGGGACCCACCTGTTTTTAAAATTCCGGTATCGGTAGACTATTCCGTAAGCGATGAGAAACGGCAATAACAAGGCGTATAAAGAAACCGGGCCTTTACTCATAAAGGAACAACCAAAGAAGATGGCGGCTAGAATCGCGTGTTGATATATTCTGTTTTCTGATGAAAAGAAGAGGTACAATTGCCAGATGCAAACCATCATAAACCCATGAGTGTAAATATCCCAATTGCCATCCCTGCTGGCGGAAACCACATAAAAAGAGGTAGCCATAACAAGACAGGCGACAAATGCATAGGTACGCTCCCTGGTGAGTTTCAATGAAAAAATGTACGATATGAGTACAAGAAGTAAACCCAGTAACGCGGCAGGCATCCGAAGGGCAGCAATATTTTGTAAACCGAATATAGCCCCGGAAAAGGCCGTGATCCAGGTAGGTAAAGGTGGTTTTTGGTACCTGGGTTCCCCATTCAGGGTGGTGAGCAGCCAATTGCCGTCATCCAGCATTTCACGTGCACTGGTGAAGTTACGTGCTTCCATGATGTTCACATAAAGAGCGTCCAGATTGACAAAGAATATTGCAATACAGGCGATCACCAGCAACAGTAAGTGATTTTTTCTAAGTGCTTTCACGGAATTGCTTTTTCCAGATAAAGATATTACGAATATATATTATGAGCCCGGCAATATGGCCCACAAAAAGAACGGGATCCTTTCGAAAGATGGCGTATGTCAGGATCAGGGAAGCACCAAGGACACTCAACCTCCAGAATCCAACCGGCAACTGTGAGGTCCTGGTTCGTTCGGAATATATCCACTGATATACGAATCGGAATGTAAACACAATCTGTGAAACGATCCCAAGAATGAGTAACCATAACGGAATATTCTCTTTACTGAAAAACTGTTCGAGGTCGTACTCTCCGTTATTGTAAGAATAGATCACAATAACAACCGGGAAGATCACAAGAAACCATCGAAACCATGCGGGTGCTCGTTGCCATTCTCCCTGAAGTTGCAGATTTCGGATATAGATAAAATACGTTAATGACTGTCCCAACATGATTGCAAAATCATCGCGAAGGAATCCATATACAAAAAGCAGGAAAGATGCCAGCAAGCTGAGTTTCCAGAATAGTGATGGGGTAATAATCCTTTTCTTTTTTTCAGAAACGATCCATTGGGCGAGTAGTCTTCCTGAAAATAAGATCTGCGCTGTAAATCCAATACTGTAAATAAGCAGGTCGCTCATCCTTTTTGCTTCACCTCGTAGTTTATGTACTTTTTCTTCATCCAAAGGTAGGCAAAGCAATCCATAAGAGGCCCTAACAGCCTGTTCCAGAGGCCAAATTTGGCTTTACCGGCGATTCGGGGGAAATGCCTTACCGGGACTTGTAATACTTTTCCATTCTGGAGCATGATCATAGCAGGTAGAAAACGATGCAGTCCTTTGAACATTGGGATACGCTTGGCGTACTCTGTTTTGATCACTTTTAAGGGGCAACCCGTATCGTCCATACCGTCATGGGTGAAAGCCCTGCGAATGCCGTTGGCAATCTTGGAGGACATATTCTTAACGAAAGAATCTTTTCGGTCGGCGCGAACCCCGGTGACCAGATCGTATTTCCCTATGTGTTCCAGTAAAAGATTAAAATCCTCTGGGGCCGTTTGCAGGTCGGAATCAATATATCCAAGCAGCTCGGTTTCTATATGATCGAATCCCGCCTTGATCGCGGCACTAAGGCCCCGATTCTCATTGAATAAAATGTAACTGAAAGCTTCATTTCTGTTGCAGATGGCTTCTATTAAGGCCTGGCTCCCATCTTTAGATCCGTCGTTTACGAACAGAACCGCTGTTTTCCTTGAAGCAATCTCAGTGTATGCCAATAGCTCCTTTTCAACGCGCTCCAGGTTGTCTTCTTCATTGTATACCGGTACAATAATGGTAAACTCGTACATTAAATTGTTGCTCAAAAGATTTGTGCAAAAGTATTTCTTTTTTAAAGAATACAACTATGCAGGAAAAGATGTTTCTTTGTAAACCAATTTACTTTTATGCGTATACTCGTAACTGGTGCGGCAGGATTTATTGGTTCCCATACTTCCGAACGACTTTCGGAAATGGGACATAAGGTTATTGGTGTCGATAATTTTTCCGATTATTATGATGTAAAACTGAAAGAACTCAATGCTAAAGCACTTTTCAAAAAAGGCATTCCAGTTCACAAAACAGATCTTTGTGTTGATGATCTTGCATCACTGTTTAAAGATAGGTTTGACTATATATTTCACTTCTCGGCTCAACCAGGAATAGCAGTCACTTCGACATTCAAGGATTATCTCGATAATAATTTTTTGGCAACACAGCGTTTGATGGATGCTATTGAAGATCTAGAACATAAACCCTTCTTTGTCAATATTGCTACTTCGTCCATTTATGGATTATATGCCACCATGACGGAGGATGAAGCTCCTAAACCAGCTTCCTGGTACGGAGTAACAAAACTGGCAGCTGAGCAATTGGTTCTTGCGTACAGCCGGAGAGGATTACTTAAAAGCGCATCACTCCGTTTATACTCGGTGTATGGACCCCGTGAACGGCCGGATAAATTGTATACAAGATTAATTGACTGTGGGTTAAACGATAAAGCCTTCCCATTGTTCAAGGGTAGTGAGAAACACCTTAGAAGCTTTACATATGTGCAAGACATCGTGGACGGTATTGTGAGTGTGATTGGTAAAGAGGAGGTTACGAACGGTGAGATCTTTAATTTGGGCACAGAACAAGAAAACAGTACGGCGACCGGGATAACTACTGTGGAGGACATCCTTCAGATAAAAATAAAGATTGAACATAAACCGGCACGTCCCGGCGACCAGTCCCGCACCAAGGCCAATATTGATAAGGCCAGAAAATTACTCGGCTATAATCCAACTACCCGCCTTGAAGAAGGATTAAGAGCCCAGGTCGATTGGTTCAAGGATAATTTTTGTTAGCACCTACCTTTGGTTTAATGACAGTAGGTAATTTGCCGCTTCAAAGGGTGTAGTTTTGTTTTCGTCCAGTGCTTTTAATTGTTCCCGCAAAGCTTTTTTGATTTCAGGATTTTCGTAGAAGTTGTTTTTTAATGAACTTTCGATAGTTTGTAACAACCAGTATTTATTCTGATCGTTCCTTCTTTGCAGAAAGAAGCTGTTTTCCCTGGTTATTTTAACGTAATCCGAAATCAGGTCGGCAATTTCTGCAATCCCTTCATTTTTTATCGCAGAACAGGTAAGGGTTTTAGGTGACCAGCCACTTTCTTTTTCCGGAAATAGATGTAAGGCGCGATTGAATTCTGCTTTAGCCAGTTTAGCCGCCTTGATGTTTTCACCGTCTGCTTTATTGATAACAATTGCATCGGCCATTTCCATGATTCCTCGTTTGATACCTTGAAGTTCGTCTCCCGCACCGGCCAGTTTCAGCAGTAAAAAGAAATCGGTCATAGAATGAACCATAGTTTCACTCTGTCCCACACCAACTGTTTCTATGATAATAATGTCAAATCCCGCAGCCTCGCACAAAATGATAGCCTCTCGTGTTTTACGTGCCACCCCTCCCAGGGAACTTCCACTTGCCGATGGACGAATAAACGCATTTTTATCTTTTACCAATTCCTCCATACGGGTTTTATCTCCAAGTATACTTCCTTTGCTGAGCTTGCTACTTGGATCCACGGCTAATACAGCGACATTATGCCCTTTTGATGTGTAGAGTTTTCCAAATCTTTCGATGAAGGTGCTTTTCCCAACCCCGGGAACACCAGTGATACCTATTCGCAGTGAATTATTAGCGTACGGAAGGCAGGCTTCCAGTAATTCCCTGGCCTCTATTCGGTGTTTGGGTTTGGTGCTTTCAATTAAGGTGATAGCCCGGCTGAGTGCACTTTTATCACCAGAAAGCATCCCATCCAGTAATTTTTTCGGTGATATGCGCTTTTTCCGACTTTTTTTCACCTTATCAGCAGCGGTAAGACTCACTGAAGAGGGTTGTGGAACTCCCTTTACTTCATGCAATGCATCCGATTTTTTTACCGACTTACTCACGAAGTGAAGTTATAACATTTTTATAAATTTAGAATTCTTTGCAACAGACGAAATAATGTGTCGTCTTTTAACCGAACAGCAACCAAAAAACCATCATTTGTGGCCGATTCGTTCTTAATAGAAAAGTGCAGACAAAACGACCGAAAGGCTCAGTTAGAGCTCTATCGCAAGTATTGTGATGGCATGTACATCATTGCAAACAGGTATATGAGGGATGCGGCAGCCGCAGAAGACGCATTGCAGGAAGCGTTTATTAAAGCGTTTCAAAAAATTGACCAGTTCAAAGGAGACGTCACCTTTGGGGCCTGGTTGAAAAGGATAGTCATCAATAAGTGCCTGGATGTAATAAAGGCAAGGAAGATGGAGGTCCAATCACTCGATGATGGGATACTTCATATTGCAGAGGGAGAAGAGGATTGGGATGTTGGTGACCAGGCCACTATGGACGAGGTCTACAACGCAATCGAAAACTTACCCGAGAATTACAGGGTGGTAGTAAAACTCTTTCTGTTGGAAGGCTACGACCATCAGGAGATATCTGAAATATTGGGTATTTCTGAAAGTGCATCCAGAACGAATCTCCATCGAGGGAAAATTCAATTAAAGAAAACACTTAAACACTTGGAATATGGGACAGGATATTAGAAAGATGATGCGTGATTACACGCCGGAGACTACAAAGTTATCCGAAGGGCATGAAACCAGGTTCGAGGCCAGGCTAAAAGCTCTGGAAGCAAAGCCGGATAGGAATATGTTCTTCTATTTGAAAGTGGCAGCAATAGTTGTGGTATTGATATCGGTAGGATGGTTTGCATTTTACTCCTTGAATGGAGGCATACAGGATAATGGGATTACAGCAGTGGAAGAAGAAAATGTAACAGAAAATGTTGCGGAATCTTTCACACTAGGTGATATTTCACCCGATCTCAAAAAAATAGAATCTTATTATACCACCGGGATCAATGTACAGTTGGCATCCCTTCAGGTGAACGAAGACAATAAAGAACTGGTAGACGGCTATATGCAGCGGCTCAGTGAGCTAGACATAGAATACCAGGTTTTGAATAAAGAATTAAACGAAGTAGGGCCTAATGAGGCGACCATCACTGCTTTGGTTGATAATTTGCAATTGCGTTTGGAACTGCTGTTCAAACTTAAGAACAAATTGAAAGAACTAAAAAAACAAAACAATGAAAACTATACAATTTAAAATTTTAATTGCGGTCGCCTTATTTTTTAGTAGCACCGCGCTCACAGCCCAGGTTCAGGAGAAAGAAAGATTCGATGTCAACGACGATGTGGTCGTAGTGGTGAATACCTCTTATACGAATGTGATCTTTGAGACCTGGAATAAGGATGTGGTAGAAGTTACTGCCTCTGTTGAAGGAGAGGATCTTACTAAAGAAGAAAAACAGGAGATACTTGATAACTGGGATTATGAAGTACTGGGAAGCAGCAAGAAAGTTAAGGTGACGTCCAATGCCGGAGGCGGCTGGATGGGACTTGAGGGTCTCCATGGATTGGAAGGCCTTCATGGCCTGGAAGGTTTAAAAGCGCTTGAGAATTTAGATATGCTCAAAGACATGCCAACCTTCGTTATGCCGGAGTTTGACTTCAATTTTAACGAGAATTTCAATTTCGATATAGATGTTCCGGAGTTGGACAAATTTCCGAAATGGCCATTTAGTAGTGACCGACCCAATTTCAAGGATGGCGACGAATACAATCATTACAGTATTCAGCATGGTAAAGGTGTTACCTTCGATAAGGGTGAGTATAAGAAGGATAAACAGGCCTATGTAGATAAACTGAACAAAAAGTACAACTCGAATGTATCCGTAAAGCAAGTTGATAACTGGCTAGAGGAAGTAGATGCATGGTCGGCTGAAGTGGAGACGGTCATGGAAGAATGGGGAGAGAATTTCGGTAAGCAGTTCGGAGAGAAGTTTGGTGCGGATTTCGAGCAAAAAATGGAGAAATGGGGCGAAGAATTTGGTGAGAAGTTTGGTCGAGATATGGAGAAGTGGGGAGAAGAGTTTGGTGAGAAATTCGGCGAGGATATGGAAGAATGGGGTGAAAACTTTGGCAAACGAATGGAAGAGTTTGGTAAGCGTTTTGAAGAACAGTATGGCCAGGATATGGAAAAATGGGGAGAAGAGTATGGTAAGCAAATGGAGGAATGGGCAAAGCAATTCGAAGAAGGTGGTGGAAATTGGAGCAAACAGATCATGACAGATCCGCATGGAAACAAATCTATCATAATCCAGGGTGATAAAAAAGGTGAATTTAAGCGAGTGAAGGCTACCAAAACGCTACGAATTAAAATACCTAAAGGAGCGAAGACTGAAATTAATGTAAGACACGGTGAAATTAAAATGGCGGATGCCTACAATGTGAGGGCGACCCTCAATTACTCACCTTTTACAGCTAACAGCATTGATGGGGGGAATACCCTCATTAATGCTGCATATGCACCTGTCACGGTAAATAACTGGAACAACGGAGCTTTGTTAGTGAAATACATTGACGATTGCCAGTTGAATAAGGTAAACCGTATCGACCTGGAGTCAAATTCGAGTAATGTGACGATCAATTTAGTAGACAATGTAGCATTTCTGTCCGGATCCTTCGGAGACATTAAGATCAGGGAAGTATCCGATGGTTTTAATTCGGTTCGCATGGACCTGGATAATACCGATGCTTTTATTGTTATTCCGAACTCTGCATTTACCTTCGATTTCAACGGCAAGAAATCTACGTTACTTTACCCGAGGTCGCTTCAGTTGGATCAACAAAAACAAAATGGCAGAGTCTTAGTAAAAGGATTTAATCGAAGCAGTTCATCAAACCGTTCCTTCACAATTAATGCCGCCTATAGCAATATAAAATTACAATAAAGAAACCGTTCCCGAACCAAAGTTCAAGAACGGTTTAGCTTACTAATAACCAACTAATAGTTAAGCGTTCTGTGCAATTTTCTTTGTTACAAAGAATCCGGAGAATAGTCCGAGACCTGCCATAAAGAAGATCACTCCTGGGAATGCAACATCTTCATCCATTCCAAGTCCTTCTGAGAATCCTTCAGCAATAAGAACACCCAGCCCAATACCCATTAGTAAGAAAGCCAGATTGATGATAATGACCTTCCACATAGGTGTTACCCTGCCGTTTTTATTATAGAATATAGAGGCGTCTGCTCCTTTTTCGATTAATGCAAGTCGTTCGCGGTTTCGCGCTGAAATAAATAAGTAGAATATTCCGAAGATTACTCCGAACATTACAATTGGTATAATTACTTCTCCTGGTCCCATAATATAATTTTTTAAGTGTTTTTAGTTTATAATTTTGTTCGTTTGCTCTTATGACGCAACTCCTTTCAATCAGGTTACAAATTTTTCGTAAATTATTTTTCTAAATATGTTGTAACCTCCCAAATCCTTCTTTCGTCTTATGAGAAATGAATAGGCACACTGACCAACACTATATTCAGAAAACGCTGAATGGTGATACCAATGCGTTTTCCGTGCTGATAGACCGCTATCAGAACCTGGTGTATACAGTGGTATTGCGAGTAGTGAAGGTGAAAGAGGAAGCCGAAGAAGTGGCGCAGGATACGTTCTTAAAAGCATTTGAATCTTTAAGTGGGTACCGGGGAGAATCAAAATTCTCAACATGGATCTATAGTATAGCCTATCGTAAGGCATTGGATCGGGTTAGGAAGAACAGCAGGATGAAGCCTGTGGAACTGGTAGAAGACATTACCGAAAAAAATGTAGAGGACATAGACAATGCCTTACATTTTTTAGAACTTCAGGAACGAAACCACACGATCCGGAAATGCATAGAACAACTTCCGGAAAAGGAAGCAGCTATTATAACGTTCTATTATTTTGATGACCTTTCCGTACGTGAGATCTCGGCCATTACCGAACTCACCGAGGACAATATAAAAGTAAAATTACACCGCAGTCGAAAAAAATTGTTTTCTTTACTAAAGCAATTTGTGCTGCCCGAAATATCGAATAGCAATGGAAGAGCAATTTAAAAAGAAGGACCAAATATTAAAGAAGCTCATCGTCGAAGCCGGAAGTGAGACTCCTTCTCCCGATTTTAAATCGAGACTAATGGCTGCCGTCCAGCAGAAGGCAGATCAGAAAGTGATGTATAAACCACTTATTTCGATTAAGATCTGGATTGGGGTAGCTGCTGTTTTTATTGGGATAGTGGTGATTTCATTCTTATTTCCATCAACTGGGATACTGCCCGAATTAGGTGTAGATATGTCTCAGTTTCAACCGGGCTTTTCTTTACCCAAACCAGAATTCTCCAAGACATTTGTCTATGGAATAATCTTCATGTCTCTATTTTTATTCCAGATTCCGTTTCTGAAGAAATTGGTAGAAACGAGGTACGACTAAACGTTAATTGGCCAATTCCTGTAATATATACGTGCCTTCAGGGCCATGCGTAAATGTTCCTTCTATTGCAGTTTCCCGTTCAATTGCCCTATCCAGATCTACACAGAAATAATTGCAGTTAAAGGGAATCTCATTGCTTAATATAAATGTGGAATCCGCCTGTCTTCTTATAAAAGTAGCTGTTCCACGGCCGTTAAAAAACTGGATCAATGGAATACGAAATTCTGCATCGGGACTTACTGCTTCCTTATTGTTAATAGTAATAAGATCGTAACGAACCGTCTGGGCGTTAGTGCCGGCATTTTCGATAATTGTCTTGTTGGCTGTAAGCTGATAGGTAAATCCGGGTTCGAAATTAAAACGATTGATCTGGCCATAGATTTTGTCAGCATTGTTCCCCGGGGCAACATTTTCGTAGATAACGAATGCGGTTCCGTTAATAATGGATGTCGTCTTATAATGATCCACAAAAAGTTCCACCTGCTGGGAAGTAACGCTCTCGTCATTCTCGCTGCAGGCAATCAATAGTATCACAGTTAAAAGGAAAATAACTTTTTTCATCGCGTCGTTTTTTAATTGTACCACAAAAAATGTACCGATTACAATTAACCCTCTAATAAAAAACCCGAAACGAGAGTTTCGGGTTAAGTTTTTATATTCTTGTGCTTCTATTCATCAATAAGAACCCATTCCCCCTTATCAATTAAAGGAATAGCCTGTTTGTATTTCAGGGTCTTGTTCTCTCCACTCATCACATTCTTAATGGTAACGCGTTCGTTACGCCCTATCTTTGGACGTTCTCTTACAATGGTTTCCGTGATTTGCGTTTGTTTTTGAGTGTTTCCGGCGGCCCTGGATTGAGCAGCTCTTTCATCCATGTTCGGTATCTCGTCTTTTTGTTCGCTGAGTTTTTCCTTTCTTCGAACTTCTCGAGCTTCCTGGATCTGTTGTTGATTCTCCTGGGGTAATTCACCCTTGAACAGGAAGGAAATAACGTCCTTGTTCACCTTCTCGATCATGGTTTTAAATAGTTCGAAAGCCTCGAACTTATAGATCAGTAAGGGATCTTTTTGCTCGTGAACCGCCAATTGAACCGATTGCTTTAACTCATCCATTTTTCGGAGGTGCGTCTTCCAGGAATCGTCGATGATCGCCAGAGTGATATTCTTTTCGAAATCCTGAACCAGTTGTTTTCCTTCAGTTTCATATGCCATTTCCAGGTCGGTTGAAACATTCAGTGTTTTTACACCATCGGTAAATGGAACCAGGATCCTTTTGTACTGGTCTTTATGGTTTTCGTATACGTTCTTGATCACCGGGAAGGCCATATCTGCATTTCGAGCCATCTTGTCCTGGTAATGTTCATAAGCAGCCTTGTATACTTTACCGGCAATTTCCTGGAATCCCATGCTCTCGAATTCACTTTCAGAAATTGGCGAACTCATTGAGAAGTAACGGATCAATTCGAATTCAAAGTTCTTAAAGTCCTGGGCGCCCTTGTTAGTGTCGGCGATCACTTCAGCAGTATCGTAGATCATATTAGCGATATCTACCCGTAATCTTTCTCCAAACAAGGCGTGATAGCGTCTTTTGTAGACCACCTCGCGTTGTGCGTTCATCACATCATCATATTCCAGTAATCGTTTTCTTATTCCGAAGTTATTCTCTTCTACTTTCTTCTGCGCACGTTCTATCGACTTGGAGATCATGGAATGTTGAATTACTTCTCCTTCTTTCAATCCCATACGGTCCATCATCTTAGCAATACGTTCACTTCCAAATAAGCGCATCAGGTTATCTTCCAACGATACATAGAACTGGGAGCTTCCCGGGTCTCCCTGACGACCGGAACGACCGCGTAACTGCCTGTCCACACGTCTTGAATCATGGCGTTCGGTACCTACGATGGCTAAACCACCTGCCGCTTTCACCTCGTCGCTAAGTTTAATATCCGTACCACGCCCTGCCATGTTGGTAGCAATGGTAACCATACCGGATTCACCGGCTTCGGCAACAATGTCTGCTTCTTTTTTATGAAGTTTCGCATTTAGCACGTTATGTTGGATATTTCGAATACTAAGCATCCTGCTCAATAATTCTGAGATCTCTACCGAGGTAGTACCAATAAGTATCGGCCTGCCTGCTTGGCTTAATTCGGTAACTTCGTCAATTACTGCATTGTATTTCTCCCGCTTGGTCTTGTAGATCTTGTCGTCCATATCTTTACGGGCGATAGGACGGTTGGTAGGAATTTCAACTACGTCCAGTTTATAGATCTCCCATAATTCACCAGCTTCCGTAACCGCTGTACCGGTCATACCCGAAAGTTTGCGGTACATTCTGAAATAATTCTGAAGTGTGATCGTCGCGAAAGTCTGAGTAGCGGCCTCCACAGTCACATTTTCCTTAGCCTCGATCGCCTGGTGAAGTCCGTCGCTGTATCGTCTTCCGTCCATGATACGGCCTGTAGATTCGTCTACGATCATCACCTTATTTTCTATTACCACATACTGCGTATCTCTTTCAAAAATAGTATATGCCTTTAACAGCTGGTTCATGGTGTGGATCCGTTCACTCTTCACCCCGAAATCACGGAAAAGCTCCTCTTTCAACTCGGCTTCTTCTTCCGGGCTAAGACCTTTTTCTTCTATCTGTGCGATCTCCGTACCAATTTCCGGCATAACAAAGAAATCCGGATCATCTTTTCCAGACAAGAAATCAATCCCTTTATCGGTAAGGTCTATCTGATTGTTCTTCTCTTCGATCACGAAGTACAGTTCGGCATCTACCTTAGGCATCTCCCGGTTGTTGTCCTGCATGTAGAAGTTCTCTGTTTTCTGAAGGATCTGTTTCACACCTTCTTCAGATAGGAATTTGATGAGGGCCTTGTTCTTCGGAAGTCCGCGGTAAACGCGCAAAAGTTTAAAACCACCTTCCTTCGTATCTCCCTCCTTGATCAGTTTTTTAGCCTCGGCTAAAACTCCTGTTAGATATTTACGTTGGATATCAACCAGTTCCTGGATCTGAGGTTTCAGCTCGTTAAATTCATGAATATCCCCTTTTGGAACCGGTCCGGATATGATCAAGGGTGTACGTGCATCGTCGATCAATACCGAGTCTACCTCATCCACGATAGCGTAATGATGGGGTCGTTGTACCAGGTCACCGGGCGCATGCGCCATATTATCACGGAGATAATCGAAACCAAATTCGTTATTGGTTCCATAAGTGATATCGGAATTATACGCTTTTCTTCTTTCTTCTGAATTAGGTTTGTGATGGTCGATACAGTCTACGGTTAATCCGTGAAATTCGAAAATAGGAGCCATCCAGGCAGAGTCACGTTTAGCCAGGTAATCGTTTACCGTTACCAGGTGAGCTCCATTACCGGCAAGTGCGTTAAGATACATAGGCAGGGTTGCTACCAGTGTTTTACCTTCCCCAGTTTGCATTTCAGCTGCTTTCCCCTGATGCAGAGCAACACCACCAACCAGCTGAACATCGTAGTGAACCATATCCCAGGTGACTTCTTTTCCGGCGGCATCCCAGGAATTCTTCCAGATAGCTTGCTCACCATCCAGCGTAACATACTCTTTAGATCCGGATAATTCCCGATCGAAAGGAGTTGCAGTTACAGTAAGCGTTTCATTGTCCTTAAATCGTTGTGCTGTCTCTTTGATAACGGCAAAAGCCTCGGGAAGAATGTCATCTAACGTTTTGGTCTCGATCTCATAGCGATCGTCCATGAGCCTATCGATCTGGTTGTAGATATCTTCTTTCTTATCGATATCTTCCATTTCGTCTGCTTCTTTTTCCAATTCCGTTATTTGAGCGTTAATCTCAGCCTGGTCTGCTTCAATTCTTTTTCTGAATTCATTCGACTTGCCTCTTAGTTCGTCTATGGAAAGTTTAGACATTTCCGGTCCGAATTCTTTTATGCGATCTACGATGGGTTGGATCTCACTGATATCCTTTTTGGATTTATCTCCTACAAATACTTTTAATACACTATCTAACAATCCCATGATTTATGTTTTTATTCAGCTCAACGAAATTCTGCGTTTAAGGCATACAAAAAAACTGTAAAAAAACCAGTTTGCCAAAAAGCTTCCACGCTTTTTAACTCTTCACTGTTGAGCACAAAAAAAGCCTCGTAAACGAGACTTTTTGGTTATGTTTTATGTTGCAACGCAACTTTTGTTAATATTCGTCTTCATTCCACAGATAATCTTCATCCGTGGGATAATCTGGCCAGATTTCTTCAATCGAATCGTACGAATCTCCTTCATCCTCAATCGCCTGTAAATTCTCAACAACTTCCAGTGGGGCTCCGGTTCTGATCGCATAATCAATTAATTCGTCTTTAGTCGCCGGCCAGGGCGCATCACTTAAATAGGATGCCAATTCTAATGTCCAGTACATAGTACGTAATGATTTTTAATATTTTGCAAAAATAATTTTTTGTTTCAAAAAGTCAAGAAAAAAATCAATTATTTCAGCAGTATTTTAAAGAACGTGTGTAAACAGTTGATATACAACTAGTTAAAAATAGACAACGCAAGAGTGATTATAGCTTCTCAGGAATCCATTTTATTTCTTCCGCTTTCAGGTCATTGGACAACTTCCGTGCCAGTACAAAAAGATAGTCGGACAGGCGGTTTAAATACCTCAAAACAGCCTCATTTATAGGTTCTTCAGAGTGCAACAGCGTTGCAAGACGTTCGGCACGACGGCATACACAGCGCGCTATGTGACAATATGACACCGTTGTATGTCCGCCGGGCAACACAAAATGCGTCATAGGTGGCAAAGCGTCATTCATAGCATCCATTTCAGATTCCAGTAATTCAATATCCGAATCACTTATTTTTGGGATATTGAGACGATCTTTCCCGCTTTTAAGCACTGCCTTTTCAGGATCTGTGGCGAGAATGGCCCCAACGGTAAATAGTCTGTCCTGGATGTTCATAAGCAATTCCTTATAACGATTATCGATCTCCTGATCCCTGATCAAGCCCAGGTGTGAATTCAATTCATCGACCGTTCCGTAGCTTTCTATACGAATGTGGTATTTAGGAACACGGGTGCCACCAAATAGGGCAGTCGTTCCGGTATCACCTGTCTTTGTGTATATTTTCATGCTTTGCTTAGTTTTCTTTTTTCTCCTTCTCCTTCTCCTTTTTCTTCTGGTAGTATTCATCTCGGAAACTACGCTGATGCCTTCTGCGGTTAGTTGCCGTGTTTTTTCTACTCCAGAGATACACCAATACTACCAGGAACATGAGTCCGATGATAATTACATAGGGATCAGAAAGTAAATCAGAATTCATAGTATCAAAGATACTGAAAGAAAGTTATTTTATCCGGGTATCGCTTGCTACCTGTCCATCAATTAATCGAATAATGCGATGGGTATGTGCGGCTATATCTTCTTCGTGTGTAACGACGATAACAGTATTTCCGTTTTCGTGAATTTCATCAAGGAGCTTCATGATCTCCTCCGATGTTTTCGAATCCAGGTTTCCGGTTGGTTCGTCAGCAAGTATTATGGATGGTTTATTTACAAGGGCTCTTCCAACCGCAACACGCTGTCTTTGTCCCCCTGAAAGCTGGTTGGGTTTATGATCCATACGATCTGCCAGGCCAACATCGGCCAATACTTCTTCAGCACGTTCTTTACGTTGTGCTTTGCTGGCTCCTGCATAGATCATGGGCAGTGCCACGTTCTCCA
>JABDNT010000026.1 GCA_013043685.1 Flavobacteriaceae bacterium | reverse complement strand
GCTCCACAGGTTGGGTAATTGGTATCTCTTCCTCCAGTTCATCGGAGACATCTAACATATCACGACCCAAATCCGATTTGTCGTACGTTTTATATTCGATGGCACTCCAGGAGATTAGAAGCATAATAATAAGCCCAAGTTGAAAAAAGAGCATACTTCTGTTACTTACATCAGCCTTTGGGCTTTTCTTAGTTTCCATAATAGAGTATTTATATTGTTGCTAAAATAGCTAAATTCTAATATAAAGTAAAAGTCTATAACGGAAATTTAAGAAATTAATGCTCAATCTGTTTTTACCTCAAATAATATCGGCAACGCATATTGAACTCCTACAGGTTTCCCGCTCTGTTTTCCGGGCTGCATGTCGGGTAGCGATGATACAACATCTACAGCTTCCTTTTCCAGCCTCGGATGTGGAGCACGAGCACGTACATCCACTACTTTTCCTTTATGATCTATCCGAAACTGAACATGAATTCGCTGTCTTCCTTCCAGTCCCAATTCTCCCGCCAAATCTGTATTAAACTTATTCTGAACGAACTTCTGTACTTTTTCAGACATACAGGCTTTACGTTCATTATTGTTCGATAAATTCTCACAGCCGGGAAAAATAGGAACGTTTTCGATTACATGGAAAGGAACATTGATAATTTCCTCTTCAAGCACCACCTCATCAATTTCTTCGATTTCTGCGATCTCCGCATTCTCATCGGTCTCCGTAGATTCAATTACTGTTTCTTCGATGTCGGCTTCATCCTCTACCTGTATAATTACAGCGGTAACGGTTTGAGCCGGGGGTGGTGGCGGTGGAGCTGTTAAAGGCTCCGTCACCGGAATTATTTCTTCTAAGGCGTCAGATACATCCAAAAGGTCGCGTTCTGCCTCGCCGGTATCGTATGATTTGATTTCCAGCGCCTGCCATGTTAAAAATAACATGAAGATCATTCCAATTTGAAAGAAGATCAAACTCCTCTTTCCTAAATCGAATTTGGGATTTTTTTTGACTTCCATACGTAATAAATTTTAGGCGTTCAACTTTCATAATTCATCTTCTTTCTAATCATCATAAAAGACAGAAGCCCTAATAAATCACCTATTGCATTAGCAATGATGTCGAAAAAATCAAAGGTTCTCGTTTCGGTGAACCAGTGCTGAAAGGCTTCAACAACTATGCCATAAAAGAAGCATGTTATCAAAGCTAATATTACCATTTTAGAAGAAAAATGATTTTGGTCACCTAAAAAGAAGTAAGACAACCAGATAAAAGTAAGCAACCAATGCATTACTACATGGACATACTTATCTAAAAATAATATATCGAAGGTACTCACCCCACGATCGGGAGCCAGTGATGCGAATGTAATAATAAGCGTATAAATTACACCCAGGAGGAGTAAATTTCTACGCCCCGATAATTTCTTTATAACCCGCATCATCTAGTAGTTCATCGAGCTCGCCGGGGTTTGAAAATTTGATCTTCACCATCCATCCTTCGCCATACGGGTCTGAATTCACTATTTCCGGCTCTGATTCCAATCCTTCATTGAATTCTATAATTTCCCCCGATAATGGCAGGAACAGGTCTGATACGGTTTTAACGGCCTCCACTGTACCAAATACTTCGTCTTTATCTAAAGTCTCATCTACAGTTTCAACTTCAACATAAACGATATCACCCAATTCTCCCTGGGCAAAATCAGTAATTCCAACAGTGGCAATTTCTCCATCTACACGCACCCACTCATGGTCTTTAGTATATTTTAAGTCTGATGGTACACTCATAATTCAATCGTATTTTTTCAATAAATATTAGTTTCCAAAATTGTATCGCAATGTAATACCACTCCTAATTGTAGTCTGTGGGAATGCCGTGGAAATTGCATACTCAGAGAATGTATGGTCATAGTAGAACAGTGCAGTTAGGTTTTTACTTAAGGCATAATCGGCAGTGAATTGAATACCGTAGATCGTCTGCCCCGCCGTTGTCTGATTGTTTTCAATATCCAGATATCGAATAATCGTCTTATTATCCCTTCGGGACAGGTCCAACTTGAAATTGAGATCACTCTTAAGTATTTTCTTTTTCCCGCCGAAGTTTGTGCCTATTCGCAGATCTTTTATCCTGTATCCCAACCCGATCACAATTTCATCGCCCTGGATTTCAGTCATCAAATTGTTGGCAAAACTCAAGGACAATGCCCTGTCTTTTCTCAATTCTGCCAGTATTTTCACAGAATTCTTCATTTCGAAATCCACGCGAATCAACGGGGAGAATTGTTCCGTCAAGTTCACATTGGTGAGGAAGGTCTGAGGTTTAAAGTTTCCTGCCTGATCTGTGGCTGTTGGATTCACAGGATCATAATCAAGATTGGTCTGAAACTGATTCACCGTGTAACCAGCCCTGTAACCATGCTGGATAGAGAATCTTTTAAATCGTTTTTTAAACCAGTCCAACTTCATGAATCCGGTATACTTTAAATCCCAGTTGGGTAGCGGCACATCCCTGAATATACCCGTTTTCTCGCTGGAAGCATCGCTTCCTTTATAAGCTGAAAGGAAAGCCGGCAGAAGTACATCCTGACTCGTTTTCCCAAATCCTACCGGGAATCCTTCCTCATCACGAGGGAAGCCGGTAGTCCCGTAAAAGTCCTCAGCTAACCTGTTAGCTATGATAATTCGGTTGCTTCTGAAGTCATCAAAAGGAGCTGACCCGAATTCATCACTCGAACTGAAAGCTGTCGATATAAGAAGCGTTGAAATGCTAAAATTTCCTGAAGCGTATGGTGTTAGCGATCTATACAACCCGTCTTCCACGATATAATTCTCTGCATAATTTTCAGAATAGATCCTGTTACCGTTAAAATCGATTTTAAGATCTGGTAGAATCTCCGTATTAACCTGCCAATCCAATTGCCTGTTTTCTACTTCAGTGTATTGTTCGTTAAACTCAGGATAGAGGGTTAACCATCCTTTACGAGCTGCTAATTCGCGGACCTCTCTCTGGCTTCCGAATACAAATCCAGCAGTCGGTTTCAGGGTACCTAACATTCCAATTGAGCGTGTATATCCGGGAAGGTAAATACCATTGTTTTCCTGGTAATTTATTTGAATCTTTTTAATGGAAGTGGCTATACCTATTAATGTGTTTGCTGCCTTAGCTCCTCCACTCAAACCGGTTCTGCCTCCTGCACCACCACCGGCTGCACCACCCCCAGATCCTAAGCGGGGATCTTCTGCTTTCTTATTATTTTTTCCATCATCACCACCTTTGGAAGCTTTACCTCCTTTTTCATTTCCTCCCCTTCCGGGACCACTACTGCCTCCTCTTCCGGCACCTCTGTCCCCCGCCTCTATCTTCGTAAGTCCAATATACTTGTAGAAGGTGTTCATATCCAGGTTGGAGTTAATTCTATGAGTACTTGCATTTTGTACTGAATTCCCCAAATCGAAGAATTCCGGATCTTCTCCACCAATCGGAAATGGAATATTACTAAGAAGGTCACTACCATCCTGCCATTGAAAATCTCCCTGGTAGGAATACGTTGCCCGAATAAACTTCAGGAATGGAAATTTGTCGAACGGCAAATCATAATTTACCTGTAAGGATTGGAAATGCTGATTCGGTTCCCCAACATCAAAGAAACCATCCCATATACCAATTGTATTATCTACATTATAAATTACATTACCATCATCCAGAAGCTCGGGTGTGATATAGTTATTAATAATACGATTATTCGATGCATTGAAATTAAAACGCAATGATTTTGTTAGGTTATAATTAATGGTATACTGCCAATCGAAAAGGAAGTTCCTCTGGAAAAGCTGAGGCACCGGTTTAAGGTTTCTGGCCAGATTGATCTCTCGAAACTTCTGCTCGTTGTATTGTCTAATAATATTAGAACTAACGGAAATATTGGTAGGAAGGTAATTAATGTTCAAATCTTTAAGGAACTTCCAGTATTTTCCTGTAAAAAGCGAATCGTTCTTAACGAAAGGTTCAAATGGTTTCTGAATGAAATTGTAGTTGTACGTTCCACCCACTCTCACATTCTGATCGAGAGCTTCCTCTATCTCAAAATCCCGGTGGTCCACCTGGTTGTAGGAATATGAGAAAGTGAAATTTGAGATATCATAAGGCATTGGAGGCTTTTCACTCGTGCGATCCTTTCTCACACCGATGAAGTTAATACTCTGTCTCCTTGTATAATCTTCAGCTTGTTCTTTTATCCTGTCTCGCTCCGCTGCATCGGTCGTATTGTCTAGTCGGGCGTCTAATTCGATATCGTCAAATTCAGGATCGAACTGAGGGGTTATGAGTTCTTCCGAACGACCATAGTTGAATGGAAGCTGGACACCCCATTTTTGCGGTAATAATTGTCCAAGATTCACATTGGTTACTACATCATATTGCTGGGCATCCTCCCGGCTTCTTTGGTTCGGGCCCTGTTCGATCGAACCAAATCCAATCGTACTCTTTCCTGCGGTTGCACTCACATTGGCAAAATCGGCCAGGTTAGCATCCATACTGGCTACCGCAGCCCAACCTCCCTGGTTCTTTAGTTCTGACAGACGAAGTTCGTTAAACCAAACCTCTCCAGATATATCATTGGTGGTGGAATTTTTAAGTCCGAGCATCACAACTCGCACCGCACCAAAACTCGGATTACCTAAAATACCAATACGCAGATCATTCTCCGGACCATCTACAGATCCCGGATCCAGTTCAGATTGATCAAAGAACTGCAGCTCTGTAGGATTGTTATTCGGATCACCAAGGGTACGGGTCTTTGCCTCCTGTAGTAATCGCAATGGTAAATTCAAACGATTCTCAATAGGCCAGATATCTTCAGCGGACGAAACATTGAAAGCCGTTGGATTTAAGGGAATCTGGATTTCGTAGAAGTTTTGGTTAAGGTCATTACCTAATCTCATAAAGGCAACCATATCTCCATCACCAAGCGCCGTTTCATTGAGGAGTGATTCCGCATGGATGAACATCTCCAGGTTTTCATATTGCCGCATGTCCACATTGAAATTCTTGTAGACTCCACGGCCGTCACCCGGTTCAAGACCAGTAACCCGCAAGGCAAGAGACTGTTCATTCTGTCTTATAATATTGTTATTGTTGTTAAGTTCTTCACGAATTACTCCGGGAGGAAGTACATATGGAATCGGGATCCTGTTCTCGTTCTGCTCAATATTTACTGCCTCATTTTCGAAAATCGTGTCATCCATTTCCGGATCTTCACCTGTGATATCGAGAGTCTGAATGTATCGACGATAATCTCCACGCACCAGGTCTAACGCACCAAATCTAAGGATGGTATTCTGGGAAAATCCACTTAAGTACATCCTCATAAAGCGAATAGACCTGTAATCTGCAATTCCGTTAACAGCGCGGTCTGGTTCACTTATTGGGATTTTAAATTGTACCCAGCGAACCGGAATAGTTTCATTGTTTTGAAGTGTAACGTCAAGTTCTTTAACATCCGTTACATAATCGTTGGTAGCAGGATCGAGCATATCGCTCCGGATCTCAATATCGTACTCAAAATAACTGTCTACCGTGTTCATGGTATTATCACGGTTGATATCCTCAACATCGGGTTGGGGTGTAGATCCTCTGTTAGTGTCACCAACTTCCACCGGCGAGTTTCCTTCCACACCATTATACTGAAGATAACGCTCTAAGATATTTCCTTCGGCCTGAAGGAAATACAGGTAGTTATCACCGGATGGATCGGGAAGACCGGCAAACTCGGGGAACATAGTCGCTTCAGCAGCATCATTTATCCCGTCGTACCCAATATCCTGATTAGTACGTTGCTCCCCCTCGGTATCGAAGGTATAAACCAGTGATTGATTGGTGGGCACTTTACCCCAAGCTGTTGGGGTGGTGTTCGTTATCCCTCCGTCTTCGGGCAGACCATTTTCATATTGCTTCCGTCCATCCTTCAGTACATCCTCAGATATATTTCCAAGGTTAAACCTCAACAATCCTCCGGGGTTGCCTGAATTTTCTTCATAGATAAACGGATCCATTAGCCAGAACTGGATATATTCTACATTGGATCGTTCAAAATCTGTAGTGGTAAGTTGTCGCGATATACCCGCGAACCTGGTGTCAGGATTTGGTAAGTCATTTCCACCACCAAGTTCCGGATTATAGTTATACGGTCCTCTTTCGCTGGGATAATATGCCAAATCTAACGAGAATAACGCCTGCGTTTGACCCTGGATAATATCCTGGTTCGGAAAGATCTCATCCCTGAATACACGCCTCGTAAATGGGGACGAAAGGTCCTCATCATCGATACCTTCGGGTCGCTGACTACTATAGAATATCGGATCGATCGTGTACCATGCTAATTTCGCCCTGTTGTAGTTGTAAGCAAGATTACCGTTTGCTTGCTCACCTCCGAAACCAATAGGTGTACTGGAAAGGAACCAGCTAAGCGGCGCTTTAACATCTAATTCTGTTTGAGAGGCCTCAAAATCGTCCACATACACTGTGGCCTTCCCATCGAAATCGGCCACTTTGGGAGCTCCTGGCAAGAGATATGCAAATTCACCGCGCACCGATAGATTCGATTCCACATCGGTGTCGATATTGGGTAATTTATTCACCAATCTTGTGAGGAATGGAACTTCGGTCGAGAAATTCGCATTAAATCCGAAAATCGTATTGTTGATCGGCTCTACATTATAAGAGGATTTCTGGGTAAGAGGTCGTTCATTTAGATTCAGGTAAGTCGCACCGATTTGGAAATTCTCATTGAATTGATGCTCAACATTAAGCCCTGTAAATCTTTTGGTTTGCTGTCCGAACAAAGTATTGTTCTCAGTAGTAATCTGAATTGGCGTATTCGAATTCAACAATGCCGGATCAAGGATCTGAACACGACCTAACTGGTAATTTACCGTATAGTCCACACCTTCAACAAGTACTCTGCCACCAGCGGTTACCGTAACCGACCCGGGAGGTACATTAAAAGCCCCGATAGGAATACCGTCGGCACCTGTTGATTTGTAAGTTCCTTTCAGCTGGAATTTGTTCTTATCACTTTGTTCCTGCTCTGCTATCGTTTTGGTTGAAGTATATAGTTCCCTGAATACATACTTATTCTGGTTGGCATTGTACGTGGACGGGATATTATAATTTTCCGGGCCGCCAGGAGTATTATCCAATTTGTTAAACAGGTATTCCCCGAATGGTTCGACACTGGTGAATATGATCTGCCCGTTCTGTGTATCCACCGTAATTCCTGGGAGAAAATCGAAGAATCCGTCACCGCCTTGCTGTGGATCGCTGTTGAAATTTAGTCTGTCGAGATTAAAGACATTCAGTAAGATAGTGTCATCCACATCTTCAGGAAGGTCCACGGCCGGAAATTCTGCTGTGCCGGGTGCCGGGATAATATAATTCAGTGGAGAAGGATCTGTATAGAAAATGTTCAATCTAAAATCTTCCTGTTCCAGCTGAAATGCACCAAGGCCATAAATGTTCTTCATCATAATATCCCAAAGTGGTTCATTCACGTTTGTAATATTACTCTTCAGAAGTTTCACAACCAGGTTCTGGGGCAATCCGCCTTCTGGCGGTAAACCTTGTTCACCTTGAATCGTGGGTCCGGTAGCTTCAACTCCATCGTTAGAAAATTCCCCTACCTGGTATACTTTTCCATTAACCGTATATTGAAATGAAACTCCGAGTACCTCATCGTTATTCAACCGCTGATTTAAGGATATATATCCTAACTGGCTGTTTAGTCGATATTCATTTGGCTGCAGTCTTCTTGCATTTTCCAGTGTAACGTAGTCGATACCCTCATTTACTGCTACTCCACTAAATCCCTGTCGCACTGTGGCGATATCTCGAATGGCCGGATTCAGAATCGATTGTATGGACGGATCATCAATTCCGAAAGGGTTAAAGTCGTTATTACCGTTGTCAGCGAGAGAATTAGGCGGCCTGTTGATGAATCCACCGGGTGGAACATCGAGTCCAATATTTTCAGGGTTAGCTTCCCCAATATCCTGTAATGCCACAATATTCCTGACATTTTCAGTTCTGTTGGAGCGGTTGGTGATCCATACCTCAGCCCTTGTAATCTGGACATTGGAATTTATAAAAGGATATCGTTCCAGGACTCTGTCGTAATTATCCCGAAAGTAATGCGCCAGGAAAAAGTGGCGGTTTTCATCATATTCAAGTGCAAATACTTCGAAGTCTGTAACCGTTGCACCACCTTCGGCTACAACCGATCGGGTTTCCGATTGTTGTTCGGAAAATACTCCTGTGATCGTAGTTTTACCAAACTGCAACTGAGTCTTTACCCCGAACAGGCTTTGAGCTCCCTGAATGAGACTACTGTTCAAGGGCATATTAACATTACCCACTTCGATCTTTTGGATAATATCATCCTCCGTAGGGGTGTATTCAAGTTTTATCTGATTCTGAAAATCGAAAGTAGACTGTGTATCGTAATTGGCCGTCACCTGAAGTCGTGTTCCTACTTTTCCCAATAAGCTCAAACTGATCCTTTGGTCAAAATCGAAGGATAGGTTTCTCCGGTTTCGGGGTGAGAATGAAGGGTTATCCTGTTTGGTGTATAAAATCCCGAGATCCATTTCCACACTACCCTGTGGTATTACTTCAATTGTATTCCCTCCGAAAACAGTCTCGAAGAAATTACTATTTACATAAAATGTTGGCAGTAAATTCTTTTGCAGCTCTTCCGAACCTTCCTTTCTACCGTCCTGAGCATCGATCTTATCCTTGAAATAGGCTTTCATTTGCTCTTTCAGAATGAGTTCCTGATATTCTTCGGGTGTAAGTATTATGGGATATGTAATATCCAGGTCGCCAATTGCCTGGGTGTAGATATAACGATCTGTAATTGGGTCGTATCGATAAAGGTCTTGAATACTTTGAGGGTTCGGCAACTCCAATCTCCCCATTTCAAATCCTGTACTGGTGGTATCCTGCGCCTGTACTGTGCTTAAGCTGCCAAAAATGATTCCTAAAATAAACAAAAGCTTAAAAAAGCCCTTTTTGTAATCGTAATGTTTTGCGCCCAATGTTTACAAATTTTTTAAAGCTTGTTTTATTATCTCCTCCACCGATGCTTCAGGTTGCTCTTTTAATATCTTATCGCAAACTTTTTCTGTCTGCTTGCGAGCAAACCCGAGAGTCTCCAATGCTGATAACGCTTCATTTTTATTCGTATTGCTCGAAATTACAGAAACATCATCGAGCCCATACACTTTAATTATTTTGTCCTTCAAATCCAGAACCGCACGCTGTGCAGTTTTGGTTCCAATTCCCTTAACAGACTGTATTGTGGCCACATCTTCGGAAGCGATGGCTTCCATCACCTGTTGCGGTGAAAGCGAAGAAAGCATTGTTCTTGCTATACTAGCCCCTATACCTGATACAGATAGTAACAGTCTGAATATTTCACGCTCCGTTTTACCTGAGAATCCATACAATGTATGAGAGTCTTCCCGAACCAACAAATGCGTGTACAATTTTACATTTTCTCCTGAGGGGAGTTGAGAGAACGTATGTAACGAAATATTTATAAAATAACCCACCCCATTACAGTCAACAATTACCTCCGTCGGATTCTTCTCTACAAGCCTGCCCTGTATGTGGGTGATCATTCGTTAATAAAAAGTTAATTGCCCCCAAATATAGTATAATTATTTGCATCTGCCATCCTTGCAAATACGAAATTCACTATGCCTTTTTAACCACTTCTTCCTCGTCGCGTTTTTCTTTTTGTTGTGCGTCTATTACTGCTACGGCAGCCATATTTACGATCTCCTCAACACTGGCTCCCAACTGAAGTATATGCACCGGTTTTTTCATTCCTAACATAATAGGTCCAATGGACTCGACGGCATTAAGCTCTTTAAGTAATTTGTAGTTGCTATTCGCCGAATCAAGATTTGGAAAAATCAATGCATTCACTTTCTTTCCTGCGAGTTTTGAAAAAGGGAAATTTTCCTTTAATAATGTAGGATTCAATGCAAAATCAACTTGTAACTCGCCATCTACATGCATATCCGGATTCGACTTGTGCAATAAAGCTACTGCCTCCTTAACCTTCCTGGCATGGGGATCCTTTGAAGAGCCAAAATTAGTATAGGAGATCATCGCGATCACAGGTGCAAGGCCAAATAATTTCATGGTATAGTTTGTCATCTGGGCAATCTTCGCCAATTCATGAGCATTAGGATCAATGTTTATGGACGTGTCTGATAAAAACATCGGGCCCCGTTTTGTAAGCATAAGATTAGTGGTTGCGACGCGCTTCACACTTTCAAACCGCCCGATAGTTTCCAATACGGGTCTGAGTACGGTAGGATACGCTCTTGTATAACCCGAGATCATTCCGTCGGCATCACCCTCATTTACCATCATTGCAGCAAAATAGTTGCGTTCCCGCATTAATCTTTTAGCATCATAAAAAGTGATTCCATTTCGCTTTCTTTTATTCCAATGGATTTTAGCGTAATCTGAAACCTTTTCCAACTGTTCATCACTCTTAGGGTCTATGACCTGGATACCTTCTTCTTCAAATTCAATTTCTTTCATAAGCTCGTGGATAACGTTTCGTCTACCCAAAAGAATTGGAATACCAATACCCTCTTCAAAAACTATCTGTGCCGCTTTTAACACATCCAGGCTATCTGCTTCTGCAAATACTATGCGTTTCGGGTGCATTCTGGCGCGATTATACATAAGGCGAATAATCTTATTGTCACTGCCCATACGTTCGTATAGTTCATCCTTATAGGTCTCCCAATCGGCGATTTCTGAAGTGGCCACTCCACTTTCCATTGCAGCTTTGGCCACTGCCGGAGGTACCGCTGCTATCAAACGGGGGTCGAAGGGTTTTGGAATAATATAATCCTTACCAAAAGTTAGCCGGGTCTCGCCATAGGCTATATTGACCTGCTCGGGCACAGGCTCTTTGGCAAGGTCTGCCAGGGCTTTAACTGCAGCCATTTTCATGGCTTCATTGATCTTGGAAGCCCGCACATCCAGTGCGCCTCGGAAAATAAAGGGAAAACCAAGCACATTATTAACCTGGTTTGGGTGATCACTTCGTCCTGTTGCCATAATAATATCATCGCGGGTATCGACGGCCAGTCTATATCCTATTTCCGGATCGGGATTAGCCATAGCGAACACGATCGGCGTATCGGCCATGCTAAGTAACATTTCCGGGTTTACTATGTCGGCGATGGAAAGTCCAACAAAAACGTCAGCATCTTTCATCGCTTCCTCCAGGGTATCGATCTTTCTTTCGGTAGCGAACTCGGCTTTCTCTTTCGTAAGATCTTCACGATCCTTGCGTATCACTCCTTTACTGTCCAGCATTACTATATTTTCTGAATTCGCTCCGAATGCCTTGTACAATCGGGTACAGGAAACTGCGGCTGCTCCTGCACCGCTAATAACTATATTCACCTTCTCAATTTCCTTTTCAGCAATTTCCAGGGCATTCAACAGCGCAGCCGCCGAAATTATAGCGGTTCCGTGCTGATCGTCATGCATAACAGGAATATCAAGTTCTTCCTTCAGTCTGCGTTCTATCTCGAAGGCTTCCGGCGCCTTAATATCTTCCAGGTTGATTCCTCCAAAAGTTGGAGCAATGTTTTTAACGGTTTCGATGAAAGCGTCAATGTTTTCCGTATTCACTTCAATATCGAAAACATCTATATCTGCAAAGATCTTGAATAGTAATCCTTTACCTTCCATAACGGGTTTCGACGCTTCCGGACCAATATTCCCAAGGCCTAATACGGCTGTACCATTGGATATTACGGCCACAAGATTACCCTTATTCGTGTAACGATAAGCGTTATTTACATCTTTTTCAATTTCGAGGCAGGGTTCTGCAACGCCAGGAGAATAGGCCAGGGAAAGGTCTCGTTGGGTGGCGTATTTCTTAGTGGGAACTACTTTTATCTTACCAGGCCTTGGACGGGCATGATATAACAGTGCTTCTCTTCTTTTACTTTGCTTGCTCATATCCTAAGTGCTTATACACAAAGTTAAGAGTATACATGAACTGACGAAAATTTAGGAGTTAATCTTTCAGGTAGTTGATGTTCCTGGTAAGGCCCTGGAATCCGGTGCGCTTTACCGCGCTTTTCTGGAATATTTTCTGAAACACTTCTTCAGTAATCTCTTCCCAATCTTTTTTAGACATTTGAAGTAGTTCAGGCTTCGGATTAAACAGTGGTTCACTATGCGCTTTGCTAAACCGGTTCCAGGGACAAACATCCTGGCACACATCACAGCCAAACATCCAGTCGTCGAACGAACCGGAGTAATCCCGCGGGATCTCATTTTTGAGTTCGATGGTGAAATAGGAGATGCATTTACTGCCATCCACTACATAGGGTTCAACAATTGCTTTGGTAGGGCAAGCATCGATGCAGGCAGTGCAACTACCACAATGATCGGTAATGGGGTTGTCGTATTCCAATTCGAGGTCAATGATCAACTCGGCAATAAAATAGAACGACCCCAGCTGTTTGGTTAGTAAATTACTGTGCTTTCCCATCCAACCTAAGCCACTTCGGGCTGCCCAGGCCTTATCCAGTACAGGAGCGGAATCTACAAAAGCTCTGCCCTGTACATCTCCTATTTCCTGCTGTATGAAGTATAGCAATTGTTTCAGTTTGTCTTTGATTACAAAATGATAGTCGGTTCCGTAAGCATATTTTGAGATCTTATACGAATCGGACCGCTGCTGTTCCTTCGGAAAATAATTCAGCAACAAAGAAACCACGCTTTTAGATCCGGGAACTAGTTTGGTTGGATCCAGGCGTTTATCGAAATGGTTTTCCATGTATCCCATCTGCCCATGCATGTTATTTTTCAACCACTTTTCCAGTCGGGGTGCTTCTTCCTCCAGGAATTCGGCTTTACTTATACCACAGGACAGAAATCCCAGTCTGGAAGCTTCGTTTTTTATAATTTTCGTGTATTTCCGGTGGTTCGAATTCAATGGCCCCTTGTTTTAAAATGGACAAAAAGGTCAATAGGTTTGAGCGTAATAAGCGGATTCACTTTCGCTTCGGTCACCTTTGTGCTAAGCTCGTTGTGATATACCATATGTGACACGGCCAGTACCATTTCGTAGATAGCAAATCCCATCCCAATACACATCCGGGGTCCCGCACCAAATGGAAAGTAGATCCCGGTCGTCTCTTTTCTTCGGTCGCCCATAAAACGTTCGGGAATAAATTCATCCGGGGATTCCCAGTATTTCGGATTGCGATGTAGTTCATAAAATGAAACTCCTACCAGGGTATTCTCACGGATATGATACTCCTTGATGGTGTCGTCTTCCAAATTTTCCCGGTCTGTGATCCATGCCGGGGGATATAATCGCATTGACTCATCTATCACGGCTTTGGTAAATGGAAGCATTTTAATTTGTTCGAGACTGCCCGACATCGCATCCCTTGCCGCACTTACCTCTTCAAAAACTTTTCGCTGTATATCTTGATGCTTCGCAAGGAGAAAAGATGTAAAGGCCAGGGCATTTGCCGTGGTTTCATGCCCTGCTACAAACAGGATAGAGATCTCATCGATAAGTTGTTTGGTGCTCATGGGTTCTCCTGTATCTTCATAGCGTGTCGCGAGCAACATGTCAAGCAGATCGTCATGTGTTTCATTCGAAGCTTTGCGGTCTTCAATGATCTTTCTAATAATACTCCTGCTTTCTTCTGCCAGCAGTTTATGTTTCCTTACCTGGCCGCTTAATTTAAACCACCAGCCTTTATGAGGCAATCGAACTTCTTTTACAAGGAACAACTGTATTTCCTGAATAATCTTTTGAAGCCTTTTCAATTCATTGCCTGTAACACTGAGGTTGAAAAGTGAATTGGCCACTACATTAAATGCCAATTGATTCATAACATTGAAAACATCTGTGGTGGCGTCTGAAGGTAAATTTTCAAGCTCGTCTTCTATGGTCTGCTGCATAATATCCACCAGGCTATCCATCTTTTTTTTATGAAAAGCAGGCTGAATCAGACGTCGTTGCTTTAGCCAAAATTCCCCGTTGGCGGTAAGCAATCCCATACCAAGGTATTTGGACAAATATTTGGTCTGAATGGTAGATTTATAGTAATTCTTGTGATTCTTCTGAAGAATGTATTGAACCACCTCTTTGTCCCTTGAGAGCATGATGTGTTTCTTTCTTCCCAATTTTACCGAAAAGGTATCTCCATAGGAGTTGAAAAACTGTCTATGGAAAGGAATCGGGTTTTTCCGGATTGCCTCGGCATTCAGAAAGAATTTCAGTAATGGCAGCCTCTCCGGATAGTTGTATGTTTTTTGCTTTTTGGGCATTCTGCTGTCCGGTCGAGCGCAGTCGAGACCTCATAAGTTATCGCATTTCTATCAACCCCTCGACTGCGCTCGGGGGAATTCCATTTAAAACAAGCCGCCCTGGGTTCCACCTTTCAATTTTCCAAGATGCTTATAAGCAGCTTCGGTTACTTCACGTCCCCTGGGAGTTCTGACAATAAAGCCCTGCTGGATCAGGAAGGGTTCGTACACTTCTTCTATGGTCTCGCTGCTTTCAGAAACCGCGGTGGCCAGAGTAGTTATCCCTACGGGGCCGCCCTTAAACTTATCGATGAGCGTAGTTAAGATCTTATTATCCATTTCATCCAGTCCATGAGTATCAACATGCAATGCCTCCAGCGCATACTTCGCAATTTTTATATCGATATTCCCATCCCCTTTGATCTGGGCAAAGTCGCGTACTCTTCGCAATAGCGCATTGGCAATTCTTGGTGTGCCCCTACTCCTCCCTGCAATTTCAATGGCAGCTTCCATGGATATAGGCATTTTTAATATCCCGGCACTTCGTTGTACAATTGTAGTTAGCACGTCGTTTGAATAATAGTTTAACCGGGAAGCGATCCCAAAACGGGCACGCATGGGAGCCGTAAGCAAGCCGGAACGAGTAGTGGCTCCTACCAGGGTAAACGGATTTAAGTTAATCTGAACAGTTCTGGCATTTGGTCCCGTTTCGATCATGATATCGATCTTATAGTCCTCCATGGCAGAATACAAATATTCTTCTACTATCGGACTCAAACGATGAATTTCATCTATGAATAAAACATCACGTTCCTCAAGATTTGTGAGCAAGCCCGCAAGATCTCCGGGTTTATCCAGCACAGGACCGGAGGTTACTTTTATTGCTACTTCCAATTCGTTCGCCAGGATATGTGCGAGGGTGGTCTTTCCCAAACCCGGAGGGCCGTGAAATAATGTATGGTCAAGCGCTTCATCTCGTAAGTTTGCTGCCTGCACGAAGATCCGTAGATTCTCTAATGCCTGATCCTGACCCGTAAAATCGTCGAAAGTTAAGGGCCGAAGTTTCTTTTCAATATCGAGTTCCTGAGGGGTTAGGTGTTCTCCGGTAGGATCCAGGTGTTCATTCATATCACAAATATACAAAGAGCAATAATACTGCCTATTGATTTGTTTCAGAGAAAGCAAAAGCCGATGCTAATGCACGGCTTTCACTGAGTAGCAATCTCCCCAAATTGCCAAAAACTGGTATTAATATCTCAAAGATAAGAGGAAAGAACACTCAATCATATACGTGAAATCACGTAAACGATACAATAAGTTTGGAGAAACTAGACTTGCACAGATTTCCATTTTCCCTTTCGAAACCAAACGATACCAAAGACGGCAATGAGCACTTCCGCAGTGGTAATAGCAACCAATACACCTGTAACTCCCCAGTTAAAGACGATAGCCGCCAGGTAGGCAAATGGAAGTTGGAATAACCAGAAACAGAAGAAATTAATAATAGTAGGGGTACGAGTGTTACCTGCTCCGTTAAATGCCTGGATGATCACCATTCCGTATGCATAAAACACGTATCCCGCAGCGATAATACGCAAGCTTAGGGCGCCATTTTCGATCACCGACGGGTCATAACTGAATATTTTCAGAATCATTTCAGCACAAATTAAATAGAAAATCGAAACAGCCGCCATAAACCAGGCATTGTATTTTCCCGTTTTCCATACAGATGTCTCCGCTCGCTCAGGTTTCTCGGCACCCAGATTCTGACCAACTAAAGTTGCAGCTGCGTTACTCATTCCCCAGGATGGCATTAAGGTAAACATTAGTACCCTGATGGCGATTGTGTAACCCGCCAAAACCTCACTTCCAAATTCGGCCATTATTCGCATAAGGAATACCCAACTGGAAGTTCCAATGATAAATTGCCCTATTCCTCCCAGGGAAACTCGAATGAGATTGAGCATTATTCCAGCTCTGAATACAATATCCTTCAATCTTACTTTAATTCGGCTCCAGCCGTAAAACAGAATAACCAGCTGAAGAATCACCGCACTACCTCTTCCTATGGTCGTTGCTATTGCCGCGCCCTTTACTCCAAACGCCGGAATTGGCCCAAATCCGAAAATAAACATCGGGTCCAGGATGATGTTCAGCAAATTGGAAAATATTAAGACCTTCATTGCCACAGAAGCATCACCGGCTCCCCTGAAAATTGCATTGATGATAAACAGTAGCATTATGGTTACATTACCACCAAGAAGTATCTGCGTATATCCATACCCCTGGGCGATCAATTCCGGCTCCCCTCCCATTAGCCCTAATATTTCCTTCGGAAAAATTATACCGATCACACTTACCAGGGCTGCCAGTACTATCCCGAGAAAAATAGATTGTACGGCGGCTTTGGAGGCCCCGGGAACATTTTTCTCACCTATCCTTCTCGCCACTATAGCTGTAACTCCCATACTGAGTCCAATAGCAATAGCGTAGACAAGTGTGAGCACAGATTCTGTGAGTCCTACCGTAGCTATGGCATTTGCGCCCAGGCTGGAAACAAAATAAGCATCCACCAGGAAGAATACAGATTCCATCATCATTTCCAATACCATGGGAACCGATAGCAGGAAAATAGCTTTGCGGATACTCCCTGATGTGAAATCCTGTTCTTTCCCGGCAACGGCTTGCGGCAAATAGCGAAAGATCTTCTTGAGAGTTTCCAAGGAAAGATTAATTGGTTAGGAAAAGCAAGTTACTAAAAAACCCTCTCGGAAAGGAGAGGGTTTTTTTTATTCTATCTATGATCGTTAATGATGCATTTCTTCTTCGTTCTCCTGAAGTGGTAGATGCTGCGGCGCATAATCCTGTCCCGGGATCACGTAGTCACTTTCGTCCATATTGAGCTTACTGTAATCGTATGCCCATCGGTGCACGTGCGGAATAGGTCCATCCCAATTTCCGTGAATATGCTTGATCGGTGCCGTCCATTCCAGTGTATTTGATTTCCACGGGTTCTGAGGACCTTTCTTCCCATAGAACATAGAATGGATGAAATTGTAAAGGAATACAAGCTGTGCTGCCGAAGTGATGATTGCGAATATGGTGATCACTACGTTCACATCGGTTAGATCGTCAAAATACGGGAAATTGGTGTTGTTGTAATAACGTCTTGGAAGTCCGGCCATCCCAATAAAATGCATCGGGAAAAAGACACCATAGGCACCAACCGCCGTGACCCAGAAGTGCACATATCCTAAATTCTTATTCATCATTCGGCTCTCGAACATTTTCGGGAACCAGTGGTATACACCCGCGAATAGTCCATATAAGGCAGATATACCCATTACAAGGTGGAAGTGAGCTACCACGAAATACGTGTCGTGAACGTTAATATCCAAAGCGCTGTCCCCCAGAATGATCCCGGTAAGTCCTCCTGTAATGAAGGTAGATACCAATGCTATGGAAAATAACATGGCGGGATTGAGCTGCAGGTTACCCTTCCAAAGGGTAGTAATATAGTTAAATGCTTTTACCGCAGAAGGAATCGCAATAAGCAGGGTTGTAAATGTAAATACAGATCCCAGGAATGGGTTCATCCCGGAAATAAACATATGGTGTCCCCAAACAATTGTCGACAAAAAGGCAATCGCCAAAATAGACGCCACCATGGCTCGGTATCCGAAGATCGGTTTTCTGGCATTGGTTGCAATAACTTCTGACGTTATACCCAGTGCGGGCAATAATACGATATATACTTCGGGGTGACCCAGAAACCAGAACAAGTGTTCAAAAAGTACTGGTGAACCACCCTGGTTGTGTAATACTTCACCGGCGATATAAATATCGGACAGGAAGAAAGAGGTTCCGAAACTTCGGTCCATTATTAGCATTAAGGCTGCAGATAGAAGAACCGGGAACGATACTACCCCAATAATAGCAGTTACAAAGAAAGCCCAGATAGTAAGAGGAAGGCGAGTCATCGACATTCCCTTGGTTCTTAGGTTCAGTACGGTAACGATATAATTAAGTGAACCTAGTAGCGAGGAAGCAATAAATATTGCCATCGACACCAACCATAAAGTCATACCAGCTCCAGATCCAGGTATCGCCTGTGGTAATGCACTTAAAGGAGGATAAATAGTCCACCCGGCAGATGCAGGGCCTGCCTCAACGAATAAGGAAAACACCATTATCACACTGGACAGAAAAAATAACCAGTACGATATCATGTTCAGGAATCCGGATGCCATATCCCTGGCACCGATCTGAAGGGGAATTAAAAGGTTACTGAAGGTGCCACTCAGTCCGGCAGTAAGCACAAAGAATACCATGATGGTACCGTGGATAGTAACTAGCGCAAGGTATACACTGGGGTCCATAACGCCGCCTTCGGCCCATTTTCCTAAAAATATTTCAAGTACCGTAAAGGGTTCTTCCGGCCAGGCCAGTTGTAACCTGAACAGGATAGACATCGCAATACCTATTATACCCATAAACAAACCTGTGATCAGGTATTGTTTGGAGATCATTTTGTGGTCCTGACTAAAAATATATTTAGTTACGAACGTTTCTTTGTGATGATGCCCGTGATCATCGTGATGATCTACTACGTGTGCTTCTGCGTGTGCTGACATATCTTTTTAAGCTAATTTTTTTATTGTTTTAATACTGTTGCGAGCGTTTGTTGCTCTTTCATCCATGCATTGAAGTCTTCTTCATCTTCAACAATGATCTTCATTTGCATATTGTAATGACTGTTTCCACAAATCTTATTACAAAGCAGAAGATAATCAAATTCGTACATTTCCAATTGCTCCTCACCGGCAGCAGCAAGTGCAATATTGTTCTCAGTTCTTATTTTATTGATCTTTTGAACCTTATCTCTCATTTCATCTGTGGCCCGCATCTCTTCCGTCGTCAAAGTAGGTGTAAATGAAAATTGTGTGATCATCCCCGGAACACAGTTCATCTGAGCACGGAAATGCGGCATATAGGCTGAATGCAATACATCCTGTGAACGCATCTTGAATAATATCTTTCTTCCCTTTGGAAGGTGTAGTTCATTAACAATTACATCGTCCTGTGCGTAAGGATCGGAAGCGTCAACCCCTAATTGGTTTATTCCTTCTATCAATCGTACATTCGCTTCACCCAGGGTGTTATCTTCACCTCCGTACCGTGCACGCCAATCAAATTGATATGCATAAAGTTCTACTACCAGCGGATCATCATCTGTGTCGATATTCATGATATCGGTCCATGTAAACAAGCCATAGATAATAAGGCCGGCCAATACGATCACCGGAATTATAGTCCAGATAAACTCCAACCTGTCATTGTCTGCATAAAATGTGGCTTTCTGACTTTTTTCCCCTCTGTATTTAAAGGCAAAATAATGAAGTAACCATTGAGTGATTATACCTACAACGAAGATGATTATCATGGATATCAACCACAGCTGGTCGATCTCAACTCCGTGCTCGGATGCTGATCTTGGAAGCATCACATCACCCCACTCATAGAATGAATATATACAAAGAGCGTAGATGAACAACACGAAGGCTAACATTAACCAACCATGCGTATTATTATCTTTATCGTTGGCTATTTCGGAAGTATTGGACTGCTGACGGGACATTTTAAATATCCTGCTCATCTGCATGACGGCAACACCAAAAAGAATGATTACTAATACAACTAAAAATGCGGTCATCGTTATCTGTCTTCTAAAATTTTATTAATAATGAAAATGTTTACTCTCCTTAATAAACGGATTGTGCTTAACGAGTAAAGGTGCTTTGGTAAGCGCCGAGAACACAACCAGTACAAATAGTCCAAAGAAAAACATCACAGCTCCTATTTCGGGTAATCCTACAAACCAAGAAGCACCAACTGTAGCGGGCATCACCATATTGAATACGTCTATATAGTGTCCAACCAAAATAACGATTCCTGTTAATATTACAAACCAGTTGACACGTTTGTAATCACTGTTCATTAGCATTAACACAGGGAATACGAAATTCATTACTACCATTCCGAAGAATAGCAAGTTGTAATCCTCAATACGGGTGACGAAATAAGTTACTTCTTCCGGTATGTTTGAATACCAGATCAGCATGAATTGTGAGAACCATAGATAGGTCCAGAAAATACTGAATCCAAACATGTATTTAGCCAAATCATGTATATGACTATCATTCACATGTTCCAGATAACCTTGCGACTTCAACACAATGGTTACCATAGCGATTACGGTTATTGCGCTTACCATCATTCCGGCAAACACATACCAACCGAATAGGGTAGAGAACCAGTGCGGATCGAAACTCATGATCCAGTCCCAGCTCATCATAGATTCTGTTACTATAAAGAATACCAGGAATCCAGCAGAAGCTTTGAAGTTCTTTTTAAACCAACGGTTATCTTCGGCATTATCATCACGCAAGGAGTTTCTCCTGGAGATATATCGGTATAGATTCCATCCTCCCAGGAATATCAGAGCCCTGATAAGAAAGAATGGAACATTTAAGAATCCACTTTTACCGGCGATCAACTTGTCGTAATGTTCACTTTCAGGATTCACCAATTCGGGATCCATCCAATGGAAGATATGATTCATATGGAAAGCAGAGAGTAATAATAGTACTATAATAATTACGGATGCAACCGGTAGGTAAGCAGTGATTCCCTCCATAACGCGGAATAGAACGGGCGACCAACCTGCCTGGGCAGCATACTGAATAGCGTAAAATGCCAAAGTTCCAAGGGCAATCATGAAAAAGAAGAACGAGGCAATATACAAAGCGGACCAGGGCCTGTTCTGCATCTGGTGTAGCACATGTTCATAATGAGCTTCATCATCGTGAGCTTCCTCAGCCTGAGCTACACTATGGCTTTCATCTGCAACAGCATGATCACCTTCATGACCATCACCATGGCCATCGGCCATCATTTCCTTTACTTCGGAAGTTGTCTTAGGAGCCATCAAGAATCCGGAAACGATTCCTACGGCACCAACTACCATAAAGATAATTGCGAACAGTTTTAATTTATTGGGTAGCGTATACATATCTTTAGCTATTCTCTTATTCTTTAGTTAGTTTCTTCGGTTTCAACAGTTTCAGCTTCACCTTCTGTCATATCACCGGCAACTTCAGCTTCTCCTTCACTATCAGAAGAAAGTTCTAAAGCCGGCTCTCCCTTAAGGGCAGCCATTAAATTCATCACGTGCTGGGTAATCTGCCAACGTTCTAATTCATTGGTTTGCGATGCATATGATCCCATTGAATTAAGGCCATACATCTGAACATGATAAATACTTCCTTCGGTAATATTACGTCCCGGATCGGCATAACTCGGAATTCCCAGAAACTTTTCACGTTGCATTAGGATCCCTTGTCCGTCACCTTTTGTTCCGTGACAAACCGCACAGTAAATTTCATATAATTCTTCTCCTCTTTCAAGATGCTCTTCGGTTACCGGAAGTGTCATCTTCAATTCGGCTCTCGCCTGCTCTAAACCAGCGGTAGAATTTTCATATTCATAAGGCATCCACCCCCGAGGGATAGATCCTTCGGCTGGTAATTTCGCCTCCATTTCATTTTCGAAAATCTCATATTCTCCATAAGTCTCATATCCCACCGGCTCGTACATGTTGTTCATATACTGGTAGTTCGGACTATTGGAATCGAAACAGGATACCATTGCTAACGAAGCAATAATAACAATACTAATGTGGATCGCTTTCTTCATATTAATGGTCGTCTTCGTCATTTTCAATTAAACTAATTTCCAATGCACCTGTGTTGTATAAAAACTTTGTCATTTTCTCCACATCGTGATTCCCCGTATCAACTGCCATCAAAAAGTGGTCATCTGTAGTTCGTACATCTGGATTCTCTGCTTTCTTAAACGGCCATAGCTTACTTCTCATATAGAAAGTAATTACCATCAGGTGAGCTGCAAAAAACACGGTCATTTCGAACATAATTGGAACGAATGCGGGCATATTCTCGATATAGCTAAAACTAGGTTTTCCACCAATATCCTGAGGCCAATCCTGGATCATGATATAATTCATCATAATAATGGCCACTGCAAGCCCAAGTAAACCATACAGGAAAGAAGTTATGGCGATACGAGTATCTGCCAGTCCCATTGCTTTTTCAAGTCCATGAACCGGAAACGGCGTGTAAATTTCTTCTATATGATAATGCTCACTTCTTACCTGCTTCACTGCATTGAGAAGGATGTCATCATCGTTATAAATAGCGTGTATCACTTTCGATGCCATAGCTATGAATTATTTTTAAGTTTACTTGCCTGTCCAGCCCAGTCATCACGTTTTGCTCTGCCAGGGAATTCTTCAATTATACTATCTAACAGGTCATATTCTCTGTCGGTCATTCTACTCACCTGGTCAAAGGTGAAAATTCCTAACTGATGTAGTTTCTCTTCCATTTTCGGTCCAACACCACTAATCAATTTAAGATCATCTGCCGTTTGTGTTTCCGGATCGAAAGTGCCGATACCGCTTAGCAGGTTATTAACTTTTTCTGAATTGTCTTCTAAAGCCCGGCCTTCATCCGAATCCCCTGACCTCACAGTTCTGTCACTAACTTCAGGTAATTTGTAATGCTTCACATCATCACCATGCTCTGCACGTAATCTTTTGTAGCTCTCTCCCGATCCTTTAAGTATTGATTTTACTTCTGCCTGGGCAATAACCGGGAAGGTCCTTGCGTATAACAGGAACAAAACAAAGAAGAATCCAACCGTTCCGATGAAGATACCTATATCGACAAAGGTTGGCGAGAACATCGTCCATGAGGATGGAAGATAGTCGCGGTGTAATGACGTAACAATGATCACAAAACGCTCAAACCACATTCCGATGTTCACTACAATAGAAATGAAGAACGAGAACATGATACTGGTACGTAATTTTTTGAACCACATGAACTGTGGTGAGAATACGTTACAGGTCATCATTGCCCAATATGCCCACCAATACGGTCCGGTTGCACGATTCAGGAATGCATACTGTTCGTATTCCACACCCGAATACCATGCGATGAACAACTCCGTGATATAGGCCACCCCCACAATGGATCCGGTGATCATAATTACGATGTTCATCAATTCAATGTGCTGTATGGTTATATAATCCTCGAGGTGGGAAACCTTTCTCATAATAATAAGAAGAGTCTGTACCATTGCGAATCCTGAGAAGATCGCTCCCGCAACGAAATATGGCGGGAAGATGGTGGTATGCCATCCAGGGATCACCGATGTGGCGAAGTCGAAGGATACAATAGTGTGTACCGAAAGTACCAGTGGTGTTGCCAATCCGGCAAGTACTAAGGATACTTCTTCAAAACGTTGCCAGTCCTTGGCGCGTCCACTCCATCCAAACGATAATATACTGTATACTCTTTTAGTGAATGGGGTTATCGCGCGATCACGTATCATGGCGAAATCTGGTAACAGACCTGTCCACCAGAATACTAAGGAAACCGAAAGATAGGTCGAGATCGCAAATACATCCCAAAGCAGTGGTGAGTTAAAGTTTACCCATAAAGAACCGAATTGGTTCGGAATGGGTAATACCCAATATGCCAGCCATGGCCTACCCATGTGGATAATTGGGAACAATCCCGCCTGGATCACAGAGAAGATGGTCATCGCTTCCGCGGAACGGTTAATCGCCATTCTCCATTTCTGACGGAATAGTAAAAGTACTGCGGAAATTAGGGTTCCCGCGTGACCAATACCTACCCACCATACGAAGTTGGTAATATCCCAGGCCCAGTTCACCGTTGGATTAAGACCCCAAACCCCAATCCCTGTGGAAATGGTGTAAATAATACATCCTACTCCCCAAAGGAAAGCTGCAAGTGAGATTCCAAAGACGATCCACCAGGCTCTGTTTGCCTTTCCTTCAACCGGAGCGGCAACGTCCACTGATACATCATGGTAAGATTTCTCTCCAAGAACTAGAGGTTTTCTAATAGGTGCTTCGTAATGCGACGCCATATCTTTATTTACTATTTCTTAGTTAGTTATTTTAAGCTTCTTTGGTATTTCTTACCTGTGCCTGGTACACCACATTTGGTTTGGTACCTACAGCTTCAAGTAAGTGATACATTCTATCGTCATGCTTCTTCTTGTAAATTTCACTCTCATGGTCATTCACATCACCGAAGACTATTGCCCCGGTATTACATGCTGAAGAACAAGCTGTTTTAAATTCTCCGTCCTTGATGGATCTGCCATCACGTTTCGCATCCAGTATAGTCTTCTGTGTCATTTGAATACACATAGAACACTTCTCCATTACTCCTCTGGAACGAACCACAACATCAGGGTTAAGAACCATTCTTCCAAGGTCGTTATTCATGTGGTAGTCGAATTCATCGTTCTCTGCGTAAAGGAACCAGTTGAATCGACGTACTTTATAAGGACAGTTGTTTGCACAATACCGTGTTCCTACACATCGGTTATACGCCATATGGTTTTGCCCCTGACGACCGTGAGAGGTGGCAGCCACCGGACAAACAGTTTCACATGGAGCATGGTTACAGTGCTGGCACATTACCGGCTGGAACGCTACCTGAGGATTCTCAGAAGCCTGTTCCAATTCTGCGAATTCTGAAAGCGAACTTCCAAGACCTGAAATATTTTCTTTCTTATCGAAGTCGACAGCGAATGACTCCTGACTCGAGTAGTACCTGTCGATACGCAACCAGTGCATACTTCTACTTTTTCGAATCTCATCCTTACCTACAACAGGCACATTGTTCTCTGCGTTACATGCGATCACACATGCACCACATCCCGTGCAGGCATTAAGGTCGATGGATAAATTGAAATGATGCCCTATGGAGCGATCAAAAGAATCCCACAGATCCGCATCCGGAGAGGTTACCGGAATTTCAAGATGATCTTTGGAAACCATTGGAATCGCGTTCCATTCCTCAGCATCCCTGGTATTGAATATCTCTAATGTGGTCTCGCGAATAATATCACGACCCATCATTGTATTTTGAAGCTGAACGCAGGCAAATTCATGAATCCCGCCAGCCTTACTCACACTTACATTTTGAACTGAATTGAAGTTGTTATACAGGGCATAAGCATTTACTCCAGTCTGCATTTCAGATTGAATAGCTGCGCTTTTTCCATAACCCAATGCCAATCCAACAGATCCAACTGCTTGCCCGGGTTGAATGATCACCGGAATATTCTCGATGGTCACATCACCCATGGTCACGTTCGCATAACTTCCGTTTAGCGCACCATTTGCCACATTAAAGTTCTCAAGACCCAGAGAAGTTGCATCAGCTGCCGAAACAGTAAGATAGTTATCCCAGGCCGCTCTTGAAATCGGGTCTGGCATTTCCTGAAGCCAGGGGTTATTAGCCTGTTGTCCGTCACCTATGGAAGTCTTGGTATATAATGTAAGTTCCATACTACCTTCCTGAGAATTTGGAAGTAAAGCTCCTTCGGAAGTTCCGGTTTCCATTACATTGGCTGCAGGTGTTGTCTCCAGCATTTCCAATTCCACATCACCTTCAAAAACTCCATCCTGTACAGCCTTGTTCCAGGATTCACCTGCGAGAATATTGGTTTCCCAGTTCTCACGTAGATATTCATAATACGATTTCTCGTTCTCTGTCCACTTTAAAAGACATTCCTGGAATTGTCTTGTGTTAAATAATGGTCGTATAGTAGGTTGGGCTAAACCAAAAGACCCTTTCTTTGTTTGAATGTCACCCCAGCTTTCAAGATAGTGAGGAGTAGCTGCCACCATTTTCGCGAGAGAAGCGGTAGCATCTTCTTTCATGGCGAAAGCCAACGACATTTCAAGATTTTTATACGCATCCGCAAAAGCGGCGTTCGGGAATGAATAGACAGGATCGACACCAACGGTGATCAATCCCTTAATACTCCCTGAAATAACACCGTTCATTACGGCGGTTACTTCGGCTGTATTTCCCATAGAGGTAAGACGTGGCTTATCGGTATCCATCGCCATACTTCCTTTACTTTCATTATAATTCAGAACAGCTGACTGAGCCGCAACATCTTGTAATCCGGTTACAATAACACCTTTCGCTCCTGCGCTATCTAGTTCTGCTTTTGCACTTCTTACTGCCTCAGCAACATTATCGGGCAATCCGGACATACTTCCTCCGGTGAGCGCCATCAATACTTGTTTATGCAGCGAAGGCTTTACCGGCACACGTTTATCTGCGTTTGCACCAGATAAGGTCATATTAGCCTCAAACTGAATATGGCGAGACATCTTTCCATTTTTCGGAACGCGGTTTTCTATATAACCCGCAGAATATCCTCCACCTTGCCAGTCTCCTAAAATATCTGCTCCTACGGAAACAATCACATCGGCTTTAGAGAAATCGTAATCCGCCAACCCGCGGCTTCCATATTTTGTTTGAAATGCATCTGCAGCTTCAGAAGAAGAAACCGTATCATAAATTACTTGACGCACATTTGGATACTGAGTTGTGAACTCCTGAATAAGTTTGGCAGTGGTTGGGCTGGCAAATGTCTGAGTGAGAAGAACTACGTCCTTCCCTGTCATCTGGCTCATAGTAGCTATACAACCCGCATCAAAGTCTTCCCAGCTCACTTCTTCTCCAGCCACCTTCGGCGCCATCAAACGGTTTTTATCATAGAGTGATAAAACAGAAGCCTGAACCCGGGCATTCACCTCGCTGTTCCCGGCCATATCATTGCGCTCTATTTTAATTGGACGACCTTCTCGTGTTTTAACCAAAACATTAGCAAAATCGAATCCATCACCCATAGACGTGGCATAATAGTTTGCCACTCCCGGTACAATTTCGTCCGGAGCCACTACGTAAGGAATAGATTTAATTACCGGTCCTTCACAAGCTGCTAAAGAGGCAGCTGCTGTCGTGAAACCAACATATTTTAAGAAATCGCGACGTGTGGTTGATGAAGCTTCGAGGGTATCTTTATCCCCAAGGAAATCATCTGTAGGGATCTCCTCAACAAATTCATTTTGTTTCAGCGTCTCAACAATAGAGCTGTTTTCGTTCAGCTCTTCAACACTTTTCCAGTATTTCTTGTTTGATGCCATATTCGTATCTGAAATATTATTCATTCGTAATTAATAGTGACACTTACCGCATTCCAGTCCACCCATTTGAGCGATTGTTAACTGGTCAACTCCATATTTTTTTGAAAGTTCTTCGTGAATCTTCTGGTAGTATTCATTGCCTTTAAGATCCACATTGGTCTCTCTGTGACAGTTAATACACCAGCCCATGGTAAGCGGAGAAAACTGGTACATGATCTCCATTTCCTCGACAGGACCGTGACATTTCTGACATTCGATACCGGCAACGGTGACGTGTTGCGAGTGATTGAAGTAAGCGAAGTCCGGCAGGTTGTGAATTCGAACCCATTTCACAGGTTCCTCTTCACCCGTATAAGCTTGATTATTCTCATCCCAGCCAACCGCTTTGTATAATTTCTTGATCTCGTTAGTGTAGAATTCTTTGGTGTAACCGTTTTCCAGATCCTCTTCCCCGTTATATTCGGCGATGTTCTTATGACAGTTCATGCATACATTTAAGGAAGGAATTCCTGAATGCTTACTCTTTCGTGCCGAACTGTGGCAGTAATTACAGTCTATCTGGTTTGCACCTGCATGTATTTTGTGTGAATAGTGGATCGGCTGAACCGGTGCATAACCCTGGTCTATGCCAACCTGCATCATCCATCCGTAAGCGAAATAAGCAGAAGCCAACAACAAGAAAACGGACGTAACGAATACAAGGAACTGATTTTGCGCAAATGCCTTCCATATAGGTAGTCGCTTTTCACCTTCTTCGTATTCCACGCCATTTGCCTCGGCAATCCTGCGCAATGTTTTGTTTACCAAAATCAGCATCACTACAAGCAACAGGAAAATAAGAGCCAGTGCTGCCAGAATAATATTATTGGTTGGGCCCTCGCCATCACCTCCAACATTGGTAGTTCCGGTTGTGGCAACTGTTGGTTCAGGTTTTGGGGTATACGTATATGCTATAATATTGTCGATATCCTCATCCGAAAGGGCCGGAAAGGCGGTCATAACTGACTGGTTATATTCTTCGTAAATTGCGATCGCCTTGGCATCACCAGACTTGATCAACTCCTGGCTATTCCGAATCCAGGAATACAGCCATTCCTTATCATATTTATCACCCACTCCGAACAAAGCCGGACCTACTCCTTTTTTGTACAGTTTATGACAGGCGGCACAGTTGGCGTTGAAGAGTGTTTTCCCCGCGGCGGCATCACCCTCTCCGGTTGCCGGAGCAACTTCAGTGGCAGCCTCAGCAGATTCTTCCTGTGCGTATGTGGTTGTTGAAAACGTTAGCAGAAGAGCTAACAACAGAAGTGACAATTGAGTTGGTAGATTACGAAACTTCACCTTTATCATACTAATGGTTAATTATTGTCAAAAGTTTGGCACGTATTTGGTTAATGAAATAAGCGTGATTGGTACTCGGTTTACATGCCTAAAATAACTGTGCAAAAGTAAGGTATAAGATCGATTTTAGAAATCTAAACAAAGTGTTAACTACTAATTTATAATTATTCTAAATAATAAATTAGTCGAATGTAAAGTTTATAAGATTTACATTTGCATTCAATAACTTAATTCATGAGATTATCGATTATTCCTAAAATATTTATTTCCAGTATTTTAATTGTTTTTGCTTCTGAAATTGCGGTAGCCCAGCAAGCCACTGTTAAAGTGAATCAGGACTCTCAAATTCCTCGATTGCTAAAACTGAAGAAAAGTTTGGAAAAGGACAACAAATTAAGCGATGGGTATACCATTCAACTGTATTACGGAGAACTCAATAAAGCAAACTCCGTGATCAAGAAATACAGAAATTTGTACGCTGCATGGCCTGCTTCCATAGAGTACGAAACCCCTAATTACAAAGTCTGGGTGGGTAACTACTCAACACGTCTTGAAGCAGATAGAGCCCTTATTGAAATCCAGCGTGAATTTTCCTCTGCATTCATACTTAAACCAGAACGCAAAAAGAGTAAGTAGCGGGCAGTGAGAAACAGCCATAAATCCCTTTTTTCTTTACATTATCAATTTATTGGTTAATTCATCACAAGGTTTTGGATGTAGCTTCGTCTAAGTATAGATAATTATACATCCTTTAAAAATCCTTTATTATGAAAAGACTAATCCTTCCATTTGTGTGTATGTTGTTGCTCAGTTTTTCCGAGTCCGAAAGTGGCCTTACTAAAGAAGAACGCGAGATGGCAATATCCGAAATGACCAATTCACACGATCATCTGATGATCGCGTTACACGGCCTGAGCGAGGCACAACTGAATTACAAGATGACACCCGAATCCTGGTCTATCGCAGAATGTGTTGAACATATTGCGATCTCTGAAGATACCTTCTCCGGTATGCTGCTTGGACTCCTTAAAACCAAAGCCGATCCGGCAAACAGAGATAAAGTGAGTGTTGAAGACAAAGATCTTATAGCTATGATGGTAGACAGGTCCAACAAAGTTAAGACACAAAAACCATTCGAACCAACCGGTAAATACGGTTCGCACGAAGCGACCGTTAAAGCCTTTAAAGCAGCTCGATTGAAGAACATTGACTTTGTAAATTCCAGCGATGCTGATTTCAGAAATCGAGTCCAGGAATTTCCATTTGGAACAGTAGATGCGTATCAGGTAGTACTATTTATGTCGGCTCACAGTGAACGTCATATTCGCCAAATAGAAGAAATAAAGTACAGTACGGATTTTCCAAAGAAATAGGTTGTGTGATTTCTCAATTCGTTCGAAATGACCTCATCCTTGTAATAAAAAAGGCGGCCACTGGCCGCCTTAGTTTTTAAAATTCAGGATTAAAGTTTCTTTTTAACCTCAACTTCCTGGAAGGCCTCAATAATGTCTCCTTCTTTAATATCGTTATAATTCTTGATTTGCATACCACAGTCGTATCCTTTTGCTACTTCCTTCACATCGTCCTTAAATCGTTTCAACGATTCGAGTTCCCCTGTGAAGACTACAACTCCCTCGCGAATCAACCTGATACCCGAGTTACGGTAAATCTTTCCAATGGTCACCATACAGCCTGCGATGGTTCCTACTTTAGAGATCTTGAATGTCTCCCTGATCTCTGCTGTACCGGTGATTTCTTCTCTCAGTTCCGGTGACAGCATTCCTTCCATCGCGTCCTTAAGATCGTTGATGGCATCATAGATGATTGAATACGTTCGGATATCGATTTCTTCCTTGTCGGCGATCTGTCTCGCATTCCCCATCGGCCGAACATTAAATCCAATAATGACCGCATCGGAAGCAGAAGCGAGCAATACATCACTCTCGGTGATAGCACCTACTCCTTTGTGTATAATATTCACTTGAATTTCTTCCGTAGAAAGTTTCAGGAAAGAGTCTGTTAATGCTTCTACAGATCCGTCCACATCACCTTTCAGAATAATATTCAATTCTTTAAAATCGCCAAGGGCAATTCGCCTTCCAATTTCATCCAGGGTAATATGACGTTGCGTTCTTACAGATTGCTCACGTTGCAGTTGCATACGCTTGTTAGCAATATCCTTAGCTTCTCGCTCGTCTTCAAATACATTGAATTTATCTCCAGCCTGTGGTGCTCCGTCCAATCCAAGGATCGATACCGGAGTAGAAGGCCCGGCTTTCTTGATCTTCTTACCGCGTTCGTCCTGCATGGCTTTTACTTTACCACTGTGTTGACCGGCTAACACATAATCCCCAATATTTAGGGTTCCACCCTGAACAAGAATAGTAGAAACATATCCTCTTCCTTTGTCGAGGAAAGCTTCTACCACCGTACCGTAGGCATTCCTGTTAGGATTGGCCTTTAACTCGAGTAACTCGGCTTCAAGTAATACTTTTTCCAGAAGATCGTTAACTCCTTCACCTGTTTTTGCAGAAATATCATGCGATTGGATCTTACCACCCCAATCTTCAACCAGTAAATTCATGTTGGCCAGACCTTCTTTGATCTTTTCCGGATTGGCTGTCGGTTTGTCAACTTTATTGATAGCAAACACTATTGGCACTCCTGCCGCCTGTGCATGACTTATCGCTTCTTTTGTCTGTGGCATGATATCGTCATCTGCCGCAATTACAATAATAGCGAGATCCGTTACCTGAGCTCCACGTGCACGCATAGCGGTAAACGCTTCGTGACCCGGAGTATCAAGGAATGCAATTTTCTGATTATTTTCAAGGGTCACTCCATAAGCACCTATGTGCTGAGTGATTCCCCCGGATTCTCCGGCTATTACATTTTCTTCACGGATATAATCAAGCAATGAAGTCTTACCATGGTCAACGTGACCCATTACGGTTACAATTGGTGCACGTGGTTCCAAATCTTCAGGTGAATCCTCTTCTTCATGAATTGCTTCTTCAATATCGGCTGTTACAAATTCAACCTGGTATCCAAACTCATCGGCGACAATAGTTAGCGTTTCCGCATCCAATCGCTGGTTCATGGTTACCATCATTCCCAGTGACATACAGGCTGAAATAACCTGTGTTACCGGTACATTCATCATTGTTGCCACCTCGCTTACAGTTACAAATTCGGTAACTTTTAGTACGGTACTGTCAGCTTCCTGCTGAGCCAATTCCTCTTCCGACTTCTGCCGGTGAATATCTCTTTTCTCCCTTCGATATTTGGCTCCCTTTCCTTTAGAAGATTTCCCCTGAAGTTTTTCAAGGGTCTCCCGCACCTGCTTTTGCACTTCTTCTTCACTTGGCTCTTCCTTAGGAACATTGCTACGTCCGCGGCGGCCTCGGTTATCTCTATGACTTCCGCCTCCCTTGGAAGGCTCTTTACTTATTCTTCTTCGACGACTCTTTTTCTCTTTATCCTTACTGTCCTCTTTTTTCTCCTCTTTCTTCTTTTCAGGCTTTTTGAATTTCGAAAGGTCAATCTTTTTTCCAGTGAAATTAGGACCATCCAGTTTCTGATAGGCGGTCTCTACTATTTTTTTCTCTTCGACAACCTCTTCTTCAGCAGGTGCTTCTGCTTCAACAACTTTTTCTTTTTTCTTTTTTGCAGTTGTTTTAGCCTTAGTTTTAGGCGCTTCCGCAACAACCTCTTCTTTTGCTTCTACCGGAGACTCTTCTTCCTTAACTTCTTCTTTTTTAGGTTTCTTATCGTCCAGTTCTATCTTGCCCACTTGTTTTGGGCCATCTAGCTTAGCTTCAGCTTTAATAACTCTGGAGGCCTGTTTTTTTTCTTTATCTTCCAGTTCCTTTTCACGAGCAATTCTGAGTTCTTCCTTTTCTTTCCTCTTTTCTTCTCCAACCTCCTTGGAAGCAACCTTCTTACTCTTATCTGTTTGGAACTCATCGAAAAGCACTTCGTATTCCTCGGCTGTGATCTTGGTAGTAGGACGCGCCTCCACCTCATAACCTTTGGAACTTAAGAATTCCACGGCACGATCCAGCGAGATATTGAATTCTCGAAGTACTTTACTAAGCCTCATTGTTTTTACTTCAGCCATAAAAATGCTTTCTCCTAATTATAAAAATCTGTATAAAAGTAGTTAATCTTTTTTCTACTCTTCAAATTCTTCTTTTAATATATTGATAACTTCCTGAATGGTCTCCTGCTCAAGATCGGTACGTTTAACAAGATCATCAAGATCGTGTTCCAGTACACTTTTGGCAGTATCCAGTCCAATTTTATGAAATTCAGCGATGATCCATTCTTCTATCTCATCGGAGAATTCTCTTAGCTCCACATCTTCTTCTGCACCTTCGCGAAGCACATCTATCTCATAACCTGTTAACTGACCTGCAAGTCGGATATTATGACCACCACGACCAATTGCTTTTGATACTTCTTCGGGTTTAAGAATCACTTCGGCACGCTTACTTTCCTCATCGATATTAATTGCGGTAACTCTCGCCGGACTTAAAGCCCGAGTTATAAAAAGGTTCAGGTTGTTTGTATAATTGATCACATCGATATTCTCATTCCCTAATTCGCGAACGATACCATGGATTCGGGAACCCTTCATCCCCACACAAGCTCCTACAGGATCGATTCGGTCGTCGTAGGAATCAACAGCCACTTTGGCTTTCTCTCCCGGAATTCTAACAACTTTCTTCACGGTGATGAGTCCGTCAAAAACTTCAGGGATTTCCTGTTCAAATAGTTTTTCCAGGAATACAGGGTTTGCCCTCGACATGATAATGGAAGGCTTGTTTCCTTTTAGTTCCACACTTTCAATAATTCCGCGAACATTATCTCCTTTTCTGAAGAAATCGGACGGGATTTGCTTGTCTTTAGGAAGGATGATCTCATTGCCTTCATCATCCAGCAGAATGACCGCTCTATGGCGGATATGATGGACTTCGGCTGTATATATCTCTCCTTCGAGTTCCTTGAACTGCTTGTATATGTTTGTATTATCGTGCTCGTGTATTTTCGAAATAAGGTTTTGGCGAAGGGCCAGAATGGAACGTCTTCCCAGATCGATCAGTTTCACTTCTTCCGATACATCTTCCCCTATTTCAAAATCCTCTTCAATCTTTTGTGCTTCGGAAAGGGAAATTTCCTCATTCTCATCCTCTACTTCACCATCGGCAACCACAACCCGGTTCCTCCAGATCTCAAGGTCACCTTTATCGGGATTAATAATGATATCGAAATTTTCATCACTCCCATACTTTTTCTTTAAAGCGTTTCTGAAAACGTCTTCAAGTATCGCCATAAGCGTTACCCTGTCTATGAGTTTGTCATCCTTAAATTCTGAAAAGGATTCGATTAACGCTAAATTTTCCATGTCATTCTAGTTAAATGTTATCATCACTTTTGCTTCAACAATATCGCTATAAGGTATTACCGCTTCTTTCTGCACGGTTACTTTTCCTTTGCCTATAGGTTTTGGTTCACGAGTTTTCCAATGCAGCGTGATAGAAGTATCGTCCGCTTTCGTAAGATTTCCTTCAATCGTTTCTTCTGATGTCTTCACTTTCAGTTTCCGGCCGATGTTCTTCTTGTACTGACGCATTAAAGTAAGTGGTTCCGAAACTCCAGCCGAATGGACCTCCAGGGAAAAATCCTGGTCTTCCCTGTCCAGATTATGTTCAATCGCCCTGCTTATGTCAATACAATCCTGCACCTTTACTCCTTCATCACCATCAATTATTACTCGAATCTGATTGGTTTCGGAAATGTTCAAATCGATCAAAAACAGCCCCGGTTTTTGCTCTAATGCTTCCTTCAATAATTCTACTACTATCTCTCGCATTATTTTTGGCTATAAAAAGAGGGGACTTATTGTCCCCTCGGCTTGTTACGTACCAAATTCGCTGCAAATATAGCATATATTTTTCTATTATAAAAGCAAATGTCAACCGATAAATTTTTCGTATCTTCATATATGGAAATCAACTAGTAATCCCGACCATTCATGAAAAGAATTCTTGTCCCGACCGATTTTTCAAAACAAGCTGAAAACGCTTTAAAGATTGCGGCCAAAATGGCCGCCAAGAACGAAGCGGAGATTTACTTGCTGCACAGCACGGAGATTCCAATTCATCTCGCGAATACAGGGGACACCCAAAGTTTACCAGAAGCCATATACTTTATAAGACTGGCGGAAAAACGATTCGAAGAATTATTGAAAAAACCGTTCCTTCAAAATTTGAGCATTCATGAAACCATAGGGCATGGAGAAATTTATGATGATATCAGAGAGGTTGTAGACAGGCATGACATCGAACTTATTATAATGGGATCGCACGGTTCCAGTGGCTTCAAAGAAATGTTTATAGGAAGTAATACCGAGAAAGTGGTACGCACATCAAGTATACCTGTGCTGGTTATAAAGAACGACCACGATCAATTTGACGTGCGCGATTTTGTGTTCGCAACAGACTTTTCTGAGGAATGCCGCAAACCTTTTATGCAGGCTCAAAAGTTTGCTAAGGCTATGGGAGCACACATACATTTACTGTTGATCAATACTCCCAGCGGATTTAAAACCACAGCAGAAGCCCGTGAGCTGATGGAGGCTTTTGTGAGAGGTTCAGCAGCCGTGAATTACACCTTGAATATTTATAACGATACCTCTGTTGAAAAGGGTATTCTCAATTTCGCTAAAGAGATAAATGCACAGCTCATCGGAATGAGCACGCACGGCCGTAAAGGCTTGTCCCATTTCTTCAACGGCAGTATAAGTGAAGATATGGTGAACCATGCGAATATGCCGGTTATTACGTTTAAGATCTAATGAAATTTATTCTTGCCCCAATCCTGGTGTTCCTGCTTTTAAGTTGTGGAACACCACCCCAGAAATCTACTACTGTGATCATTAATAGTGACACCACTACCGTGGTCCCGAACACTAACAAGGAAATTATTATCGAACCTGCAATTCCGGAGGATGCTGTAACCGCAAACTACATGGCAGGAATTCCCGCCTTCTACGGATATGTGAATAATGTGAATACGGTTGATGCCAGTACCCTCATTAAATTTGAAAACGATTACGCTCCATCCCTCGAGATCGAAGAAAGTTATGGAGCTGAAATTATGTCGCTTCGATTCCCTGAATTCGATAGTGATCTGTTGCTGGTTACATCGGTGATAAAAGATCCTAATTTTAACAAGTACTATTTGTATTTACTTAAGAATAATGAGTGGGTACAAGTGGTAAACGGATGGGCCATACATAAAGAAAATAAGCCGGACACACTGCAACCGATCTCAGTGGACCCAACGAACCCCAGTCGGATGCATCGCTATTATTCTGTGTTCGATCTGGATAAGGAAAGTGAGCTAGGCTACACCTGGCGCTTGCTCAGCGAGCGGATATCCATCCAAAATAGATAATTCCGCTTCTTCATTCTTCAGAACAGTCTTTAACTTGAACAATGTTACCTCGGGGCGCATACCAATCCGACCGGGAAATCCCATCCATCCCATACCCCGATTCACATAGAGATATTGCCCTTTTTCTTCATAAAGACCTGCCCAATGTTTGTATTTCAGTTTCGCCGGACTCCATTGCTTGTTCCTATAACGAATCCCGGCCTGCATACCATGAGTATGCCCCGAAAGGGTTAGCGCTATGTCCACCTTCCCCGCAACTTCTTCGGCCCAGTGCGTGGGATCATGTGACAGCAGAATCCTGAATGGTGCAAATTGAGCAGCCCTGGCCGCTTTTTCGAGGTCGCCATACTGTTTGAAAGGTGGATTCCCCCAATTTTCAACCCCTATCAATGCTATTTGATCATCACCAATTCGGTCCAGATGAGTTTCGTTCAGTAAGAGTTTGAAATTAGTGGCTTGATAAAAATTCTTTATACCATTCAGATTTTCTTCTTTGGCCTCTTCCGATGGCCACTCACTGTAATCTCCGTAGTCATGGTTTCCAAACACTGAAAACTTCCCTCTGTTTGCTTTCAGTTTCAGAAAGAGCGATTCCCATCCTTCCAATTCCCAGGCATAGTTATTTACAAGGTCTCCCGTAAAAAATATATAATCCGGATTCAAGTCATTTATTTTGTCGAATGCCCGTTCCAGTATATGATACCGGCGGTTGAAACTACCCAGGTGCAGATCCGAAATTTGCACAATACGTACACCATCGAAATTTTCGGGTAAGTTTTCGAAAATCAGGTTCACATTGTTCAGCCTGAAACGATACAGGGATACGAATATCGCGTAGACGATCATCACGAAAGGGATTATACCGGACAGCAAACCGATTATGGGAACAACGATTATTGAAGCTTCTTCAGAAAAGACATAATTAATAGCAGTAAGAATGGAAAAAACAATTACAAAAATAAGCTTGGGAGCAAATGAAGCCACTGCGAGGCCATAAAGTGAAGAAATAAGCCGTTGTCTGCGAAGTGCGCTAATGCTATCCATCCGGATTTTTAAAATGATAATAGCGCTCATTAAACCGATGGTAAAGAACCAGAATAAGATGTCGATCACCAATTTTAGATCGGTAGAAGCGTGTAGTTTAGTTATGCGTTGCAACCAATAATAGCTCAGGATGTCTACTATAAGAATAGCGAAACAAAGTAAAATGATAGTAAAAAGCGAATACCTGCGCATGACTATTCCGATTCTCGATTTTTGTCCTTTTTTTTGTCCTTTCTTCTTTTTTTGAGGGCCCAATAGATTCCCTTAACATCTTTGGTCCAATTATCATGCATGGA